>NZ_JACSPV010000027.1 GCF_014836955.1 Bacillus norwichensis
AAGGCTTTGCTTTTTTTAGCGTTTTTCAGGAAGGTATACTTACAGAATATTAAAACATCGTTTATGCAACGCTAGTGGTACAATATATTAAATTATTTTCCAATAGTCAAATAGTTCTATTATTCATTTTTTATAGACGAAAAAAGACAGCTCCTTAAAAAAGGAACTGCCTTGTTACTACTCCTCCATTTCCCACTTCTTTACTTCCTCGCGCACAAGCGGCGCCACTTCTGTTCCAAGAAGTTCAATTGACCTCATCACTTGATCATGAGGCATTGTACCCAGTGGAACATGCATCATGAAGCGGGTAATTCCAACTTCTTTACGAAGATGGATAATTTTTTGGGCAACAGTTTCCGGATCGCCTACATACAATGCTCCCTCCGGGCTTCTCGCTGCATCAAAGCTTTCCCGGCTATAATGGCCCCATCCTCTTTCTCGTCCAAGTACATTCATTACCTGTTGGGTAGATGGGAAGAATTTCTCCGCGGCCTCTTCTGTTGTATCAGCTACAAATCCGTGTGAATGCGAAGCAACCGGAAGCTTTGTAATATCGTGCCCTGACTGGGCCGCTGCCCTTTTATAAATTTCCACTAAAGGAGCAAACTGTACCGGCCTGCCTCCGATAATGGCAAGAACAAGCGGCAATCCCAAAATGCCGGCCCTGATGACGGATTGAGTATTTCCTCCACTTCCAATCCATATAGGTAAAGGATCTTGCACTGGCCGCGGATATACTCCAAGATTGTCAATAGCCGGACGGTGTCCGCCTCTCCATGTCACCTTTTCGGATTCACGTATCTTCAACAACAGCTCAAGTTTCTCCTCATACAGCTCATCGTAATCTTTTAAATCATAACCAAATAAAGGAAAAGACTCAATGAATGAACCGCGTCCAGCCATGATCTCCGCGCGCCCATTTGAAATCCCATCAAGCATAGAAAAGTCTTGGAATACACGAACAGGATCATCGGAAGAAAGCACGGTAACTGCACTAGTCAGCCGGATCCTTTTCGTCTGAGGAGCAGCAGCGGCCAGCAAAATGGCTGGTGACGACGCTGCAAAATCTTCCCGATGATGCTCCCCTACACCGAACACGTCCAATCCCACCTCGTCAGCCAAAACAATCTCTTCAACCACTTCACGCAATCTCTCTGCGTGGCTGATTACTTTTCCAGTTTTCGGATCAGGAGTGGTTTCTACAAACGTTGTAATACCTATTTCCATTGGGCATTCCTCCAAGTAAAGGTTACAAAAAGTAATATACTTATTTTGAAGTATCAACTTTAATTACACAAGTTATTTGACCCGAGGAAGGGACCTAACTATCGTTATGCCTTTTTAACAAACTCAGATTTGAGTTGCATAGCTCCAAATCCGTCAATTTTACAGTCGATATCGTGATCTCCTTCAACGAGACGGATGTTCTTTACCTTTGTCCCTATTTTTACAACCGAGGAACTTCCCTTCACTTTTAGATCCTTGATAACAGTAACAGTATCACCGTCCTGAAGCACGTTTCCATGAGCATCTTTCACCACTTGTGGGTCATTACCGCTTTCGTCTTCCACTCCTGCCTTCCACTCATTTCCGCATTCCGGGCACACCAGAACATCTCTATCCTCGTATGTATATTCCGATTGACATTTTGGGCAGTTTGGCAAATTAGACATTATATTTCCCCCATTTTCATTTATATAGTACCATGTTCCTAACATCCATATACTGTCACAGTTTTTACCTATTGACAAGGAGATCTGTGACTCTCTATCCGTAAAGGAATCGTGTTCCAAAAAAGCTGGCTAAAAGCGCCTCCCAATTACTCAGCAACACAGCAACAGGAGACGCTTCTTGAACTTCCTATTTTATCTGAATGAATACATATAAATCAGCATCATACCGAGAATTGTAGTAACCAACATGATTAGCAACAATGCTCATCCTAACCGCATCATTCTCTTCAGTCACAGTAGCTTCCTTTACGGATAAACTCTCCCCTTTCAACTCTTTCTGATTATTAATTATGCGTTCAAAAGCCTTTTTCGCGTCAAATCGCATAAGCTCCTGATTACTTTCATCCACCAGAATCAGGAAAATACTTTCTTCATCAACCAGGTTCTTAAGCTTGTAATTTTTATTATCTAATTTTAACGGAATGACATCTCCAGCATCTTTTGACTTTTGGTAGCCGTCAATATAGAGATTGACCATTCGGTCGTAATTCTCGATATTCAAAGCCGGACTTCGCTCCCAATCTAAGTTTGCGTATTGGTTATCATTCTTTTCTTCATTCGTTTCATCATACGTTTCCTTAAACCCAAAGGTATTTTTAAAATTCTCATAGTGAAAAACCTTATCCGGCAACCAGTCAATGTCATCTATATAATCCATGCTGTCCAAATAACTAACCGTTCTTGTAATAGTTTTCTTATCTTTAGTGGAAATGTCCGCATTTGGAATAATCTCCCCGTTTTCAAGCATTCCGTTTTCTGACAGTGTACTTTTCAACAGATTCATTTGATTTTCACGGCTTATTGTAAAAGCATCTATAGGCGGGACAATGGAAATCGCGGAGAAAACAATTAAAACAGCCGCTATTACCCCGTTTTTCCGGATAGGAAAAAAGCTAAAAAGCACCCCCGCGATAACAGCGAAAACGCCGAACAAGATGACATAGTATCGTCCATATGTGATACCCATTTCTCCAATTCTCAAAATGGAAGCAATCGTCTGGAACAATACTATCGGAATTAACACTTTCGGGAAAATTTTTCTAAATAGAGCTGCAAATTGATTCTCCAAGTTACTTGCCAGGATATACACCAAAATAACCGTGACGGCATATGAAACAAGCATCGGTTCTAGTAGATTGTTCGTCCAGAAATCACCACTGATATTCAGAAGGACATACGCAAGAAGAATCACTGTATATATGGCGGTCAACGGAATGATAATATATGAAATCAAAATCCCCAACAATTTCGGCGTATCGACTGCTTTTGCCACCTGATCCATTTGAGGGACCTGGTCTCCTTTTATCCTGTTGGCATCCTTTTTACCAGGATAAGGAGGGGTAAAAGACAGAAAGAAAATAGGAGCAAACAAAGAGAAAACAATATTCAGAACATGCTCGTAAGCTTTATAATCCAGTGAGAATAAAAGTTGGTCCACAGCTAGTAAAATGGAACTAAGGCCGATTGAAATCACAGCTGTAAAAAGAACCGTAATAAAAAACGCCTTAAACACGGACATAAAACTTTGATTAAACGTAACCACACTCTTGATAGAAGGAACCAATATAAATACCATCATCAGTGCAAATATGACAACACTCGTTTTTGTTCCCATTTCCATGTTGAAAGTGGATGCAGACCGAATGGCAAAGAAGTATCCAGCTGTTAAAATTACTGATGCCCCCATAAGTAGGAGTCGTTCACTTATTCTCGTAAAAAAGCGTTCAAATATTTGTTGGGCCACCACACTCAACAGTGCACCAATCACGAAAGTGAACAGATATTTCGAATAATTTTCAACCTCATTGTTAATCATATTCATATTTACTGTAGCTGCTGCCAGTAGAAAAACCATCGTCAATGGATAACGGTTGACGGCCTCTATTAGACCCATCAGCTTTTCCCTCAAGCTCTTGACCACATTCATCAACATCACCTTTTTCCTTTTTATTCGGAATAGATTTTCTTTTATGTTATTCACAAAAGCCTGTTTAAATGAGAAGTTGACCGCCTTTCCTTGATGTTACTACCAAATGAAGAAACTGTACATAGTTCTTATTATAAAAGAAAAGAGCTTCAATTTGCCTAGGACTGCATCCCGTTACCAAATTGAAAGCTCCTTGATTCGCTTTTGTTCATCAGTCGTTCAGTTTTTCATCGCATAGCTTGCTTCACTAGCTCTCGATTTTTCTCCCTAAACAGCTCATTATGTGAGGATACTCTACCGGTCTCATCTGAATCCGGCATAATAAATTGCTTTGCTTTATTCACTGCGTTTGCTGCGTCCTGAAATGCTCCTGCAATTAAATGAAGCTTTCCTTCATGATATAAAATATCTCCTGCAGCAAAAAGCCCTGGGACAGCCGTTTCACTCATTGGAGTACCCGAGATGAAGTAATCGTCCTTCAATTTAATATTGAGACCGTTATTGGACATTAATTCATTATCTCGTTCAAAACCATGATTGATGATCACTTCATCAACATCAAGCTCAATTCTGTTTCCCTCTTCGGAATTTACCAATACCACTTTCTCAATACTTTCATGGTTCGTCCCCGCGATTAGCTTTTCAATCGTTGTATTTAATAAACATTCAACTGAACTATTGAATAATCGAGTGACTTCAGCTTCATGTCCTTTTAATTGATCCTTCCTGTACGTCAAAAAGATCTTCTTGGCAATTGGCTCTAATTCATTTGCCCAGTCAATAGCAGCGTTCCCGCCACCCGAAATTAATACTGTCTTGTTTTTAAAACGTTCCAGTGATTTTACAGTGTAGTGCAAATTGCTCACTTCAAAACGTTCTGCACCCTCGATTTCTAATTTTATCGGATTTAATATCCCGCCGCCCACTGCTACGATAACTGTCTTGGAATAGTGCTTCTGATTTGAGGCAGTTTGAATAACAAAATGACCACTATTATCTTTATCAATAGACACTACTTTTTCACCCAGAACAACTTCTGGATCAAATGTTAGACCCTGTTGAATCGTTTGATGAATTAACTGCTCGCCTGAGATGGGCGTAAGCCCTCCTACATCCCAGATCATTTTCTCGGGATAAACGTGTACCTTGCCGCCCAAATATGGTTGAAATTCGATAATTTTAGTTTTCATTTCCCTCAAGCCACTATAGAAAGCAGAAAAAAGTCCTGCTGGTCCCCCTCCAATAATCGTTACATCATACATTTGCTCATCCATTTTATAAACCTCTTTTCATAAATTGAATTCAAGAATACTCCGAAGCCTAAGCTCCTAATATTAATTTCTACAGTTTTTCTGCAAACCATAAAAATCTTAAAACAGTTGGATATAAAAAATTAATTGTGCATGACTACACTTAAACCGAATATAGAGCAAACCTGTTATATCCCTTGCCAAATGCTAGTAGGTTTTAAAATAGTGATTGCTCTTCCAAAATAAAGAACCGTATATTATGATTATATTGATACTGAGAATCATTTTCAACTATGTTCACAATTTTATATTATCCTTACCGAAATTGGGAAAACGAATAAACACTGATTGTGAGGAATGTACATGATTCTATTTCATTCTGAGAAGATCGCCCATTACGAAATTCGTGTGATATTACCTTCCGGATATGACAGCACCAAGCAATACCGGACTATTTATATGCATGATGGAGGAGACACTGCCATTCAATGTGTGGATTATATTGATCATTTAATCATTTCGGGCCAAATTGAACCGCTTATTATTATCGGAATTGAACCCAATGATCGGCACAATGACTATACTCCTTGGGCAGCGCCATCTCTTGCACCGCACACCCCTATGTTCGGCGGGCAAGCCAAAGCCTACTTGCAGACAGTTGTTACGAAAATAAAACCTTATATAGATGCTCATTATGCTACAAATCCAGCACCTTCGCATACGGCAATATCTGGATGCTCATTTGGCGGACTGGTTTCTATTTTCGCTTCTTATTATTATCCGGAAGTGTTTCATCAGTATATTTCATTATCCGCCTCTTTTTGGTATAAAGATGTATTGCAATTTATTCAAGGAAAACAAGTCAATCGTCAAGAACACACTTATATCAAACCAACTGTTAATCGGGAAAATCATCAACTGTATTTATACGTTGGGGAATTAGAGGGAATCTATAAAGATACAATTCAAGCTCATATGGTGGACTATACAAAAAAGGCACATCGTGAATTTATCGAGGAAGGCTATTTAGAATCAAAATTATTATTTGAGCTAAACCCTGAGGGGACTCATGATGATCTTTTTTTCTCTAAATACTTTATTCGGGCGCTTCATTGGTTATACGAGAATAAAAGTTAATTCCTCTCTTTTTCGTTGATAAAATAGTGTTTACCTATGGGAAACGTAAATCACAAAACATCCCTTCTTGATCAGGTCATAATACTAAGATCAAACGAAGGGATGCTCAACGGCTAATACTTTGCCCAATTCTTTACGAAAATGAGGCGACAGATTTCATTATCTTGAGGTCAGTTTTTAGTTTTCTTATCCTCAGAGGCATTCAATTCTAGTTTCTTTGCTAAAGAACCCAAGGCTTTATTCATTCAAGCTGTTAAGAAACTTCCTTTAAGAGAATTGACACCATCAGGCTAGTCCATACTCGCTGTTTCTCAAACAATTATAACTATAGCCAAAGTATTTTCTACCGTATGTTAAGCCTATAGCGCTTTGAGGCTTGATTTTTCCTCCGTCTCAACTTCTTGTCCAGAATAGGTTGCTAAGGTGTCAAATAAGCCTTCTACATGTTCTTGCTTTTTCGTTAATAAAGAAACGACAACATATAAGATTAGATTGTATAATAATCCGACACTTCCGGCAGACCAGCTGCCAGCCCAATTAGTTAGCCAAGGGAATATGCCGGCAGTTAAAACAACTAACATACCTACAACCGTTCCAATGAATGCGCCATATACATTTCCTCGTTTCCAAAAAAGACCGAGAACCATTGGTACCGCAACTTGAACAATACAATCATAAACATAAAGAATAATAGAAACCAAGCGGCCTATTTCTAGTGTGGCTATCCCTATAGCAATTAACCCTACAAATAATGTGGCCATTTTTGAAACTCTTAATGTTTGTTCCCTGGAAAGCTTCAAAGGAGCAAGTATATTTTTCCCTATCATTACTGCCGCTGTAAGGGTTGCTGCACTTATCGTTGACATACTAGCGGCCAATGCGAATACTCCCATAAGCCCTAATGCTACAGGCCCTCCAAACTGATCTGCAATCCAGAATGCTCCGCTTTGTGCATCTTCCGGAAAACCGGTCAGCAACCCTGAACCAAGACCGAGCCATAATAAGAAAATGGTAAATACTGCTCCGATGAAAGGAACGATTAATACTGCTTTTTTAGACTCCGTTACGTTCTTTGTCATATACATGCGAATGAATACACCTGGCATCATCATACCACCTAACGCTCCAATGATAATTGCCGAACTCCATGTTCCATAACCGACACTATCTGAAATAACCAATAACTCTGGAGCAACTTCGGCTATTTGCTTAAACATTGGTGTAATACCGCCATATGCCTGAAACATTAAATATAAAACGAGGGCTGTTCCTACAATTGTAAAGAATACTCCTTGAACAAGGGCCCCGACAGCACTTGCCCGTGCTCCACCAAGCCAACAATACACAATAACAAACAAGCTCACTAACACGAGTCCCAGATTAAATGAAACCGTTCCATATGTGGCGGCAGAGATGAGATAACCAATGGTCTTGATTTCAACGATCAACCATGGGCTCCAAAATAAAAATGTTGTAATGGCAATAAAAGTACCGAATTTTTTACTTCCATATCTCAGCTCTGCAAGGTCCGCATTTGTTTCAAGTTGGTACTCTTTTCCCCAAATCCAAACTGGACGAACAATTGTATACATCATAACCATTGAACCCAAGGAGTAAAGTGCCAAATATTGTGCGAATAAACCTAGATTGGCTGAGTCAGCAAACCATCCAGTATACATGGCCCCAACATACCATGCTCCAATAAACCCGAACATACTCAAATACCAAGGAAACGACCTGCCACCAACAGCGAATTCTTCAAGAGAGTCTTGTTTTCTATGAGCAAGCTTGATGATAACTGCATTAATAATGAAGAACCCGATAATCACTCCAATTGCGATTAATGCATTCATTCAAGTTCTCCTCTCTTCTCTTCGACTTTGTACCAAATAGTAAGTAGGATACAAACTGCTAGAACAACGAGCAAAATCCAAAATTGAACGAAAGGAAGACCTATCACCCATGGATCGATTCTGTTAAAGAATCTAAAAAATGGCGGAAAAACGATAGTACTTAATACGGCCCATATAGAACAGAAAAAAATAAGTGTGACTGTTCCTCTCCTCACTAAACTTTCAACTCCTTAAATATTGTAGGGAACATCTTTCTAATTTCATTTAATATAGGGTCAATGACTGGATTAAAATCGGAATACGGAAGAAGTTTCTCTATCTCGGCCTGCCATGAAAGACTTTTTTCTAATAATCCTTCAACGACTCCAAGTGTAGCAATTGGAAAATAAGGCAAACTATATCCACCCTCCTGTACAACGACCAATCTACTGTCACAATGAATTGCGGCCAGTTCCTTTATCTTTTCCGTCATCTTTTTAAATCCTTCCCTGGTAACCATCATTCTGGATAATGGATCATATATATTAGCATCTTGCCCGGCGGATACTATGATCAACTGTGGTTTAAACGTATGAACTGCAGGTGTAACAACTTGGTCAATAACCTCCATATATTCTTGATCCCCACAGCCGGGAATAAGAGGGATATTCATATTGAATCCCTTACCTGAGAGCTCACCTGTTTCGGTTATTTCTCCTCCTTCCAAGGGGTAGTTTTTATCTTGGTGGATAGAGATAAAGAAAACACTGGAATCTTGATAAAATATATCCTGTGTCCCATTCCCGTGATGTACATCCCAATCAAGGACTAAAATCCTCTCCAATCCAAATTTTTCTTTTGCATACTCGACTGCTATAGCAACATTATTAAATAAGCAGAACCCCATCGGGCTAGTCCTTGTCGCATGGTGTCCTGGAGGCCTAATCAATGCGTAAGATTGTTTAATATCTTGTTCCTCAAATACCACATCGATTGCTTTTTTCGCTCCTCCTGCTGATAATAGCGCAATTTCGTAGGAGCCCGGCGAGGATACAGCAGCTTCTCCCACCTCTGTATTGATCTTGTTTTTGCTGGCCTTTTTAACTTTTTCAACCATTTCAGTTGTATGGACCTTTAAAAGATCTTCAGCGGTGGCGAAATCAGGTCCGTAAGAAACCATTTCCTTTAACAGCCCTGTTTTTTCCAAAAGTTCATGAGCAAGACTTAGCCTGTAAGGGTTTTCAAAAGCTAGGCCAGAATCCATCTCGAATTCATCGATAGAAATGTATTTCTGTTTGCCAATATCATGTTCTTTATACCTCTCATCCCAAATCAATGCTGTTCTCATAAATTTGATTCCTCCTCATTCATTTTGCTCTATTTATATATTGCAAAGAGTATGCCAATTTAAAAAGTATTGATTTATTAACCTTTTGAAATTACAATAATGAAAATATGCATTTTCAAAATGTTTTTTCAGCAAAAACCGCTAAATTTCAAATGCAATATAACATTAAAATGTTTTTTTGCATTTGAAGAGAGGAGGAACATTGTGATTTTTCATGAGAGGGCTTCCTGGTCAATTGTTCAATTTGAAGAAGAGAACAAAGATAAAATTGATTCATATATATCGCAAACTCTAAGAAAAGGAGAGTTTTTTAAAGAAGTAGCTCAACATTTTTTACATTTAAAAGAAAGTACAGCTCAAGTTATTAGAATACAAGAAATCCCCTTCCTTCTTATCAAGAAAGAGAACCTTAAACTTTTGGGCATTTCAGCTATACATTCCTCTAACATATCGACTGAGCGCTTAAGAAAGGGGAATAACAAACAGCTTTCTTTTCAGTCTGAAAAAATGAAAGCTGTCATGGAGCTTGTCCGAAAGGTGTCTTTAGTAGATTCAACAGTTCTCATTCTTGGAAAAACAGGTGTTGGAAAAAGTCATATCGCCAAACTGATCCATCAATACAGCCAGCGGTCAAATAAACAATTGGCAATAGTAAATTGCAGTGCGATTCCCGAAACATTGATTGAGGCTGAATTATTTGGGTATACAGCAGGAAGTTTTACAGGGAGCCATAAAGATGGAAAGCCTGGAATCTTTCAATCGGTTTCGGGCGGAACGATTTTCCTGGATGAAATAGGAGAAGTCCCTTTTCATCTTCAATCAAAACTACTTGAGGTAATCCAGGAAAACAGTATAAGACCCATTGGTTCAGTTGAATCAATTCCAGTAGATGTCCGAATCATAGCAGCAACTAACCAAGATCTTGAGGGAATGGTTGAAAAGAAGTTATTTCGAGAGGATTTATACTATCGTTTAAATGTCGTACCCATTCAGATACCTCCATTATCAGAAAGAAAAGAAGATTTACAGGTCTTAATCACTCAATTTTTAAATACGTTCGGAGATAAATATGAAATGCAAAAAGTATTTACTCCCGATGTAATGAATGCGTTTTATCAGTATGATTGGCCCGGCAACGTAAGAGAGCTGGAAAATATGATCGAACGTCTCTTCATTACTTCCGAAGAGGAAGTCATTACATTAAACGATTTGCCTGAGAGCATTTCCAATTTGTCAAATAACAAACTCAGCCAGAAATCTTACTCGCCTCCTTTCTTGTCCTTAAAAGAGGCAAAGAAAAGAGCTGAAAATGCTTTAATATCAAATGCATATAACGTATATCGAAACACTTATAAAGTAGCGGAGGTACTCCAAGTGAACCAATCTACAATTGCCAGAAAGGTTAAGGAGTTACGGGAGAAAGGAGAACTTTGATTGTTAACAATCGGCTTGGCACAATTGAAAAGTTCATTTATGAACAAGCAGGATAATATTAGGACGGCTATCAAAACCATGAGAGAATGTAAGGAAAAAGCCGTCGATTTGATTGTTTTCCCGGAAATGTTTCTAACTGGATACGCCCTTAAGGAAAATGTCTATGATTTAGCTGAACCGCTGGAGGGACCAAGTCTGAAGCAATTATGTGAAGCAGCGAAGGAAAACGAAGTAGGAATCGTTATTGGTTTTCCTGAAAAACAAGAGAACCAGTATTTTAATTCGGCAGCCTTTATTCAAAAAGATGGAACTGTACAAGGCGTTTATCGAAAAGTTCATTTATTTGAGTGGGAAAAAGATATTTTCACTGCGGGAAATGATGGCCCTTTGTTTACAATTGAGGACGGAAAAATTTCTTTGATGATGACTTTTGATGCTGGCTTCCCCGAAATGTCTAGAATATATGCTCTTAATGGTGCCGAAATGATTATTGTCCTATCAGCACATGTTGTCCCTTATCAAATCTATCATAAAATTATGATGAGAGCGCGAGCATTGGAGAATCAAGTGTTTTTAGCTGTCGTTAATAAGGTCGGGTTGGAAGATCAATCTGTGTATTTTGGTGAAAGTGCCATTATCTCACCTTATGGTGATTATTTAAATAAAATAGATAATCAAGAAAAGGTTATTATTGAAAGTATCGACTTATCACTTGTATATAAGACACGAGAAAGTTTGTCCATGAAATATCTTGAAAATAGGAATTTAAGCTATTTTAAAAAGAGCAAGCTATGTAAACCTTATGAATCCAGATAAAACCCTTTAGCAAATCTCAGCCTATTTTTCCTCCATATAGACAGGAGCCGCCGATTTATAAAAGATGGCTCCTGCTCTAGCACTACATTTTCTCTTTGGACTTGACGCTCTGACATATGTTTTTGCGTCTCTCTCAACGTTTAGTCAAACAACACAATCTCAGCCCGAATTCCCTCATCAATATGCAAAAGACCATATGAATAATAAGGCATTCTCCGCTTATCAGTAGGAGATCCGGGATTCATCAGCATAGTTTTTTTAAAATAGCGAACCATGGGGATATGGGAGTGTCCGAAAATAATGATGTCCGCCTCTTCAAAAGCTTCTAAGGCGCGCTTTTCGGTTGTCTGTTTTTCGCCATGTCCATGGACAATTCCAATGGTAAAACCGTTCACTTCAATAAGCTCCTTCGCATGAAAATGTGCCCGAACCTCATCGCTATCTATATTGCCATACACGCCGACAACCTTGGAATAACTCGACAACTCTCTATAAACTCCCATTGAAACCCAATCACCCGCATGGATAATCAAGTCCGCAGTTTCACACTCTTTCAACAGAGGTGCTGGCAGCCTTTTTGCCCTTCCGGGAATATGTGTATCTGATGTCACTACGATTTTCAATTGCACCGCTCCTTGTTACTGAAGTTCTCCGTCAAAACCAGCATCCATGAAATGCTAGTTACCTTTCAGCATAACTCATCATAGCTCTAACAAATAACCTTTTAGATTATGAAAAAGGAGCTGCCCGGAAAAAGCGGCGAAGCTCACTCTCCAAGCAACTCCTTCCAAAATCATTTTGCGTAAGGCATTTCCACTTCCTCCGCCTTATCCTTTGGAAGATATTCAATTTTCAGATTCAAAAAGCCATAGATAATAGCGATCATTGGGCTAAGAAAACAGAAAAAGGCAAAAGGTGCATAAGAAAAAGAGTGCACACCCAATGTTGCAAACATAAAGGCACCACACGTATTCCACGGAACCAACGGTGATGTAACTGCCCCCCCATCTTCAATCGTCCGAGAGAGGTTTTTGATATGCAGCCCTCGCTTCTTATATTCCGATGCATACATTCGTGCAGGGAAAATCATCGCAAGATACGCATCGCATGCCAGTATGTTTGTCATCACACTAGTACCTACTGTGGTTGCAATCAGATGACCTGTAGATTTGACCATTTTTATTAAAGATTCAACGATTGTTTCTAGCGTTCCGGTCACCTCAAGGATGCCCCCATACGCCATAGCGATCATGATCAAGGAGATGGTCCAAAACATGGATTCAATGCCACCATTGTTCAGCAGGCTGTCCAAAATTTCAACACCCGTTTCTGCGGCATGTCCATAATACAATGTATTCAAAGCGTCAGTCCATGATGAGCCTTGTATGAACACCGTGCATATCGTTCCCATGAGACTTCCAATTACCAGACCTGGGATAGCTGGTATTCTTAGCGTAAGCAGCACTATGACAATCAGTGGCACGAGAAGCAGCCAAGGCGAAATGACGAATATGCCATCAAGCTGGGATTGCAAAATCGCTACTTGGTCCGGCGATCCTTTTGGTGTCAAGGTAAAGCCCATAATAGTATAGATAATAAGGGCAATCGTAATGGCCGGAACTGTTGTATACAGCAAATGCCGGATATGTTCAAAGAGGTTCAATCCGGTAATTCCTGCAGCCAAATTGGTCATTTCAGACATCGGAGAAATTTTATCTCCAAAGTAACATCCTGATATGACAGCGCCCGCCGCCATTGCTGAACTGATTCCAAATCCTTCCGCCATACCCATGATAGCGATTCCAATTGTCCCTGCAGATGTCCAGGCATTTCCGGATGAAACGGAAACAACCATACAAATAAGGCAGGCGGCGACTAGAAAAAAAGTCGGTGACAATAATTTTAGACCATAATAAATCATAGAAGCCACGACCCCTCCTGATGTCCAGGAGCCAATCAAGGCCCCAATTACCATCAAGATTAAAATCGCCTGAATAGGCAGTACGACTGTTTTCAGCATTCCCTTTTCAATATCTTTCCAAGAGTGACCCAAGCTTAAGCCTAGAACCGTAGCTACAATCGCACTGGCCAAGAGAGGAATTTGCGGGTCCAGCTTAAGAAAAAAGATACCAACCAACAGAGCTAACATCATGAACACAATTGGGATCAGCGCAACTAACAAGGTTGGCTTCCTTGGTTCTTTTGTTTTCATATCTCTCCTCTTTTCATCATTATTTAACTTTATTCTGCAGAAGTCTCCGGCGGTGAGATAAATGCGTATTGGTATTCCATTCAGTAGGGGTCAAACCCCGGCTGAATGAAGTTAAAGCCTTCGTCGGATGCCACAGACTCTCAGAGGAAATGTATCGGGCTTAAGCTCGATACATCTGGGCTCAGATACGCCAAGACGCAGATTCAGAAAGCAACTAAGCCTGCACGACGGAGCTTTCAAGCAATGATTCTACGCTTTCACGGAAAATTTGCGTATGATAATCAACATCTGTTTCCTTCGTTTGAGAAGAAATAAGAGCCATATTATGAAATGGGGTCATAAGAATTCCACGGTTCAATGCATAAAGATGCATATATCGGTCAAGTTCAAAATCCACTGCCGCAGCAGCTTCTCCACCATTTCTTGGTGCAGTCTCACGGAACCAGTACTCTGTTCGACAGCCAAGACGTTTGACAATCCAAGGGAGGTTTTTCTCCTTGATCACTGATTCGACTCCAGCAGAGAATTGCTCCGCTAGTGAAATATTCCGCTCGTAAAATTCGTCCGTAAGGACATTTTCCATTGTGGCTCTCATCGCGGCCATCGATAGTGCGTTTCCTGCAAGTGTGCCGCCAATACCGCCTGTATCGGAATCCTCCAAGCTGATCAAGCCTTTCATACGCTGTGCTACCTCTTCGCTGAATCCATAAACAGCTGTCGGAATTCCTGAACCAATCGCTTTTCCGACTGTCAGCATGTCCGGCTCCAAACCGTGTGCTCCCGTATAGCCTCCAGGTCCAGCACTCATTGTGTGAGTTTCATCGTAAATAAGCAATGTACCAGTGCGTCTTGTTATCTCTCTTAAGGCTTCTAAAAAGCCTGGTTCAGGGTGAATAATTCCAATATTAGTCATGACTGGCTCAGCCAAGACACAAGCTACGTCCCCCGGTGCGAGCGCTTTTTCCAAAGCTTCAATGTCATTAAACTCCACTACTTTTGTCGTTTCTGTCGGATCGACCTGTGGGCCGATATTACCGGCTCGGCTGGAAAGCTTACCATCTTCCAAAGTAATGAAAGATTCATCAACCGTACCGTGATAGCAATAATTGAATACTAAAACATACTTGCGCTTCGTGATATGACGAGCCAATCTAAGTGAGAAGCGGTTAGCATCCGTAGCGGAAATCGCCACCTGCCAATAAGGAAGACCAAAACGCTTCTTCAGCTCTTTCCCGACCCAAATGGCATCCTCTGTAGGAAGCATAAACGTAACGCCGTTTTGAATGCGCTCTGTAATGGCTGGTACTGCCCCTTCTGGTGCATGACCAGTCATGGAACCAGTATCTCCAAGACAGAAGTCGATGAATTTATTTCCATCCACATCAGTAAAGTAAGCCCCAGATGCCTCTTTTACAAAAACTGGATAACTTCCAGCCCACTTTACCATCCAATTCATTGGTACACCATCAATATAATTGGATTTCGCCTGCTCAAATAATTCCTTGGATTTTGGATGCTTCTTCTCGAATAATTCCAATTCCTTTTCCAGTAGCTGCGCTAGCTTCTCTTTGTTGATCTCCATGTATTTCATCCTCCTGAATTTTCGATGTCAGTATATATAAAGCAATTTGCATGCCAACTAAAAGAGCATAGGCTCCTTCTCATTAGGAGGAAGATTTTCGGGGGCGACTGCTTTCGGCACAGGCTCATTACTTTTAGCAACGTTTGACTTTTGAAATTTAATCTGAACTTACAGCCGTCTAATAGAGCATTGCGAGCTGCCCCATCCTGCCGCTTCCCTTACACTGATCATCCTGTTTGATGGCTTCGCCGATAACACCTAAGCCCCAGGGACCGTTCATCAAAGATAGCTTGAAAATATATTTATCTTTTTTTAACATGCTTTAGCCACAAAGGCTCATCATGAATTCCATCAGTAATTTGTCATTTTTGACAAACGAGGATGTCATTTTACTTAAAACAAAAAATAAAAAAACGGGCGCTACGCCCGTAAACGCTTAATTTGTCATTTTTGACAAATTAATTGTTATTTTTGACAACTATTTAACGATCCCCAATTCTCTTATTCTCCTATATAAAGTAGATTCACTGATACCTAGTATAGCCGCGACCTTTCTCTTGTCTTGGACCGAATAACCGTTTTCCTGTAAATGCTTCGTTATGATCTGCTTCTCATAGACATCAAGCTGTTCTCTTAATGAAGTGCTTCCCATTCCACTGTAGGAACGCAAAATTCTTCCAGGCAAGCTTTGTTTAGAGATTAAGTGGTCTGTTTCAATATTCACCGCATATTCCACTGCATTTTCCAATTCTCTTATGTTACCCGGCCACTGGTAGGAAACTAGCAGTTCCATCGCTTCCTGCTCAAATCCTCTAATTTTCTTGCCAATCAAGTCATTGTATTTTTGGAGAGCATGGTGAAGTAACAGCGGGATGTCCTCCTTCCGTTCAAACAGAGACGGGATCTTAATAGGAATGACATTTAAACGGAAATAAAGGTCCTCCCGAAACTCTCCGTCTTGCATCATCTGCTCTAAATCTCTATTGGTCGCTGCAATTACTCGTACATCAATGGGGATTACCCTTGTTCCCCCCACTCTTTCAATCTCCCGATGTTGCAGCACATGAAGCAGCTTGACCTGCAAATGAAGGGACAGGTCCCCAATTTCGTCCAAGAATATTGTTCCATCGTGAGCCAGCTCAAACTTTCCGACTTTCCCGGATTTGCTTGCGCCAGTAAATGCACCGCCCTCATACCCAAACAGCTCGCTTTCTAGCAACGTGTCTGGGATGGCTGCACAATTTACCATGATCATTGATTTATTCTTTCTTGGGCTTGCATAATGAATAGCCTTCGCCAAAAGGCCTTTTCCTGTTCCACTTGCGCCTGTAATCAGTACAGTGGAATTACTAGGGGCAATTTTTTCAGCTTGGCGCTTCAGCTCTTTGACTTTACCACTTGTTCCCAAGATTTCCTGGAAGGAAGAATGCTCATTGCTTTCGGTTATTTCATAAACCATTTTGCGAACATCGGCGATGTCGCGAAAGTACACAACAGCTCCAGTTACTTGTCTGCCATTATCCTCTGTCCTGTTAAAAATAAGGTTAACAGTTGTAAAAAAATGCATGGCCTTGGCCCGTCCCGACTTCCCTTTATAAAACTCCTCCTGGTCAGCGTATCCTTCTCCTGTTTCCAACGCGGCTAAAACAGGGGATTCTGGCCAGATGGTGTCCAAATGTTGGCCAATAAGATTGTCTCTTTCCATATTAATGAGCTGTTCCGCTGAATGATTGCAGAGGGTGATCATTCCCCGCTTATTTACTACAACAATCCCGTCACGGCTCGTCTCAACAATTATTTTAAGCTCATCGGATATTTTTGTTTCTGCTATTTTACTGGAAAGCAAATCGGCCATTCTTCTTAAAAAGACAAGTAGATTATTTTTATTATGCAGCATCACCATCTGCTGTTCCTTTGTAAAAGCGACCATGCCAATTAACCCGATAATCTGCGTGTCTATTTTTATCGGGCAACATACTTCCGCCAGTTCATTTTCAACAGCATGGTAAAATGGATTGCTTTGTGCATCCTCCACAATATACTCGGTTCCTTTTTTTAAGATTTGGCTGTATATATAGCCAGAATCTAAATCTCCGTCTTCCTCCATCTGTCCTACTTTTTCTCGGTATCGACCTGTTCCTGCCACAATTCTCAATTGCTCATCGATGATTTCGACTTCGATACCGATGGCCGCTGTAATGGCTTCTGCAATTCCTTGAACAGTGCTTTGTATCAATCGTAAATGAGACATTCTGCTTTGAACCATCCTTTTTATTTATTCTTATTATACTGTAGCTGTTATCATCATTTGAATGGTTGGAAAGCAAAAAGGAGACAAAATATGTCCCCTTTTTATCCGTTAATTGGAAAACCATCCAGTTGGCTCTACTTCGAGATTAATATTAATCTGTTTTACTTCTGTGAATTCCTCATACCCGTAAGTACCGAGCCCTCGGCCGATACCGCTCTGCTTATATCCACCCCAAGGTGCTTCGTTATAAGTCGGATGATAACAATTGATCCATGTAATTCCGGCTCTGATTTTCTTAATCACACGCATGGCCTTTGCTCCGTCATTTGTAAAAACACCTGCGGCCAGTCCATAGTCCGTATCATTAGCAAGGCGAACAGCGTCCGCTTCACCCTTGAACCTCTGTATTACAAGGACAGGACCGAAGATTTCTTCCCGGACAATTTTCATATCTGGTCTGGTATTGCCAAAAATAGTCGGCTCAACAAAGCACCCTTTTTCCAATCCGTTTTCCTTGAGCTGGCGGCCGCCGCATAACAGCTTAGCGCCTTCTTCCTTGCCAATTGCGATATAACTAAGCACTTTTTCCATATGCTCTCGGCTGACGAGCGGCCCCATTTCCGTCTCCGGATCATTGCCTGGGCCAACCTTGATCTTCTTCGCTCGCTCCACCAGCTCCTCAACAAATCGGTCATAAATACTATCTTCGACCAATAGTCTTGATCCGGCTGAACAAACCTGACCTGCACCAGCATAGATTCCGAACAAGGCATAGTCAGTAGCAGCTTCAAAATCAGCATCAGCAAAAATAATATTCGGTGATTTGCCACCAAGCTCCAAGGAAATCTTCTTGATATTTCCTGCAGCCGCTTTCATGATGCTCCTGCCAGTAGCTGTCCCTCCGGTGAAGGAAACCTTGTCTACGTCATGACTTTCAGCAATTTGGTTTCCTACTGTTTTCCCAGGTCCCATCACCATGTTTGCTACCCCTGCAGGGACTCCTACCTGTTCAATAATTTTAAACAACCATTTTGCGGTTACAGGAGTAACCTCTGACGGCTTAAAAACAATGGTATTGCCTGCCGCCAAAGCAGGAGCTATTTTCCATACAGCCATTAAAAGAGGGTAATTCCAAGGAACGATGAGCCCACAAACCCCGACTGGTTCTCGCACAACCAAGGCCTGCATGGGATCAGACACTTGATACGTGACACCATCCGGCTTGCTGACCATTCCCGCATAATAGCGGAAACAATCGACCGCGTCGGCAACATCAAATTGGGTTTCACGAAGTGGTTTTCCATTATCCAATGTTTCCAAACGGCTAATCTCTTCAGCACTTTCTTCAAGCTTATCAGCAATTTTATAAAGATAGGCAGCTCTCTCTGTTGCAGCCAGCTTAGACCAAATTCCGCTGTCAAAAGCTTGTCTAGCTGCTTCTATAGCCGCTTGAGCGTCTTCAACATTTCCATCTGCAGCATGTGCGATCACTTCACCAGTAGCTGGATTAAAAATCTCCCTACTTTCCTTATTTTCAGCGTCAATCCATTTTCCATTAATATAATTTTGTAGGTAAATCACACATATTCCTCCCTTTTTTTGTTTCTCATAAGAAATATGATGCAATTTATATGCCAAGAACAATGTAAATATCTATTTTGGCCCCGACAAGTAAAAAAGATAATTTCTGTTGATGAGGTAATGAACAAAAGCGCAAGCGCCTGTTCATCGACGTACAGGCTAAGCCGAAAATGGGGAAGACAGCGTTTAGGGGTGACAAGCCCTGGATGCCGAATGTCGCCACGTCCCGTAAGGTTAACTTATCGCAGGAGGTGGTAGCAAAATCTGCTGGTCGATAGGCGCTAGAGCTGGACGCAACTCAATCTGATAAATCAGGAATAGAATCTTATAATTTCCAATAACCTCCTAAAGAATTAAAAAGCACTTCTCTGAAGTCTAATTGTTACTTTCAGGAAATGCTTAGGAATAGCGCTATATTATTTACTTTTTTCCATGACTGCAAAGTAATTTCCTTCGTTATCAGCAAAATTAAACACTTTTCCAGAAGGCATTACGGCCATTTCGCCAACTGTAATGTTCTTATCCGCAAAATCCTTGTACAGTTGTTCAAGGTTTTCAGATAAAAACATTAACGAAGGGGTTCCGAGATTTAACTCCGGCTGCATTTTTCCAATAAATTCCTTATTATGCAGAACAAGACTTGTCTCTGCATCTTTTGTAGGAGCTATTTCAATCCACCTCATCCCTTGGCCATTGTCTTCTTCAGAAACTGCAATGAAACCAACTTCTTCCGTCCAAAACTGCAATGCCGCGTCTTGATCATTCACATACAGCATAATTTGGCCAACTCTGTTAATCAATTTTTTTCCCTTCCTTTCAAATTCCTAATTTTCCTCCGAAACATGAACGCTTTCATTAAGGGCTTGTTCGAAATTAAATTTAACAAAAAACGTCGTGCCACTCTCACCTGTCTCAATCTCAATCTTTGCACTATGACGGGCAGCTATGGCGTAGCACACACCTAGTCCCAAGCCAGTCCCATTATCTTTAGTCGTGAAGAATGGGGTTCCTAGTTTTTCCATGACCTCAGAACTAATGCCCTTTCCTTGATCGCGAACAGCAAGAACAACAGAATTGTCTTCTTTGAAAGTTCTGATCAAGAGAGTTTCCCCCTCTTCCATCGCTTCGAGTCCATTTCTGTATATATTCATAACTAATTGTCGTATCTCGTTATGATTTAAAAGCAATTGCGGAACATCTTCCGTTTGCACTTCAATCATTTTATTTTGAGTAACCGCATCAACCTCCATTAGAGGAGTCATGTCAATAATGATGGCATTTAAATCACGGAGTTCCATATCGGAAGTCTTGGTATTTCCCATCGACAGAAATTCCGTAATGATTGAGTTCGCACGGTCAAGCTCTTCGATCATAATGTCAAAGTAATGTTCCTGCTTTCCAAGATCATTATCCAACTTTAACAATTGCAGGAAACCTCGCACAGTTGCCATCGGATTTCTGATTTCATGACTGATTCCTGCGGCCATTTGTCCGATTAGATCCAAGCTCGATAAGCGTTTGAATTCGCTCTCAAATTTCTTTTTTTCTGTAATATTTTTAAAGAGGCAACAGATTCCATCTTCATAAGGGTAGGCAACGATTTCGTGCCAGCGGTCTTCAAAAACAGAGCAGAGCTCAAATTGTACAGCAAGCCGCTCGGACATCGCCCGGTGGAGCTCCCTATACATTACAGTTCCGACTATTTCCGGAAAGACCTCCCATATGTTTTTTCCAAGCACATCCTTTGCCGTTTTATTTCGTGGTAAAAATTGATGCTGGTTGATGTAAGTAATTTTCCAATCCTGTCCCAGTGCAAAAAAACCGCCCGTAATTCCTTCGATTACGCTGACTACTTTCTCATTGGCCTTAGCCAGTTCTTTCGTTCTTTCCTCAACTATTTCTTCAAGCCGTCCTAGATGTCGCAGATTCGAGAAGACCGGGGCGGTTGCATCAACAATAGATTGAGCTAACTGGATAAATCGGTCAATGTTTTCAGGCTTGTGCTCTCGATTAGCTACAACAATAGCTCCCAACACTTCCCCCAGTGAAACAAAGGGAATCACCAGCAATGATTTGATACAAAAGCCTTGACAGCTTTCAGGCTGAATTCTTTCGTCTTTGATAATATCTAGAATATAGATCGTTTTATTCGTACGAATCACATCTTGAATAATTCCTTCGAATCTTTGTTTCATACAATTGCAATTAATTTCGGTCTCCTTGTTGCTCGGTATCACAGGATTGATTTTTCTGTCCTGTGAATCAAAAAGGCATGCATTAATAATCGTATGGCTGCCTAGAATTTTTTCCAAATATGAATAGCAGATATCTAGACATTCCCCCATAGAAGAACATTTTGTTAAGTCCCTTAGCATGCCCAACATCAACTGATTTTCGGCAAGCAGGTCCTCCTTCTGCTTGAGATGTTTTGCATTTTGAATGGCGATGGCAGCAATGTTAACATAGGCTTCGACACTTTTAATAGCCAAACCAGTTAAGTTCATCGGAGCTCCATAATCAAATAAAAATATGAAGCCAAATAGCTCCTGTTCAAAGGATATGGGCAGCGCGAGCAAAGATTTGATTTTAAAATCGTTGACCGCTTTTGGATTAGGCCTATCGTCCTTTGATGTATCAGGAATATAAATCGCTTTTTTCGATTCAATCAACTCTTTAACCAGCAAATCCTTTTTGGGATCAATAATCAGGGTATCGATCGTTACGCCATTGATTGTTTCAGGCTTTCCTGCAAACCCCTTAAAGGTTCCATCTTCGTGAGGCAAAAATATCCCGACTGCGTTGCATTGAACAATTTCTTCTGATATAGCCTTAATGACATACTCTAGCACTTCTTGCAGATTTGATGTGGTATTGATGATTTTTGTTATATGTGCAAGGCGAGAATAACTCGTCTGTTCCCTTACCATTTGTCCAGTCTCCAATCATAAAGTTAAAAACAATTCTATCAATCATATAAAAGTCTGGTAGCGTTACCCATATTTTACATGGATTTCATGATGTTGATAAGCACATTTGGAAAAAATAAAACATCAATCATGATAGCACCCCTCTATACAACAATTGATTATTCACATATATTAAAAACAGGTGATGATATGAAAACCAAACTATACATGGATACTGAGAAGTTTTTAATGGGAATGACCATGAGGGACCCTAGAGAATTTGAAGAAAATAACATGGCTTTACACGTATGTAATAGCGCTGCTCATGTACTGGAAAACCGAAAAAAGCTGGCTAAATTCCTAGATTGCGAATTGGATGATTTCGTTTGTGCCAATCAAACTCATTCCTCAAATTTTTACAAGGTGACGCTTGCTGAAAAAGGACACGGGGCTAGACAGTTGGACACAGCCATCGCTCATACAGATGCCCTATACACATATGAACCGAATTTGGTATTGTGCAGTTTTACAGCGGATTGCGTGCCAGTGATTTTTTATAATGAAGCGAAGGGACTCATTGGTGCCATCCACTCAGGATGGCAAGGCACCGTCAAAGAGATCACTTCAAAATTATTTCAGCACTTAATAGAAGTTGAAAAATGTGAGCCGAAAGATTTTCATATCCAAATGGGGGCAGCATTAAGTCAGGAGAAATTTGAAGTCGATGAAGATGTGTATGTAAAATTCAAGAATCTAGGCTATGCTGATGACTTTATTCACTATAACGAGCAAACTCGGAAATACCATATTGATAATCAATTAACGGTGAAAAAGCAATGTGAACTAGCGGGAATACCAGAAAAACAGATTGCCGTGGACCGTACCTGCACCTATTTGAGTCCGGAAGGCTTTTCCTATCGCCAGGACAAAAATGCTGGAAGGCATATGAGCTTCATTATGAGAAAAAAATAAGGGGTCTGACCCCCAGTGTATTAACGCGTCACTGAAAGAAAGGGGTCTGACCCCCTTTATGTTCCACAGAAGGTTTGGTAGGGGATGTTTGTTTCCAGCACTTTTGTATATTCGGCCTTTTCCACTGAATATTCATAAGGGCTGGACAGCACATCCAACAGACGAGCTGTTACACTTAGATCTCCTTGTTCGACCGCCGCTTCCAGCGCCTCTTCCACCCGATGGTTTCGAGGGATGAACGCGGGATTGCTTTTTCTCATCAATTCATATGAAGCAACTTTCGATTCCTCTTGCTGTGCCAACCTTTCTTTCCAACGCTGCTCCCATTGAATGAAATCCGCAGATTTAAAAAGATCAGTTGTTGCATCCAATTGATCACGGGTTAAAGTCCTAAAAGTATTCGTATAGTCAGCACGATGCTTTTTCATCAGGCTGAGTAGACCATGGATCAGTTCCTCGTCTTTTTCCTTTTTCTTGAATAACCCCAGCTTCATTCTCATTCCTGCAAGCCAGTGGGATTGAAATATCTCATTAAAACCAGAAACCTTTTCCTGTGCTAATTTGACTGCTTCTTCCTTGTCATCATGCAGTAGCGGCAGTAAAGTTTCAGCAAACCGCGCTAGATTCCAGCCGCCAATCAAAGGCTGATTTTCGTAAGCATAACGGCCTTGATGATCAATCGAGCTAAATACTGTTTCCGGATCGTAAGTATCCATGAAAGCGCAAGGACCATAATCAATTGTTTCTCCACTGATAGCCATATTATCGGTATTCATGACTCCGTGAATAAAACCGACAAGCTGCCATTTCGCGATAAGCGCGGCCTGACGTTTAATCACTTCTTGAAGAAAAGAAAGGTATTTGTTTTCGTCATCATTAATCTCTGGATAATGGCGTTGGATGGCATAGTCAGCCAATATTTGAAGCTTTTCAACGCCGCCCCATCTAACAGCATATTCAAAAGTCCCGACGCGCAGATGGCTGGCAGCCACGCGTGTCAAAATAGCCCCTTCAAGCTTTGTTTCCCGCAATACCGGCTCCCCTGTTGTCACAACTGCCAAACTTCGGGTTGTGGGAATCCCCAATGCGTACATAGCCTCACTGATGATATATTCGCGAAGCATCGGCCCGAGTGCTGCTCTTCCGTCGCCGCCGCGGGAATATGGCGTCCGCCCAGCACCCTTTAACTGAATATCGAACCTTTCCCCTTCACGTGTGATCTGTTCTCCTAGCAGCACCGCGCGGCCATCACCCAACATGGTAAAATGCCCAAATTGATGTCCCGCATAAGCTTGAGCCAGCGGCTCTGCCCCTTCCAAAATTTCATTCCCTGCAAACACTGCCGAGCGGTCTTCACCCTTTAGCCATTCCGGGTCCACCCCCAGCGATTCCGCCAATGGATTATTCAATATGATTAATTCCGGTGATTTTACAGGAGTTGGATTAATGCTAGAAAAAAACATTTTCGGCAGGCGAGCATAACTATTGTCAAAGTTCCATCCCGTTTCTTTAGTCATGGTATCTCCTTTCTTCCAATTGGTAAAAAGTTAAACTAATGGATTCTTTTAATGTCTGCGGGTGTCCATGTATTATACCCTTCCCAGATAAAGATGCACCCGTGAAACGATCGCCTGCCTCTTTCTGATTTTATAAAAACATCGTATCAAGAGAGGATTTCGCTATCCAAGTAGACTCTGCTCGCCGTTGCCTTCTGCTGCCCTTTGTATTTTCCTATATACGGTTTTGCCTCTTGATCAACCTCTGCTATCACAAGCTGGCAGACCCTTCTCCCAACCGCTAATTTTATAGGAGCCTGATTTGCATTAAAAAGCTCAAGTGTTATATGACCTTTGAACCCAGGATCTACCCAACCTGCATTCTGAATGAATAAACCCAGCCGGCCAATAGAGCTTCTCCCTTCTACAAAGGCTGTCAATGATGGTGGTAACTCTATGTACTCTACTGTTGTCGCGAGTAAAAAGGACTGAGGCTGAATAATGATGGAGCCTTCCTTTTCAACATGGATATCCCGATATCTTGCTTGTTTATCCAAAGTTAGAAAAGAATTTTGATTTTCATCGATGGCCAGAAAATGGCTTCCGATTCTCAAATCAATCGACGCCGGCTGAACACTGATTTTATCAAACGGATCTATGATTAGATCCCCTTTCTTGATTTTGCTATTTATTGTTTTTCCTGAAAGGATCATTCCAATTGATCTCCTCTCTCTTTTTCCTACGAAAGCATTTTTATGCTAAACAAGCTCTAAACTGCCTCTTCAATTCCTTCTTGTCTAAATTCTTTCCAATAAAAACAAGCTGACTGCGCTTAACTTCCTCTTCTCTCCACTTTCGGTCTGGCTTTCCGGCAAAGAGCATATGCAATCCCTGAAATACAACCCGTTCTTCCACACCGTCAACATATAAAATACCTTTATACCTTAAAAGATCTTCCCCTTTTTCTTGTATTAGATAACTCATCCAACGATTTAGCTTACTTCGATCCAAAGGGCGTTCCTCCACAAACGAAACAGAAGAAATCTTGTCGTCATGATGATGATGATGGTGGTATTCTTCCAATAAGTGTGGATGAAGATCAAGCTTATGGTTCAACTCAAACGATTTAATACCTAATACCTCATTTAAATCCAATTTACAGTTTTCTGCGTAGAGTATTTTGGCTGTTGGGTTGATCCCGGAAACTCGTTTCTCTAAAGGCAGTAACTCATCCCTTTTTAATAAGTCCAATTTGTTCATAACTACAACATCTGCGAAAGCGATTTGTTCCTGTGCTTCATCTTTATCATCCAAATGACGGGATACATGTCTACAGTCCACTACTGTTACAATACTGTCGACTTCAAATTTCTCGGAAAGTTCACGATCCATAAAAAAAGTCTGTGCCACCGGGGCCGGATCTGCCAGTCCCGTTGTTTCAATAAGAACCCTGTCAAAACGAACTTTTCCCTGTTCTATGGAAAATACCAAGCTACGCAAAATTTTTATTAAATCCCCTCTTACCTTGCAGCAAATACAGCCATTGTTCATCTCTATCATTTCCTCTTCTGAATTTACTACAAGCTGATTATCAATCCCGACCTCCCCAAATTCGTTCATAATAATGGCCATTTTTTGTTGATGCCTCTCCGTTACAATTCTATTCAACAACGTAGTTTTCCCAGCCCCTAAGTAACCTGTTAAAATAGTGACAGGAATTTTAGATGATGCAAGTCCATGCATATAACCACTCCTTTTTATTATTGAAAATCGTAATCATTACGATTTATTTATTATTATGACCCTTATTTTCATTCTCAGACATAAAGGGTGATGCATCCTTTGTTGTAATCAAATGCGCCTTGGCGTAATACATATGCATTCATCTCACCTTACTGAAGTGGGAGACATCTGCTGAATGAAGTTCATTTTTGAAATGCTTGCCACAGCATTAACGCGCCATTATACCTTGTAGGATTCAGTTCTTCCAACTCTATTAGGGAGCAGCTCTTTCCGCTCGCTGTAAACATGGAGGAAAAAGCCATACTAATAATGCACCCCTCACCTATATAGGAAAGATCAAGCGTATAGCGTCATAACATCCCCGCATGTTGAATCTTATAGAGAATCTAATTCTCTGAGATTTCTTCAGTATGTTGCATGATTAAGCACTATTTATTTATAAAAGCCGTTGAAGCTCATCTTCCACTCTCCTTAATGAAAATCGTAATCATTACGATTTGATTATACCATTTATTTCGATCTTGGAGTAGACCTTCCTAACGAACATATTAACCGACTTTTTAGGATAAAAAATCTTCTTCTAAGCAAACTTTTTTATAACACTTGTTCGTCTATAATTTGTAACAGTTTATAAAATGTATTTCTAAAAAGGAGCTCTTTGAAGGTAAATGAAGAAAAATGATGCGCATGAACTATTCGTCAATTGTATTAATGATCATAAAGAAGATTTCTATCGTTTAGCATTCAGTTATGTGAAAAATAAAGAAGATGCATTAGATATCGTTCAAGAGTCGATTAAAAAGGCGCTTGTTTCCATTGAGACAATCAAAGATCCTGAATCCATAAAAAGTTGGTTTTATAAAATAGTCGTTCGGACGGCAATCGACTTTTTAAGAAAACAAAAGAAATTGACGTTAGCCGACGATCAAACCATTGAGTTTTTAAGTGCTGGAAAAGAAGATGCATACAAGGATATCGATCTTCATAACGCTTTAGATGAATTGCCACTTCCATATAAAACCGTTATCATTCTGCGCTTCTTTGAGGATTTAAAATTAGAGGAAATTGCGGAAATTGTAGATGAAAACATTAACACAGTGAAAACACGACTTTACAGGGGATTAAAGTTGCTGCGCATTTCAATTACGGAGGAGGATTTCATATAATGGATAAAAAATTAGAGACTTTAAGAGAAGCATATAAAGATATACCCATTCCAAAAGAGTTAGATGCTGTTGTTACTAAAGCACTTCAGAAAAAGAAAAAAAGGAAACCTTTATATATATGGCCAGCAGGTGTAACTGCTGCAGCTCTATTATTCATTGCAACAGTAAACTTTAGTCCGGACGCAGCAAACGCTATGTCTAAAGTTCCTTTTGTCAAAAAGATCATAGAAGTAATCACGTTCCACGAGTTCAAGGAAGAAAAGGACAATTCCAGCATTAATGTTAAAACTCCAGCCGTTACAGGTCTTGACAATAAATCACTTGAGTCCAATCTAAATAAAAAGTATATAGAAGAAAGCAAAAAGCTGTATGAAGAATTCACACATTCATCAGCCTCTAAAAAGGGACATTTTTCAATTGATAGTGATTATGAAAAGGTAACGGATACGCCCGTTATTTTATCTATTCGCCGTACCACTCAAAGAACACAAGCATCGGGATATATTCAAGATCAGTATGTTTCCATTGATAAAGAGAACCATGTGCTAATCACTCTGAAGAGTTTGTTTAAAAATAATCAGTATGTCAATGTCATCAGCGAAAACATTAAAGAACAGATGAAACAGCAGATGAAGGATGACCCTAATAAAGCTTATTTTATAACAGATGAAGACATGCCTGAGGAGACTTTTACTAAAATTGATCCAAATCAACAGTTTTATATTACTGACGATTATAAATTAGTGATTTCATTCGATGAATATGAAGTGGCCCCGGGATATATGGGAGCTGTTGAGTTTAAAATTCCAACAGAAGTGATTTCAGACATGCTCGTTGGAGACAGATACATTCACTAAAACCGGGACATGAGCACTCTATAAACAAACGCCCTTTCTGTATGGAAGAAAGGGCGTTTGTTTATATTACAGATATTCCGCATCGATAGTCCATGCGGGTAAAGAGCCAGTCCTCCTTTCAATGTATTTTTGTAACAGATTTAAATGTATCTCCCAGCCCTTTAAACATTAGACGTTCAAAAAAATAAAAAAGTTTGGCCTAAATTTTCTCTTTTTCCATGAAACAAAATGATCAGATAGAGACGTCTATTAACTGGAGAAGTCACTTTTTCAAATTCGTTTCAATTAGAACAGTCCTATTGATGAAGCGAAGGTTCGAAACATCTCCATCAACATGAAGTTGTACAGTTAATTGGAGGAATTTTTATGTTAAGCAAGACACCAAACCGCCGTTATATCCCCGGATTAGATGGACTCCGAGCTTTAGCAGTACTAACTGTCATAGCTTATCATTTTAACTTCAGTTGGGCTAAAGGAGGATTCCTTGGGGTCGATATTTTCTTTGTTTTATCCGGTTATTTAATAACATCTACGATTCTACCGATACAAGGAAATCACTTAACATTAAACTTGCGAGAATTTTGGTTTGAACGGATTCGCCGTTTACTTCCAGCTGCCTATTTCATGATTATGACTGTTCTCGTTTGGGTGATGTTATTTAACCGGGAGCTTCTTAATACTGTACGCGGAGATGCCATATCTTCGATTTTTTATACAAGCAATTGGTGGTTCATTTTTCATAAGCTTTCCTATTTTGATATTTTTGGCTCCCCTTCACCTTTGAAAAATTTATGGTCACTGGCAATTGAAGAACAATTTTATTTCATTTGGCCCATTGCATTGACTGTTGGACTATCTATATTTAAAAATCGGAGTAAGCTTTCTATTGCCGTCTTTCTCGTAGCTTTAAGTTCTGCAATTTTAATGAGCATATTATATCACCCTGGAACTGATCCTAGTCGCGTCTATTATGGGACAGATACCCGTTTATTCGAACTGCTAATCGGCTGTTCACTTGCCCTTATTTGGCCAATGAAAAGACTCTCGTCCAAAAAACTCTCTGCAGGGCTTAGCAATACGCTAAATATCACAAGTATGATTGCTTTTGGTATCTTTATCATTTGTATTTTTTTGGTGGACGAGTACCAAGTGTTTTTATATCGAGGAGGACTGTTACTCGTATGTATAAATGCAGCCATTCTAATCGCCTGTGTGTGTCATCCAGCTAGTTTTTTAGGGAATTTACTTTCTTGGAAACCTCTCCGTTGGATTGGTTCAAGATCATATGGAATCTACATCTGGCATTACCCTGTGACGGTATTGGGCACCCCTGTTCAAGAAATAGGGAAGCCCGTATTTTGGCGTGTTGGTTTACAATTAGCCATCATATTGATCATAGCTGAGTTTTCATATCGTTTTATTGAAACCCCCATTCGAAAAAATGGATTCCGTCCCTTCTTTAGGCAATACCTTGCGATTAACATAATCAATTGGAGAAGCTTTCCTTTAGCTAGAAAAGTTTCAACTGTACTGATTCCATTAATCCTTTTGATGTTTACTGCTGGTATAACTGGTGTGGTAAAAGGCGAAGAGAAGAAAGAGTCAATAAAGTCCTATCCGGCTCAAGTAAAAATAAATGATGATCGACCTTCCAGCAAAAAAGTTTCTAAGCAGGGAAGCCATACATTGGAGAAAGATTCCGCTGACCAAAGTAGCGAGAAAAAATCAGCACCCAAAATTGAACAGAGCAATGAGCCTAAGAAAGAGGAAAACTTAACAGCAAATAAAGCTTATACAGGAATACTAGGCATTGGAGATTCAGTCATGATAGATATTGCTCCAAGTTTACATAAAATTTACCCCACCATTACGATTGATGCAAAAGTTGGAAGACAAGTGTCACAAGCCGCTAATTTGGCGCCCGGTTACGCAGCGTTTAATCACCCAGATAAAGCCGTCATTATTCAGCTGGGGACAAATGGATATTTTTCCACCAGTCAAATTGATACATTGCTTAATGCTTTCTCGGATGCTCATATTTATTTAATAACTGTACGTGTCCCACGTCCATGGGAAAGCAAAGTAAACGATGCGTTATATGAGAAGGCAAGGGACAATGACAATATTACAATGGTAGATTGGTATTCTACGGCTATTAATCATCCAGAATACTTTACAGCGGACGGTGTCCATCTGGAACCAAAAGGGGTTGAAGCTTTAACGAATCTGATTGATCAATCCATAAATGATCATAATGGTAAATAAAAATTTTGATGATAGTGCCTCATTTATCAAAAGGGGGCTGTTGCAGAAAATCAGTTTTCACTGACTTTCTGAACAGCCCCCTTCTTAGTCAAGGTACTCTTAATTTCATTAATTCTCTTCTATTTCTTTGCGGTTTTTCTTAAATAGTTTAGACAAGACTTCATATACAATTGGTACAACAATTAAAGTTAATAAGGTAGAGCTTGCCAAACCGCCTATGACCGTGATTCCAAGACCTTTTGAAATCAAGCCTCCGCCGCCATTGCCTAGTGCCAATGGGATTAACGCCCCAATGGTAGCAATTGCGGTCATCAGGATTGGGCGGAGACGCGTTGCTCCAGCTTCCAATACAGCCTGACGCATTTCCAATCCAGATCGTTCCATACGGACAATCCGGTCGACCAAAACAATGGCGTTCGTCACAACAATACCGATGAGCATCAGTAGCCCCATCATCACAGAGACCGAGATCGTCTCACCAGCTAGATATAAGCCGACAAAAGCTCCAATAACAGTAAATGGTAGTGAGAACAAAATAGCAAATGGCGCCACACCTTCATGGAAAGTGACAACAAGGATGAAGTATACGATAGCAATCGCAGCTAACATAGCCATGCCCAACTGAGTAAATGTTTCATCCATGTCTGCCTGTACACCGGCAATATCGACTGTTACGCCTTTTGGCAGATCCAGCTTATCTACCTTTTTACCAATCTGGGAAGTTACTTTGGAAATATCATCGCCTTTAACTGTCCCTGAAATCGTAGCATAGTATTCACCTTTACTGCGGTCGAGTGTATTGTACGTAGATCCTTTTTTCACTTTGACAAGATCTGCAAGCGGTACTGTATCACCCGTTGCCGTTGGAATTTTCTTATCCAAAAGCTCATCCACAGTTTCCGGCTGAGCCGCTTGTTCTTGTTGAACAACGACATCTAAAGTGTCTCCGTCTTTTTCTACCGTCGTTAATACATCTTTTGTATTTTGAGGGTTTAACATCATTACAATCTGACCTGTTGTCAAACCTTTTTTCAGCAATTCAGCCTGTTCAACTCGGAACGTATATTTGACAAAAGTTCCCTCGGAGCTGGCAGAAACATCTTTCAACCCATCGTTGTCCTTCATAATGTCTTCTACCTGCTGTACCGATTCATTCAGTTTATCTAAATTTTCGCTGTAGAGGGTGTAACTGACTTCATTGGTAGAGCCAGACATTGATGAGAAGTCCTGACTTTTCCATGTTCCTGATTGATCAAGTGTCGTTACATATTTCTCTACTTTTTCCCTTACTTCCGAGAAGTTTTCCATATCCGGGTCAAAAATCAAGTACATTAAGGCACCGCCTGAGCCGCCGCCCATCATTACTGCGGAAGGATCCCCAGCTTCTGTGATGGACACTTGAACAATGTCAATGTCATCACGTTTCAGCATTTTATCTTCAACAGCTTTAACATTTTCCAGCGTGTCTTCTTTCAGTTCCCCTGCTTTTGGCGTGTACGTTAAATACATTACCTTTTCTTCGTCACTGCCTAAGAAGCTAAAACCGATGAGTGGCGTCAACGCCAAACTTCCTACTAATAAAGCAATCGCAAGTACTGACGCAATGATTTTGTGGTTAAGCACTTTATTAAGAGAGCTTTTATACCAGTTTGCTAGTTTGCCCGGCCCCTTATGGCTTTTCTTAGTTTTCTCACCATATAATTTCTTTTTAAACAAGAAATGTGAAAGGGCAGGCACAATGGTGATTGCTACAAGCAACGAAGCACCGAGAGCAAACGCCATTGTCAAAGCAAATGGCATGAACAATTCACCGACCATACCACCAACAAAAATCATCGGCGCAAATACGGCAACTGTTACTAATGTAGAGGACATAATTGGTTTGAACATTTCAATGGTCGCTTCACGTATAAGAGCACGACCGTTCAGTTTTTCCTCTTTTAAATGCAGGCGCCGGTAAATATTTTCAACAACAACAATCGAATCATCAATAACCCGACCGATCGCTACCGTAACCGCACCAAGCGTCATAATATTCAACGTAATATCCATCCAGTTCAATAGCAGTAATGCCATGAAAATAGATACTGGAATCGATATAATCGAAATGAGTGTTGATTTAAAGTCTCGGAGGAAAAGAAGGATGATTAATATAGCAATCAATCCGCCGAACAACGCTTTTTCAATCATCGTTGCCACAGAATCCTCAATCGGCTCTCCTTGGTCAAGCGTGACGTCAATGGAAAGAGCATCATACTTCGACTTTTCTTCCTTGATTAATTTCTTCACTTTATTTACAACATCAACTGTGTTCGCCTGCTGGTCTTTGACAATCTGAATCGCTATCGCATCTTTTCCGTTTGTACGGGAAACCGATTCAACTTTTCCGACCGTCTTGATCTTCGCAATATCACCAAGCTTCACAAATGGTGATGGATTGTCGGCAGTCGGAGTGATAGGAATTAACATATCCTTCAATTCCTTGACAGTCATGAATTTCCCATCAACCGAAACTGCTTGCTCTCCCTCTTTAAACTCATAAAGCCCTAATGAAACGTCCATGTTACTCGCTTGGATCATTTCTTTGACTTTATCTTCTGTCAAATCCAATTTTTCCATCTTCGCTTTGTTGTACGTGAGATCTACTTCTTCAATGTGCTGACCAGTGATGGTAGCTGATGCCACACCATCAAGTTTTTCGATTTTCGGCAGCAAACTTTCATCCACTGTCGACGTTAGTTCAACAATGTCTTCTTTTGAGCTGCTTACACTAAGGGCAATAACCGGCATCATGTTCATGCTGATAGCTGATGTTGTCGGCTCCTCTGCCCCCTCCGGCAATTCAACATTATCCAAAGCTGAATTTAATTCCCTTTTCGCCTCGTCCATATCGATTCCATATTCATACTCCACTTGAATACTCGACATATTGGAATATGAATTTGAGTAAACTGCTTTTACATGGTCAAGGCCTTCTACCGCTTTTTCTATTGGCATGGAAACATCTTCCATCACTTGTTCAGGAGTTGCTCCAGGATATACACCTGTCACCATTAAGAAAGGAATGGAAATATCCGGAATCGTCTCCGTTTTCATCCGAGTTCCTGAATAAATCCCAGAAACTGTAATGATGATGGTAAGAAGCCATACTGCAAGTTTATTCTTTAACACAAAATTAACTAATCCGTTCACAATTACACCTGCCTCAAATTGACTTTTTCCTTACAGTTCCTTATAATAATGACCGATTGGTCATTTGTCAATGAATATCCTAGGAGCGAGCAATAACATGGCAAAAAAACAATTAATTATGGAAAAGGCATTGGAGCTTTTTGCAGATCAGGGATTTAAAGCTACGTCTGTCCAACAAATAACAGAACATTGCGGTATTTCTAAAGGAGCATTCTACCTTTCCTTCAAATCTAAGGACGAATTGATATTAGAGTTGTTTGATCATTTTTCAATGCAGGATTTATCAGAGATTGACTACCTGGTCAAAAATTCAGAAACTAAAACGCTTTTATATGATTTTTATCTTGCAATGTTTCATTCTTCTCAACAACATTCGGACTTCGCTAAGATTTTTATTAAGGAACAGATGCATACACTCGATGAAAAATTTGTAAATAAAATGCAATCCTTTGACAGAGCACTCGAGGAAGGGATTTTAGCCATCGTAGAAAGATTGTATGGCGAGGAAATCGAAAAGATTAAATATGATTTGATCTACTGTATCAAAGGTTTTTTGAACACTTATTCACAAATTCTTTTATTCAGTGAAATGCCGGTTGATTTGGACTTGCTAGCACAATCGCTTGTTGAGAAAACAAATGTGCTTGCGAAACATACGACCATCCCCTTTGTTACAAAAGAGATGGCCCAGATGCCTCCAGCAACCGAGGAGATAACGAAAGAACAACTCCTTGAAATGATGGAAGAGATAATGGAAGAAATAACCGATTCGATTGAAAAGGAATCACTGATCTTACTAAAAGAGCACCTAGTAGAGCCATCCCTCGACGCTGCCATTGTGAAGGGTTTGCTGGAAAACATTTGGAAAAACCCTCACTGTAAATGGCTCTCTTATTTACTTCGGCGGTATTGGGAGCTTTGAGCTTCTGTTTTAAAAAATGCCTGCACACATTTCATAATGTGGCAGGCACAATCTACTAAGAAAACTATCAGGAAATCAATATCTTGTGTAGAACCCCACTTACAATCTCCCCTGCTGTCTTCGGCGCAGTTTTTCCGGGCAGCCCAAGGGCATGAACAGCCTTCAAACCTTTTTCTCGAGCAAACACGAAGTCCATTCATCCGGATAATCAGGAAAGAATTCTCCATTTTTGAAAGAATGCCAGTCTCCAAAATCATATAAGGGATACAAATATCCATTTTTCGAAAATTGATTGCCTGTTTAAAAATAAACGTCAAATGCGCCTTGGCGTAATTATCGAGGTCCGCTCGATAAATTTCCTCTGTAAATCTGTGACATTCGCCAAGGGCTTTAACTTTATTCAGCTGGAATACCAACACACCTTCATCTCACCACTTACAGAAGTAGGAAACTTTTGCTGAATGAAGTTAAAAATTGTATGGTTAAAAATAATTCACCCTGTACTCAACTAGTAATTGATTAATCTCTTCTTTAGTGAAAAAACACTTAGCCAATGTAATTGGATTTGTTCTATATGCCCAAATTCAAATCAATCCCGTCCGACTCAGCTGGCTTTTCTCCGTTTCCAACGTTTCTCACTTTTTTAACCGCCCTTCTGTTCCTTCATATAAGCATAGAGCCGCCGGATGACATTTTCCTTTTGATATATATTTTTATAATGCTATATTATCAGCAGACCTTAACACTGAAGGAGTTTTCAACTTGGCCAGACCAACTAAAGCAATTCCAAATCGTAACCAAAAAAGACGATTTTTCAATTTACATATTAAAATGATTTTGTTGATTAGCTTTCTGCTTATATGCATTCTGTTTGTACTAGGTATATTAATAAATCAACTAGTTTCCAAGACGATTGAAAATCAAATAGGCAAAAGAGCTCTTAGTGTTGCTTCCTCTGTTGCGAAAATGGATGATATTATCAAAGCCTTTGAGCTGGATGATCCAACCAGTAAGATCCAGGAAATCGTGAGCCCAATTCAACAGGCTACTCATGCACAATATATTGTGGTCGGAAATAAAGATGGGATTCGTTACTCCCACCCTGTCAAGGAACGTATCGGCAAGAAAATGGTGGGAGGCGATAATGAGCGGGCTCTTCATTATGGAGAATCATATATCACCAAACAAACAGGCTCTTTAGGTCCTGCTATACGCGGTAAAGTACCCATTATCAATAAAGATGGCCAAATTATTGGCGTCGTATCAGTTGGTTTTTTAAATGAAAATGTGGAAGCTATTATTAACGCAGAGAAACATACCATTTGGTTCTATATCTCTCTCGTCTTTATATTGGGAATAATCGGTGCAATCGGTATTTCCACTTATATAAAACGTCTGCTCTTTCATATGGAACCTGAAGAAATATCGGAATTACTATTACAGAAGGAAGCTATTTTACAATCAACCAAAGAAGGGATTGTGGCCATCAATCAACACGGAGAAACCACAATGGTCAACAAAGCAGCAAAACAGATGCTTACAGCGAATAAGGAAGTAGATCAATTAACTTACAATCTTTTATTTCAACATATGAAAGCGACAGACATTGAAATGGACAAGGAGATGTTACTCGGCGACACAGTTGTATTGGTAAACCGAATACCGATACAAAATGAAGAATTTACTGGGGCAGTAGCAACCTTTCGGAGAAAAACCGACATTGAACACCTTACAAAAGAACTCCATCAAATGAAACAATATGCAAATACCTTACGAGCACAAGCCCATGAATTTTCCAATAAGTTATATACTATTTTAGGTTTGATCCAGTTGGATAAAGTTGAGCAGGCGGAAGCCTTTATTAAACAAGAGAGCGAAACCCAACGTCATTGGCTTACGTTCCTCGCAGACCGTGTAGCAGACCCTTTAGTGCACGGATTGTTGCAAGGAAAGTATAACCAGGCAAACGAATCCGGAATAATTTTCACGGTTCAGGAAGACAGCCTATTGGCGCACCCTCTTACCGGTCGAAAGCGAACGGCCTTACTAACGAGTTTAGGAAATGTTATTGAAAATGCCATTGAATCTATTAAACTGTCACAATCGAAGATGCGGGAAATATCTATATATTTCTCTGACAGAGGAAAGGAACTCTACTTTGAAGTTGAAGACTCTGGACCCGGTGTCACACCGGAGGCAGCTAAAGTGTTATTTGATCAAGGCTATTCCACTAAAAGTGAAATTGGAAGAGGAATGGGCTTAGCATTAAGCAAAAAAGCGCTTCATGATGTCGGCGGTGAAATCATGTTTGAGAGAAGCGAACTTGGTGGTGCACTGTTTGTACTTGTCATACCAAAAAGGGAGATGTAGAAATGGAACAAAAAATAGACGTCCTTATCATCGAAGATGATTTTTGGATTGCCGGGATTCATAAAGATCTGGTGGAACAAATTCCATCGTTCCATGTTCAGCATATAGCCAAATCCAGTGAAGAAGCCCAGAACTTTTTGAGTCATTCCGAACAATTACCACATATAATATTACTTGATATTTATATTCCGGACACGGAAGGATTAACTCTGTTTTATAGCTTAAGAAATCATTTTCCATCCATTGATATTATTGTTGTTACAGCGGCAAATGACCTAAGAACGATTGTCGAAACAAGGCGTGCAGGTGCATTCGATTTTATTATAAAACCGGTGGATCAACATCGGTTCCGTCAATCCTTATATTCCTACGCAACATTTCAAGATCAAATCAACCGTTCAGCATCATTCAATCAGGAAGAAGTAAATAAGCTATTTCGCATGACTTCATTGGCAAGCTCACAAGAAAAAAAACCATCCCAATTACCGAAAGGAATCGACCCGCTTACACTCCATGAAATTATCGGATTCCTTGAAGATGATACTTATGAGGCTATGACAGCTACAGATATCAGTGAATCGCTAGGTATGAGCCGGTCTACTGTCAGACGATATATGGAATATTTAGTATCAACGAATCAAGCGGAAGCTATGTTACATTATGGCAGTGTTGGAAGACCTTTAAGACAGTATATTTATCGAAAACAATATGAACAAAATGCAGAAAAAAATCTTTAAACGATAAATGAAGCAAATATATATATCCTTTTCTTTTTTTGCTAATTTGTAAAAGATAAATAGATTCAAAATACAAATGTAAACGCTATCTAAAGGAAGGGGTATACGCATGCTAAGCATCATTGGCTTCGCTACGATCTTGATCATTGTCTTAATATTAATTCAGGGCAAAATGACACCAATCATCCCGCTAGTAATCATCCCGCTTATTGGGTCTCTCGTAGCGGGATTTAAAATCACGGAAGTTGGCAATTTTTTCAGTGATGGACTCATATCTGTTATTCAAGTAGCTGTTATGTTTATTTTCGCTATTTTATTTTTTGGCATTATGCAAGATGCCGGATTGTTTGATCCAATCATAGATAGAATGATAGCGGTAACCCATGGAAATGTTATTACAATAAGTGTCGGTACCGTGCTAATTGCAGCGATAGCACAACTTGACGGTTCTGGCGCGTCAACATTTTTAATAACGATTCCTGCATTATTGCCCATTTACCGGCAAATGAAGATGAGTCCTTATTTACTTCTTTTATTAATCGGCGGCAGTGCAAGTATTATGAACATGATTCCGTGGGGAGGACCACTCGGACGTGCTGCTTCCGTTTTGAATGTAGATGTCACGGAACTGTGGAGACCTCTGATTCCCATCCAAGTCATTGGGATAGTTTTAATGATTGCCCTAGCTGTTTTTTTAGGAATGAGAGAAAAACGAAGAATCATTGAGAGTTATGGAAGTATTGAAGATGCTATCGCCTTCGAAGAGGAGGACGGAGTTCTATTTGACCGCCAGGGAAACGGCAAGACAGGAATTGCAAAAACAAAGAAATACTGGCTAAATGTTCTATTGACGGTTGCAGTCATTGGGGTGCTGGTTGCCGGAATCATCCCGGCTGGGTTAGCTTTCATGATTGGGGTCTGCCTTGCTCTTCCACTTAATTTCAAAAAAGCAAATGACCAGAATAAAACAATTCAAAAGCATGCACCAAATGCGTTAACGATGGCAACCATCATCTTGGCAGCAGGCTCCTTTTTGGGAATACTGAACGGAACGGGTATGCTCAATTCGATTGCAGAAGATGTGGTCAATATACTCCCTTCATTTATCGCACCTTATCTTCATTTGATCTTAGGGATTTTGGGAGTTCCGTTTGATCTGTTGTTAAGTACAGATGCCTATTACTTTGCACTGCTTCCGGTTGCAGAACAAATTGGGGTGACGTTTGGAATACCTTCTATATCCATGGCATATGCCATGATTATTGGAAATATTGTCGGAACATTCGTCAGCCCATTTTCGCCAGCACTATGGCTTGCCATTGGACTTGCAGGTGTGGAAATGGGCAAACATATTCGCTATTCCTTCTTATGGATGTGGGGTATAAGTATAGCTCTCGTCATCATAGCCTTTATAATGGGAACCATCTCTGTCTAATCAAAAACACGGCAGAATAGATTATGATGATCTGTTCTGCCGTGTTTTTTATCTAAGCGTTATAGATCAACTGATCAGCAAGCGGCCTTATAATTAAGGGGTTCCTTCCTCTATTTAATTAAAATTGCCTGCACACTTTTCATAATGTGGCAGGCACAATCTACTAGAAAGCTATCAGGAAGTCAATAGCTTGTATAGAACCCCACTTACAATCTCCCCTGCTGTCTTCGGTGCAGTTTTTCCAGGCAGCCCAAGGGCATGAACAGCCTTTAAACCTTTTTCACGAGCAAACGCGAAGTCCGTTCCCCCAGGCTTTGAAGCAATATCGATAATCAGAGAAGAGCTCTCCATTTTTGAAAGAACTGCAGTATCTAAAATCATATGAGGAACCGTATTAATACAAATATCCGTTTCAGAAATATAATCAGCCAGATGATCCAAATGAACCGGGCACATTCCCATTTCACTGATTCGTGCAAAATCGGAATCTTTTCTGGCAGCCACGCTAACTTTTGCACCTACAGCAGAGAATAGTCTGGCCAAGGTTACACCTGTTCTCCCAAATCCCAGCACCATCACCTGAGAACCATGGATGGTATAATCCGTTTCTTCTATCGCAATCTTTAAGGTTGCTTCGGCTGTTGGAATTGAATTTAAAATGGATAAGTCATCACGGTCAGTTAAACGAACAAGGCTTCTGCCAGCCTGATTCACAGCTTCATCTAAATAGCCATTGGAAATTCCAGTGTAAACAACACAATGCTTCGGTGTCTGCCTCAGCATCTCGAATGATAAATTCATAGGTTCATCTGAATAGACAGCATCAACTTCCCCATCAGCACTTGTTCCATGCAATGGCAGCAAGATAGCATCAATTAATTCAAAATCAACCTGATCCAATTTTTTGTTGTTGATAGCGGGGTGAGAGAAGGTCATTTGATCAAATCCAGCTAAATCAATATCAATTCCCTTAGCTGCCAACTGATCAATGACTTCCAAGTACCGTTGATCACCGCCGATAATTAAAAGATTCAAATTTTCTCCCACTGACAATACCGCCTTTCCATTTGACACAATGTCACTCCAGTTGATAATCTCGGATTTTATTATAGAGTGTTGAAATCGAAATCCCTAAAGAACGAGCAGCCTGCTTTTTACTTTCCAATGAGTTCCCAAAATGATGTAAAGTCCTTTGAATATGTTCTTTTTCGATATCCTTTAAAGGTAAAAGTGAAGTTGCGGCTGACTGTGAATAGTCACCAGTCTCAGAAGAAGGACCAAGTATTCTTTGAATTTGTTTTAAGACCAAGGAATCCGATATGACAGATGAAGGGCTCTCGTTCATCAATCTTTCCAACACATTCTCCAGCTCCCGAATATTCCCCGGCCAATCGTGTTTGGATAAAATAGAGGTACCTTTGTCTGTAAGCTGCATTGGGCTAAGTCCGATTCTCTGCGATATCCCGTTCAATAGCTCTTGCACCAACAAAGGTATATCCTGCTTTCTTTCTCTTAAAGGAGGCACTTCAAGGCGAATGACATTCAATCGATAAAATAAATCTTCGCGGAACTTACCTTCGGAAACTAATGTTTCCAAATCAGCATTTGTGGCAGCAATGATCCGAAATTCTACATGTATTTTCTTCAGTCCACCAATTCTCTCAAACTCTCTATGCTGTAAAACCCTTAATAATTTGGCCTGCAAAGAGACGCTCATTTCGCCAATTTCATCCAAAAACAATGTCCCTTCATTGGCCAATTCAATTTTGCCAAGCTTTTGTTTTATAGCATGCGTAAATGCCCCTTTTTCATAGCCAAATAACTCACTTTCCAGTAAATCCGCTGGAATCGCCGCACAGTTAACAGTGACAAAAGGCTTATCGCTGCATTTACTTTCTGTATGAATGGCGTGGGCAAATAACTCCTTACCTGTCCCGCTTTCTCCGGTTATTAAAACGGTGGAACGAGTACGCGCTGCCTTCTTCGCTATGTTTATTGCTTCTTTGATTTCGTTACTTTCACCGATAATATGATCTAGTGAATACTTGGATTCATATCTGTCACTCGATTGCTGACTAATCATCCGCTGTTCTTGTTCATGCTCCATCAATTTTTCCGTCAGATACTTTACTTCAGTTACATCTTGGAAAGTCGCAACTGCCCCTATGAACTTGCCTTCCACAAAAATGGGAGCTGCATTGGCGACCGTTTCAACATTAGACCCCACACTTGTTGATTTATAGCTAAAAACCGGGGCCCTCGTTTTATAGGCTTTATTCAATGATCCACCGGGAGACACCTCTTCAATATGCTTTCCAAGCCTTTCTTCAGGCGAAACATTCGTAATTCTGGAAAAAGAAGGGTTTATAAACTGAATAATGCCCTCGGAATCAACAAACTGTACACCCTCATGTGAGTGCATTAAGATCGTTTGATAAAACTGTTGCTTTTCGGTTAGTGATTGAATTTTACTTGCTGTTCGAGCCAACTTTTCGAGGATCCAAATTGAATCCGGTGTAATAACTACCCTATCTTTCCTATCCCAATTTTTCAATTCTTGGTGATAAGGTGCCTCATTTCCAGTTATCAGAATGAAGTGGATCTCTTGGTGATTCACTTGCTCAGCATAATGAACCAACGGGACCTCTTCTGGAATTTGGTCAACGAGAGGATCAATCACACCAGCAAGGCAAAGAATCCCTCTATCAAACCAATCCGCCATTCCATCCAAAATATCTCTTCGATAGCCAATCATTAAAACCGACATTGAAATATCTGTAGCCATCCTGCTTCCTCCCGGACTGTGTAACATTACAAATTTTATAATTTATATCATATTAACACACAGGAGGTAACCTATTACTCTTAAATGGGAGATTTTTCGTTGATTGACATATCCAATCTTACAAGATCCTCATAAGACTCCCGTTTGATCACAAGTCTGCTTTCGCCTTTTTCGACAAAAACTACTGGTGGCCTAGGAATACGATTATAATTGTTGGCCATGGCATATCCATATGCTCCTGTGCAAAAAACGGCCAAAATATCTTCTTTATCTGGAGAGGGAAGAGGCAAATCCCAAATAAGCATATCACCGGATTCACAGCACTTTCCCGCAATAGACACCACTTCATCTTGCTGATCAAGCACTCTGTTAGCAAGAACCGCCTCATACTTTGCATCGTATAAAGCAGGCCTGATATTGTCCGTCATTCCACCATCAACAGCCACATATTTCCTTATATTCGGCACGTCTTTTCTAGAACCGATTGTATAAAGAGTAGTACCTGCGTCTCCAACAAGTGAACGTCCCGGCTCAATCCATAATTCTGGCATCGGCAATGACAACCTTTCCGTTTCCTTGCTCACTTCAATGATCATTTTTTCGACATACTGTTCCGGAGACAATGGGGTATCATCATTCGTATAGCGAATACCAAAACCGCCTCCAAGGTTCAAAACCTCTGTAATAAAATCATACTCGTTTTTCCATAGACTTAGTTTTTCCAATATTTTTTTAGCGGCCATAACGAACCCAATCGTTTCAAAAATTTGTGATCCGATATGACAATGAACTCCCAGCGGACTCAGGTACTCGCTATCAAGAGAAAAATTCAGAGCCATTTCCGCCTGTCCGTTCTCCAAGTCAAAGCCAAATTTTGAATCCTCCTGACCAGTGAGGATATAATCATGTGTATGAGCTTCAATACCCGGGGTTACACGGAGCAATATATTAACGGTTTGTTTCCTCTTCTGACATAAGTAATGCAGCATATGAAGCTCATGAAAATTATCAACGACAATGCAGCCAACTTTATGATCCAAAGCCATTACAAGTTCCTCTTCACTTTTGTTGTTTCCGTGAAAATGGACCTTGTCGATGGGAAATTTAGCAGCTGCCGCAGTATATAACTCCCCTCCTGAAACCACATCCAGCGAAAGCCCCTCTTCATGAACAAGCTGTAGTATCGCAATAGACGAAAAAGCTTTGCTTGCATAGGCAACCTGAGATTTCACCCCATACTTTTCAAACATCTTCTTAAAAGAACGAGCACGGCTCTTGATTAATTCCATATCATAAACATACAACGGAGTGCCATATTTTTTTACCAATTCCACTGTATCGCATCCACCAATTTCAAGATGGCCTTCATCATTGATTGATGCGGTTCCATGTAAGTACATCCATTTACCTCCAAATTAAGACTTTATTTTTTAATAATGTCGCTTAAAAGTACCGGGCGGACGGGAGCTTGAGCATGCTGTAAAGGAGGAGCCTGATTGCCCATTTTGGATTCTATGATATCACGAAGAATCGGCTGACAAACCCGGCCTTGACAGTAGCCCATACCGACTCTGACTCTTTTCTTCAGCCCGGGAACACTGTTAGCTCCGTCATCCATCGCTTTTAAAATCTCCGACAAACAGACACCTTCACATCGGCAAATTATCATGTTTTTCATACAATGCCTTCTTTCTCCCAAATCTTGTTCATCTTTGAACGTCCTTCTTCAATTTTAGGAAGAAAACGTAGAGGAGACCTTTCCCGTGCTTTCTTCACTTCCCTCATCGCTTCAGTAACCGAAATGGAGCTTTCCCTCCCCATGGATTCCAAAATGGATGCGGCTGCAAGCTGGCCCTGCGCCATAGCGACTTTTGCGCCCTCAATTCCGGTGATATTCCCGGCTACATATAACCCTTTTACAGGGGTGGACATATCAGCTCCATGCAGTGGTACCATCCCCCCTAATTCTGGAATATCAATGATGGGACATCCCGCTGTCTGTGCAAGATCAACCATTGGGTAAAGACCCGCGGATAGACAAACCGCGTCCACTTCAATTTGTTCCTTTTTCCCGGTAGGATGGCCGTCTATGGATACAGATTGAAGTGTAACCCCTTCAACCTGCCTACCCCCTTCAATTTTCGCAACAGATTTACGCAAATGAATAGGGACACCATTCACCTTTAGAAGATTGAAGGTCAATGCCCGGGCTGTCAGATTGGGAAATCTACCTAAAGCAAGCCTTCCTGCCATTCGCATAAGCGGATTGGGCGCAAGGTCAACCACGTCCTTGAGCCGCTCCAGCGTATGTCTGGGCGAATTTTTTATGCCGGTTACTGGCGACAACGGCGGCAAGACCATACCGACCACATCAATGCCCGCATTTTTCATCTCCATCATGACAGACAATGAGAGCGGGTCAATTCCCACAATGATTACTCTTTTTCCAACCGCTACATGATGCAGATTGGTAAAAGTCTGAGCAGCACCTATGCTCATTGCTCCTGGAAGTGTCCATCCAGGAATAGGCAGAGCTTTTTCAATTGAACCAGTGGCTAATAATAGTACTTTGGAGGTAATCGTGTTCACCTTTGTCCCCGTTACATTTATTTGCCATTTTCCACTGACAGCCCATGCTGTCACACCGGTAAAAATATACACTCCTAGATCCCGTGCTTTTTTCTCCAATTGTTCCGCGATTTCCCTTCCATTCCAAATCCTCTCATTAGGCAGAGCCTTTGGATCTTCGTAGTGCTGTCCGAGCAATCTACCACCTGTACGGTAATACTCATCAATGACAGCAACAGATAAACCGTTTTGGACTAATTCTATGGCTGCAGTAAGACCTGAAGGCCCGGCTCCAATGATGACTGCATCAACTTTCATCTTTTAACTTCTCCCTTGGTGAAAAAACCTTTGTTCCTTGCCTATTTGGCGTCAAACAAGTACGAATATTTGAGATACCATCAACATCTGCCCGACATTCATAACAGTGGCCGATTCCACAAAATATTCCGCGAGTCTCTCCGGTGATTTCACATGTCCGAAGCGTCTTAATACCGTGGGCCAGTAAAGAAGCCGCAATCGGCTCCCCTTCATAGCCAGTTAATTTCTTATTATTAAAATAAAATTCAATTTCTTTTGATTTTTCAAAGCTGTTTATGCGAAAGGAACTGGACAACTTGCATTCACTCCCTCTGTACAAGAGTTATACTAATCGAAACGGCTCAATGAAAACGGCCGAATATCTACACCTGGATTGGCACCGCATACAACCCGTGCCATTATTTTTCCAGAAATCGGTGCAAGTGCCACACCGTCTCCCTCATGTCCAGCGGCTATAAAAATACCATCCAGGCCATTTATTGAACTCAATATAGGCATGCCATCAGGCGTATAAGGACGAAGACCCGCAAATGCCCTGATAATCCTCACCTGAGCTAATTCAGGAAAAGCCCGCACTGCTGCTTCACCAATTTTCTGAGTAATCTCAGAAGATGTTTCCGTATTATAGCCCGCAAATTGCCGCGATCCACCGATCAGTAATGTTCCGCTATAGGTTTGCCCTATAGCTAAACCAATCCCTAAAGGATCGGCATATTCCTCATGATGATTTCTCTTTAATTTGTTTGCAATATATGATGCACTCAGTATATTACTTTTAAGGAATGGGTCTAACCTTTCCGAAACAAGAATCTGGCCTCGTCTTGGAATAATGGGAACATTTACTCCTATCTGTTCTAACAGCATCGGCGTCCACACTCCCATGGCAATCACAACCGCATCAGCATATATCTTCTCTTCGGAGATACGGACACCAATGACACGGTTATTTTCAACTATCAATCCCGTGACCGGAGATTGTAATTTTATTTCGGCTCCCAATCGTTGAGCGGCTCTTGCCATGGCAAATGAGACATTTAATGGGTTGACTTCCGCGTCATGCTCCCACCAAGTCGAACCAAGCAACTCTTTAGATAAGCCTGGCTGGCGCTCGCGGGCTTCATCACCAGATATCAATCGTACATCTATACCCGCTTCCTGTTGACGCTTAATCATATCCTCCATGGCCTTCATTTCTTCCATTGTTTCAATAATGATCATTCCGCCGTCTTTTCTATATTCCAGATCGGCTTCCAATTCTTCTTCAAGACTTGCATATAGCTTTGCACTTTCTTTTGCCAAATCTAGCGTTGGACCGGGCTTTTTTGATTGAAGCATGATGGCTCGGTCGCAAGCTCCTGATGTGCCGGAAGCAATATCTTTCGAGTCAAGCAGAGTCACATCCGCACCTTCTTTAGCAAGGTAGTAAGCTGTAGAAGTCCCAATCAGACCACCGCCTGCAACGATAACCTTATAGCTCACTGACTCCCTCCTTCAAAATGGTTTGTAAAGATTTTAAGTGTATTATGCAAAAGTCATACCAAGAGTTTTTCCCTCTTATAAAAAGAGTTAACATCTCTTTTTTATAAAAAATGTAATTTTCAAAGGTCATCATTATAATTTTTGTAAAAAAAGAGCCCCTATTATCTCCACAACCTGAGAATAGCAGGGCTTCATTAACTGAGTAAAAATATATGAATGCAATATATAACGATCGTGTGGATGAATAATAACACCACTGCCTAAAGCAAATTCCACCGTACTGTAATTTTAAAAATATTCTCTTGCAGAAGACTTGAAACAGCTGTAGTTACTGGTGATATTGGAGAAATCGTTGTTCCAACAGCCCACGCACTTAACAGCATCATTGCCATCACCATGGCATGGATACCCAATTCATCGTATGAAATGGTTGCTACAATCGCACTGATTGTCACCATTTGATGGACGCCAACAAAAGAAAGCAAGGTAATGATCAAGATTGTCATAAAAATCAAAAGAAGCACTGAAGTGTGAGCCAAACTTACCCAAACATTACGGATATAGCCAGATATGGAGGTATTGGACAATACCACTCCAAAAAATCCCGCTGTTAATAGGAAACTCACTTCATTGGCCTTATGGGGAAAAATATTTTTTCGATATTCATTGATTTCTTTTAAAAATTCCTTCGGGATTTTCAAATAAACCGTCCAAAGAAAAGCAAAAACAAGAACGCTGATTGAAATAAGAACACTTGCATTTAACGTCACAAATGGCTCAAATACAAAAATAAAACCTGTTAGCAATAGGAGCACAGCAAAGAGCTCATACAATTTTTTATAATTAATATACCGGTCACTTTCAATAAAGCCCAGTTCTATGTGCCGCATCTCAATATATCTAAATAAATAGTATGCAATCAATATCTGAAAAAAGCTCAATATCAATCCATACGGTAAATATTGATGAATGGGTATGTTAAGTGAGTAAACAACTAAGAAAACAGAAGCAAAATACGGTGACCATGTGTGAACTGACGTAAAACCCCGAACATAAACTCTTCCAAGCAACTCATTTGGCAGTTTCACTTTCTTCATCATGGCATGAACGATATACAAAGATCCGAGGTTTGTAATCGGTCCGATCAGTGAAAAGAGGCCTGTAATTAACAAATACAAAAGGTTTGGCTTTTGAATCAAATGCGCCTTGGCGTATTTGCGCCCAGATTTTATCGAGCTTTCGCTCGATAAATTTCCTCTGAAAATCTGTGGCATCCGCCGGAGGCTTTGACTTTATTCAGCCGGGGTTTGAACCCCCACTGAATAGGAATACCAATATGCATTCATCTTACTTCTGCTGAATGAAGTTAAATAAACCATGCGATTAACCCAACAATTAAAAAGTAAAAGGAGTTCGGCAAAGCCAGCCCCATTACCTTGATTGGATCTACTTCTTTGTTTAAAATTCCCCCAATCAACCCGCAAACGACGAATGCGGTTAGTCCAACCGGAGGCATGTTCTGACCAGCAGCAGCGATATGAGAAGCTCCCAACGCTATTAAAGTTGGGTCTACATCCATGTTTTTCAAAATCGGCGCCAGAAAAGTGACATTTACCGACTGGGCTGTCGTCTGCGATCCTGTCAGCATTCCAACAACTACGATGGATAAAGCACCTCCGATTTTCACCATGGAAGCAGCCAGACCTTCAGTCATTTGTGCGACCTTATCAATCAGCCCTGAAGCGTAAAACACGCCGACCATGATTCCAGCGCAAAGCTGGATTTGCACAGTTTGGCTGACTTTTGATAGTCCTCCTTTAAACACTTCTTTTGACTCTTTCCAAACAGATGGGAATAGAAAACTGACAATAATCGCAATAATGATCGCTGAAACTACTTGAAAGGTAACTCCTTGTAAAATGGGAATTTCCTTCAGCGGCTTCAAAATAGCAGAAAAGACGATCCATTCTTCAAAAATATTGTACTCAAAAAGTGTATTGGCAATCACGATTGCAACTAGAACAGCAAGCGGCACTAACGTCATCCACTTTTCTTTTAAGATTCCAAAAACAGACTTTGTCGCCATTAAATGATCGGGCATCTTTTTTCCACGGACAAACCTGAATGACTCCAAAATAGCCAACACGCCGCCAATGCCGACTGTAATATAAGCAATGTTAATGACCGGGCTGGGGTCAATGCCGACTAAAGAAGATGAAAGAAAAACCCCTTGTGTGATAGGCGGCATGATGGACCCGATCGATGCGCCTACTAAAATAATCATACCAATCTGTTCCGGCTTTACTTTTAATTCATAAAGAGAATTGATCACTAAAAACCCTATAACCGTTGCAGCTGCAATCGCATCTCCAAGCAGTGATCCGGCTATGATTAAGGTAATGAAGATGGCTGCAATCAAACCTTTAGGCGAGTTTCCGAATATAGCTCGGAGACTGCTTAATGTTGTATCCATCGCTCCCAACTTAACCTGCGACTCAGCATACAATGAACCAAAAATGGACAGCATGATTACCCAAGACAAACGATCGACACCATCTATAAACGCCAGCAGGGTCTCGCCTGGCCCTAGCCCGGAAATAACGGCCGAGGAAATAGCCGCAACAAGTAAGGCTACCTTTATATTCCCTCCGATTTTTGGTATTTTCTTTACCAAGGCGATGATAAATAACAACAACAGCGGTATTACGATTTCAAGCATATGACTATCCCCTTTTTAATAGGAACGAACCCAGTTCATTTTTGTAAAAAACGCATTTTCAAAGTATTTCTTCGGAATGTAATTCCAAACACTATATAGTCAACTGGATATAATTCATTAGTGTCGTAATATCAAATATTGGTAAATTAGTTACTTTTCTAATCTCCTCTTTGTATGGTGGCATATTGGTACATTCCAAAACAATCGCTTTTAATTCCGGATGCTCTGCAATCCATTGAGCCGTTATCTGTTTCATTTCTTTTGCAACAACCTCTTCATCCAACTCAATCTCTTCTTTTATAATCGCACCCGAGAACGCCGGCATCTCGTCCATCCCCTTGATAATGGTCCGGTATTGATGAGCATCCACTCCTTTTAAATGGGATTCTGTTAAACTAGATTTCGACGCAGTCAACACACCAATCGGCTCACCTGCAATGATGGCTGCCAATGGTATTTGTAATAAACTAGAGGAGAAAAAAGGAACATTTAATTGCTGTTGGATTTCTTTTTGATATAATGCCAAAAACCCGCAGCTTGTCGTAATGGCTTTAATCCCTTCCTCCTCAAGCTCTTTTGCAGCTTGAACAAACGGTCGGATCAATGCAGCGTCTCCTTCCCTGACAACTCTGGAAATACTCGCTCCTTTCACTTTTTTATATATGACCGGAAAAGAGAAAGTATCTGGATTGCCCACATCCCCTAAAGGTCTATGAAACTGTGTATCTAGCATTAATACTCCAATTTTTGCATTAGCCATGTTATGACACCACGCAACCGAACAACTCATTGAGTGGTACAGCTTCACCTCCAAGTTATATTTATAGGTTGTTGACACTACGATATTGCTGTTCTTTTAAATTAATACGTAAATATGTAAGCCCCATTTATCCTGGCATGCATCGGAAAAGAAAACGATTACATTTTTTCTTTCATTTTTTATATGCAAAAATCACGCCACTCCCTGCCATATAAAAAACAAAGCAATAAACTCGAAAACAATAGCCAGAATTATAAAATTACAAAAAATATTATTTTAAATTATATAATATAAAATAAACTTGCACCTTAATCTTTATGGAGGACTAGAATTTAACCTTTTCTATGGGTAAAATGGATAGTAGATTTTATTACTATTTCAAAGTGGGGAAAATAATGATCAAAGCCATTTTTTTCGATTTAGACGATACACTTTTATGGGATAAAAAAAGTGTAAAAGAAGCATTTGCTGCTACATGTAGAGCGGCTGAGGAACACTGCGGATTAAATCCGGATGAATTGGAAGAAGCAGTTCGTGAGAATGCTAGAAAGCTCTATTCATCCTATGAAACTTATCCCTTTACCCAAATGATTGGTATCAATCCTTTTGAAGGTCTGTGGGGAGAATTCCTTGATGAGACAGAGGATTTTGAAAAGCTGAGCAAAATTGTTCCGGAATATCGCAAAAACGCTTGGACATTGGGATTGAAGCAATTGGGCGTAGACGATTCAGATTTCGGCTCTGAGTTGAGTGAACTTTTTCCAAAGAACCGTCGAAAAGTCCCATTTGTTTATGAGGACACATTCCAAGTGCTCGACAAATTGAAAAAAGATTACCGCCTGGTGCTCATTACAAACGGATCACCAGATTTGCAAAATACAAAGCTGACCATTACTCCAGAACTCGTGCCATACTTTGACCACATTGTCATTTCCGGCGGCTACGGAAAAGGAAAGCCTGACAAAGGAATTTTTGAACATGCCCTGTCACTGATGTCATTAGATAAAGACGAAGCGATTATGGTGGGCGATAACTTAAATACGGATATCCTTGGAGCCAATCGTGCTGGTATCAAATCTGTTTGGATCAACAGAGAAGAAAAAGAGCGGAGCGAGGTAGAACCTACATATGAGATCCGTGAATTAAGCGATCTTTATGATGTTCTGGAAAAAATGAGATAGGCCTAATTGGATTCTAATTTCCATTTAAAAAGAGCAGGTATTACTATTTTGTAATACCTGCTCTTCAATCTTATATAGACGCATCTGCATTCTGATGGAGTGCTTTTTTATGATTGACATTATTTTTGACAATAAAGAAAGCCATCGTTAATGCTGCACAGCCCAGCATATAGAGTCCTAGGATTCCTACATTCTGCCACATAAATGAGTAATCTCCGCTTGAAATGACTGCCTTGAATGCCTGAACAGAGTATGTCATCGGTAATAAGCTATTGAGCGGCTGGATAAATCTTGGAATTAACTCCAGCGGGAATGTCCCTGCACTTGTTGTCAGCTGTAAAATGAGAATAATAATCGCTATAAAACGACCTGGGTCTCCCAAAGTTGTAACCAGAAGTTGTATTAGAGTCATAAAGGCTAGACTCGTAATAATCGATACAAAAATGAACAATGGGATACTCCTTACTTCAATACCCAATCCAAATAAAAGGATGGCATCTACCAATAATGCTTGGATTACCCCTGTGATAGCCACAACCCCGAATTTGCCAAGGAACCAGGTAATACCATTGCGCGGATTTACTGCCGGATCCCTCAAATTAAAGACAATTGTCATCAGCAATGCACCTACAAATAATCCCAATGAAATAAAGTATGGTGCAAAACCTGTACCGTAGTTCGGAACTGGGTTCACTTCTTCCTTATCCACATCGACAGGGCTTCCCATCATATCGTACGTATCATCATTAGCCTCGACAGACCCTGCTTCATCTGCTGCCTCACTTAGCTTCTCATGTAATTCCGTCGTTCCATCTTGTAGCTCGGTTGTACCGTCAGAAAGCTTGCCGGAACCTTCGGCTAATCTTTGCGACCCGTCTTTGATTTTGGATGAGCCGTCTGCCAACTGTCCCATTCCACTACTTAACTCATGGGCACCGTCCGAGAGCTGATGGGCGCCAGAATTTGCTTCTTTTATTTTTTGGTTAAATACTTCCATGTTATTTACATATTCTTTTTGGCCGCTGCTTAATTTTGAAGATCCATCTTGCAGATCTTTAGTTCCATTTGATAATTTCTGGACGCCTTCCTGAAGTGCAATCTGGCCTGATTGGATAGTTCCAAGACCATTTGACAATTGATCAAATACCGGATCAATCGCTTGTTGGATTTCTTTACCTAATCCGGCAGTTGAGCCTTCAAGTTTTTTATTTACTTCACTCTTATATTGGTTGAAACCTTCATTTATTCCGGCAGTGGCTTGATCAATTCCTTGCTGAACACCTGCTTCCACGCCTGCTTTGATCTGTCCCTCCATATTGCCCAGCTTTGTCTGCAGCTGTCCCTTAATCGCTTCTGTTGACGGAGATTCTGCCGCCATTTGCGAAAAGACCCCATCCACTGTTTCTTTAGGAACACCATTTTTTAACAACGAAGCATAGAGTGTTTCCATTTGTTGTTTCTGCATTTCAGCGATGGTTCCTTCCAGCTGGTCCACCGCCGCTCCTACCTCAGATGAAATTTGTGAAGAGACCGCAGACGACACACCCGAAGATAACTTAGGGGCTAGTTCGTTTTTTAAACTAGTATTAATCCCTTGATTCAGTTGATCCAATCCGGCATTCATCTCTCCACTGCTTGCCTCGATTTTTGCGCCGATGGAATCGGCCATCTGCTGCGGCAATTGGTTTTGAAGCTGGTTCAAACCATCCTGCACCTTGCTTGTACCTGCTACTAAATCCGGCACTTTCCCATTAATCTCTTGCAGGCCATTGTTCACCTGCGAAATACCTGAATTGAGCGCCTGAGAACCTGTTTGAACATCTTTTGATGCACCGGTTAGCTTTCCGCTGGCGTCTGTCAATTGATTCATTCCATCGGCCAGATCATGGGATCCATCGGCTAGCTCACCAGAACCGGACTTTGCTTTTGTCACTCCATTTTCAAATTCAATGGAACTGGATGCTAAAACCTCCAAGTTATCCTTTAACTCTTTAGATCCATCCGCAAGTTCTTTTGCCCCATCATCCAATTTTTTACTGCCATCACTTGCTTTTTCAAGTCCCTCAGCGACATCTTCAACCTTATCAAACATCGTTTCGGCGTACGTGGATGTGACCGCTTTGGAAACTTCCGCTCTGATTTCTCTTGCCGCGGTTTCCCCAATCTGAGAAGAAAGGAAGTTATAAGCCTCATTAGGTACATATTTCAGTTCCAATTTCTTCGGCTTTTCATCCATTAAAGTAGTAGCATTTTCCGAAAAATTCTTCGGAATTTCGATCAGCATATAATATTTTCGGTTTTCTAAATCTCGGTAACCTTCCTTTTTGGGCACAAAATGAAACTGAAATTCATCATTGTCCTTTAACTTATCGACAAGTTCCTCTCCCAATTCCAAATGGTCTCCCTCATAGTCGGCTCCGCCATCTTCATTCACCACCGCAACAGGTAAATCACTTAAATATTTATAGGGATCCCAAAATGCCCAAAGAAACATCCCTGCATATAATAACGGAACAAAAGCGACAGCAATAATGGGAATAAGCACCCTTTTATTCGTTAGAATTTGCTTCCATTCCGATATAAAGCTTGATTTCTCCATAAAGATTATACTCTCCCTTCAATACAATTAACCCATATACATTTTGAACAAACCATTATGACCACTTTATTCACTTGGTCAATCACGTCCAAAAATATAGGATTATCTATTGGATAACCCATTTAACAAGTACAATTTAAACAATCTTGATATTTCATCTTTCTCCAGCGGTTTATGGGCTTTTTCCCAGTCGAAGATGAGCGCGATATACATCTTTATAATAACAAAGGCTGTGATTTCTGGGTTGCATGGCTTGATTTCACCTTTGTCCACCGCTTTTTGCACGATTTTCCCCACATATTGGACAATCGCATTTTCTATCTTTTGGATCACATCCTTAACCGCTGGGGTTCCCATTTCCTTTTCTTCCTGAATGAGTTTTATCATCAATTGATGATCCGTTCGGAATTCCAATAACGCAAAAAGCGCACTGTCCACTTTCTCGTAAAAAGAAGACTCTTCACTTACCGTTTTTTCAACCGACAATTTCATTTCATAAATTAATGAAGAAATGATTTCATGAAATAATTCTTCTTTGTTCTTGTAAAAAGTGTAAATCGTTCCCTTACCAACATTGGCTAATTTAGCGATTTGATCCATGGTCGTAGCCTTATAACCAAATAAAGAGAAAGAATTTGTGGCAGCTTCTAAAATTTGCTGCTTCCGGTCAATAGTCAATTTTTTTCACCTTCTTTTTTTGGGAGGTGCCTGTCACTCCGAAATATATAGAACGTCTCTTAAAATGAACTTATACGAAGAGAATGACCGTTTGAATGTTATGGTCATTCGTACATTCATCATACTAACATACAGGTGCTAAGGAAAGCAACACCAAATTTTCCATAGCAAGCCAAACATTGAAACCCCAAAAAAGTTTTTTACTTTTTATGCAACCTTTTCCTCCCCTATGGCATCTAAGTATTATAATTCATTTGGGAAGGGGGCCGGCCGAATTGGATCTTGTTGATCAATTAAAAGAAAAAGATGAGCACGCTTTAATGGAAGTCATGCATCAATACGGGGATTATTTATTACGTACTGCTTATTTGCTTGTGAAAGATTATCACACAGCTGAAGAAGCTGTTCAAGATACGTTTATTACCATCTTTGAAAAGATTCATCAATTGGAGGACCCCAACAAACTTAAAAGTTGGCTTACCACCATTGTTCTGAATCAATGCCGCTCCCGGATGCGAAAATGGCATTGGAAAAATATTTTTCTTCGTTTTGATAAAGTGGAAAAAATGAGAGCTGACGATACCATTCGAGGTCCTGAAGAATCATTGCTTGCAATGGCATTGGATCACAATTTAAGTGAAGCCATTCAACAATTGAACTATAAATACCGCGAAGCGATAACATTGTATTATTTTAATGAAATGAAAATCTCTGAAATTGCCATACAAACAAAGACGAATGAAAACACAGTCAAATCAAGACTCAAACGAGGTCGGTCGTTATTGAAAGGTCTGTTAACGAAAGGAGAGATTTCCAATGAAAAACCAGCAGGAAGCCCTAAAGAAACAGCTCGATAAGGAAATGAATCATATCACGTTTTCCAAACAGCAGGAAGTCATCAACCGTCTCCATCCAGTCTCTTTCAAGCAAAAAGCCCTGTTGATTTGGAATAAAGGAATTGAACTCCCACTCCTTCCATTGCTTGCCATTGTGGTAGTCATTCTATCATTTGGAATAAAATATAATGATGTCACTCCTGATAACGTGGCACAGACAAAGGACAAAATGGTAGAGATAGATGAGTATAGATATTGGAAAGATGATTTGGAAAAGATGGTGACTCGCTATGAAAATTAAAATAAAAGTGAAGCATCTTGTCTTTATTTTGATAAGTATCTCATTCATAGCTTTTGTCATAAACCCTCAACTTCAACTATATATTGCGAAAAAGCAAGCGGAGTACTGGCAGCCCGCTGCCAAGGTAAAACTGTTAAAATCTCTTAACAGCAAAATGATTTTGGACTCGCAAAAACAAAAAATCATTCAAGATTATATGCTTAAAAATCACATAACCAACCAATTTGATGTATACATCGGGCCCTCATTTTCCCATTATAACCCTCCTGACCATGCTGTAACGTTTACTTGGGATGAAATGCTTCCACATTTGAACAGATATGTCAAAAAGAGCCCGATTGATGATGATTATGCTTCTGCGACCAAACTTCTCGCTTTCCATTATAAAAGCATCGGTCAACTTGATCAGGCATATGATATTTTACAATCAGCCATTGAGCGAACCAGCGTGGAAGATTCGTGGGTTAGAGAAAGGCTTCAATTAGATCAAATACAAATGATGATGGAACAAGCCGATTATTCAGCTGCAGAGCAGCTTTTACAAAAAGTAAGTGAAAAAAGCAACCCCGATGATTACTATCTCCAAGCAGAAATCGACCAAAAGAAAATAGAAATGGAAATATACCAAGGTCATTTGCAAAAAGCATACAAAGAAGTAAAAAATACATTAACAGAATACAAAGCAAAGCAAATAGACGAAGATGTATATGAACAGCTTTTATCCATGAAAAACAGTTTACAAAACGCGTTAGATAAGCGCGGGAATGTGATTCATACAGTAAAAGGAAGAATTGTATACAGTGATGGTTCCCCTGTATCAAACGCAGGTGTCTTTTTACGGTCAGAAGAAAAAGTCTCCAGAAGTGTTGGACCAGGGGAAGCATATCAAGTCACAACAGATACAGATGGATATTTTAATATTCCTAAGGTGCTGTCCGGAAGCTATCAAGTCGCTTTAGGATTAAGCTTCGATCAAATCAATGGCTGGACATGGCCGGTTAATATGGATGAATGGCTTGATGTCGGAGAAAAGAAAACAATCACTTATAACATCACCTTGCAAAAATTAATCAAACTTAACTCTCCGGTCAACCAACAAAAAATAACTGATAAACACATTCTCTTTTCCTGGGAAAAAGTGGAGGGCGCAGACTATTACCAATTAAGCTTGGGAGCAGATATTGATTCCGGCTCAGTCAGTACCGTGTTTAAATCGTATATTACAGACAATCAAATCAATATACCGATAGAAGAGGTGTATAATCATCCGCTTGGAGTAATATTTTCTGGTGATAATTTGTCTACGATAAGCCCCAAATCACTGTTGGCATTTACAAATACGAATAGCCAGTTTTATTGGTCTGTTGACGCTTATCGTGCTAATGGGGAGCGGCTCACAAGCAGCAGCGGTTACCGGTTGGACGAAGATACGATTGGAAATCTACCATTCTTTTACCTAAAGGAGCGCAACTTGACGAAAGCAGACCGCCTATTGCTCAGTAAAAAATTGAAAAAAGCACTGGCGGCCTATCAATCTAATTATGAAAAGGATCCAGATGACATTCACAGTTTACGTATGATTATTCGATTGATAGGTGCCGAATCTGATGCAAATGCAACGGAGAATGAAGAAAGTATTCCTTATTTACAAGCGTATGCGGAAAAGACGAATTCCACGCAGGCCCTATTCAGTCTTATTGACTATTATTATGAAAAACAGCAATGGGATTCCTTTCACAAATGGTTTAATACGTATGAGGCAGCAGTTGGTAACCGCCTTGATGAATACGATCAAGCCATTTATGCCAGTGCATTAATGAAGCAAGGCAAAGTAAAGGAAGCGAGTGAACGTTTTAAACAAGTAATGGAACTGGATAAAAGCCATCGCTTTGTCGGAAGCTGGCTGGCGGTGGAATTATATGACGGAAAGACATTCGAACATGCCCTCACCATAGCCAGAGACTACCCGGAACGCCCTTTTTCCGATGAAAAAAGAGATTGGTTTCAAATGGTTCAGGCACTTCAAGAGGAAAGTAAAACAGATCCCCACTATCGAAAGGAACTGAAAGAAGGACTTGATCTCTATTTTAAAAATGAACATGAAGGACTGTCCCATTGGATGCAAACAACTGATAAACCAGCGATGAAGAAATTTATTGCCGCGGTGAAGGACGTACGTTAGAGAACGCTTTAGGCTTGATGAACTGTGTCAGCGAGAGAAACATACAGCTCTTGCTCCACAGTTCATTTTTTATAAGTAGAATAATTAAATACCCATTCATTGTGATTCACTTTATCCTCCAATTATTTTTGCCAAGTAAAAGAAAAATGAATAGAGACCTAAAGAAGGAATACATATACAAATAACAATAATATTAGAATGCTACTCATTAAGTTCTTAGAGCTATTTTTTATCATGATATAAACCCCAAAAGCTATACCTAGTAAAAATATGAATGGCCAATAATAAACAATTATGTTAAACGAGCAAAGACTGAGAAAGACGCCAAAAAATTATGAACCCTCTACAATAATGAATCCATACAATAACCTCTTCGTGTTTTCTTTTTCAGAAAAAACAGGTATACTGTAATTAGAAATGCATAGATTAAAAACGACTGAAGGTGTACCAGCACCTTCAGCCTATACAATAGCCTGGTTCCCATCAGGGGACTGGCACCAAGGGAAAGTAATCCACCTGAGCCGCTAACTCAAGGGTGGATTATTTTTTTTGGTTAAATGACAGCAGCGCTATAATTAACACTCCGAACGCAATCATGAGAGATATCCTTTCATATACCGTCATCATAGCACCACCCCCTTTCATGGGTTTGTCAAATAAAGTGTGTAAGTACACTTTATTCAAGGTATCTTAAAACCCTATCTTTCAGTTCGTCGTGAAGG
>NZ_JACSPV010000028.1 GCF_014836955.1 Bacillus norwichensis
AGGCTTTGCTTTTTTTAGCGTTTTTCAGGAAGGTATACTTACAGAATATTAAAACATCGTTTATGCAACGCTAGTGATGGTATATGTATACTTTAATTTCACAAAAATACAATAAATTAGCAGCTAGCTTTTTGTGAAAAATATCTTGAGAAATAGAAATTAAAATTATGCAATATTAATAAAAAGTTATACCTCGGCAGGGCAAAATCGTACAAAAACTCATTGAAATCACAATTGAATCAGGGTTAAAATTAGCTCCTTTAAGTTGGAGGGTAAAAAAGTAACAACTAAATCTACTGCAAAAGAAATTTGACATTGGCTTCCCATCAGCCAGAGAGTCATCGCCCCAAACAATTCATCTATCAGGCTTTTCATACTCCTGGAATCATTGAGTGTACAGGAATCTAGCTTTAGCATGGTGGCCAGCCATATAGCTGGAGAGTTTTCCCCAATTAGCTTTTCGATTCCTAGGAGGAGTAGATCTTTTGCAAATTAGCTGAAAAAAGCACTTTAAGCATCTATTTGGGGTGGAAGAGAGGCTGTTCATCCTGGATGGATTCAATCATCTCATCCACCACATGGGAACATTTGAGGAGTGGGCCCCTCTACATCCAAGATAGCAAAGCTTTAATGGTTACTATATGGATTAAATATGGAAGTAGACTATCTTTTTGAAGCAGGAATCTCCTCTTTTACCTCTAGAGGGAGAAATAGTTGCGTGTTATACTCATTAGTAGTATTCTTCGGATTACTCATAAAAATCGTCCTTTTTGAATGAGGTTTGGTCACTTTCATTTTACTAGATTGGGCGATTTTTTTTAAAATGCATCTTTCGATATAAGCAGAAAAGAGCTGCCACAGAAAATCAGTTTTCACTGACTTTCTGGACAGCCCCTTTCGATAATAGGAGGATCTAGCTTGAAGCAATTGAAATTTTTTTTAGCTATTTTTGTACTTATATTGGGTTTAGTACTTACTTTTAGTCCAATTTTAAAAAATACAATTCTGGATAAAAAAGTACATAGCCTGATGGAACAAATAGATACCATGGATAATGTAGCGTTAGAGGGAAACAGAAAAAAAGTTGAAGAAGTAGAAGAAGTTAATGAGCTGCCCAGTGAACTAGATGTATTAAAAGGGTTGAGCTATAAGGGTGAACCAGTTGCCTTTATGTATATTCCAAGTACAGGCTTGAAACTGCCTATATATAAAACTGTCACAAAGCAAAATCTATTACATGGTGCAGGGGAAATGAAGGAATACGACAAGTTAGGAAAGGGTAACTATGTTTTGGCCGGACACCGAATGAAGAAAAAAGGATTGTTATTTCATGATGTAGTTCGTCTAAATAACGGTGACAAAGTATACGTTACGGATAAGAAAAAAATCTATGAATATCAAGTAGTTCACAAGCAGATCATTAAAGAAAATGAAACAACGATCATGGAGGAAAATGGAAAAGACGAGATCACCTTGATAACTTGCGATATACCCAGCGAACCAGAAAACAGAGTAGCCGTAAGTGGAGATCTTATTAATTTTTTTCCATTCAATGAGGATTTTAAAAATATAGAATAGGAGAATGTTTAATTACTTAAAAAGTGTATCAAATGAAAAAAGTTTCTTGGTTAGGTAAAAAGAGGGAGCCTATATACAGTCAACAATTAATATAGCCATATCATTATTTGCTTTATCTTTTATTCTTTTTTGTATTAATGTTCGCCGTAGTTTATTTCTTTGTGTCATCTTCTCAACCTTTTAAAAAATTAAATAGACCCATTTCGAATCCATGAGAGATTTTTTCAAAAATAGTAGCACAAACCATGATTTTGGCCTGTGCTACTAATGTTTATATATTGCTACCTTGCCAACTCACCTGCCGCCTTGACTCTAACACGTGTCGCATTCCCAGGCAGGTAAGCAAGTGGAACATCCTCAATATCCACTATTTCGCATGTATCGGGATCAGCTCCTGCCTCAACGGCTTCATTTACCGCCATTTGCTTTGCCAGCTCCAAGGTTTTTTCCCGGCCAAGCTCATCCAAAGAGAATACTCTTTCGACTTGACCGCTTACCTGAGCTATGGCAGAACCAATAGCGTTAGCAACTCCATGGTTTTTCGGACGAATGACTTCCGAGGCTCCTTCCAATGTTGCGGGTACAAGTATACTTCCACCACCGACCAAAATGACTGGAACAGGATCGGCACTGGTTTTCATGCGGTCCACAGCTAATTCCACCATGGAAGTCATTTCCTCGTAAATGGTCTCCAATAATGCCCGGTCCAAGTGACGGACCTTTTCCGAATCTCCAATTTCAGCTTTACCAAGAGCCACGATGACATCTGTGGTCGTTAACGTATCGCCGCCAAAAACGAGCGCCTTCTCCGTTAAACGGTAACCAACGCTGTCTGGACCAACCGTAAATTCTCCATTCTCTTGAATTCGGACAATCGTTCCCCCACCTAGTCCGACAGAAACCAAATCCGGCATACGGAAGTTCGTCCGAGCACCTCCAATTTCAACGGCGAGAGACGATTCTCTAGGGAAAGAGCCCACAAGGACTCCGACGTCTGTAGTTGTTCCTCCCACATCAACAACAATCGCATTGTCATGGCCAGATAAATAAGATGCGCCGCGCAAACTGTTCGTCGGACCGCAGGCAACAGTTAGGATTGGATATTTTAATGCATAGTCCACAGACATAAGGGTTCCGTCATTTTGACCTAAAAATACGCGGGCATCCTGGATGCCTTCTTCCCTTAATGCATTGACAAACCCGTTAATGGTTGTTTTGGCTACATTCACAACCGAAGCATTTAAAATTGTCGCATTTTCTCGTTCAAGAAGGCCGACACTGCCAATCTCACATGAAAGCGAAACAGGTAGTTCTTCTCCCAATACTTCTTTGATGATCTCAGCCGCTCGTTCCTCGTGGCTCCGAGAAACTGGCGAAAACACGGACGTGATGGCAACGGAATCAACCTTCCCCTTCACTTCTTCAGCAATAAGATATAGCTCTTGTTCATCAAGCGGCATAATTTCCCGCCCGTCAAATTCATGTCCGCCTTGCACAATATAAACATATTTCCCTAGCTTTTCTCGTAAGTCATCTGGCACCCCTATTAGCGGTTTGACCGCAAGCGTTGCGGGAGCGCCTAAACGGATCACCGCGATCGAATTTAATCTTTTCCTTTCGACAATAGCATTCGTTGCATGAGTGGTCCCAAGCATAGCATACTTAATGTCTGAGAGCGGAACATTAGAAGAATTGATGACTTCCTTCATCGCCTTGTAAATTCCCGAACTGACGTCCTCAGTTGTCGGTGTTTTCGTTTCTGCGATGACATTAAAATCCTCATCCAAAATAACGGCATCCGTATTCGTCCCACCAACATCAATTCCTATTCGATAAATGCCCATTATTGTCCAGCTCCTTCTACCATTAACTTCTCAACAGGAACATAGTCCACATCGTAACCAAAATAAGCTGGGCCGCATGTATCAATTCCTTTTTTCGTTCTCCATTTCGGATCACACGGTATACCAATGACAACACAGCGAGCTCCATATCTTAATCCTTCCGTAGTGATTGGAAGTCCAGTCTCCGCATCCAACACCGCAATTAAATCAGGTGTTACACATAACAAGCGATCTTTCGTTTTCGCAATCAAATGCTCATTTTGGAACCGAAGCTCAAGAGTTTCACCTTTATAATCCGCTAATCCTTCGATGGCAGCCATTCCTCGTGTAAAACCAGTCTCCGTTTTGCGGTTAATATCTGTTACTTTTCCCTGAAACAGTTCAAATCCCTTTGTCAATTCGAGCACTTTCTCAATTGGATCATAGCCCCTAGCTTTGGCAAGGCGAATGGAACGTCCTATCTCTTCTTCCAGCTGTAAAATATTATGGATGCCGCTTTTCTTTAAATTTTTTCCTCTCATAGGATAAATGGCCATCATAACAGACCCGCCCATTTGAATGGTCGCGTTTCTTGCGATTCTTTCGGCCCATAAATTATCAATCGTATTCAGCAATGAGGCGTTGCCTTTTTCATCAGCAATCACCATAGGGGTTGCTGAAACTCCATCCAAATAAAAGGTTGTCATTTGTAACTCCGGAAAAGCTCGTCCCATTCCATCAACATCTACGACTGGCAATTTCAGTGTTGCCGCGAGTGCCAAAGGAAGCATGGAATTAATGCCCCCGGCTTCTATAGGAATGGTAGCAACAATTTTTTCCCCGAGATAAGATTCAAGGGTTTTAAACGTTGCCAATGCCTCTGTACCGCTTGGAGCTTTTTCCACCATCACTGTCGGCGCTCCCATCATGCCCGTCGGCACAATTAAATCATCATCGCCGATTTCGTCTATGGATAGGAGTTTAATCGGACCATTTTCTTCAACTGCCTGTAAAGCCATCAACTTTCCAATATGAGGGTCACCTCCCCCTCCAGTTCCAAGCAACGCTGCACCAACAGCAATATCCTCAATCTCTTCTTTTCCAATAAACCTCATATGTTGATCCCTCTTTTTTAGTTTTTTCAGACTCTCCTAAATAGAAGCCGTCTCATCCTTTGTGAAGTTAAAAGGATGGCCTGTCCAAATTCTCATATTATTGATAGGTTTTCACTTCACCATACGTTACTTTCTTACCGCGGTGGACTATAACACTTAGCAACCAGTATAGGAAGCCGCCTGCAACAAGTGAGTTGACAGAAGGTATCCCCCAATGAACGGTCAAACCAATGATAATAGATGCAATCCAAGCTATCAGTGTGATTGGATTCCATGCCTCATACGTTTCCGGCAATACACCTTTTTCACGGGATTCTTTTAATTCTTTCGCATAGCGTTTAACAATAAAGTACTCCACAGTCATAATGCCTCCTACAGGCGGCAATGCTACACCCAGCAATACAAGGAAGCTTTCGAACGCTCCTAAAATGCCTAGTACAGAAAATAGCGTACCAATCAAGCCAAGAATGATTGTAATAAGCGTCCTGTTTACTCGCTTACCAAAGCCGAGATCAATCAAATTGACGACACCGAGAGAAGAAGAGTATAAGTTCCAGTCATTAATTTTCAATGTGGCCGTAATTAATATGATCGTTCCAATAATACCGCTCGTACCCATAACGATTGAAATGACATCAGATGTCTTTGCTGCATGAGCAAGAAGTACACCTACCAAACCAATAATATATTCCCCGAAAGTAATGCCAATGACTGTTTGTTTAATTACGTCACCAACAGAACGGTTAAAGCGGCTCATGTCAGGTGTAATGATGGCACCAGCGATAAATCCACCCGCAACCATACTTGCACCAACAGCCAGAGGAATTTCAGGACCCGGCACCGGCAAAGCAATCAGCTCTCCGAATGAAAACTGTGTCAATACGTTGCTAATTGAATAAAAGACAACAAGCAAGAATAGCGGAACTGTTACATATGCGGTAAAGCCCAAAGACAAAATGCCGAACAATACAATCAGCGTGACGGACACCCCTGTAACAATAGACCAAAGCCAGATTGGACCGCCCACAATTTGATGGATTCCATTGGCAAATACCTCATTTTGAATTCCAAACCATCCAATCATAGAGATAGCGATCACAAGACTCAACAAGAAAGATCCCAATTTTCCAAAGCCCGCCCATCGAACTAACAAAGTAGTACTTAGCCCTTCTCTCATACCCGCAATTCCCACAAAAATGGACACGACTTCCAAAATGACCGCTCCTAATGTAATAGCCCAAAAAGCAGTCCAAAAATCCATACCATAACCAAGTGCAGCCCCCAATAAAAATTGGGAGAGAGCAGAGATTTGTCCAAAGCGCATCGTCGCAATCCCAAACCAGTGTTTTCTCTCACTTTTTGGAACCCGGGATAATGCATAATCATCATATTTTTCTCCGATTGTTACTTCTTCTTCCTTTTTCACGCCTTTCTCCACCCTTCTTTTTTAGTTGTAAATATCAGGCTTTCTATCCCGTAAATAAGAAATTTGGGTTCTAAATGTGTTAATTTCATTCAAATCAATTGTCACTACCTCCACCGTTTCCTCGCCCTCAGGAAGTTGCGCAATCACTTGTCCTCTTGGATTACACACTTTACTCCCACCAAATAAATACAAATCCCCTTCGTGCCCGAAACGGTTTACACCGATCGTGAAAAAGATATTCTCCAATGCACGCTGAGGGACATTTAATTCCCACATATCTTTATCTTGAACTCTCCATGCTGACGGCATAAACACAAACTCGGCACCATTCAGGCATAAAGAGCGACAAGCTTCAGGAAAACCAATATCATAACAAATGGCGATTCCAAATTTTCCATATTTTGTGTCAAAAATGGGGTAATCCGAGCCTTCTTTAAAATACATCCTTTCTTTTGCCCATAAATGTGTCTTGGCAAAGCTTCCAAGCAAATTTCCTTCATCATCAAAAACAAGTGCTGAATTATACAAAATCCCTTCCAAATCCCGCTTTTCTCCAAAAGGTGCAACTATATATACATTGTTTTCTCGAGCTGCTTCCGCCATCTTTTCAACAGTATCGTCATAGTAATGAAGTGCCAATAAACTTATATCATCACCAAGCAGATCTAAATTATAGCCTGTGGAAAAAAGCTCAGGAAGACAAACAATATTGGCTCCCTTTTCAGCTGCCAGCGTGATTTTCTCAGCAGCTTTTTTTACATTGTACTCAACGTCACCGAGCTTACTGTCAAACTGGATGATGCCAATATTGACTCTCCTGCTGTTCATTTTTCAGGACTCCTTTCAAACTTGTTCGGGCTGTCTGCCAAAGGTCTGCAGTTTTTTCATTGAACCATACAATTCGTTCAGCTTTGCAAACTCATCCTTATTATAAAATTCGCATTTTCCTCTGGTATATTCTTTAGCCACCTCGATGGAAAAGCGGACTGCCTCCGCGATATCAACTTCGCGACTCGCTCCTGTTCCGCATCCCGGCACAACTGATTTAGCCGTTATAGCCACTCCGACTACAGGGACGTCCGTTGCCACAGAAGGTTGTAAAATACTGTTTAAATGGTAAAGTCCGTTCCCATATGGAGTAATATCCTGCATCGTCACGCCAAATGTTACCGGAAAATCCCCCGTCGTCATTTCCATGATTCGCAAAAGATCATCACTAAAACGTAATATATAACCTTCCTTTACAGTAGGAGAAATGGCTATCCCCAAATGGTTTACAATTTTATTTCCTTTGGTAGTATCAATTGATAGAATGGCTTCCATTTCCTCGAGTACTTCATGACGATTCATCTCCATCATGTCAACGGGTGAACCCATAAAATCAACCGGTTCATGCGGTTCAATCGGAGCATCAGGACAAATATGTGTCGTTATATACACATCCCCAGGAAGCCGATCCCCAGTTGCGGCCATATTCGCTAATTTGAACGCAACAGTAATGGCAGCGATTGCACCATCCCCGTCAGAAACGGAGCCGATTCTGGATGGACGTGCTCCGAGTCCTCCGAGTCTCCCGACAATCCCTATTGTTGGCGCCGATCCCCCATCACTTTTTCCATTAGATCCTTTGATTAAAATTTTGATAAAATCAGTCGAGGCCCCAGTCTCTCCGATAACGGTTTCATAAGATGATTCACAATGAGGCAAACCCTTAAAAATATTGACAACCTTTTCTCCATTTATATAAGCTTCATCCAACAGCTCCATCATTTCCATCGTATATTTCAAAGACATCAGACATCATCCTCCATCTAAAAATTCTGTCTATTTTTAAGCTATGTAAAAAAATTATAAATTTTGAGCATTGTGCTGTATATGCCCAAAGTGGGAAAACATACCTGCGTTTCCCTTCCCATCTTGTGCAAATAAGAAGCGTAAGCGCTTTGGTCAGCGCGGGCACACTTCAGCCACCACTGGAAAGTCGCTTATGACCTCGAGGGGATAGACACTGAAGCTGAACGTGAATTTCGATAAATATGTTATTCACTCCTAACTTATCAAATGCGGCTTGGCGTATTTGCGCCCAGATTTTAGTCGAGCTCCGCTCGATACATTTCCTCTGAAAATCATGGCATCCGCCAGGGGTTGAACTCCCACAATGGATACCAATACGCATTCATCTAACCATGTACAGAAGTGAGAGACTTCTGCTAAATGAGTTAAAGTTTACTAAACAGCAAAAAAGGACCAACAAGCCTATTGCTCGTTGATCCTTTTTATTTTTAAACAGAATTGCAATATAAATATATGCTCGGAGTTGTCCAAATCCATGTTCAAAAGCGACTTTATCTTTACCAGGCGATTTGTCATCGTTCTCCGATGAACATATAATTTTTCAGCTGCTCTAGATGCATTCCCATTTTCCTGTAGATACATGATCAGCGTTTCCAGCAACTCTGGATCCCCCTCGCTTTCGAGCGGTCCTAGTATTTGTCGAGCGTATTCCCATGCTGAGGAATCTTGGCTTAATTTGATAAAGAATTCGTAAATACCCAGTTGATAATAGGAATATATTTTATTATCGGGATAATATTCACGACCGAATTCCATCATATTTGTAACAGCCTTCACTTTTGCATCCAATTCGTTAAAATGGTAGAAAACTGGACTGATTCCTACACATGTGTCAGGAACAGGAAAATGGTCTGCAATATTGGATACTTCTTCAACTATCTCCTCCACCGATTTTAATACTGAGAGGATCAGGAGAACATATATCTCTTCTTTTTGTTCAAAAATAAAGGATTGCTCCACATTCGGTATCTGCTCCAGCAGATCCAGCCATTTTTTTTGACGCATACAATCATAATCAACCACTCTGGAGGATCCTAAAGGAAGTTTTTGATCTTCCTTAAAATAAAGAACTACTTTTGCTTTTAGATTGGAATGGTTGGAAATGGCTCTTTTGAACTCATCCACTTGCGACATGCAATGCTTTTGCATTTCAACTAATTCGGACATGACAATTTCATAGAGTTTGTGCTGAATCGCCTCAATGGATTTTTTACTCAATGAATTCATCAAGGTCTGATTGTGGAATGGCAAATGGATAAAAGCAAATATTTCCTGCCGTGTATAGAGCGGGATGATCAACCTACTCAACTTTCCCGGCAAGTATATGTAGAAATGACCATCCTTCAAGATACGATCTTTCCATCTCCTCAAGTTATCTTGATACTCAGAATGAGTAGGAGGGGAAAAAACAAGACCTGTTTTTCTCCACGGATCCCGATAGAATCGACCACTTGAATATAATAGAAGCCCTTGCACGTCTTCTATATAAACAGCTCCACCGTTCAAATTCACGGATAGAAACTCCAACGCTTCCTCTACACTATTAAATATTATGTCCTTAAATGAATGAAGAGCATCGTTATCTGCAGAGGTATCTCCTTCCTGGTGCAACAGTCCATACAGAGGTGTAAGCAGATCAATGTATGCGACCCATTTGGGAATTGCAATGATTGGAAAATCATGTTTATCAGCTAACTCAATCAATTCATCCGGCAGTTTTTCAACAAATCTTCCGACTTTAATCACAAGTCCAGCAGCTTTTTTATCAATTAAAGCCGAGATAATATCCAACTGTCTTTCAGGGTCATCCTTCACTGCATAAAAAGTAGTTATAACAAGGAGCCCTTCTGTGGCCCACGCCTCTACTTCAGGAACTTCCATTACTTCAATAAATCGAACTTCCTGCTTTAAACCCTTATATCCTGCTGATAAACTGCCATCCAAGGCTTGTGCAATTTCCAATACGTCCCATACTTTCACCGCAATTCTCCTTTTCATTACTGTTTCCACCATTATACAGAATTAAAACAAATCACTTTCAATCACAAGTCAATGATGTGAATCAAGAGAAGCTGTTCATTTTATTATGTCCAAGCCGCGTTTAAAAGTGAAACCCCTTTTACGATTTCAGCCGCAGATAGATTGCTAAAGCCCAGCTTTATTAAAGGTTCGTTTGGATATTCGGCAATAAAGTGAGGCAAGGTCGAGTAGATTTTAACACCTTGTTTTTGAGCCTGTTCTATTAACCAACTTTCCGATTTGCCAAAGTGAGCTTGCATCAATAGGTACAATCCCGATTGCTCACCAATAATAATTATTTTATCTTCGAATGTCCTACGAAGTTCTGAAGCCAATAATTGCATTTTACGCTGGTAAATCAGCCGCATCCTTTTAATGTGACGAAACCATTCCCCCTCTTCCATCAATTTAGCCATTGTGAGTTGATGAAGTTTTGAAGCTGTATGTTGAAACATACCAAAGGTTTTTTTATATTGACTTAATATAGGTTCTGGCAGCACTATATAGCACATACGAAGTCCTGGAAGAAAAGCTTTTGAGAAATTTCCAATATATAGAACCCTCGTTGCATCAATGGATGAGAGCGCTGGAAATGGCTTCTGCGTATAGCGAAACTCACTATCGTAATCATCTTCAATAATATAGCCATCACGGTTGTTTGCCCACTGAATGAGTGCCTGCCTTTGTTGAATCGGCATCGTGACACCCAACGGACATTGATGTGATGGTGTAACATAAATAAGTTTTGATTGTAATTGGTCCAAATGTGAAAAATCAGCACCATTTCTTTTAATTGGGATAGTTTCAAGCTGGAACCTATGCAGACTAAATACCTCACGGGCACCATCATAACCCGGGTTTTCAACAATAATACTATTATATTTCGGCTTTAATATATGACCAAGATTAAGAAGCATTTGCTGAGTGTTACTACCAATAATGACAGCATCCGAATTCGTCTCAAGGCCTCGTGATTGAAATAAATAGCGGACAATCTCTGATCTCAGTTGCTCTTCTCCAAAAGGATCACCATACGTATAGCTCGCTGGCATTGCTAATGTTTGATTAGCCATTTTCCTCCATATTTTTACTGGGAAATGGGAGGGATCCACTGCACCCGCTCGGAAGTCTACAAGTATTTCAGGCGAGGTCTTTGAAACCCCTTCCCTCTTCTCTATAAAAGGATGGTTTAACAATAGCGGTTCTAAGAGGTTAACGAAATACCCTCTTCTTCCCTCTCCACGAATATAGCCTTCTGCTACAAGTTGATCATAGGCAGTAAGTGTTGTATTTCGACTTACTCCCAATGACTCCGCTAGCCTCCTGATGGATGGCAGCTGCTCATTTGTTTGAATATCCCCTTTTTCAATATATAATTTTAGCTTTTCATAGATTTGTTTATATTTAGGACGCTTATCATTCAAAGCGAAAATAATCTCTTTCACTTTTTTCACTCCTTTGACATGTAAAAAAGATTAAAATTGTATCTTTTAACATGTCAGAACTTACATTACTATAGTATTGCAAAGGCAATGAATTTAACAAATAATCACTAAAAGTACAATTCAACAAAACGAGTCAAAAATTTTTCTCCATATCCAAAAAACAAGCTATACCTTGATGAAAGGGAGTTGAATATGTATATACCTAAACATTTCAAAATGACCGATAAAGCGAGTATTTTCGAGGTAATAAGACAACATAGCTTTGCCACAATATTTTCCATGCACCAAGGCATGCCTTTTGCCACACACCTGCCTTTAATATTGAGTGAAGATGGCAGTCATTTGTCAGGGCATTTTGCTCGACAGAATCCACAATGGACAGACATTGAAAAGCAAACGGTTTTAGCGGTATTCCAAGGGCCGCATAGTTATATTTCTCCATCTTGGTACGAAACAAATCAAACCGTTCCGACTTGGAATTACGTCGCAGTTCATGTATATGGTGAAATGAAGCTAATCGATAATGAAAAGGAGATAATGTCTGATTTTCGTCAAATGATAGATATATATGAAACAAAAGAGGGACAGTATCAAGTGGAAGATGTAGATCCCAAAATCATTTCCAACTTGAATAAAGGCGTCCAAGCGTTTAAAATCCATATTTCAAATATTGAAGGAAAAGCAAAATTAAGTCAAAATCATTCATCCGAAAGACAAAATCGAGTTATTTCTCAATTGGCCAAAGGAAATAGCGAAAACGACCAGCAAATTGCTGAATTAATGAAAAAGAACCAATACACTAAATAGACTTCTGCTGTAATGGTGCCCTTTCATCAGTTCTTATTGAATGGGCACCTTTTTATATATTTTGACAGTTTTGGTACAGATAAGAATGCAGAAAAACTGGCCAACCCCTTTTCAGGGCAGCCAGTCTTTATAAGCCTGTGCTTCTTTAATTAGAGACTGTAGTGTTCCAAAAGACAGGTCCCTGGAACATCTCAAAATTTTTAACATTTGTTCGTACAGCAGCGACCCCATCATAATCCCCAAATTTTATAGCAGGCAGATAGTTCCAGGCTTCCTCCTGAAGCTCGCCAAATATCTCTTTCGCCTCTTCATCAGAAGGAGCAACCATTAATTGATCTAATAGTTTATCAATTTCTGGACTATTAGACCAGCCAGTATATTTAATTCTGGAATCTAGAAAGTTAATTTGTGTTGGATCAGTGACCGGGTTATACCCCATTGGCATTAAATCATAAAATTTATCATCTTCTCTGACTTCCATTAAAGTAGCCCAGTCATATACCTCTAATTTAGATTTAACTCCAACCTTTTTAAGATTTTCCTGGATGACAACACCTATTTGATATTGGTCCTCATAATCCCTTGTAGTTAAAATTGTGAGTTCCTCCCCATTATAACCGGCTTCTTTAAACAACTTTTTAGCCGTTTCCGGGTCATATTCATCATACTTGTCTTTCCCCTTTTCACTGTACCAGCTTACATACTCCTTAGATAACAATCCATGTTCTTGTCTATAAAACTTTTCATCCGTGAATGCCGCCATCATTACCTCATTTTTATCCACTGCCAAATTTAACGCTTGTCGAGCTTTTTCACTGGAAAATATTCCATTACGTTTGTTAAATACAACTGTGCTGAATCCTTCCGGATGAGTAATTGCTTCTATGTTCGCATCACTTTCTATTGCTGGAACATTATCGTAAGGAATTTGAAGTGCTACATCATACTCTCCAGTCTGAATACCAGCCGTTCTGGTAGATGTATCCGGAACCATTCGGAAATACAACTCATCAATCATTGGCTCTTTTTTACCGACTAATCCATCTGGTTCACTTCGTGGCGATTGATAATCTTCATTTTTGACAAGCTTAATATATTGGTCTTTTTTCCATTCATCTAGCTTAAAAGGCCCTGTTCCAATATACTCTTTAACTCCGGAATTTGGCGCATTTTCAACAATTTCTTTTGGCATAATAGCCGCAAAATTGATATTGGTAGCCAATATATATTTCGCAATTGTAAATGGCCTGTCCATTTTTAATACAACAGTATAATCATCTTCTTTTACAAATTCAGACTTGGAAAAATAGGTGTTTGCCTTACCATTTAATTCTCTCCAGCGCTCCATAGATGCTACAACATCATCTGCTGTCATTTCCTTACCATTGTGGAACTTAACTCCCTTTCTTAATTTAAAAGTAATGCTTTTGAGGTCTTCACTAGATTCAAATGTTTCTGCCAACAATGGAGCTGCCTCATTCCTTGCATTAAAGGCCAAAAGCGACTCGAAAATATTGCGTCCAATTTCAGTAGTGGCTACAGAAACAGTCACATGCGGATCTAAGGTAGGCGGCTGTGCCATATATGCGACATTCAATGTCCCGCCTTTTTCATCGCCCCCTTCTTTTTTTCCTGCATCCTCAGATGAAGAAGAACATCCTACCAGCAAAAAGATGATTAAAAATGATATAAGTATTTTTTTCATTCTGTTACCCCCGTTATTTTTATGTTTTTTCCATTACAATGCTGTTTTTGTCATGGTATCGATCTCCTCAAATTCTCCTTCCAGTCCTATTCGCAATAATGCCTTCCTCTTCGATAAATTCATAATAATAGAGAAAACAGTTTCTACCTTTCGATATTCCGGAGCGTTTTCGTTTTCGAAATGATGAATAGAGCTCGGTTTATTAAATGTATCGGACAACCATCTCTCAAACGTTTGTTCATTGATTGGTTCTTTAGCGGCTATACTTGCTTTAATTAGTTGATCAGCCCTTTTCTTTCGAATGATTGAATCTTCAAATCGAACTTCATTCATGTCATTTACATATTGTTTAATAACATTAGAGCAAATATGGTTTGTATGTGTTAACCACCCATCTTCTCCGCCAACATAATCAATACCAAAAGGGGAAACTTCCGCATTAACTACCATTCCATTTCCATTGCCGTCATCATAGCCAATTAAGAAATTTCCAGACGCAGCTATTTGTCCATTTGAAATTTTAGACATGGCTTCTGCTTGCGAATATGAATTTAAAACAGCCCTTAACCCTAAATGCAATGGTATTTCATTTGTTCTCTTATCCGTAATCAAAGCATTTAAACATAGTCCGACTCCAGCTGAATTGAAGCCAATTTTCCCTATGATCCCACCTTCTGTCACCATTGTGATACGAGGTTTAGATTCAGCTTGTATATCAAGTAGTAGCAAGCTGTCTTTTTGAGAGGAAGTCCAATCCCAGGTCTGACCAATAATTGTGTCTTTAATCGTCGGACTGGCAACAGCCATTGACGTACAGCCGTCCGAAAAAACCTCTCCTTGATTCGTCAAAGCGATTTCACTTCGGGCATTTAAAGCCAAAATATCTTCAAACTCTACTCCAGCACCTTTTGCAATCCCTTCCATTTCTTCAATCATTTGAAGGTCATATTTTTCAATTGCGTTTAAATGAAGCAAAGCCTGCTCCCTAGCTTCTTTCCAACTCATGTTTTTGGCAACATAAAATAGCCTTTCATATGTTTTAAGACTATTCATAACTTCCTGTTTCCCCTGGCTTCCATGGCAGACCCCTACTTCTTTTGCAGAGCCTTGAAGATGTAATGTTTTGATCATTGTATATTCTATTCCTCCCTTTCAATTATCAAATTCGCCTTGGTATTTGCTCCATATTTTGTTGAGCTTAAGCTCAACAGGTCTCCCTTAAAAATTTGTGGTATCGGCCAGAAGCTTTCACTTCATTCAGCCCCCCACTGAATGGAATACCAATATGCATTCATCTCACCACTTACAAAAGTGGGAGACTTCTGCTGACTAAATTTTAAAAACTAGGCATACAAGTGGCAAGCAACCTGATGTCTGCCAGCACCGTGCGTTACGGTTGGAACTTCAGTTTTACAACGTTCCATTGCATGTGGACACCGAGTATGAAAAACACATCCTGAAGGCAAATTTGTCGGAGAGGGTACATCTCCTTTTATTACTATTCTTTCTTTTTTTCTATGTGGGTTTGCAATCGGAATGGCAGACAACAAAGCTTGAGTATATGGGTGCAACGGATTTTTAAACAGTTCGTCAGTTGGCGCTAGTTCTACTATGCTCCCAAGATACATGACCCCGATTCGATCAGAAATATGACGGACGACACTTAAATCATGTGCTATAAATAAATAAGCCTGTTCGAATTCATCCTGTAACTCCTGCAACAGATTAATTACCTGCGACTGTATAGAAACATCCAAAGCAGAAACCGGCTCATCACATATAATGACCTTTGGAGTAACAGCCAATGCCCGCGCGAGGCCAATCCGTTGTCTTTGTCCTCCTGAAAACTCATGAGGATACCGATAGTATTGATCACTCCGTAATCCAACCTTATTTAATAGGTCCATCGCCTTTTCCATTCTTTCAACTCTTGTTCCAATGCCCTGAATCTTCATTGGCTCCTCAACACTATATCCAATTCTTTTTTTAGGATTAAGCGAAGAATGCGGATCTTGAAAAACCATTTGCATTTCTTTTCTAATCGGCATGAATTGCTTGTCTTTTAATTGAAAAATATCCTTACCCTTGTATAAGGCTGTCCCAGAAGTAGGCTCCGTCAACCGTAATATCGTTCTGCCCGTTGTACTTTTTCCACAGCCTGATTCTCCAACAAGCCCTAAGGTTTCTTTTTCGTATAAATCGAACGTTACATTATTAACAGCCTTGACCTGACCCGTTACCTTACCAAGCGGATTCGTTATTGCAAAATGTTTCTGTAAGTTTTTGACCTGCAAGAGAGGTTCTTGTTTCTCATACGCTTGCTGCATGATGTGTATGGCCCTCCTCTTTTAAGAACTTATCAGCTTTCCAACATCTAACTTTTTGAGCTGTGTCAATTTCTGTTAAATCAGGTGCTTGTCCAATGCATTGTTCATCAGCAAATTCGCATCTCGGTGCAAAACGGCACCCAGTTGGAACAGCAGTTAGAGAGGGAACAACTCCCTTAATTACATGCAGTTTTTCCGTGCGGTCTCCGTCAAGCTGTGGAATCGATTTCAACAGCCCTTTCGTATAAGGATGAAGCGGGCGGGAAAACAGCGTTCCAACCTCCCCTTCTTCGATCACTTGTCCAAGGTACATAACCACCACTCTCTGACAAACTTCAGCTACGACACCAAGATCGTGAGTGATCATCATGACGCCCATTTCCAGCTCTGATTTCAAATGATTAATCAGGTCTAAGATTTGAGCTTGAATGGTGACATCAAGAGCGGTAGTCGGCTCATCTGCAATCAACACTTTGGGTCTGCATGCCAAAGCCATAGCAATAAACACTCTTTGCCTCATTCCGCCAGATAGCTCATGAGGATATTCATTTATTCTTTTCTCCGGTGCAGGTATACCCGTAAGCCTTAACATTTCTTCGGCTTGTTTAAATGCCTCGCGTTTACTGACTTTTTGATGGATAATGATTACTTCAGCTATTTGATCCCCGATCGTTTGCACCGGATTTAAGGAAGTCATGGGATCTTGAAAAACCATTGAAATCTGATTGCCGCGAATTTCTCGCATGTCTGCTTTGCTTAGTTGTAGTAAATTCTTGCCCTCAAAAAGAACCTCCCCCTCATATTTTGTTGTCTTTTCATTCAGTAATCTCATGATTGACTCGGAGGTGACACTTTTCCCACATCCAGACTCCCCTACAACTCCGATGGTTTCCCCTTTATTCACTGTAAAGCTTACATCATCAACAGCTGTAACTGGTCCCTCTTCAGAAGCAAAAGTGGTTCTTAAATGATTAACCTTTAAAAGTGAGTAATTGGACATCCTGCTACCCTCCTCATTCTTCATTATTTTTTTGCTTTATTTGACTGAGGATCTATCAAGTCACGTATTCCATCTCCGAGCAGATTAGAACCTAAAACAGCCAATAAAAGGAATATCCCCGGAAACACGGTCATCCACCAAGCGCTCTGAATCACGCTTTTCCCATCAAATAAAATGTTACCCCAGCTCGGTTCGGGTGCTGGTATTCCAGCTCCCAAAAAGCTTAAAGCTGCCTCTATAATCATAGAAACTGAGAAGACATAAGTAATTTGAACAATCAGTGGAGTTAAAACATTGGGCGCAATATGTGACCAAATAATCTTCCGCGAACTTGCTCCTTGGGCTCTCGCAGCCTCAATATATGTCTGTTCCTTTATCACTAATGCTGCGGAGCGAACAATTCTGGCTACTCCTGGTGTTTCAACAATGACAATGGCAATCACAACATTTATTGGTTTTGGCCCCATAACTGCCATAATGGCAATAGCCAGTAGAATGGATGGAAATGCCATCAAACCATCAGCAATTCTCATCAAAACATGATCGAGTATCCGGTAGTAAGAGGAATACATGCCAATAAAGAGGCCAAGGAAACCGGTAATAATTGCTACGGAAATCCCTACAGCAAGAGAAACTCTAGCCCCATAAACCACACGGCTGAAAATATCCCGGCCAAAGTTATCTGTGCCAAACCAATGCGTTGCATTTGGTGCTTTTAAACGATTTACAGCTTCCAAATCATATGGAGTAAATTGAGCAATCAGTGGAGCAAGAAGTGCTAGCAGGGTGATGAGAAAAATAATTCCCCCACCAATTACAACCATCTTGTTAGCCCAAACTCGCCTGAGAAATAAAGCTCGTCTCTCCTTTGCAATTTCTTTTTTCTGCCCTTCCATGTTCTGTTCTATTGCGTTTGAAATCATATTCTCACCCCCTACTTTTTATTCAGCCGAACCCTCGGATCTACGACTCCATATAATAAATCAACTAATAGATTAATGATTACATAAGTTGCCGCGATAAGAAGAACCGTACCTTGAATCAAAACGTAATCTCTGCGTTGTATAGCGTTTACAATGAGTTGTCCTATTCCTGGTATATTAAAAACGACCTCAGTCACTACCGCACCGGCTACTAAAGTACCAAAAGCCTGACCAACTACAGTTAAAATTGGGATTAGTGCATTTCTAAAAGCATGTTTGTAAATAATGACTCTTTCTTTCAAACCTTTTGCATGGGCTGTTTTAATATAATTCATGTTTAATATATCCAGCATGGAGGATCTGGTCATACGGGCAATTAATGCGGCTTGAATAGCTCCAAGGGTAATTGCCGGTAAAATGAGAAACCTCAAATGATTCCATAATCCTGCGCTTAACGGTTGGTATCCCGCAGCCGGAAGCCAATGTAGTTCTACAGCGAATAAAAGAATTAGCAGAAGACCAAGCAAAAAACTTGGGATAGAAATGCCAAGTAACGCGAACACCATGAAAAACTGATCAACTGCAGTTCCTCTCTTCGTGGCTGCCATAATACCAAATGGAATAGCAATGATAATTGAGATGAGCTGTGCTAAAATAGCCAAGGATAAAGTAGGACCTAAATGACTTGAAAACGCTGTCAAAACTGGCATATCCAGATAAAGAGAGTCCCCTAAATCACCTACTAAAATTCCGCTAAACCAATTGAGAAACTGCTGATAAATCGGTAAGTCTAGGCCAAGCTCTGCCTGTAGCGCCTTAATATCTTCTGGCAAGGCTTCAGGTCCCAGTATGATGGAGGCCGGATCACCAGGTGTCAGATGTATTAAGAAAAAAACAACAATTGCCACTACAAGCATCACTGGTATAAGAGAGAGCAGCCTTTGTGCTATATATATTTTCAAACTAATTCCCCTCCTTTTTGTCGATTGTTTTGATAGCTAGAATGATAGCCCTTTCATATTAATCTGCTACTTGTAATTGACTCTCGTAATCCTATTGACTGTATTATAAAAAAAGTCCCAACAATAGTTTTGCATTATTGTTAGGACTTTTTTAACTATATTGACATCCTTGCTTTCAAATTTCTCATCATTTGTATGATAATCGCTATCATTACAAGGAGGCTGATTAAGCAGCCAAAAAACACATAGATAGACAGCAGACTATAATGAAAAAAAATAAGGACTGTTAGACAGGCAGCTATTAAAATGAATACAAATGAACCGTTAAAGAATCTATTTTCTTTCTTTTCATTTAGAATTGGCGGGAGCGCATCAATTAATATGATTAGAGAGCTGAAATAAAGGACTATACAGAAAAATTTAAAGATTACTGATAGAGAGAGCTTCTCTACAAGCAAGATGAACAATTCGTTCGTTTGACTGTAGTCTAAATTTTGTGTGATGGCCACAACATTCATTGTTGCAAAAGCCAGTATAAAAGTACAATAGATAAAAACTGCCATTAATAATTTAAAAACTACTTTATAAATACTTGGGCTGTTGTACTTATCAATAACCTCCCGTTGAAGCAATAGCTTTGAAAAAAAGATAATAAAGGCAATCAGGAATAACAGCCACAAACTTCTTGAATCATGATTCAGGACCTGAGGCTGATAGTACAGAAGGTTATGATATAAGGACTCGAGGCCTTTTTGCAAATAAATATAAGTGGGAAGAAGTATCGCTAGGCCGCTAATCAATATAAATCTTGTATCTTTTATACTTTGCCTGAATTTCTTCCCCTTCGGGAGATAAACAGCACATATCATTAAAATAAAAGCAGTGGCAAAAACCGAGAAGTACATATTTACTTGAAACGCTGTATGGAAAATCAATCCACAGATAAAAAGATGAAGAATATAAATTTCAAGGAATCTTATTATTGTAATACATCTTCCTAAAAAGGAGTTTTTATTTATTCTTAATGACGACCTTTGCAATGCAAAAAAAACAGCAAAAGCTAATAAAAAGGCAGAAACAATCACTAGACTAGAAAAAACACCAAATCGAGTGACGACTTCTCCAATGATAAAAATCATGCTGATGGATACCCAGCTTGAAATTAAATAGGTGATGTTTAAAGGTTTTAAGGGTTTCATCTTGACTTAAACCACTTTCCTGTTTCGATATTCTTTCGGTGTGCATCTGACAATCTTTTTAAAGGCATTACTAAAATAGTGCTGGCTGTTAAAGCCACATTCTTCCGCTACCCGAAGTATGGACCAATTCCTATTTTGTATCAGCAGTCTCTTTGCATGTTCGATCCGGTAATTCAGCAAAAAGTCAGAGAAGTTTACACCTACCTCTTCTCTAAAAAGCCGACTTAGGTAACTTACATTAATATGAAAGCTTTCAGCAATCAAAGATAGTCTCAGAGGTTCTCTATATTGCTCCTTTACGACCTGAATGACTGACCGGACAACTTCTGTGTAACTCTCGTACTCAGGACGTGTTTTTAGAAAAGTTTGCAAAACCTCCACTAATTCGCTTTCAATAACTGGTTTAACAAGATAATCTAAAACTTTTAAATGTATGGACTGTTTAGCATAATCAAAGTTTTGAAATGCTGAAATGATAATAATTTCTAAATTTGGCATTAAAGCCTTCATTTTTGTGGCCACTTCTAGGCCATTTCTCCCAGGAAGTTTGATATCCATCAGTGCCAATTGAAAAGAATCCTTTTCAAGCATACTTTCGGCTAATTCGATTGCCTCTGTACCGTAAAGAGCTTTATAAATTTTCCAAGTAGGAAAATGCAAGTGTATCAGAAACTCTAATTGCTCTAATTCTAAAGGTTCATCGTCTAATATTAGAATGTTCATTTATTTCACCTCCAAGTCCATCTCTTCCATCACCTTTGGCATCGACACAATGACTTTTCCTCCTTGTTCTTCATGTCGATGATCCAAAGAAAATGTCATCTGCGCCTCATCGCCAAACAATAGATGCAATCGTTTAGAGATATTTTTTAATCCAATACCGACACCCGAATCCTCCTCTAACGGATTTACTGCAAAGCCTGGCCCATTATCCTTAACAGTGATAATAAGCCGTTGTTCGGTCGTTTGTATAATAATCTTAACAACTCCCGACCCTTCGAGGTTTTCAATTCCATGCTTAAATGCATTTTCAACAAGTGTCTGTATTAAATAAGGAATAACGAGTATTTTCTCCATCCCCTCTTCAACGTGCCATTCTACACGCAATCGTTCACCAAAACGAAGTTGCTGTATAGCTAAAAAATGGTTCGTGTACTCAATCTCCTCTTTTAATAAATGAAGTGTTTGTTCCTGATCATATTTTGAGCGCAAATAAAGGACCATATGTTCAAATACTTCTGCTAAATGATCGTATCTTTTTAGCCTTATTAAACTGAACATGGAATTCAAAGCATTAAATAAAAAATGAGGTTGTATCTGTTGATTAAGCCTAACATACTTGGTAGTTTCCAGTTCTTTTTCCAAAAGAACCTTTGAGTTTTCCACCTCCAGCAAATATATTTGTTTTTCAAACGTATTGAATATGATTAAGATAAGTACACCAATCACAGGCCCTAAAATACTGATTAAGATAAATAAGAAAAAATTTTCATATGAAACCATATCGATCTCCATAACAGTTCATGTTCAAAAAGTTACGCATTGAGTAGCCAAAATGGCGAGGCAGCGAAAAGATTTGCCTTTTTTTATTTTGACTTTTTGAACTTTCCCAGAAAATATTTTTTTCCATCATACTAAAACACTGCATATTTGACTAGCTATAAAACAAGAAGAACAGCCATTTTCAGCTGTTCCTCTTGTTTAATACCCTTATTCGGTTAGCTCCCAGTCATTTGATCTGCTTCATCCATTCCAAGATCAGTAATATCTCTCTTGAATACTTTTGACATGATGAACATGTAAATAATCCCGATGATTACCCATACAATCCCTCCGATGAATGCATCGGCATGCAAGTGAGCCCATAAAACACCTGTAAAAGCTGCACCAAGCGTTGGCATGACAATGTAAGAGAATACCTGCTTTGGAGTTTGGTATTGTTTCTTTTTAAATACAAAGTATGCAATAACAGATAGGTTAACGAATGTGAACGCTATCAAAGCACCAAAGTTAATAACAGCGGAGATCAGCTCAAGACTCGGCCCCATCGCTAACAGACTAACAATCCCTACGAAAATGACATTAAAAAATGGTGTTCTGAATTTCGGATGTACATATCCAAACAGCCTTTTCGGTAATACACCATTTCTTCCCATAACGAATAGAAGTCTAGAAACACTGGAGTGCGAAGCCAGCCCGGACGCGATAGTCGCAGCGAATGCTCCGGATAGGAAGATTAATTGGAATACAACTCCACCGACATATAACGCAATCTCAGGAAGCGTATCATCAACAACATTAAAAACTGAGACGTCTGGGAATAATGTTTGTGCGAAGTAAGCACCTACGAAGAAAACAGCTCCTCCAATCAGGACTGTGAAAGCTATTGCTTTAGGCATGATATTAATGTCCTTAGCTTCTTCCGTGTACATGGTGATCGCATCAAAACCGATGAAGGAGAAGCAAACCACTGTTGCCCCAGTTAAAACATGTGTAATATGCATATTCTCCTGGAACAATGGCTGGATCGTCATTAAGGTTCCTGTTCCCATTCCTTTATATAGCTGGATTGAACCTAATACAACGAACACGGCCATTAAAACTAAAGTGAAAACAACTAAAATAACGTTGACACCTGATGTTGATTTCATACTGATTGCATTGATGACTGTTACAAAGGCGACATATATCAACACCCATATCCACGCGGATGCATCTGGGAAAAGCGATTCCATATACAACCTGATGATGACAGCGTTTACAAGAGGCAGAAGTAAATAGTCAAGCAGTGAAGCCCACCCGACAAGAAATCCTAGACGGGGTCCCATTGTTTCTCGAGTATATGTGTAAGCTGAACCGGCACTTGGAAAGACCTTTACCATTTTTCCATAGCTGATAGCTGTAAAAAGCATAACGATTAAACCTACGACATAAGCCAAGGGGACAAGCCCGCCTGTTTGCTTGGAAACGATTCCAAATGTATCAAATACAACCGTAGGTGTCATGTAACCTAACCCTAGAGCAACAATTGCCCATAATCCCAGTGATCTTTTCAAAGATGTGTTTGTCCCCATGTAACAGCCTCCTCAGTCTTTCTAATTTTATAGTTCCTTATTCGCGATTCTTAAGTACCATATAGAGAAAAGCCGATATTTTCGAATTAGCATTGTGCTAATCCGAAAATATCAATTTATCACTTTTTGATCAAATTCGCCTTGGCGTATTTGCGCCCAGATTTTATCAATATCCGCTCGATAAATTTCCCTTGAAAATCTGTGGCATCCGTCAGAGGCTTTAACTTGATTCAGCGGGTTAAACCCCACTGAATGGAATACCAATATGCTTTCATCTCACCACTTACACAGCTACTAAACAAAGTTAAACGGTTACATCAATTTGTAATCCGGATTTTTCCACTCCATTAAAGCTCCATATTTCAATGATTCTGCATCAGTTGGCAAGTAGTTGGGCATGACTGCCTTGAATTCAAATCCATTTTTCAATTGGAATGTCATGACTGGATCATAGAGTTCTCCACTGACTACCTTCGCTGCATACTGTTCTGGAGTCAGTTCGTTTGCATACTTGTGATAGTTTGGAATACGTCCTCCGAAAAGGATACTTTCCAGATTGAATTCTTGTGCAATCGCTCTTCTAGCTTGATATAAACGTTTCCCTATCTTTAGGCCCCTATACTCAGGGTGTACAACCACTTCTGTTCCATAAAGGTTTTTACCTTCAGGTTTGTGATTTTTAATATATCCATTGTCGGATATATCATCAAAATTGTGATATACACCATAATCTTCAAAGTTAACAATGACACTTGAACAAGAACCTACGATATTTCCATCCTCATGTTCTATGACGACTTGACCTTCAGGGAAAATCTCAATTTGGCTGGCCAAGTGCTCAGGCTTAAATGGAATATCTGGGTCTCCGAATCCGATGGCTGCCATCTCATTCACCTTATAGATGTCGTCTAATGTCATTAGTCTTGCTCCTGCTGCTTCTATAGTTTTAAGAAACTGGGTTCTCATAGACAGCCCCTCCTTTTTTATGGGATTGTGCGTAAAAGAATCACGCACAATCCTCTATATACTGTTAGCCCCGATGCTCAACAACTAGCAAACTTGATTCACTATGAATAATCTCACCATTTTCTGCGTGGATTTTTTATAGCGAAGCGGCTCAAAGCACTACGATCAGTCTACATCGCTTCTTATCTTGGTTAGGCTGATCAAGGCGTCCGCCATTCTGTTCAGTTTGCCATCGCTAGACGGGCACCTTGCGCTTTTCTTATTAATTTTCGTAAATAGATACAAATTTCTCTTCCAAATACTCTTCCAGACCGAACTTTCCGCCCTCTTTACCCATTCCACTTTCTTTTATCCCGCCGAATGGAGCTTGAATGACAATTGGAGCCGGGTCATTGATTCCAATGATTCCAAACTCAAGCTCTTTCATCATTCTTAATCCACGGCCTAAGTCTTTTGTATAGCAATATGCGGCAAGTCCATATAATGTACTATTCGCTTTTTCGATGATCTCTTCTTCGCTTTCAAATGTGAATACTGGTGCGATTGGACCAAATGTCTCTTCTGTTGCAATGACCATGTCGTCTGTAGCGTTTAAGAGAACCGTTGGTTCAAAGAAGTATCCGTCACCATTTTCGTAATTGAAAACTTTTCCTCCTGCAACGACTTCTGCATTGTTCTTAACAGCGTCTGCTACTTGGTTTTTCATTGTTTCAAGTGCTTTTTCATTGATTAGAGGGCCAACGTCAGTTCCTTCTTCCAGCCCGTCACCAATTTTCAGCTCTGCAGTTCGTTTAGCAAGTTTTTCTGCAAATTCCTTTGCAACGCTTTGATGTGCATACACACGGTTTGTACTGATACATGTTTGACCTGAGTTTTTAAACTTAGACAGCATAACACCTTCAACAGCCAAGTCTATGTCCGCATCATCAAAAACGATGTATGGAGCATGTCCACCCAATTCCATTGATACTTTTTTCATCGTATCAGCTGAATCGCGAACGAGCTTTTTCCCAATAAATGTGGAACCTGTGAATGTCAGCTTGCGCACATCCGGGCTGGATGTCAATGCTTTTCCAATTTCTTCGGCAGGTCCAACAACAAGGTTTACAACACCTTTTGGAAGTCCTGCTTCATGGAAGCATTCGAACACTTTAATTGCAGATAATGGTGTCTGCAATGCAGGCTTAAGGACGATTGTACAGCCTGCTGCAAGTGCAGGAGCAATTTTCCTAGTAATCATTGAAAGTGGGAAGTTCCATGGAGTAATGGCTCCGCAGACTCCGACCGGCTGTTTAATGACCATAAGGCTTTTATCTTGGTGGGAAGCAGGAAGCACTTCTCCGTATATTCTTTTCGCTTCTTCTGCGTACCAGTCAAGATAGCTGATTGCGCTGAGCACTTCTCTTTTTGCATCCGGAAGCGGTTTCCCATTTTCCAGCGTGATAATCTGTGCAAGCTCGTCCACTCTTTCTTTCATTAAATTGACTGTTTTGAAAAGATAGGCACTTCTTTTATTTCCTGTGGTCTTCTTCCAAGTTTTAAAAGCTTCTTTTGCAGCTGCGATTGCCGCTTTTGTTTCTTCTCCTCCACAAACCGAGATTGTATCAATTACTTCCAACGTTGCTGGGTTAGTAATTTGTTCTTTTTGATCAGATTCATGCCACTCTCCGTTAATGTAGTACATGGAAAATCCCCCTTCAGACAAATTAAATTAGATTAAATGATTTAGTCTCAATGATTAACTCATTTGTTCGAAAAAGCTGTTCCGAATCGAAGTCAGTCACTCAATATTATTATGCAATTACCATGCCAACTTTAAAATAATACTATCCTTTTGAAAACGCCGTCATTTTAGAGCGTTTAATAGATTAAAGCCCTTTCATTTTAACAACAAATCTATTCTATCTTCAATAGTTTTATTCAAAAATGCATAAATTACCACATTACGAACATATCAAACCTTTTATCCTCCTACCCCTTGTTTCCTACTGACAATTTTTTGATATTTCCTACTGACGGAGGATTGACTGATTCCTAGCGCTACCGCCGCTTTTGTTGTGGTTTTATATAGATTCATCGCCTGTGTAATAAGCTGTTCTTCTACTGCCTCAAAGGCTTCTTGTAATGGCATGATATTGGTGATAATCGGTTTCACCTTCGTCATCGGCTCATTCAATTTCAACACTTGCCCAACCACGCTGGCATCAATCATCTCTTCATCAGCCGTGACTACTAAACGCTCAACGATATTCTGCAGTTCCCGAATATTTCCAGGCCAAGTGTATGCTTCTAATAGATTAAGAGCATCCGGCGTTAAATGGTAGCTGCTATTATGCCTTTCATTAAATTGTTTTAGGAAATGAAAAGCAATTAACGGAATATCCTCATGTCTTTCTCTTAATGGCGGAACATGAATTGGAATAACATTCAAACGATAGAAGAGATCCTCACGAAACGACCCATCCGCCACCATTTCTCTTAGATTTGTATTGGTCGCCGCTATTATTTGAACATCAACCGAGAAAGTTTGAGTGCTGCCAACAGGAGCAACCTCTCTCTCCTGAAGGACACGAAGAAGCTTCACCTGAAGTCTGAGTGGTAATTCTCCAATCTCATCAAGGAACAACACCCCTTGGTCAGCTTGCTTAAAGTAACCATCTTTACCACCTGGGTCCGCACCAGTGAAGGCACCCTTCACATAGCCAAAAAGTTCACTTTCCAAGAGTGCTTCTGGAATGGCTCCACAATTCACCTTTAAAAATGGCTGCTCCTTTCGGCTACCTAGTTGATGAATCGCATGAGCAATCACTTCTTTACCGACGCCAGATTCCCCTTGGATCAGTACAGTGGACGAAAATTTCGCTACTTTATGAATCTGCCCCATAATATCTTCCATCTTTTGACTGCGATATATCAGCTTCCGGCTTAATTGTTCTTGCATCTTCATCTCATCAAGCTCTTGTTTATACTGAGCGGATATTTTCTTCATCTCACGGAGTTCATCACGCAGACGAGTCGCTTCTGTGATATCCCGGGAGGCTACGATAATTCTTTCAATCTCGCCATTGTCATCAAGCACCGGATTGCCCACAGCCAAAACCTTCTTGCCAACTGGGGTTTCCTGCACAACAGACACTTTTTTCTTTTTCTCAATGACAAGCCGTGTCACCGAAGGCATGAACCGCCCCTGCTTTTCGAGTTCGATAATATTTTTACCGACCAAGTCTTTCAGGTCTACTCCCCAAAATTCCGGGATAGCGTTCTCACTATAACGAATTAATTCCCCTTTAGCGTTCACTACTAGAATTTCATCATAAATACTGGACAGGATAGCATTCAGATCCTTGTTCAAATTCTTGACCGATTCAAGTTCCATAGCCATCTGCTCGACCATCGGAATATCTTGAACAATGATTATAATTCCCTCAACATTTTTTTCATCATTGATAATCGGACTGTAGTCTACGAGAATCCCCGATTCATTTGTGACTTGAAGTTGATTTAAAACGGTTTCACCAGTCTGAAAAACATGCTTCAGATGATCAGCATTAAATATTGTTTCAGCTGGATATTTTAATACCTGCCCTGCTTTAAAGCGGGTCATTTCCAAGGCCGATTCATTGCAGTCAATAATCATTCCGTGATTGTCAATAATGAATATCCCCATCGGGATGGACATCAGAAGAATCTTCAATATATTGGCATTTTCATTTTCCTGCCTAAAAAGCTCAACAATCAAATCCTCACGTAATACATAGCCAGTAATTGAATCGCTTTCATTTTTAATTAAAGATAATTCCTTTCCAAGCACTTGAAATATTGAAGAAAAAGACAGATTTTCAGATAGTGTGCTCAATTCGGTAATAGGCAAAGCATATTCCTTAATTTGCTCAAGCTCTAACTCCCCATGTTCACGCTCACTTACAGGAAGCTCCTTCAAATAAATATAGGAAGTGATTGTTCCGCCTTCCTCCAAAAATATAAATCGGTTCTTTTTATCCGACAAAAGGGTTCGCCAATCTCGCTGAGGCTGATCCACAGAAAGCTTGACTATTGATTGGATAATATCTCTCGAAATTAAAAACACACCGCTCTCCCCCTTCCGCTTTTGTCAGTTTTTGTCGCTTCTATATTGTTCATTATAGCAGAAAAAACACATTCATCTATGAATTTTTTCATTTTATATTCAGAAATGAATTATCAAGGTATTTTCTGCATAATTTTTTTCGTGTAAATATTTTTCAAAAAGGACTAAAAAAATCCGCCCTTTTATTCTATTTCGAATAAACTATGCAAAACATCATAATTTTCTTTCCTTTTCATAGAATTTTGCCTATTAATTTAAATAGATTGGACATATAACTTTTGGCATGTAATTTGCATTAATATTTCATAAGTTTTGTCTAAAGTTAATATTCTGACTAAAAATCGCAACCAAGACTAAAGGAGTGGTATTATTGTGAGTGAATTGATGGTCACATTGAACAATGTAGTCAAAAGCTTCGATGACAACGTTGTGGTAAAAAATATTAATATGGATATCAAAAGCGGAGAGTTTCTCACCCTTTTAGGACCGTCAGGGTGTGGAAAAACCACAACTCTTCGTATGATTGCTGGATTTGAACAGCCCACTGATGGAGAAGTCATAATAGACGGAAAAGAAGTCAGCAATATTCCCCCTCATAAGAGAGATGTTAATACTGTTTTCCAGAGTTACGCTTTATTTCCTCATATGAATGTTTCTGATAATGTCGCTTTTGGACTTAAGATGAAAAAGATAAACAAGAAAGATATTAAGCGCCGTGTAATGGAAGCGCTTAAATTAGTCCAGCTTGAAGGCTTCGCCAAACGCAAGCCTGATCAGCTAAGTGGAGGACAAAAACAGCGTGTCGCTATCGCGCGCGCCTTGGTCAACAGCCCAAAGGTTCTGCTTCTTGATGAGCCTCTTGGGGCACTGGATTTAAAGCTCCGCAAGCAAATGCAGGTTGAGCTGAAACATTTGCAACAAAAACTAGGCATCACCTTCATTTATGTAACACATGACCAAGAAGAAGCCTTGACGATGTCTGATAGGATTGCCGTTATGAACGGCGGTATTATTGAACAGCTTGGTACACCTGATGAAATTTACGAACGTCCAGTTTCTCGCTTTGTGGCAGATTTTATTGGTGAAACGAACTTGTTTGAAGGAAAAGTTATCGGATTAGACGAACAACATGCATACCTCGACCTTTCCGGGCATAAAGTACCCATCATTCCAACAACCAAAGTATCGTTGGATGAAGAAGTGTCAATGGCCATTCGCCCCGAGCGAGTACAGCTGCATAATGAGCTGAACGGAGCCGGCTTCGCCATTCCAGGCAAAGTCGTAGAACACATTTATGTAGGATCCATCATTAAAACAGTCGTATCCCTTCCCGGGGGAGATCAAGTGACTATCAACAAGACACCGGAAGTGGCTCATTCATTCGCTGTTGATCAAGACGTATATGTGAATTGGGAGCCTGACAAGGCGGTGATCATTGCATGATGGAAACCAATGTTGCACCAGCCGATAAAACGCCGGGGGTGACCAAGAAAAAGAAACACCAAAGCGGTCGATTGTTCGGAATGGCCTGGACACTCTCACCTGTTACGTTTTGGCTTGTACTGTTTTTTATTTTTCCACTTCTCTTCATACTAATTATCAGTTTTGCCACAAGGGGATTATATGGCGGAGTGGAGTATAGCTTTACATTAGAAAACTATACCCGCTTTTTCGACCCCCTCTATCTGAAAATTTTATGGGACTCATTGGTCATAGCTGGTTTTACAACTATCCTATGTCTAGTCTTTGGCTACCCCTTTGCTTATATTATTGCAAGAGCACCAAAGAAATACCGGGCATTTTTAGTCATGCTTGTCATGGTGCCATTCTGGACAAATTCACTTGTTAGAACATATGCATGGATTGTCCTTTTGCGTACAGAAGGAGTTATTAATATAGTACTGATGAAGATCGGCATTATCTCCGAGCCATTGGCCATGTTGTACAACCACGGCGCTGTCATGGTCGGATTGACCTACACACTATTTCCTTTCATGGTTTTACCGCTTTATGCATCCATTGAACAACTGGATAAGTCATTGTTGGAAGCCTCAAGCGATTTAGGTGCGAAACCTTGGCAAACATTTATAAGGATCACCCTCCCACTCACAATGCCTGGAGTGGTTGCCGGCGCCCTACTTACATTCATCCCAACGCTTGGGCTGTTCTTCATCCCCGATTTAATGGGGGGCTCCAAGTCACTCTTGATCGGAAACCTGATAAAAAATCAGTTTCTTACAGCAAGAGATTGGCCGTTCGGCTCTGCTGCATCTATGATTTTGATGGTGCTGACACTAATCTTTATCCTCATCTATCTCAGAATCGGCGGTAATAAAAAAGGACTCGAGGTGTTGTAGATGAATCTCCGACTGAAAAAATTACCATCGATTCTATACGCATTATTAATTTACGGATTTTTATATATTCCGATTATTATATTGATCGTATTCTCTTTTAACAAATCAAGATTAAATGCTGTATGGACTGGATTCACCTTTGAATGGTATGGGAAACTCATGCAAAACAGTGACATTCTAGCTGCGGCCAAAAATAGTTTGACAGTCGCTTTCGTTTCAACCATTGTTGCCACAATGATCGGAACAATCGCCGCCGTTGGTATGTATCGCTTTCATTTCCGTGGCAAAACTGCACTTGATGGGATGCTGTACCTCCCTATCGTCATTCCGGAAATTGTCATGGGGATTTCTCTTCTGGCCTTTTTCGCACTTGTCAACGTCCCTCTCGGTATTTCAACCTTGGTCATTGCCCACATAACATTTTGTATTCCATTCGTTGTCGTTATCGTCAGGGCGAGGCTGGAAGGCTTTGATCCATCAATGGAAGAAGCCGCAAGGGATCTGGGCGCAAATGAGTGGCACACTTTTACAAAGGTTACACTGCCTATCATCGGACCAGGTATCATGGCTGGTGCGCTTTTATCTTTCACCCTATCCATTGATGACGTGATTATCAGTTTCTTCGTTGCCGGACCAAGTAGCACAACATTGCCTTTGAAGATTTTCTCGATGGTGAAGTTCGGTGTATCACCAGAGATAAATGCCCTTTCCACATTAATGCTTGTGATTACCCTGTCTATCGCTGTATTCGCACAACTCAGACTAAACAAATAATTAAACTAGCCGATTCAATATAATATAGCTGGTACTTAAAAGGTACCGGCTATTTAAGGAGTATGGAATTTAGAAAAATTCGAAGGGAGAAAATATTATGAATCCTACAAAAAGAAGCGGCAAATATATCGTTCTTTTTATTATGACATTAATTGTCGCTACTTTCGCTGCTGGATGTGGCAAAAGCAGTTCATCTGGTGAGGAAGCTGGTTCAAAGGACAATGATGGTGGAGAGCTTAATTTATTCATTTGGTCTGAGTACATGCCTGATCGGGTAATTAAACAGTTTGAAAATGAGACCGGAATTAAAGTCAATTATAATGTTTACTCATCCAATGAAGAAATGTTAGCCAAAATCAGTGCTGGCGCGGCAGGGTATGATATTTCCGTTGCAAGTGACTATATGGTTGAGATTATGAAAAAGCAGAATTTACTTGAATCTATTAATAAAGACAATATTCCCAACATGAGTAATTTGGATGAACAGTTTTTAAATCCAACTTTTGATCCAGGCAATGAACATTCTGTTCCTTATATGTGGGGGAATGTTGTTATTGCCATAAACAAAGACGTTGTGAAAAAAGATATCAACAGCTATGAAGATCTGTGGGACCCTGAGTTCAAGAACTCACTTGTTGTTTTGGATGACCAAAGGATTTTAATTGGAATTGGAAATAAGCTTCAGGGAGAATCAATGAACTCAACAGACTCGAAAGTGATCCAAAAATCCAAAGACCTTCTGATTGATCTTTTGCCGAATATTAAAGCTTATGACAGCGATAGCCCAAAAACAATGCTTGTAAACGGCGAAGCCAAAGCCGGTATTGTCTGGGGTGGCGAAGCATACCTTGCTTCAACTGAAAATTCATCTATTGTAACTGTTCTTCCTGAAGAAGGAACTAATATTTGGATGGACAATTTTGTGATTCCAAAAGGAGCACCAAACCAAAAAAATGCTGAAGCTTTCATCGATTTTATTTTACAGCCGGAAGCGAGTGCCGAAATATCCAAAGACTTCCCTTATGCAAACCCGAACCTTGCAGCCCATGAATTTATTGACGATGACATCTTGAACGATCCAGCGGTCTATACGCCCAAAGAGTTTTTGGATAAAAGTGAATTTTTTACAGACATTGAGGATGCTATTCTGGAATACGACCGTGTCTGGTCTGAGATAAAGCAGTAAGAAAAGCGGAGGACGACGTTTAGCGGCGTAAAGACTGGAGGGAATCCGACGAGATAAAGGAAACACGGCGATGCCGAAGGAGAGCCGATTTGACTTATCTTAGGAAGGAAAAGGTGCCTGCTTGGACCTAAAGACGATAAGTCAGCACTAACCACAAACATAGAAGTATCTTTAAACCAATCAGACAAGGAGGAATTTTATGAATCGAGGCAGGCATATTTTTGCAGGGATGATCATCGTTCTGCTAGTAAGCACCTTTTTATCAGGCTGCGGATCAAGCAATACTTCCGGAGGAAAAGAATCGAAAGAGTTGAATGTCTTTAACTGGACAGAGTATATCCCTGAAGTCACCATAAAAAAATTCGAGGAAGAATATGATGTAAAAGTAAATTACAGCATGTTCTCATCTAATGAAGAAATGCTGGCAAAGGTTGCTGCAGGCGGAGGCATATATGATCTTACAATGGCAAGTGATTATATTATCCCTTCAATGGTAGAACGGGATATGATCGAACCGGTCAATTTAGAGAGCATATCCAATTTCAAGAATTTGATAGATGACTATGTGGATCAAGAATTTGATCCGGGGAATAAGTACTCCATACCGTTCATGGGAAATACATTGTCCCTTGGTGTTAATCCCGACTCAATCGGAGTTAATGTTTCTAACATTAAAAGCTATACTGATCTATGGAATCCAAAGCTGAAAAATAAATTGGTTGTCCTTGATGACCAGCGCATGATTATTGGGATGATACTGAAATCTCTCGGATATAGCGCAAATGATACTGATCCAAAACATCTCGAAGAGGCTAAGAAAAAGATGGTTGAACTCCTTCCAAATATCAAAGCCTTTGACAGTGACAGTCCTAAGCAAATGATGGTGAATGGGGAAGCTTCTGGAGGATTGGTATGGGGTCCTGAAATCGCCTTAGCTCAAAGAGAAGGAGCAAACTTTGAGACCATTATTCCTGAAGAAGGTCTTCTTATTACAATGGACAACTGGGTCATACCAAAAGGTGCCAAAAATAAAGAGTTGGCTGAGAAGTTCATCAACTTTATTTTAGAGCCTGAAATCAGTGCGGAAATCGCACAGCATCAGCCTTATATCAATCCCAATAAGGAGGCTCGCAAGCTGATTGACGAAGAAATCCTCAATAATATTGCCATTTATCCGCCTGAAGAAGAAATTGAACGCCTCGAATATATTAAGGATATTGGAGAAGCGATCCAATTATATGATCGTGTTTGGTCAGAAGCAAAAGGTTCGCAATAATTAGACTCATAGAGGAGGTTTCCTCCTCTATATTTTCAAAATTGAATAAATGGTATATTCCGCTCATCTAACATTTGGAAGGAGTCGGCAAATGATAAACACACGATATCAACGTTTTGCATGGCCTGCTGTTTTTTTATTACTGATCAGTGCGGTTTTAGCGGGTTGCGGTGGAAAAAGCCCTCCTGAATCACAGAAAGCATCTAGTGATACTGACAATGAAGAGAATCAAGTCACAGGAGAGTTGAATCTATTCAACTGGTCTGAGTACATGCCAGACAGCGTGATTAAGAAATTTGAAGAGGAATATGGGGTCAAAGTGAACTACAGTGTATACTCGTCCAATGATGAGATGTTGGCTAAAATAAATGCTGGTGCATCCGGTTATGATATAGCTGTTGGGACAGATTATATGGTGGAAATCATGCGGAAAGAGGGGCTGCTTGAGCCAATTACTCTCGATAACATTACCAATCTCAATAACATAGATGAGCAATTTTTGGATAAGTCATTCGATCCCGGTAACAAGTATTCTGTACCTTATATGTGGGGAGGTGCATTTATCACTTATAATAAAGATACAGTAGATAATGAGGTTACAAGTTATAAAGATTTGTGGAAACCGGAATTCAAAAATTCCCTGGTCGTATTGGATGACCAACGCATCATGCTTGGCATCGCCAATAAAATGCAGGGTGAATCCATGAGCTCAACCGATCCAAAGGTCATTGAGAAATCAAAAGAACTGCTTATTAATTTACTGCCCAACATCAAAGCCTTTGATAGCGATACACAAAAAACCATGCTTCTAAATGGAGAAGCGAAAGCAGGTATCGTATGGGGTGCTGAAGCTTATCTTGCCTACAGCGAAAATCCTGCTATCGAGACCGTACTGCCTGAAGAAGGTATGTACCTAGGAATCGATTGCTTCATCATACCAAAGAGTGCTCCCAATCAACGTGCGGCAGAGGCCTTTATTGACTTCGTACTACGACCGGAAATTAGCGCAGAAATAACAGAGGACTTTCCGTACTCCAACCCTAACAAGGCAGCGCACAAACTGATCGGTGAAGAGATCATGAACCATCCGGCAGTCAATCCACCTGAAGTAGAATTGGAAAAAGGAGAATTCTTGCAGGATCTGGGCGAAGCCGTTCTTGACTATGACCGCGCCTGGTCTGAGGTGAAACAGTAAACATGCTGAAAATCCTAAAGGAAGAAACCACTTCCTTTAGGATTTTTTTGAGTCGTATTATAAATTGGATGAAAAATTCTGGATAAACTCACCAATCAAACGATTGATTAGTTGTCAGATCAAACTTCGAAGTGATGATTCTTTATTGATTTGATCTATCCTATCGCTTCGCTGTCCCCCTAGCCGTGACATTAATAGAACACATATTGTTTGATAAGCAGACAGATTCAGATTTTTTTCTTCCATAGAAACATTACTGGTTTTAAATCAAATGCACTTGCAGATTTGCATCCCAGATTTTATTGAGCTCCGCTCGGTATATTGCCTCTAAAATCTATGGCATCTGCCGGAGGTCCCTCACTGAATGGAATACCGATATACATTCATCTCACCCTTACAGCAGTCGGAGACTTCTACTGAATGAAGTTATGAATAGCCGCTTGTGATTGGCTCCATCCTTAAGGCTTCAGCAGTATTCAGGTTCCCACTGCTTAAAGACGCATTTTGTTGGAAAGACTTCTACGCCTCACGATTCAAAAATGGATTTTTCCACTCCATCAATGCTGCGTAATTGCAGGATTCTTCATCTTCAATATAATTTGGCAAAACCTGGACGGGGGTACGACCGCAGTGCAGCAAAAAAGTTACTACAGGGTCCCAGATACCCCCTTCCATGATATGGTTCAAATATTCCTGAGCGCTTATATCATTCTCATACTTATGATAAAAAGGCATCCTTGCTCCACCCAGAAGGCGTTCCAGCCTCTCATTTACAACCACCTCATACATGGACTGCATCAACCACTTGCCTAAGCCCAGCTTGCGATATGTAGGCTTAACACAAATATCAACAATATAAATGGCATTTCCCGCAGGATTATGGTTACGGATATATCCATCATCTGTGATCTCCGACCACGTGTGCTCCGGTTGGCTAGGGTCAAAGTCTATCATTAACCCGGTGATCGAACCTGCTATTTCCCCTTCAATCTCCACACATAAAGCGCCTTGCGGGAACCTCTTGACATGCTCCTTCAATTGCTCTTCGTTCCACCAAAGCTCTGGCGGAAATGGCGGTGGAAAACTTTCTTTTTGTACGTCAATCAGAGCTTGAAAATCATCCTTTGTATAGTTTTTTACCACAGCCTGGATGGGCTTATCCCCGTTGAAGACATACCACTTTTTATACATTTGCCAAACCCCCTTAAGAAACTTTTTCATCAAAGCTTAGCTCAGGTGGTTTTACCCTGAACATTTTGGTTAAAAATGCCAGATAAATAGCTCCGATAAAAAACCAGCTGATCCCCAGAATAAAGGCATGCTGATTCAAGCTTGTCCATAACCAAATGCAGAGAATAACCCCAATCAAAGGAATGACTAGATACAGAAAGGAATCCTTCAACGACCTTCTTCTATTTTTAAAGAAATAATGTGTGATAACGGATAAATGTACTATTGTGAAAGCAGCAAGCGCCCCAAAGCTAATAAAGGATGCCACTGTCTCAAGAGAAAATACCAATGATGACAGTGCCAACAAGCTTACGATAACGGTACTATACACCGGTGTTCTGTACTTTGGAGAAATATACCCAAACACTTTCTTCGGAAGGATCGTATCACGCCCCATAGCGAACAGAAGCCTGGATACGCTGGCATGGGAGCTTGTCGCTGATGCGAAACAGCCCAATACATATCCGGCAAGGAACATTGCCTTAAATAGATTCCCCCCAATAAAAACAGCAATCTGAAGGGGAGCCGAGTCTGGATTCTTAAATGACATATAATCCGGATAAACCATTTGGCCTATGTACGAAACGACAATAAATAGCACTCCTCCGATAATTGTTACTAGAAAAATAGCTTTAGGAATATTTCTTTTTGCATCAACTGTTTCTTCTGACAATGTTGTGACCGCATCAAACCCCAAAAAGGATAGGCATAAAATGGCCGCTCCTGCAAAAACTAAAGAAGGCGACCCTTCAGGATTGAAAAAAGGCAAGGTCGAGAATAAAGTCCCGGTTCCGCTCCCGCTTAAAATCGTTTTGACAGAAAGGATCAAGAAAAACACAATCACGATAATTTGAAAAGCAATCAAAAAGAAATTGACATTAGTAACAACTTTTATCCCTCTTATATTAATAAACGTTACAATTAAAATGGCCAAAATTACCCAAACCCAATTCGGCACTGAAGGAAATTCAGCATTTAAATAGATGCCAATAACTAAATAATTGATCATTGGAAGAAATAGGTAGTCCAATAACAATATCCATCCAGTAAAGAATCCGATATGAGAATTAAGTGATTTTTGCGCATAAGTATAGGCTGAACCAGTATACGGATAAGCTTTAACCATTCTTCCATAGCTATAAGCGGTAAACAGCATTGTCAATAAAGTGGCAATATACGCCGCCGGCAACATCCCCAATGTAAGCTGCGATACGATACCATATGTAGTAAAAACAGTCATCGGGACCATATACGCCAATCCGAAAAGTACAACAGGAAACAGGGTGAGCACTTGTTTAAATTCAGTTTCTACTCTCATCACTTTCCTCCTTTTTATCCTCTATCTTGATAAACGACTTTTCCATCCATAACCGTGAGTTTTACCTTCGCTTCCAATAATTGCGCAGACTCTATGGCAAACAAGTCTCTGTCCATCACAATTACATCTGCCAGTTTTCCTTTTTCCAATGTTCCCAGCTTGCTCTCCATAAAATTCCCAAATGCGGAGCCCGCAGTATAATGCTTCAAAGCTTCTGCCAAAGGGATTTTTTCCTTTGAATTCCAACCTTCTCCTGGCTCTCCATCGTTGAACCTACGTGTAACCGCACGGTAAATTTCCAACATCGGATTTAGTTCAACGACAGGAAAATCACTCCCAAAGGCCATGGGCGCATCTGATTCCCCCAAAGTATTAATCGGCCACATATATTGATCTCTTACTTTTCCCATGCGGGACAAATAGACATTGTCCTCATACTTCTCAGTAATTGCCATATGTTCCGGCTGCATGGAAGCAACCACGCCAAATTTTGCGAAACGATGGATATCATCCGGATGAATCACTTCAATATGCTCAATTGTATGCCGTGAATCCCGCTGACCGTTTTGCTCTTCAGCTTTCTCATATAAATCCAGCCCAAGTCGTACCGCACCGTCTCCACATGCATGCAAGCGAATACGAAAACCTTCACGGTCAGCCTCCGTCACCCATTGATCCAAAAGTTCTGGCGGCAGGAATGCCGCTCCTTTTTCCGACGGATTGTCGGAATATGGTTCAACCATCAACGCTGTGTATGTTGTCGCAACACCGTCCAGAAATTGTTTTAACCCTGAGAACTTTAATACATCTGACTGATATTCCTCACGCAGTTTTCTTGCCTGAGCCAAATCCCCATTTAGCGGGCTGAGGAAAAATGTTCTAACCGTCAACTTATTTTCCTTTTCAAATTTCCGGTAAAGGGTGAGATCCCCTACTTCAAAACCTGGAAGAGGCAGCATATCACTGACTGATGTAATACCCAGTCGATTGGCTTTGGTTAAGAAACGCTCCATTAATTCGACTGCCTTCTTTTCCGGAATATTAAACGCCTGGTCAGCCGCAAGCCGCATAGCTGTCTCCAATAAAATCCCCGTCGGCTTTCCGTCTTCATCTTTCATAATCATCCCGAATGGCGGATTTTCCGTATCCTCATTAATCCCTGCCAGCTCCAGCGCTTTACTGTTCAGCCATGCCCCATGACATTCAGCATTTAATAGAAATACAGGGCGATCAGAAATTACTTCATCCAGAACAGTCCGGTCAGGCATCTCCTTTTTATCCCAGAAAATATGGTACCAACTAAAACCAAGAATCCATTCATCATCCGGACGGCTGTCAGCAAATTCTTTCACCTTTTGAGCCGTTTCTTCTGCTGTACGGGCATCAGCAAGATTGACATAATCCTCAAATAGGCATCCCAGTGTTAAATGGATGTGGAAATCATGAAAACCAGGCATAATCGTTTGATTATCAAATCTGTAAATCTGTGTATGCTTGTCTATATAATGTTCCAGCCCTCCTTGCTTACAAGCATCAATAATCTTCCCATCCTTGATAGCTATCCCCCCTTCCAACATTTCCTTACCTGTAAAAATACGATTTCCCTGAATGATCATATCTGCTTTGACCAATCGCCATTCCCCCTTGAACCGCTATTTTTCTCTTTACTCCCTTGGGTCTACTCAATCCCAGGAATCAATCTCCCTACCCGCAAGAGGATAAGGAGATTGATTCACCTGACAACTCTACTGTTTTATCTCAGACCAGACACGGTCATATGTCTGCAGAGATTCACCGACATCAATCGCATGTGCTGCTTTTGGATGATCAATTCCTTCACCGACAGTCATTTCAATTTCTTGCCTAATTTCATCAGGAAGTAATGTCATTGCTTCCTCATTCGGATTTACATAAGGATGGTCAAGAGTGATATCTTTGCTGACTTTGGGATCAAAAATAAAGTTAATGAACTTTTCTGCATTTTCTTTGTTCTTTGCTCCCTTTGGAATGACGAAGTTGTCCTGCCACAGGCTAAGGAAATCTTCAGGAATAATAACTTTGATGTTCGGGTTTTCCCTCATAGCAAGGGCTGCTTCGGCACCATAAACAACTCCGGCTTTTACTTCGTTACTAATCAAAAGATTCTTCGCATTATCACTGTCGTAAACTTTAATATTCGGTTTCAGCTTTTTTAATTCTTCTCCTGCTGCTACAATTTCTTTTTCATTCGTACTGTTTGAGCTATACCCAAGCATGCTCAACATGGCCCCCAGCATGGTACGCGGGTCATCCAAAATGACTAGGCTATCCTTAAAGTATGGATTAAACAGGTCTTTATAAGATTTCACTTCAATGTCCTCATCAACCAGCTCTTCATTAACAACAATAACTTCCGTTCCCCACATATATGGCAGTGAATAGTCATCATTCGGGTCAAAATCCCAACCAAGATAATCTTTACCAATATATTTCAGGTTGGGGATATTCTCTTTATTGATTTTTTCCAATTTATCTTGATTGATCAGAACTTCAATAAAATAAGTGGACGGCACCGCAAGGTCAAATTCTCCACCGCTGACGTTCAGTTTCGCGATCATTTCTTCATTCGAAGATATCTCGCTATAGTTCACTTTAATTCCAGTTTCCTCCTCAAACTGCTCAATTAAATGCTCAGGCAAATATTCAGACCAGTTCATGATATTGACGACTTCCTTTTTCGATCCACCTGTGCTGCTGCCACATCCTGTCAAAACAATACCAACTAGCATGATAACGATTACAAAAATAGCCCAATTCTTCAAGCGTTTCTCCATTACTGCCATTCCCCCCTGATTTTTATATTTGAATTAAATGCGCCTAGTTTTTATCAAGCTCCTCGAAAAACTGTGGGTTTTCACTTTATTCAGTCGGGGTTTAACCCCCCCACTGGATGAAATACCAATAGACTTTCATCTCACCACTTACAGGTGTGGGAGACTTCTGCTGAATGAAGTTAAAAGGCCGAGCAATAGCCCGGCCTAAAGAAAAAGCAACGGCGATCATGGTATACAAGCTATTTTCATACGTTGCCTGTTCCAATTGCAGACCCTTTCTTGCGTCTTATAATGGAGACGGATTCCGGCTCCTGTGCTTGAATTTTGTCATGAAATGGCGTTACTGATCCTGTCTGGCGATTTTTCCGTAATGTTTCCAAATCTACATCCCCGACAACAACAGCTTCCACATTTGGTCGGCTCTCAGCCACGACTCCTGCATTCGGGAAGGAAAAATCAATAGGAGAGAAAATGCCTGACTGTCCGCATCTTGCATCTGCAAGGGTAACATTCGTCATATTTCCGGACGACCCAGAAATAGCTGTATACACTTGATTTTCTACAGCCCTTGCTTGAGAACAATAGCGAACTCGTAAATAGCCTTGATCATTTTCTTCTGCAAATGGTGTAAATATAATTTGCGCTCCTTGATCGGCTGCTTTACGGGCAAGTTCTGGAAAGAGAATGTCGTAACCGATCAATATCGCTATTTTCCCGCAGTCCGTATCAAATACCTTTACATCTTTTCCCGGTTTGATACCAAGCCAGCTTTTCTCTGAGGGGGCGACATAAAGCTTGTGTTGCCTGTCAAAAGTGCCATTACGCCTAAATAGATAAGATACATTATAAATCTCGTTATCTTCTTCCACGTAATGTGATCCGGCAATAATATTAATACTGTATTTTAGAGCTAAATCAGAAAACAGCTGTATATAATTTTCCGTATAAGCAGTTACCTCTTGGGCATGCCCGCTCGGAAACCTTTCATTTGAAAAAGCAGCCAGCTGCATTGTAAGTGCTTCTGGAAATAAGACGAAATCCGACCTTACCTTGGAACTACTTCGAACGTAATACTCACATTGCTTAGCAAATTCCTCAAAAGACCGGACTTCTTTATAGTCATATTGGATGGAAGAAATACGCACAGGTAAAGAATGTCTGTAGTCCGTGTCTGAAGGAGGGGCATAATCCTCATTCACCCACTCCATTAATGTTGCATTTTCTAACGAGGCATTATCGTGGGGGAGATAGTTTTTTAGCACTTTCTTAAATTTAAATCCGTTCATTGTTTGAAATACGATAACAGGATCATATATTTTTTTTGTGATGACTTGGTTAACGTATTCTTCTGGCGTCAGCTTGTCAGCATACTTGTAATAATTAGGCATACGGCCGCCAAATAAAATACTCTTCAAATTATACTTCCGGCAAAGCTTCCGCCGCTCCTCATACAACCGGCGTCCAATCTTTAATTTCCGGTAATCCGGATGCACTACGACATCCAATCCATATAGATTCTTTCCATTTGGGTTATGATTTTGAATATAGCCTTTTCCGGAAATTTGATCAATAGTGTGGTCTTCACCATAATCCTCAAAGTTAATAATGATACTGGAGCATGCCCCTATGATTTTTCCGCCATATTCAACACAAAACTGCCCTTCTGGAAAAATATTAATATGGCTTCTGTAATGCTTGGCTTCAAAAGCAACTTCGGGAAGCCCAAAACTTAAATTGGCGACCTTTACAACTTCTTCAATGTCCTCTTCACGAATATTGCGGATGATGATTTCATTTTGATACTTATCAGTGTCTGCTTCACTCATAAATACACTCCTCTCCCTTTCTTTTTTTACAAAAAGGAGAGAAATACTCTCTCCTTTTATCAAATGCGCCTTGGCTTACTTGCACCCAGTTTTTTTCGAGTTTCGCTCGATAAATTCCCTCTGAAAATGTGGCATCTACCATTTAGCCGGGGTTTGAACCCCTACTGAATGGAATACTGATATGCTTTCATCTCACCATTTACAGATGTGGGAGACTTCTGCTAAATGAAGTTAAATCTCTTCATATGCGTCAATGGCTGGCTTACCTGCACAAAATAGAGTTTTCTTTTGTGATAGATTCATAATGATAGAGAATACTGTTTCCGAACGGCGGTGCTCCGGTGCCTTTTCATTAGGGAAATGATTAATGGAGTTCGGATAATTATATTTATCGGTAAACCATCTCTTAAAGCTACCCTCATTAATCGTTTCTCCCTTTGCCAAGGCCGTATTGATGAGCTGCTCAGCACGTAGTTTTCTAATCATCGAATCTGTGTATTTAAATTCATTCAAATCTACTAAGTTCTTCAACAGCTCTTGTGAAAGAATATGGTTTGAATGAACAGCTGTACCGTTTGCTTCCGTAATCATGTCGATGCCAAATGGTGACACTTCAACGTTGGCGGCTAAAGACATGCCTTCCCCTTCGTGGCTTGCAATCATAAAATTGGCAGCAGAAGCCATTTGACCATTGTTGACTCTTGATAAGGCTTCATGGAAAGAAGAAGAGTTCAAAACAGCCCTTAAACCTAGGTGAATAGGAACTTCATCGGATTTTTTATCTGTAATTAAAGCATTCAGACAAACGGCCACACCAGCAGAGTTACAGCCGATTTTTCCAATAATCCCACCTTCAGTCACCATTGTAATATCAGGCTTACCCTTTTGTTTCATTCGAAGAAGCAACAGACTGTCAATCTGACTGCCTTTCCAATCCCAGTTTTGTCCTATAATCGTTTCATCGCAAGCAGGGGACGTTACGGCAATGGATGTACATCCATCTGAAAAAAGTTTGTCCTTTCGCCCAGTAAGAGCTATTTCACTTCGTGCATTCAATGCTAAAATATCCTCGAAACTGACGCCTGCTCCGCGTGCCACTCCTTCCATTTCCTCTATCAGCTCAGGGTCATATGCTTCAATTGCTTTTAAATGGTCAAGCCCAAGGTTACACGCTTCTTTCCAACTAATTTGATGATAACCGTAGAAAAGCTTCTCATATGTTTCCAAGCTGACTTGAATTTGCTCTTTTCCTTCACGACCATGCATTTCACCTATTTCACGCGGTGTTCCTTCCAAATCTAACTGTTTAATCATAGACGTTGTTCCTTCTTTCTCTTTAGGAAATATAATCCAAAAACTTAAAGTAATATTTCATAATTCCCAATCCAGTGGCGTTCATATTATGGAACGGAATGGGCTTTAGGTTTGAACGATCCAAAGGATTATTTTTATCCCCTTCATTGAGCATATTCATGGCCACAATTTTCCCTAAAAGCGTAGACATTGCCGCACCATGCCCCGCGTATCCAAAAGCAAAGTGGGTACCGTCATCCAACTGACCAATATATGGAATCCTTTCAACGGTAAACCCTACCTTTCCGCTCCACTTATAATCCACTTTAACATCTTTCAACGCAGGAAAGACGTCTACCATGCCAGCCTGTAAATTCTCGAAGAGTCTTCGGGCATCCCGTTTGCTCGTGGTTCGTCCCGATCCTCCGAATACCATACGGTTATCTGCGGAAAGCCTGAAGTAATACAACAGGTTCTTTGTGTCACAGGCTGCGCGATTATATTTCATCAGATTACTGCACAATTCCTTAGGAAGCGTTTCGGTAGCAAGAACAATACTCTCGACGGGTACAATTGATTTCTTGATTAGTTTATGAACATCCGTCGTATAAGCATTAACAAACATCCCCACCTGCTTTGCGGAGATACGCCCATTGTTCGTCTCAACAATCACTCGATCATGAGATACCCGCTTAATATTGATAGCTTCCGAGTGTTCATAGATTGTGCCACCGCTTTTTTCCACCGCGTTGGCCAAGCCAAGACAATAATTCAATGGATGAAAAATAGCACTTTTTTCATCAATATGAGCGCCATGGTAAAAATCAGAGTCCATTTCGGTATGCATATCTTGTTTTTCCACAATATTTGTCTCAAATTGATAGTTTTTATATAAAAATTCCTGTTCCCGTCTCATTCCATCCAAGTGTGATGGTTTGTATGCTGCAAGCATATTACCATTTCGGAAAAAATCGCACTGGATATTTTCTTTCTTAATAATGCTTTCAATCAAGTCGATGCTGTCCAAAGACATATGAAACATCTGCTTTGCTGTGTCATGTCCATATTTTTCGGCCAGCGCTTGCATAGACATAACATAACCAATAAGTACTTCTCCTCCGTTCCTTCCACTGGCTCCAGAACCTACAGTATTGGACTCCAGTACAACAGTTTTCACATTTCTCTGTTGCAGGTGGTAGGCTACGGAAAGCCCAGTAAAACCGCCTCCTATGATAACAACGTCACACGTTTCCTCCCCTTGCTGCACAGGTCTTCTCTTCAGATCATTTGCTGTTGCTTGCCACAACGATTTGTTGCTCATGCTCCCACTCCTTCGAATTTAGCAGCTGTCACTATACATATTACTGTTTCACTTCAGACCATGCACGATCATAGTACTTAATCGCTTCTCCGACGTCCTTTGCATGTACACCCCGCTCAAATTCTTCATCCGTCAATTCCAGCTCCTGCTTGACATCATCAGGAAGCAATTCAAGCGCAGCCTTATTCGGGTTATGATATGGATAATCCATTGTAATTTCTTTGCTTATTTCAGGACGCAAAATAAAGTCAATAAATTTTTCTGCATTTTCTTTGTGTGGTGCCCCCTTAGGGATAACGAAATTATCTTGCCATAAGCTAAGATGATCTTCAGGAAGAACCATCTTGATGCTTGGGTTTTCTCTCATAGCAAGCGCTGCTTCAGCTCCATAAACGACTCCAGCTTTCACCTCTCCGCTGACAAGCAAGTTTTTCGGACTGTCACTATCGAATGCTTTAATATTTGGCATCAGCTTTTTCAATTCCTTACCAGCCTTCATAATCTCATCTTCGTTTGTACTATTTACGGAATATCCCATCATTTCCAGCATGGCTCCTAACATAGTACGGGGATCATCAACTACAACAAGACTATCTTTCAGCTTTGGGTTAAACAAATCTTTATAGCTCTTTATCTTAAAGTCTACCAGATCTTCATTATATGCAATGATTTCTGTCCCCCACATGTACGGAACAGAGTATTCATCTTCTGGATCAAAATCCCATCCCATAAACTTTTCATCGATATTTTTCAAGTTCGGTATATTGTCTTTATTCATTTTCTCAAGCTGCCCCTCATTAATCAGCACCTCGATAAAATAAGTCGAAGGGACAGCTATATCGTAAGTAGCATTCCCAACGTTCAACTTCGCAATAAGCTCTTCATTAGATGAGATTGTGCTGTAGTTGACTTTAATTCCTGTCTCTTCTTCAAATTGCTTAATCAATTCTTCAGGCAAATATTCTGACCAATTTAGAATGTTGACCACATTTTCATCCTTGCCGTCAGCTCCAGTGCCCCCACATCCAGCGATCAGCAGAACAAACACTAATGCAGATACAAGTAAGCCTGCCCTTTTAAATCTCATTTAGACATTCTCCTTTAGATGCTAGAAATTTTTATCCACCTTCTCGCCTGAGATACCAACCAAAAGCTTGTGAATCAAATGCGCTTTTGCGTATTTGCAAACAGATTTTTATCGAGCTTTCGCTCGCTAAATTTTCTCTGAAAATCTTTGGCATCCGCCGAGGACTATCACTTTATTCAGCGGGGTTTGAACCCCCTCTGAATAGAATACCAATAGGCATTCATCTCACCGCTTACAGGAGCGGAAGACTTCTGCTGAATGAAATTAGATTGTATTTCACTTAGATTTCGAGAGCATATTCCTCCACATAAGCCAAGACCATTCCCTTGACAACTTCCTCCCCCTCCCGAACCTCCACTGAAGATATTTTTCCTTGGTAAGTCTTTTTGATTTCCAGTATGGTATCATCCTTTTGCCTAATTTTAAAGAATGTATTACAGCGTTTTTGGGTAAGGTTTTCTTGAATACGGAACCTAACTAGTACTCCGTCACAAGGGCTTAAAATCATTTCTTCCATTAACACTATCCTCCCCCTCTTTAACCGATTTTTCAATTTTTTACAAAGGAATCGCTTTCATTTTTGAAAAAACCAAAGTTTCAATTAATTCTCGTTAAAAGAGCTTGCAGCAGTTAACAACGTTAACTGACTGCATGTTGCTCTCTCTTGCTTTTGGCTTTTTCAGCTACTTCATCCTTGTATTCTATTTTAAACCCGATCATCCCATAAATAATGGAAATGATTGGGCTAATCAAACATAGAAACGCAAAAGGCAGATAGCTCAATGTAGCAACACCAAGCGTAGTCGCCATAAAGGCTCCGCATGTATTCCAAGGAACAAGCGGTGATGTCATCGTCCCAGCATCTTCAAGTGTACGGGATAGGTTTTTTGCCTTTAGTCCACGCTTTTCATATTCCGCAGCATACATTCGTCCAGGAACAATGATAGACAGGTACTGATCACAGCCGACGATATTTGCTGATATACAAGTCGCAACCGTTGCAGCAATAAGACTTCCAGTCTTTTTGGCTAATTTTAAGATACCTTGGACAATTGCTTCGAAAATTCCCGTCCTTTCCAGAACACCCCCGAAACACATGGCTATAATGATCAAAGAAACCGTATACAATACTGATTCTATACCGCCATTATTCAATAGATTGTCCACAATCTCAATATCTGTGTTGATAGAATACCCGTAATATAAAATGTTTATGGCGTCTCCAACAGGAACTTTTTGGACTACAACAGCACAGATTGCTCCAAGAAGCGAGCCAATTGTCAATCCAGGAAGAGCTGGAATCTTAAAAATCATCATTACAATAATAAATGACGGAACTAACAGCAACCAAGGTGATATTGTAAAAATTTCTCCGAGCTGGGACTGAAGCAGTTGCACCTCTGACATTTCAGTGCCTTGCCCCGCGAATTTAATACCCATCACTGCATAAATGATCAACGCAATGACAAGAGCCGGAATAGTCGTGTAAAGCATGTGCTTGATATGTTCAAAAAGCTCAACTCCGACAATACCTGGAGCCAAATTTGTCGTTTCGGAAAGCGGGGAAATTTTATCTCCAAAATACACGCCGGAAATAACAGCTCCTGCTACCATAGCCGGATTCATACCAAGTCCTTGACCGATTCCCATAATCGCAATCCCGATAGTTCCTGCAGCAGTCCAAGCATTCCCCGAGGCAATGGAAACAATGCAAGAAATAGCACAAGCAGCAACAAGGAAATATCCTGGTGCCAGAATATCCAACCCGTAATAAATCATCGTTGGGACGATTCCAGCAGCTATCCAGGAACCGATGATTGCACCGATTACCATTAGGATGGTGATTGCTTGAAGTGCCATCCTGACTGCATCAAGCATACCCTCTTCGATTTCTTTCCATTTATATCCGAGCCGCAGCGCAACGATTGCAGCAACTCCTGCGCTTAAAAGCAGCGGAATATGAGGGTCTGACTTATATATGAATATCCCTGTAAATAGAGCAATCACCATAAATCCAATTGGAATCAAAGCTACAAGTAAAGTAGGTTTTTTTACATCTTGCCGTTCTTGTTGTTTTTTCAAATTTATGTAACCTCCTGATGAAAAAAGCGTTATCATTTACTAATGCAATATTCGTGCCAAGAATGAAAGGGGTTACTGATAACGTTTTCTTTATTAAAGATGCCTAAGGTTATTCAAAAATGAATAATGATTGCTGATTTGCATGGCTTTTTGAAAGTTGGGTGTCTTTTTATTAAAAAAAGCCGCTTCTGCAAACGAGAAGCGAAGCTTTATTTACAGCTTTCTAATCACTTTTTCAAAGACATCCAACGTTTGGTCAATTTCTTCCTCTCCATGTGCAGTTGAAATGCTATAACGGTTCAACGGCTTTGTATAGATTCCCTCATTGATTAATTGGAAATCTAATTCTCTTCTTAATTCAAAGTCAGCGTTTTGCAGGTCCCGGTAATTCAGAATTCGGTCTTTTTCAGTGAAAATCAGGTTGAAAATGGAGCCTAAACCCAATGTTTGTACCGGTATTCCCCGTTGGGAGAAAAGCTTGCTGATTCCTGCTTTCAGCTTTTCAGCTGATTCATTGATTCGATTGATCTCCTCCTCCAAAACGGCTATTGTTTCAAGACCTGCTGCCAGAATAGAGGGATGCCCATTATACGTTCCACTATGAAAAAGCACGTCCCTAGCCCTGGAATTTTTACTTTGACTATTGTCAAACACATCTGAAGCTGCCTTTGGAAGACTTACCTCCATAACATTTTTTCGTCCTCCTGTAACACCAATCGGGTACCCCCCACCAACTGCCTTACCAAGCGCCGTCAAATCCGGTTTAATATTGTAATGCTCCTGAGCTCCTCCCATTCCCAGCCGGAAACACGTTTTCACTTCATCAAATATCAGAAGAATTTCCAATTCCTCCGTCAATTTCCGAAGACCTTCCATAAAACCTCTCTCGGCCGGAATGAACCCGCCCTGAATGGGCTCCACGATAATCGCAGCCAGTTCATCTTTCCATTTCCTCAGAATATTTGAAGCTGCATCTAAATCATTGAACGGCAAAATGACCGTATGCTCTTCATGATAGTGATCCATCCCTTTGGACTCAGCAACCGACTTTGGCTGATGAGGACTTCCGGCTTCTGCTAATGACGGATTCACACTAACTAAAACCTGATCGTATCCACCATGGTAATGCCCTTCAAATTTTGCAATTTTATTTTTACCTGTGTAGGCGCATGCCAAGCGAATCGCCAACAAAGTTGCTTCTGTGCCTGAGTTTGTATATCGCAGCAGTTCAATGCTCGGATAAAGCTGTTGAATTTTCTTTCCCATTTCAACTTCCAACCGGTGCGGAGTTCCAAATAAGTAGGTACCATCATCATTTAACTGCTCTTGTACCGCCTGGAGTATTCTCGGGTGTCCATGCCCAAGGACCAACGCTCCATAGGAAAGCAAATAATCAATATATTCATTTCCATCTAAATCATACAAGCGGCTCCCCTTCCCTTTTTCCATAATGATGGGATAAGGTGAAAAAAATTTAATATTGGCCGTCGTCCCTCCTGGCATGACTTTACTTGCTTCCTTATAAAATTCCAAAGATTTTGGAGTTCTTTCTACGAAGCGTTTGATTCCCATTCCTCTTTCACTGATTGCCACTGATCAGCACCTCTTTTGAGTAATTTTTATTTCTTTATTAAACATATTATGAAATATTTATTTCATTATATCCTATAAACACCTATTTTAAATAAAAATTTCTTTTTTTAATATAAATGTAATAAATATTGCATATAGATCTTAAATGTAATATCTTTAATGACATAGGGCGCTCTAATCAACCACTTTTCAGCGTTTTGATAAGAGCCTTTTACAAAAGAGAAGTAAGCTCTCTAAAGGGAACATATTCGGGAGTTTTGAAAAACCATCCACTGTATTACACGGATTGTCATATTAAGCCGCATCCTCATTACAAACAAATTTATTCAACAGAATTGAAGGGTGGAATAAATGGAAAACTATAACGTATATAACCATATTGCTGACAAAATACCTGAAATGAGCAAATCACATAAAAAAATTGCCAGTTATATTTTGAACAACACAAATGTCGTTCCTTTTTTTAATGTGGCAACTCTAGCCAAAAAAGCCGATGTGAGCGAAGCTACAGTCGTACGGTTCGCTTCCTTTCTCGGATATTCGGGCTATCCCGAGCTGCAATCCAGGATGCAAAGCTCCATTCAGAAACAATTGACCACAACGGAACGACTAAAGATGACAACAGATGTTTATGATGACCGTACCCAATGGATATACGATATTTTTTATGATGACATGGAGAATATCAAGGCGACTATGGCAACATTGGATATAGAACAATTTCATCAGGCAGTCGACCTTTTACAGGAAGCGGATAAAATATATATCGCAGCCAATCGAAGTGCTGCAGCTTTGGGGATTTTCCTTCAATATTATTTGAACATCATTCTGGGGCATGCGGAGATGGTTCGTTCTGTCGAAAATCTGTCTGAACAATTGTATAGCCTCAATGAGAAAGATGTGGTCATCGGCATCAGTTTTCCACGTTATCCGAACAGCACAATTCAAACACTAGCCTTTGCTAAAGAAAGAGGGTCAAGAACCATTTGCATTACGGATAGCCTGCTTTCCCCCTTAATGCCTCATTCTGATGTTGCGTTGACTGCAACAAGTCAGATGCCGACATTCATTGATTCATTCACTGCTCCACTCAGCCTGATTAACGCGCTAGTAGTCAGTATCGGGAAAGGACGCATGAAAGAAGCCGAGTCACGCTTGGAGAAAATAGAAGAGGCCTGGGAGCGATTCGATGTATTTCATAAGAGAGGGTCTTCTAAGTGAAGAAAGCAATGGATAGCTGTTTATTGGCTTAGCTTGAGGAGACGGGCACCCTGCTGGGTCTCAAACTGCGTGTGCTTGCACTTCCTGTAGTCGAATCTCATACTGGCATTTTTAATGAGAGGTAAGCTAGTAATTCATTGATAAAAAAAGAACAGGAGCTCGCCTGTTCTTTTCTATGATGGATGTACTGCTTCCTTGGAGCCTCCCGTCAGCTATTGTCAACTCGACGCCTGTGTTCTGAATATCCTCGGCTAGTATCTCAAAAAATTTTTGCTCCAGTACTACGATATCAGCCAGTTTCCCCTCTTCAAGTGTTCCCAGCTCGATTTCCCGTAAAGTCCCGTAAGCTGAACCGGATGTGTAAGCTTTAATCACTTTAGAAAGCGTGATTCTTTCATGGGTTGGGCCAAACTTTTAACAGCTGGCTGAAAAATGATAGGTGATATCCATGATTCATCAGCATGGATGTTATTAGCGGCAAGCTTGCAATCTTTTATCCTCCTGATATGAAATCTGCTTTCTTATGTTCGAAGCTCTGCCACTCCTTTGGCATCAAATTGCATCCCTTCTTTTTTCAACCACTCAGCCATCTTTTCAATATCTTTGGAAAACACACGATCTGACTGTATAAACGGTACAATCTTCCGACCATTTTCTAAAAAGCTTCTTGTAACAGTTGCCATCTTGTCTTTTCCCCGTATTTCAGCCGCCTGCATACTGCATATCGCCTCAATGGCCAGTACACGACGTGTATTGGTGATAATTTGATAGGCATGTCTGGCCCCGATTGTTCCCATACTCACATGATCCTCCTGATTTGCAGAGGATGGAATTGAGTCAACGCTTGCCGGATGAGCTAGTGTTTTGTTTTCAGAAACTAAAGAAGCGGCAACATACTGCATAATCATTGCTCCTGATTGCAGGCCAGGTTCTGGACTTAAAAAGGGAGGTAAATCATTTAATTGCGGATTCACCAAGCGTTCGATCCTTCTTTCTGAGATATTTGCTAATTCCGCCACCGCAATCGACATGAAATCCATAGCTAATGCAATCGGCTGTCCATGAAAGTTGCCGCCTGATAAAACTTTTTCACCGTTTTCAAAGATTAATGGGTTGTCAGTAGCCGCATTCATTTCAATTTCTAATTTTTCCTTCGCATAATGTAACGCCTGCCATGTCGCACCATGAACTTGTGGTATGCATCGGATCGAATAGGCATCCTGGACGCGCAACTCTCCTTGTCTTGTCGTTAAATAACTACCTTTCAAATAAGCGCGGAACCTTTCAGCCACTTCCACTTGTTCTTTATAGCCACGTGCCAAGTGAATATCTTCATCAAATGCATCCCTGATTCCCCGCAACCCTTCTATCGTGACAGCCGAGATGATTTCGGATTGATAGGCCATTTTTTCCGCTTCTAAGTATGCAACCACTCCCATCGCTGTCATCGCCTGTGTTCCATTTATTAGAGCAAGCCCCTCTTTGGCCGTCAGGGTAATCGGGAAAATACCTTCTTTTGTCAAGGCATCTATCCCTGAAATTCTTTCACCCTTATAAAACACCTCTCCTTCTCCCATTAACACAAGAGCCAAATGTGAGAGCGGAGCCAAGTCTCCGCTGGCACCAAGAGACCCTTGCTGCGGGATTACAGGATGAATCTCTGCATTGACTAAATCCAGAAGTCTTTCAATAACAACAGGGCGTACACCAGAGAAACCCTTTAGCAATGCATTTGCTCGGAGTAGGAGCATGGCCCGTGAGACCATTTCCGGAAAAGGGTCACCGATCCCACAGGCATGGGAGCGGATTAAATTCAACTGTAATTCTTCCACATTCTCTTTGCCAATCAATACATCACTAAACTTTCCAAAGCCTGTATTGATACCATAGACAACTTTTTCTTCAGCAACAATTCTTTCAACAGCTTCTCGGCTTTTTTGGACTAGTTTTATACTTTCTTCGGTGAATCCCACCTTCTTCCGGTCAAAAAGAACCTGACGAACCTCAGAAAAAGAGAGTGATTGACCATTTAATTTAATCATTTTATTGGCTCCTTTCATTTTCCTTTAGTTGAATAAAGCTACAATAGAAAGGGGGCTATATCATGAAATCAATAATGATTTCATGATATAGCCCCCTATTAACTAGTAAACTATGGGCAAGTCATATGTGATTAATTCCTAAACCAATCGTTTCGTGCTCGGAACCCTTGACAGGTGCACCAATTGTCCCATACAAAGAAACGGCAATCCACTCTCCTTCTTCCTCCTTTGTATACGGGTTTCCCCGCAACACGGCAAAAGTCAAGCCAACCGTCCTCAGTATAGACCCTAATTGTACCTGGCCACGTGTAACTCCATGCAAAGCCTCAATAATAGCATGATATAATGCATGCGATTCACGGTAAATATCCGCTTGGATAATTCCATTTTTCTTGGCCGCTGTTTCAATCGCAGCAACGACTTTATGAGCATCCATTGAACCAACTTTTCCAACGCAGCCCTTCCAATTGGCCAGCTCCAGCTTTTTCAACTGTTCAGATGGGTGGTCAGACAGCAAAAGAAGAATGGCGTGACGACCAATACGAAGATCTTTATTCAAAGTCATCTAAACAACTCTTTCCATTTACCGCTCATCTAGAATCTAAAGACTAATAACTTCCTTTATTGTAAGCGCTTATTTATGGAGTGTCAACCACATTTCATTGTTCGCTGCGGATGATCAGTAGACTTAAAATGAGTATTGTAGCCTTAGTTCGTCGTAATTCTGCTGCTTTTCTAACATCGTTCCGTACTTGCTGTAATTCGCATGCCAAGAGAAAGCTTTTTCCAGTACGTGCGGTGTTTGTCCGCCGTGTTCAAGGGCTTCCTCATAATATGCCAAAAGCTGATCGCGATACAGTGGATGAGCACAATTTTGGATGATCAGCGGTGCCCTCTCTCTTGGGGCCAGCCCCCTTAAATCCGCATAACCCTGTTCCGTCACAACAATATCTACATCGTGTTCAGTGTGGTCCACATGTGATACGAATGGAACAATGCTGGAAATATCTCCATTTTTCGCAGTCGACTTTGTCACAAAAATAGCAAGGCGAGCATTTCTAGCAAAATCTCCAGATCCTCCAATTCCGTTCATCATTTTGGTTCCGGAAACATGCGTCGAATTGACGTTGCCGTATATGTCAAATTCCAGAGCCGTGTTGATGGATATCAAACCAAGCCTCCGAATGATTTCCGGATGGTTCGACAACTCTTGAGGCCGCATGATCAGTTTATCACGGTATATTTCAAAATTGCCGAAGACCTGCTTCATCTTCTCTTCTGACAAGGTAATAGAACAGCACGATGCAAAGTTGACCTTCCCTGCGTCGATCAAATCAAAGACAGCATCTTGTAATACCTCAGAGTATACCTCCAAATCTTTGAATTCCGAATTAAGCATTCCATATAGGACTGCATTGGCAACAGAACCGATGCCCGACTGTAGAGGAGCCAGGCGCTCCGTGAGCCTGCCTTTCTTGACTTCGCTTCTTAAAAACGAAATTAGATGTTGAGCCATGATCTCTGTTTCGTGATCTGGAGGGACTATGTTGGACGGAGAATCCAATTGATCCGTGAACACAATCCCTATCACTTTTTCCGGATCTACGGGAATCCCGATCGTTCCAATCCGATCAGCCACAGTTGTCAACGGTATGGGGAAGCGTTCCCCTTGTTTTTCCGGGTCATATAAATCATGTAACCCTTCCAGCAATTCCGGCTGAGCCATATTAATTTCAATAATGACTGCCTTAGCATGCTTAGCGAATGACAAAGAGTTTCCAATGGACGTCGTAGGGATGACCATTCCATCCTCTGTAATCGAAATCGCTTCCAAGATTGCAATATCAATCGGGTTGATCGTATTCTCCCGTACATACTCAGCGGTATGGGATAAATGGTGATCGACAAAAAGTAGCTCACCTTCATTAATTTTCTTCCGCATAGTAGAATCTGCTTGAAATGGTAGTCGTTTATGAATGATACCTGCTTCAGCAAAAACTTTATCTATATCTGATCCCAGAGATGCCCCGGTAAAAATATTTACCTTGATCTGTTCTTCTTTTGCCCTTTCAAGCAACGCAAAGGGAACCGCTTTCACATCTCCTGCGCGAGTGAAGCCGCTTAGTCCCAACGTCATTCCATCTTTTATCCAAGATGCTGCTTCTTCAGCCGATACGACACGATTTTTCAAACGAGGGTCTCTTATGCGATCATATAGTTTCCCCATGAATAATCCCTCTTTCTCAGAATCTATAGTTAAAAATCATTTTAGATCACTATGCAGGTATAATGAGAAAAAGGGACTAGAATGGGGGATTCAATGCTTGAAGCAAGTAAATATTTGTTTAAAACAGAACATTTTTAAAAACCGAGAAGCTTCCGAAAATAACTGGAATAAGATTGACTGACTGGGATCCTTGTCTGATTATTCATTTCCAATACAAATGTTGAATGAGTATCAGGATAAATCGCCTGAATGTGATGGACATTGACAATAAAGGATCGATGACAGCGGATAAAAGACTCCCTCGGCAATAGATATTCGAATTCCTGTAAAGTGTCTTTGTGTGTTCCAGAAATTCCATCAGCATAAACGTGAGTTTTCCTGTCTTTTACCTCCAAATATTTTACCTTTTCAAAGGAAACTGGAATCCACCCATCATGCGTCTTAACCGTCACGGCTGATTGTCCCTCTGTAAGAACAGGATAAATAGCTGTAACGCATCCTTCTAGGCTTCCGCCATATTGAAAAGGGACAGCCATTCCATGATAAGGCACCCCGTATACCTCTCGATCAATAAATTCAGAAACCTTCTGCCTAGTGGTTAGAGCTTTATATGTGATCGTTCCTTCTTTAATCGGGTCGCCCGGCTTGACTTTCAAATCAATCCGCTTGCTTGGACGATAGTATATATATTCCTTTGTATTTGCTACAGCAATAGAAATTTCATCGGAAAACAGCTCTCCGATCACATTTAAAAGTGACAAATTGTCCATTGGAACCACCTTTGATATTTTATCCCCTTAGACAAGTATATAATATTTCTTTATGATTCAGCATGAATTAACGTTTTATGCTCTCCTGTGCGTTATAACAATATGTGGATATTCTCAAAAATTTCACAGCAAAAAAGCATACAAGGAAAAATTATAACTTTCCCTTGCATGCTTTCTTTCAATATCCATGGCGAAAATGCTTTAAAAATGTATTCAGTCTCTCCGTCTTCGGATTTTCCAATATCTGCTCTGGTGGCCCTTGCTCCACGATCTTCCCCTTGTCGATGAAGACGACACGATCAGAGATTTCTCGGGCAAAGTCCATTTCATGTGTTAC
>NZ_JACSPV010000029.1 GCF_014836955.1 Bacillus norwichensis
TTGCACGCAACTCCAATCTTTGCTTGTTTCTAGACAATTCAAGTATAAAAGAATTGGATGTTTGCGTGTGTTTTTTTGTGCAAATTGTGTGGTAACCCCAACATTTAGTATAGAGCCCGAAAACATAAAAGCCGGCACGCTGCCGGCTTTTATTTAAATTCTATATTCGTTCACATATGACGCCGTTGCGTCTGATTTTACGTATTATTCCTCAGATTTCAATGAAGCGATAAATTCCGCTAGCTTGTCTAGATCTTCATCAGACCCTTGATACTGATCTGCTGGCATCGTTCCAGTACCATTATGAGCAATATCTTTAATCTCATCTGCAGAGAGATCTAAATCAACTAAAGCTGGGGCAGCAGGACCGCCTTCAAGGTTTTCACCATGACAGTTAATACAGCTTTGGCCTGCATAAACCTGGTAGCCTTCAGAATCCTGATCAATTTCTACATCTGTTCCCTCTACAATTTTACCTTGTTGTTCAGCAGCAGCCCAGTCATGAGTTACCACAGATTCCCATGTCAGATAAAAAACTGCAGCGATACCTAATAGCATAAACCCTGTAGCAAATGGGCGCTTTGAGGCACGGCGTTCTGGACTACGATCCAAGAATGGTGCAAGCAGCAGGCCACCGAATGCAAGGCCAGGAATAATTGCAACACCAATGATGTTGAATGGACCAGAAGCAAATTGGTATTTGATTAATTGATAAAGAAACAAGAAGTACCAGTCAGGCATTGGGATATAACCAGCATCCGTCGGGTCAGCAATACGTTCAAGTGGTGCCGGATGGGCAGCAGTCAAACATAAGAAACCAATCAGGAAAACAGCCCCTACCATCCACTCCTTTAACAGGAAGTCAGGCCAGAACGCTTCGGTTTTACCCGGGTATTCGGAATAATCTTTAGGAGTGTTCGGCATCTTTTCCGCTGGAATACGGGAGTCGCCGACAAACTTCATTCCTTTTCCTCGTTTCACAATGTCCCCTCCTTAATACATCGATTAATTAAATCTGCAATAATGGGCCAGTTTTTATAGTGGACCAGAAATCCCTTGTCTTCTGATTAACACAAAGTGAACTCCCATTAAAGCAAGCAACGCAGCAGGTAGGAAGAAAACATGAATCGCAAAGAAACGAGTCAATGTTTGAGCCCCAACAATGGTTGGATCTCCTGCTAGTAAAGTTTTCATAGGAACACCAATGAATGGAAGTGATTCGACGATATCCAATGTAACCTTTGTTGCAAATAGAGCTTTCATATCCCATGGAAGCAAGTAGCCTGTCAGTCCAAGGGCTAACATGACAAAAAAGATAAGGACTCCGACAACCCAGTTAAGTTCACGAGGCTTTTTATATGCTCCTTGGAAAAACACTCGCAGTGTATGTAAAAACATCATAACGATAACAACACTGGCTCCCCAGTGATGCATCCCGCGAACGATTTGGCCGAAAGCCACTTCGTTTTGAAGATAATAAACGGATTCCCATGCGTTTTTGATATCAGGAACATAATACATCGTCAAAAACATTCCTGATAAAATTTGGATAACTGTAACAAAAAATGTTAACCCGCCAAAACAGTAAACAAACGCAGAAAAATGATGTGCCGGATTAACATGCTCAGGCACCTCATGGTCTGCAATGTCTCTCCATATCGGCGTAATATCCAAACGCTCATCAATCCAGTCGTACATTCTGTTCAGCAATGATTACGCCTCCTTTACTTCTTTCTTACAAATGGGTTTTCTACTGGATTACCCAACATTAAAAAGCCGTCTTTTTCCTTAACCGGATAAGCGTCAAGAGGCCCCCTTGGCGGTGTTCCCGGAATGTTGTTACCGTCTTTTGAATAAAGACCGTGGTGGCATGGACAGAAGAACATATCTGGGTGATCTTCATTTCCCGCCCAGTTAACCGTACAGCCTAAATGTTTACAAATTGGAGAAAGTGCTACTATTTCGCCTTCCTTGTTTTTATAAACCCAAGCTGTTTGTGTAACGTCGGAAGTGTACCAGGCATCTTTCTGTTCATAGCTAAAGTCTACTCGAACAGGCTCTTCAGTAATGTCAGCAATCTTTTGGTCAGTCATTTTAAAATCACCGCTAGCTTTCGCTGATAAAACAGGATCCACTGCAAACCGAACCATCGGCATCAGCATTCCAGCCGCCATGAATCCGCCCACCCCCGTCAGCGTATAGCTGAGAAATTGGCGTCTTGTTACAGGATTCTTGCTCATCCTTTTCCCCCCTCTGTCAGTAAGGTAAGTCCATCGGACAAATTATTGCGCACATTTACAAACTGGGACATAATTATGATATATCAATACAACTGGAAGGTCAATAATATACCATTCCAATACGTGTCAACTATGTGGCGATTTAATAGGATGACTGCCACCCCTTAACAATCTCTTTCATCAATTGTTTAACTTGGTCTTCCATGATAGATTGCTTATATTGATCATCCATATTATTTAGCGGTATAGATGGGATGAACAATAAAGATTCAGGTGCAAGTTGTTCCATACTTCGCCAAATTTGGTCAGATGTCAGGAAAAAGACAAATTTGAACCCGCTGTCTTTAATCATTTTCTCCCATTCAAGCAGATCTCCGAATTTCTTACTCTCCTCGTGATCACTGAGATATGTACACGCCGGTAAAAAAAGCATCCTGCCTTTGAACTGCCTTTCAAGGTGCAAAGACAACAGCTGTATGAATTCTCCTTGCTCAACCGATTGCTTTATGCTACGACCAAGGGAAATCGGAATGAGCGGAACAACCGCTGTGTCAATATATTCCTTCTCCTCCAAATAGACCTCAATATCATTTGTCTTCCATTGCATTTTCAACACTCCTAGTATGCTCTTTATAACTGCTTACCATTCTAACAGAATTAAAAATACGAAACAAAAAAAAGCTAAGAGCTTTTGAGTTTGGAGAGCATTTTCAAAAGTTCATACCTCTTCATCTAAGCATGTATGATTTTCTAGAGTCTAACCACAATGGTTGATGAGGAACGACCCCTACGGAATTTTCCTTATGCTTGTCTCTGCTTCTCCATGTTTTCTTTATCTCGTCCGGATGCGTCAGTCTGTACGTCGCTATACGAGCGCTTCCGCTTTTCTTATTGTCCAGCTCCAGCGCTCAGCGACTAGCAGACTTCCTCTTCCTTCCTACGATAAGTCAACATCGGCTCGCCTCTGGCCTCGCCGTGTTTCCTTTATCTCGTCACGATGCGTCCAGTCTGTACGTCGCTATACGAGCGCTTCCGCTTTTCTTTTAAAACACAATAAATCCTCCAGTCACACCGGAGGATTTATTGCTGGTCTCTTAGTTCTTTCAGTCTTAGGGACAATTCATTAAAGCTCTGTTGATCATATTGGTCAAGCGCTTCGTCAATTGCTTTCAACAGTTTGTTTTCCTGGTATTTTCTCAGGCTTTCTTTTAAAAATTGTTCCGCGATCGATTTATCTTGTTCACTTATAAAAACGGTTTTCTTCACGAATGGATTTTCTTCCAATACCGCGGCGTATTGGTGGCTTGTATTGGATGCGCGAAAATTGATCTGGATATAAATGTCCTCATCCCTGTTCAAACGGATATCATGAAACGATTTTTCCGCGTCTGTCGTCATGATATTATCTTTGTAAAAACGGAATGGGACCTCCTTTGTACAATGAGTAGACATGATCAAACCTCTTGGGCAGAATTGCGCTTCCTCAACAAAGTGGACTTTTTCCATTAACTGATCATGACTCATTAAATAGTTCAGAATCCAGACAGATTCCCTTCTTTTTAATTGATACCTATTTAAAAACCAGCGAATAAAATCTTTTTTCTCGTTGACAGATACAGGGGTGGCCATTATAATCCCTCCTCTGCGATTTTTATTCTACGGCTACTCCTCAAGTCGATCAATAATTGCATGCCATTCTTCATTCGAAGGATCCAATGAGCTTAAACGCCTGAACACAGCTGCCGCCTCGCTCCTCATTCCTTCTTCCATTAGAAAAAATCCATAGTCCTTTAGAAAATCAGCGTTGTTTTTAAGTTCATTATATGCAAGCTTGTATTCATTTAATGCCTCTGAATAATTTTCTACCCGCTGGTAACTAAAAGCAGCATCCCAATGAAGCTGAGAATCATCTGTATCTTTGATATTCGATAAGACTTCCAATACATCTTCATATCTTTCCTGGTGCAACAAGAGTTTGTTGAGAAGACTAGCCGCTTTTGTTGACTCGGGATCCAGGGCAAGCGCCTGATGAAGAGCATCTTCCGCTTTTTCCCCTCTGCCGGCTTTCATTAACAAACCAGCAAGGTAAATGTATAATTCAGCATTATATTCATCTGCTGCCAAACCATGTTCTGCTGTTTCGATTGCCTTGTCTAGATCACCCAGCTGATCATGAGATTTTGCCAGGTATAGATAAAGGGCGTGATATTCATGATCCAGCGTTTTTAATTCTTCAAAAGCATTTTTCGCCTTCTTGTATAGCCCTGCCTGAAAAGATGTCAAACCATAGCCGAAGAGGACATTTAAATCTTTATAATTTTCCAGCGACTTCTCATAATAAGGAATAGATTCCTCAAAAGCACCTCCAGCACTCAGTGCCTCTGCCAGCCTTGCATTTATATCATTGCCGCCTACCGTTTCTTCTCCAGCTTTCAACAGTCTTTGATAAGATGTGACTGCTTCAAGAAAACGTCCCAGCGACATATATAGTTCTGCCAGCGCAAAATCAATCACAGGCTCTTGACTGTACATTTCCTTTGCTTTGAGAAGCTTTTGCTCACTGACTTCATATAACCCCTGCATTTGATATAAATCAGCTTCCAAAAGCAACGCCGCTGCATAGTTTGGATCAGTTGGATCAACCGTCTCCAAATATGGATAGGCTTCCTCATCTTTTCCCAGGTCAATCAGTAACTCGGCCAATAATATCCTTAACTCATTTTCTTCGGGAAACTCTTCAAGCAATGCTTCATATAGTTCCTTCGCTTCTTCCAGGAATCCATATTGGGCCAACTGTTCCGCAAGGTAAAATTTTTCTTCCGGAGAACCGGATTTCTTTACTTTATTAAAAACTTCTTTTGCCTTTGACAGATCCTGCAATTCAATATATTTGAGCACTAATTCGGCATCATTCATTCAAATAATCCTTTCAGAGAAAGTGAATGTTTAATAATATTTCTACAACAAATATGAAATATCCTCTTTTTTATAGTTGAAAATAATGAAAAACAATTAAGTTTTATTTTTTAATATAGTTGTTCATTGAGTCAAATACTTGTTCAAGCACATCTTCTTCCACTTCTTTTAGTACTGGTTTTCCTATAGCTTCCAGTAAAACAAAGCGCGGACGCTTGGCAATTGTCTTTTTATCCCGTTGCATGCCCGTATAGGCTTCTTCAAAAGAAAGATCCTGCGGAATCTCCAATTTATAACCAAGGCCTTTCACCCATTCTTCAAAACGTTCGATAGCGAAAGACAGCCCAAGCACTTCCTTACTCACATGCAGGGCAAAAACGATTCCTACCATGACTGCCTCACCGTGGGTGGTTTTTCCATATCCAAGAGAGGATTCTATAACATGTCCCAGCGTATGGCCTAAGTTGAGGACAGCTCGAAGTCCATTCTCTTTTTCATCTATCGAAACAATGTTTGCTTTTATTTCCATTCCTCTTTGCAGCACATGCGTTAGTTGTTCGTCATTCATTTCATGCAGATTTTGTATTTCGTTCATGAGCAAATTTAATAGATCGGAATCGGCAATCAACGCATGTTTTACTGCTTCGGCAAAACCGGATCGTATTTCATGATCAGGAAGGGTCTTAATAAAATCTGTATGATAAATGACAGCTTCAGGCTGATGAAAAGCTCCGATCATATTTTTACCAAGAGGATGGTTAATGGCAGTCTTTCCTCCGACCGCACTGTCGTGCGCCAAGATCGTTGTCGGAACCTGAATAAATGAAATGCCCCGCATATAAGTCGCAGCAACAAACCCGGCAAGATCACCCACTGCACCGCCACCAAAAGCTATGATACATGACCTTCGGTCAAGCCCTTGTTTAAGAGCGAAAGTCTGGCATGATTCATAGACGGACATTTGTTTTGCTTTCTCTCCAGATGGAACTGTGTAGACTGAATGATCCACAGTGTCAGGCAATGCTGAACGGAGTTTGTCCAAATGAAGACGACCGACTGTTTCATCTGTAATGATCAAAAGGTTTGTAAAATTATTTTTTTGAATCACTTTTGGAAGCTCATCTAAACCATTTGGTTTTATATAGATTGGATAGCTTTTTGATGCTGTTTGAACTGCAATTTCCATTCAGATCACCTCGTTATTCATTCTATTTTACGACTTTCCGACAAAATTTGAAAGAATAAAAAACCACCTGCCACGAAGCAGGTGGAGTGAAAATTAATAAATCCAGTTATTGCTGAGTTTAGAATACTCGATCAGTTCACTTTCATTGAAGAACAGACCAATTTCTCTTTTCGCACTTTCAGGAGAATCAGATCCGTGAATAATATTTTTGCCAACTGTTACGCCAAAATCTCCACGGATTGTACCAGGAGCCGCATCAGCCGGATTTGTAGCTCCCATCATTTGGCGAGCTGTCGCAATGACATTTTCACCTTGCCATACCATTGCAAAGACTGGTCCGGAAGTAATGAATTCTACTAATTCACCAAAGAAAGGACGCTCTTTATGTTCACCGTAATGCTCGGCAGCTAATTCGTTTGAGATGTTCATCAATTTTGCTCCAATTAGCTGAAAGCCTTTCTTTTCAAAACGTGAAACAATCTCACCAATCAATTCTCTTTGAACCCCGTCGGGTTTAACCATTAAAAATGTTTTCTCCATGAATGTCACTCCTGCCATAATATCTGTATCTTTTTCCTTAAAACTCAAGAAAGATAATATCATTTTTTTTATCAGCTGGCAAATATTGAAAAACAGCTCAATATCTTCTTTTGCCAATATAATGAGCAATTTCCTTCAGAGGCCTTTTAGCCTTGCTTTCAGGAAGCTCAGCTAAAATATCAAGGGCTTTGTCAAGATATCTTTTACTAAGCTCGCGAGATTGCTCAATAGCTCCTGTATCTTTGATCAGCTTAATAATACGACTCATTTCTTCTTTACTGGTTTCATGAGTTACTTTTTCAATTTCCACTTTAGCATGAGGATCGCACATTGCGTATAAAGCTGGAAGTGTCACATTTCCCTGACGCAAGTCGTCACCAGCGGGCTTACCCAATTCCTCCTCGCTGGAAGTGAAATCTAAAATATCATCGGTTATCTGGTAAGACATGCCAATAAAATACCCGAATCTATAGAGTCGGCGGTAAATGGATTCATCTGTGTCTCCTGCAACCGCGCCCAGCTCACAGCTAACTGCAATCAGAAGAGCCGTCTTTCTCTTGATTCTTCTTAAATAATTTCGTAAAGACTGATCAAATTGGTATTTATCTTTTATCTGTTCAATTTCTCCAATACAAACCTCTACAATGGCCTTGGATAGTTTCTTATGTAAGAGCGGATTTGGAATGTCGGTCATATATTCCAACGATCTAGCCAATATATAATCTCCAGTATACATGGCCGCGCGATCATCCCATATATAATTAATAGTCGGCAGACCTCTTCTCATGTTTGCATCATCGATGATATCATCATGAACAAGCGATGCCATATGAATCAACTCAAGAGCCATTGCTACATTTTTGACTGTTTCAATGCGATAGTCTCCAAATTTTGCAGACAATAAGACAAATACTGGGCGTATTCGCTTGCCTCCTGCTTTAAGCAGCTTGAGAGATGCATTCTGCACCAATTGAGAATTTGAAGAAACAGCTTCTTCAAGCTCTTTTTCAATTAAGTCTAAATCAGATTTAAAATTCCTATAAAGCCAAGTCAGTTTCATAAAATTTCCACCCAGTTAATCTAATTTCTGCTTTACGCCGATATGTGCTGCTGCAGCTCCTCCGCTGAAAGGTTTATAAATAACATCCACAAAGCCGGCACGCCAGAACATTTGAGCTAGCTCATCCATCCCCGGAAAATCTCGCGCCGACTCTTGCAGCCACGAATATTCTTTATAGCTTTTGGCAAAGACCTTGCCGAACAGCGGCATAAGAAAACGGAAATAGGCATAATAAACCTGCCTGAATACCGGAAGGGTTGGTTGAGAGGTTTCCAGACAAACAGCCATTCCGCCAGGTTTTGTCACACGATACATTTCTTGTAGCACCTGCATGTAATCAGGAACATTGCGAAGTCCAAATCCAATAGTTACATAATCAAAGGTGTCATCATCAAACGGAAGCTCCATCGCATTACCTTGAATTAAAGTCACTTGTTCCAAGCCTTTTTCTTCCATCTTTTCTTCGGCAACCACAAGCATGTTCTTACTGAAATCAAGACCGACCACACGTCCATCTTTTCCTGCACTCTCCGCAAGCGCAACAGTCCAATCACCGGTTCCGCAGCAAACATCAAGGGCACTGCTTCCTTTTTGAACATTCATTTTTTCCATCGTAATCCGTCGCCACTTTTTATGCTGCTGAAAACTGATAATTGAATTCATCCTGTCGTAATTTTTGTGTATGTTTTCAAATACATTATGTACGCGTTCTTCTTTAGACTGCATTTTTCGTGACCTACCTCCGACTGTTTATGTTGCTAAACGCTTATAATTATTAGTCAATTCCTTTATGCGACCCAGGAAAATGTCCGGCAGGCCCGAAACCCGTAACGATTCTTCCAATAGCACTGTTTTGCTCTGAGCTATATAACTTGAGCAAATCTCTTTTAAGGCATGTAGGTCGCGCTGGGACAAATTAGATAGAGGGATAGATTTTTTTTGAGGCAAAGAGAAGTGTTTAAGGCCTTCAAAAAGTATTGAATAGTGGCCACTGTTAAAACTCTCCATCTCTGCAAGCAGTTTTTTCAAGTATAAATGCTCTACAAAAAGATGAATATGCCGAGTTGTTTTGAAATGTCGGCAAAATTTATCAATAACAGTTATTACAATTTGTTTGAAACCTGCCATAAACGAATCCAAATTAGCTGCTTCCAGCCTATAGATGGATATTTTATGTTCGTTGATCAGTTTGATCGCGTTAGCGAGAGTTCTGATCAAATCCGAGTCTTCAATTTCAGCGAGGGTTTGATAATATAAACCACTGAAATAATCTCCTGCCAGAACAGATAACTGTCTTTCCGTAAGTGTTTTCTGCTGGTGAGCTACCTTATCATGTATATCAAGCGCAATCTGAACAAGCATAGCAGAAATAACTTGTTGTTCGTATCTTTCAACGGGGATCCGTGTTTCTTCCATGGCTATTAACAGCATAAGGATACGGTCTTCGTCTATTTCCGGAGATTCGATATGTTCAAAAAGAAAATGATGATACATTTTACTTTCTATCATTTTCTTTATCGAGTCCGTCTTTTGTTCATACAAACATAGAGCCATTTCCGTAATCCCCATTTCTTTGCATTTTAATTCCCAATTTAATTCTATTCATTATAGCATAACAAAAGCATATAGCACGTATCTACACCGGCTATAAAATGTGCCGTTTTAAAGACATTTCATAAACTGCTCATACCTTTAGCTGCCGCTTTGAACATTATTCACAACAGCTCAACTGCCTTACAGTTTTGTTTCAGAGCTTAAAAAGACCAGTATCTAAAAAAGTCTCATTCTACTCTCTCTTCTTTTTGGACATTTTAATTACTTTTTTCACTATCCACTTCTCCGTAAGCAGTGAAAATTTTTGCATTTCCTCTAACCTTTATAGCAGAGGTATGGTCGGTGAATTGGGCAATGAGCACTTCTCCTTGATCAAGCTTTTCCGCATGATGAAAGCGTGTGTCTGTTCCCCTCGTCAGCCCCATCACGTTTACTCCGTTTTCAAGTGCTTTAATTACTACAAAGTCAGTTTGATTGTTTGAGCTCTTCATTAATTTTCACCCCAAAACTCATTGCTTAATCAATGTCAAAACTTCATTGCGGGATTGGCTGTCCTTCAGGAAGATTCCCCGAACAGCGGACGTAACAGTTTTGGATCCCGGCTTTTTCACACCGCGCATCGTCATGCACATATGTTCGGCCTCAATGATGACCATGACTCCATGTGGCTCCAGTTTCTTCATGACCGCATCCGCTACTGTAGAAGTAATCCGCTCCTGAAGCTGCGGACGTCGCGCCACTGCTTCTACGGCACGGGCCAGCTTGCTCAATCCGGTTACCCGACCGTTCCTTGGTATATAAGCGACATGTGCCTTGCCGAAAAAGGGAACAAGGTGGTGTTCACATAATGAGTAGAAAGGAATATCTTTCACAAGAACTAATTCCTCGTGATCCTCTCCGAAGATCGTTTCAAAATATTGTTCCGGATCAGTGTTGATTCCTGAAAAAATTTCCTCATACATTTTAGCGACACGCTTCGGTGTATCGAGCAAACCCTCTCTTTCTGGATTTTCTCCAATTGCATCCAAAATCATTCGAACCGCTTCTTCGATTTTCTTCCGATCAATATTACCCATATTAAAATCCTCCCGCAATAGTAAAACACTAATAGAGCAATATTAACACATATGATGGATAAATAAAAAGGAATCGCCACTTGGCAATTCCTTTTTAAACACTCAAACAATGTATGTAATTATTTCACAGCGTCTTTAAGAGCCTTACCTGGTTTGAAAGCAGGCACTTTGCTTGCTGCGATATCAATTTCTTCACCTGTTTGAGGGTTACGGCCTTTACGGGCAGCACGCTCACGAACTTCAAAGTTACCAAATCCGATCAAAGAAACTTTGTCGCCACTTGAAAGTGAGTCTTGAATGGATTGGAATACAGCCTCAACAGCTTTTGTAGCATCTTTTTTAGATAGCTCAGCTGCTTCCGCTACGGCATTGATCAAGTCAGTTTTGTTCATTATGTTCACCTCCTCCAAAAGGAATAATTACCTTTACTACTACCTCTATTACATGTGTAATCAATTTTTTAGATTTCTAAACATCTTTATGCTAGAAATCGTAAGAAATGCTTTTGAATCAACGCTCTAGGAGCATTTCTGCTTAAAAGATTATCATAATCAAATAGTGATAGCAAGAATAAATCGCGGAATAATTGAAAAGACACCGAATTACTGTCATTTCGGCGTCTTTTTCTATATATATATTCGTTTTTCTGAAAAAACCTGATAGTTTTCATGGACTGTCCTTACAAGATAATAGCGATTAGGCCTCCAGATCCTTCATTAATGATTCTTTCTAAGGTTTCTTTAAGTTTATATCGTGCATTTTCAGGCATCATAGCAAGCTTTGCCTGGATACCTTCCCTGACTAAAGAGCTTAAACTCCGGCCAAATATATCGGAATTCCAAATGGAAAGGGGATCGTCTTCAAAGTCCTGCATCAAATACCGGACCAGTTCTTCACTTTGCTTTTCAGTTCCAATAATTGGCGCGAATTCAGACTCAACATCAACCTTAATCATATGGATGGAAGGAGCAACAGCTTTTAACCTTACCCCGAACCGGGCCCCCTGCCTGATGATTTCCGGTTCATCCAAGCTCATATCTTCTAAGGAAGGAGCTGCAATGCCATAACCTGTCTGTTTCACCATGACTAGCGCATCGGAAATTTGATCATATTCTCTTTTAGCATCGGCAAATTCCTGCATCATTTCTAGCAAATGATCTCTACCTTTAACTTCTGTGCCTACGATTTCTGTTAAGACTTGATCGTACAGTTCATCTGGCGCAAACAAATCTATTTCAGCAATCCCCTGCCCCATATCAACTCCGGCCAAACCAGCACTTTCAATGTATTCAAAATCATTGAAGTTTTGAACCACCAAATCAACATCTCTCAGTCTTTTTATATCTTTGACTGTTTCCTTCACAGCCTCCTGATAATCCATCCGAAGCCAGTGATTTTCTTTTAAGACCATTACCCAGCTCGGAAGGTTTACATTTACTTCAAGTACAGGGAATTCATAGAGTGCTTCCCTTAACACGTTTAGGACATCCTGTTCCCTCATATTTTCCACCGACATACTTAATACTGGAATATCATACTTCTCTGCCAATTCGACGCGTAAGCCTTCGGTTTCAGGATGATGCGGCCTAGACGAATTCAGAATCATAATATACGGCTTTCCCACTTCATTAAGTTCAGCAACAACTCTTTCTTCTGCCTCAATATAGTCATTCCTTGGTATTTCCCCAATCGTACCATCGGTTGTGATTACAATTCCGAGCACTGAGTGCTCCTGGATTACTTTACGCGTTCCAATTTCCGCTGCCTCGTGGAAGGAGATTTCTTCTTCGTACCACGGTGTGCGGATCATTCGCGGCCCATTTTCATCCTCATATCCTTTGGCTCCGGGAACAGTATACCCTACACAGTCCACCAAACGAACATTCACTTCCAAGCCGTTATCCACTTGGACTGATACTGCTTGATTCGGAACAAATTTCGGTTCAGTTGTCATAATGGTTTTCCCGGCTGCACTTTGAGGCAATTCATCCTGCGCCCTTGCCCTGTCTGCTTCGCTTTTTATATTAGGCAAAACGGCAAGTTCCATAAATTTTTTAATGAACGTGGATTTTCCAGTCCGGACGGCCCCAACGACCCCCAGATAAATATCCCCGCCCGTTCTTTCTGCGATATCTTTAAAAATATCTACCTTTTCCAAGAGATTCCCTCCTAACTTTAAGTTCAAGGGACAACATGATCCCATGCCCGTATATCATCAAGTCAATATATTTGTATGATGTTGTCCTAATCAAATATAACTTCAATAATAAAAATCCTTCTTCCACAGTATATTTTGCAGAAGAAGGATTATGACTATTTCCCCATATAAACAGGTTCATTGTTTTCATCGACTGTATAAGGCATTGAAAAAGCAGGTACAATCGGAGAATCCTTATATAGTATCTTTCTAATATCTTCACCAGGTGAAAAATCTTTCTTTTCATCTTTCAAAACCTGATAGAGATCAGAAATATAATCAACATAAATTTCGCCTTTTCCGTTAATCACAAACGGCAAATTATTATTTGTATAAGGTGACGTGTAATATTGCTCCTCTTTATATCCCAATTTTTTCTGATCAAGAGAATATACATTATCGGCAACCTCTTCTTTAAAAGGCGGATAGCCCTGCGACCGGATTCGCATGTAAAACTCATTTACTTTTTCAGCCAGTCTTACATCAAAAACTTTCACTGTTGGATTGGTTTCCACATCTATTAAGACATATTGAAAAACCCCGCCGCTCTCATAGGCATTTCCGGGATGTGTCTCCAAATATTGAGGGATCAGCTTTTTAAATTCTATGGGATATTTTTGATAAATAGGCGTGTCCGCCTCTTTTGTTTTTATCGGAAGCAATCCACCCGTGTCTTCTTGAAACTTTTCAACAGATCGTTGAACAGTGTCGATTTGTTCTTCGTATGGTATGTTATTCTCCGCTTTACGATCCTGAGGGTAAAAGCACCCACTTAAAAGCATTGCAATCAATAGTAAACAAAATCCTGCCATCCATTTTTTCAATGATTGGCTCACTCCTTATCCATCTAATATGCGACAGCTGTTTCTCAGCCTGTCGGCCCTGTCAAAACAACAAAAAGCATGAGGAGCCCGCCTACGATCATAAATGCCCAAGCAACAAAAGCTGTAATAACTTTAAAAAAACCATTGTTCAATTTGAATCGGCTTATGTAAATAATCAGCATCGCAAGAGCCAACAACCCCATTGCCACTATGGAAATCCACATTTTTTGCATTGATAAAGACATTTTTTCCCCTCCATCACCGAGTAAACAGTCGAAATTATTATAGCATATTCCCTGCAATAACCTGCTCATAAAAAAATGAAGCAATTGTTTTTGCTTCAAAAAAATAAAATAAAGACATTGAAACCCTGTCCCCCGGTTATGCGAATGTTCTCTCTAATAGCATATGATTTATTATAAATAACGCATCATCGTATGCCTAGTTGATCATTTTTGTTCCATTTGTTCACTTAAGATATCCACCAGTTCCTCCATCTCATTTTTCTTGATTCTCTGCATCAATTGATCAACAGCTTCCTTTGGATCCACATCTTTAAATAAAACATTGTACAACGCTTCTGTAATTGGCATATTCGTTTCATATTTTTCAGCCAACTGGTGAGCCGCTTTCGTTGTACGAACCCCTTCTACGACCATTCCCATGCTTTCTAGTACTTCATCAAGGTTCTGCCCTTTGCCAAGCATGTTACCAGCTTTCCAGTTTCTTGAATGTACGCTTGTACACGTAACGATCAAGTCCCCAATACCGGCCAAACCAGAAAATGTCAGCGGGTTAGCCCCCATTTTCGTGCCGAGCCGTGAAATTTCAGCAAGTCCCCGTGTGATCAATGCGGCTTTGGCATTATCACCGTATCCGAGACCATCTGAAATCCCGGCCGCAAGAGCAATAATGTTTTTTAACGCTCCGCCAATTTCCACGCCAAGCAAATCAGGGTTTGTGTAAACGCGAAAATGCTGATTCATAAATAAATCTTGAATGTTTTCCGCAGCAACCATATCTTTCGAAGAAACAGCTACGGTTGTCGGATGACGCAGACTCACTTCTTCTGCATGGCTTGGACCTGATAAAGCGACCACAGCATTTAACAGGTCCTGCGGGACTTCTTCTTCAATCATTTCCGAAATTCTTTTCAGTGAGTCTGGTTCAACCCCTTTGCTTACATGAACAAACACCATCGGCGCTTTTATGATTTTGACAATACTCTCCATTGTTTCTCTAATCGCTTTGGTAGGCACTGCAATAACAGATGTCTCAACATCTTCAAGCGCCTCAGACAAGGAATGGAAACCGGTAATATTGTCCGGGAGAGAAATTCCAGGCAAATATTTTTGGTTTGTCTTGCGTTCATTTATTTCCGCCTGCTGTTCTTTGGAGCGCATCCACAAATTCACCTGATGTCCGTTATCTGCCAGTACAAGGGCCAATGCCGTTCCCCAACTCCCCGCACCAATGACGGCAATTTTCTTTTTATCTTTTGCCATAAATTTCACCCGTTTCTTGATTATTTTCTCTTTCGCGCAATGATTTTTAATGGCGTTCCTTCAAAAGGGAAAGCTTGCCTAATCGTATTTTGAAGAAATCTCTCATATGAAAAATGCATGAGTTCTGGATCATTTACAAACACAACAAAGGCAGGTGGTTTTACCGCAACCTGAGTAGCATAATAGACTTTGAGCTTCCGCCCTTTATCCGACGGAGCAGGATTCATTGATACGGCGTCCAAAATCACTTCGTTCAATATACTGGACTGCATCCTCATCGAATGGTTTTCGCTTACCGTTTGAATGACTGGAAGCAATGTACCGAGACGCTGGCGTGTTTTTGCTGATAAAAAGACGATTGGTGCATAATCAAGGAATTGAAACTGGTCCCTGATATCCTGCTCAAATTTCCGCATCGTTTTATCATCTTTTTCCACTGCGTCCCATTTATTGACGACAATAATAATAGCTCTTCCAGCATCATGAGCATAACCCGCAATTCTCTTGTCCTGTTCACGTATCCCTTCTTCTCCATCCAGAACAACCAGGACTACATCGGAACGCTCGATCGCCTTCAAAGCTCTTAACACACTGTATTTTTCAGTTTTTTCGTAGACCTTCCCTTTTTTTCTCATTCCAGCCGTATCAATAATAACGTAATCTTGGCCATCATATCGATATGAGGAATCAATCGCATCTCTGGTTGTCCCTGCAATCGAGCTGACAATCACCCTTTCCTCTCCAAGTAGAGCATTCACCAATGAAGATTTCCCAACATTCGGCCTGCCAATCAGGCAAAACTTCACAACCTCGTCTTCATACGGTTCACCCTTATTTTCAGGAAATTTGTTCACTACTTCATCTAGCATGTCACCAAGGCCCAGACCGTGGGAACCTGAAATCGGAAATGGTTCTCCAAAACCCAATGAGTAAAATTCATAAATATCTGCTCTCATTTCTGGATTGTCCACCTTGTTTACAGCTAATACAACCGGCTTCTTTGACCGGAATAAAATCTTACCGACTTCTTCGTCGGCGGTCGTTACACCTTCGCGTCCATTAACAATAAAAATAATAACATCTGCTTCCTCAATCGCAATTTCAGCCTGCTGACGAATCTCTTCTAAAAAAGGAGCGTCACCAATATCAATTCCACCAGTATCAATGAGATGGAACTGATTGGTCAGCCATTCTCCCGTTCCGTATATTCTGTCTCTTGTCACACCAGGTTCATCTTCCACAATTGAGACTCTTTCGCCGACAATCCTGTTGAAAATTGTTGATTTTCCAACGTTTGGTCTGCCGACAATAGCCACTGTCGGTAAAGCCATTCTCATCACTCACTTCAAACAAATTATTTATCATTTCATGCCGGTATAAACCAAGCATACCATTCCACAATAGTCCTTTTTCATCGTATCACAGTGTTTTATCATGCGCCATCTCAAAAATGAAAATGTCGAAACACCGACAATAAATGATCATTCTAACTAAATAATGCGCAATTAATGAACCATTTGCTTTTTCTCTTTAAAACCATCTTTAACAGCTTTTTTGAATCCTAACAGAAGTCTTCTCGCCGCATGTACTGTCAAAAGCGTCGAAACAGTTAGAGCAATGATATCTAAATAATCATTTGAGCCGATTAGATAAGGCATCCGCCATTTTAAAAAAAATACCGATAAAAACACTTCTGCCTGCAAAGACCCAATCACAATGGCAGCACATCGATAAATAAAGGAAGTGGGATATAACATCCATCCAAACACTAGCAAGCCGACGGTAAGTAAAATTTTTCGGTCAACCAGCACCCACACTGGATCGTAAAGTTCAAGGAGATAAAAACCTACATATCCAAGCATGATGATCATAACAGAAAAAAATAAATAAATCTTTTTTAACCATGTTCCTTGGCACACAAGCAAATAAGCTGAAAAAATAAGAGGAAAAGAAGCTGCTCCTATCTGAATAGAATAAATTGTAATTGATTTAGAATGCAATATGATCAACATTAATGCCACCATTGCAATAGGGAAACGGAAAGTCTTTTTTTTATCCAAAATAAACGTCGCAGTGATCCAAGCACCCCATGCTAAAAATAAAAATATGATTCCAGGCATAAAAATCACCTCCATTTCTTCCATTATGGGAAAGAATATGGAGGTTTAATCATACAAAACGCCATACTTAAACCAAAGGTAAACTAACTTTTTCAGACTGGAAGCCAGCAGAAGAACAGATATGGGGTCCATAACACTGACAAGAAAATAACCTTCCGCTAAAAAAACGGAAGGTCTGCATTTTTATTCTTTATTAAAGTCTTTCAATTTGTCACCAATCATATCGCTGAGCTGGAACCCTTTTGTTTCTTCTGGAGCTTCATATTCTTGCTGTGTATTATCCTCTTCAAGCTCTTTCATACTAAGGGACATGCGCTGCTCTTGCTCGTTCGTATCAAGTACTTTAACCTTTACAGTCTGGCCCTCCTGCAGAACTTCATGCGGAGTTCCGATATGTCTATGAGAGATTTGAGAGATATGGACAAGTCCTTCTACTCCAGAGAAGACCTCCACGAATGCACCAAAAGATACAAGTCTCTTTACAGTTCCTTCCAGAACCGCACCCCTGGGAGCTTTGTCGGCAATATCCGCCCATGGTCCAGGAAGCGTTTCTTTGATGGAGAGAGAAATTCTTTCGTTGTCTCTATCCACAGAAAGAACTTTGACTTCCACTTCGTCACCTTCACTTACTACGTCCGAAGGCTTCTCTACATGATGATGCGCCAACTGAGAAATATGAACCAACCCATCGACTCCACCGATATCAACAAATGCACCGAAATCAGTAATTCTTTGAACGGTTCCTTTCATCGTTTGACCGACTTCCAATTTCTCAAGCAGACCTTGTTTTTCCTTTTCTTTTTCTTCTTCAACAACCGCACGGTGTGAAAGGATTAGGCGGTTCTTTTCTTTATCAAGCTCAACAATTTTAAAAGCGAGCGTTTTTCCTTGGTAGCCGCTGAAATCCTCGACATAATAGTCTTCCACTAAAGAAGCAGGTACAAATCCACGTACACCTAAGTCTACAACAAGGCCGCCTTTAACTACCTCATTTACTTCTGCTTCGAATACTTCATTATTTTCGAAACGCTTTTCCAAAGTTTCCCATGCATTTTCAGCATCTACTTTTCTTTTGGAAAGAACAAGGAGATCTTCCTCCACTTTAGTCACGATTAAATCAAGTTGGTCTCCTTCAGAAACTACATCTGATGCTTTTTCCACATGGAGACTGGAAAGTTCGCTTATTGGAATAATTCCATTCAACTTACTGTTTTCAATGTCTACAAGTACTTGCTTTTCTTCGATTTTTGTAACGGTTCCTGTTACTTTGTCACCTTCAGTAAATGTTTCCACTTCAATATTATTCATATCCTCTGACACTGTTTACTCCTCCTATCCAGCTAATGAAATCGTGCAAGAATTCATTTCTCTCCGATTCATAAAGAAAGAAATGAAAAAACCCTCACATTTTATAAAATCATCTTCTTATTAACTTCTTATAAATAAAGTGCTTTGTCAAGCAATACACGTTAACTCTAATGCGTCTCGGTTAATTTTTTTATTTCATTCATTATAATTTCAGTTGCAGCCTCGACCGAAACCTTTTCCTTCTTTAATTCGGAAAAATCTATCGGCTTACCATATACGACTCTTAATTTACCAAAAGTCTTATAGGGACCTATGATTGCGCAAGGTATAATTTTTGCATCGGATCTCAATGCGAAGAAACCTGCTCCTGCTAGTCCCTTGCCAATCTCTCCTGTCTTGCTGCGTGTCCCTTCTGGAAAAAGCCCCAAGACTTCTCCCTCTTTTAATAGAGCCAGCCCTGTCCTTAAAGCTCCTCTATCACTCATCCCTCTTTTTACGGGAAAGGCTTTAACATTTGGCAAGATAGATTTCAGAATAGGAACCCGAAACAGCTCTTCTTTAGCCATAAAAGAAACAGGACGGGGGCACGTAATACCTACAACGGGCGGATCAAGATTGGATATATGGTTCGTACATAAAAGGACCCCGTCTGATTCCGGAAAATTTTCCAGCCCTTTCACTTCAATTCTGTAAAAGGGGCTCAATAAACCCTTAACCACTGCTCTCGCAAAATGATAAAATGTCACGACCGTTCGATCCTTTCTTTTGCCAAAGCAATGATACGTGCGACCACTTCTTCGATAGATAGCGTTGATGTATCAATCTCAACAGCATCTTCCGCTTTTACCAGCGGGGATACCTCCCGTTCAGTATCAATTTTATCACGAAGCATGATTTCTTCTTTTAATTGCGCTAAATCTGATGGATAGCCTTTTTCTATATTCTCTTTGTGGCGACGCTCCGCACGTATATCAACACTTGCCAGCAGAAAAACTTTCAGCTCGGAATCCGGCAATACTTTTGTCCCGATATCTCTTCCATCCATTACCACTCCGCCTCTTTTTCCCAGCTCCCGCTGCCGGTAAACCATCTCTTCACGTATTGCCCCATGTGCAGCGACAGTAGAAACATTGTTGGTCACATTTGAATTACGAATCTCTTTGGTGACATCCTCCCCATCCAGAAAAACTGTCTGGAGGCCGCTTTCTTGGACAAGCTCTATCGTAGTTCCTTTAAGTAGATGAGAAAGAGACTCTGAATCATGGAGATCCGTCCCTTCCACCAAAGCCTTATAGGTAACTGCCCTATACATGGCACCTGTGTCAATGTATATGTATGAGAGTTTTTCTGCGACTATTTTCGCCACAGTACTTTTGCCGGCTGCTGCCGGACCGTCAATGGCAATACTAATTTTCTTTGTCAAACTTTTCACCTGCTTGTCTGTTTATATACCAACACTTATTTTACCATAATTAGCAACAGACTATAGCACTTATTTAACAATTAAACAAAAGTGAAGACAGGAATACTTGCCTTCACTTTTGATCAAAAACATCCAGCTTATTTTCCTCCACATCTACACCCACACCCTCATATGAATAAATATTATTCAAGCTTTTTATAAGAGGAGTGTGGTTTAAAAAGCCTTGGACAATAAATAAGATTAAAAGGTGAAAAATAATTAGCTTATAAAGAATTCTTTCAAACATTTCCCGTTCCTCGTTTTTTTCTTAGTATGTTTCAAAAACGAGAATCTTATTCTGCTTTATACGTATGTCCAGAAAAGACTGATTAATTGGCTTTCCTAGGGATGTAGCCTTTTTTTTCGATCAGAAAGCTGCCTCTCAAAACAAAATCGAGTAAGCAGCTGTTGATCGGCATGGGGAGGATCAACATATTTTAGAGAAATAAGAGTCAATTCATTTTTTGGGAATGTTCGAATTACTTCGCATAAAAAAGCTAATGGTAGCTGTTCTCCTGGAGCTATTTGAATGGAAAATTCAATCGTCCCCACTTCCGCTGGCTGAATATTGACTTCAGGCGGCAAAACCACTGCGCACCCCCCGGCGCTTATATCACTGGAGACTGAGGTAAACTTTAAGTCTGAACTCGGAAAATCAAGCGCGACCGGAACCGTTGCATTTACTCTGACATATTCGCGACGCTGCACTTTATTGAAAACCCCTTCTTCCGGCAGTGCAAGCTCAACCAAAAGGACGGTGCTTTTTTGCACACCTGTGACTTTTGACTCAAAAGAAAAGGAACTAGTACTATCACAGGCGAATTCTACCACTACTTTAGTGCCAATAGATAAAAATGCCGGTTTGCTGTCTGTCGCACCCAAAGGATAGTAAATACACACCTTCTCTTCATACAAATCGGCGACCTTACTCTTGTACCTTTTTACAACCCCATTATTGTCTGTCTCAATAGTCAAATCCATTCCAATTGACAACATATTCATACACTTCCTGTTCATTCCAATGACTTTATTATACATCATCTGTGAGCGTTTTCCACTATAAAAAAGCAGCCTGACTAGGCTGCTTTTTTATAGTAAATCTTCATAAATAGGTTCAGCATTTTTCAATTTGTCAACTTTTTCTTCAATACCGCTTTCGGCATTAATATACATTCGATACGTATCATTATGGTCCATTGTACCTAAAAACTCATAGCAAAGCACTTCTTTTCCCAGATCGTTTACAATCACCGCTTGTCTGTCTTCTAGTACTTTTAAATTAGGGTTTAATTTAGAACGCGCTTCTTCCAAAGTCAGACTCGGTTTAGGCAATTTTCTTTTTTGACCGCCCTTCAAATAATCGTCTGCTGCAAACCCAATGATTTGTCCATTATCAAGTGCTACTTTCACTTTGATCGACTCCGGGTAAATTCTGACTCCGTCTTGGCTCGTTACATATGTAAACAGACCGACGGAATTATACTGTGTACTTTCGGACATTTCAAGATCCTTATAATCATGTCTTTTAAGGAAATCATTAGCTTTGTTCATGGCCTCATTTAGGCTCACCTGCGGTTTATTCACTTCTCTCGAATCAATAAACCAGATTGGATAACCGCCTTTCTTTGTGACGTCCATTGTTGCTTCATGACCTCTGTTATTAGCTAGTACGACATTGTAAAAACCATAAGCGGAGCCTTTTCTGCTTTCAGTGACTTCTACCTTTTTCGGCTGATTGATCCCGCTATATTTTTGGGCCAGGGCAACCGCTTCTTTTTTCGAAATTTTTTCTCCCTTTAAATTCTTATAATTTTCATCACGCTTTTGAAAACTGACGATTGATGGATTTTGAAGGTTTTTTTCATCATAACCTGTTGCATGCTTTTCAACTGTTTTAAATCCATCAATAATTACGTTATCAGTAGCTTCCTTACCTGATGCGAGTGCGAGCTCAACATCCATCCAACGAAGATTATTTTTTAAAGTGAGGTGTTGGACTTTTCTAAGCTCATTCCTTATTTCTTCACTTTGTTTGTATAAGTTTTTCAAAGTCTTCTGCTCATCTTTTGAAAGCGGTTCATTATCCAGGTTTCGAACAGCTGTCCTGTAGCTGAACGTACCGATATTGGAAAGAAATTCTTCCGTTTTATTAAAAGGAAGTAAAGTAAGAGGCAGCTGTCCCACCTGACTGCGAGCGTCGGATGTAATCCGCCATACATCTGCCAAAGCGGGAGATAAAGATGAGCTGGAGTTCATCGCGATTGTCCCGCCGAGCTTTTCATGCAGCAAGTCCATATGATAGCTCAAGTCATGAAATGCCCGTTGGTAGTTATTTTCGGCATTTATCAAAATCGTATTTTTTTCCTGGTGCTCTTGGTAACCCCAAGCCCCTGCCCCGATTACAGCAACTGCCAGAACAATTAATAGTATATTTCTGATCAAACCTTTCCACCTCCTCAACTACAGAAAATATGTTTACCGATTTTTTTAATTTGTGGCCTTGACCAAATCCATGCACTTGTGGCAGTATCCGGATTAAAATAGTAAAGGGCGTTGCCCGAAGGATCCCATCCGTTTATAGCATCTAAAACCGCGCTTTTGGCTGTTTCGTTTGGTGTCAACCAAATTTGACCGTCGGCTACAGCCGTAAATGCACCAGGCTCAAAGATAACGCCGGAAACGGTATTAGGAAAAGAAGGGCTATTCACTCTGTTTAGAATGACTGCAGCTACTGCAACCTGTCCCTCATATGATTCACCCCTTGACTCTCCATAAACAGCATTCGCCATGAGCTGGATATCATTTTGTGAAAAGCCCGCAGGCGTATTGACTGCAGTGGGCGTTGTAGGCTTTGGAGCTGCTCCTCCACTTTCTTGTCCCTTACCTCCATAATAGGTGAATTTTTTTCCCTTGTTCACCTGCTCCTTCACATATTGTTTATCATATTTTGATGCTTTTACTAATTTTGCTTTTGTATTTTCCCCAGCAAGACCATCTACTTTAAGGCCAAAATTATTCTGAAAATTCCTGAGTGCCCAGTACGTACCCCAACCGAAAACCCCATCTATTTTTCCATGATAATATCCGAGGTATTGAAGCCTTGCCTGGAGTTCGATTACATCATCACCAACCGCACCTTGCTGTATGACTTGGTTGGTGAACGCCTCTGGCTTTACTCCCGGAGAGGCTGTTACTGCGACAGCACACAATAAAACAACAACTATTATTTTGCCCCATGCGGCATACTTCATGCTGTACACCCTCCATAAAATAATTTCATGCCGATAGTATTTGGATTCGGAGCCTTTTTATTCAATTTGATTCAAAAAAACTACACTTAGGACAAATACAATAAAGGCCATTCAACTTTCAAGCTAAAAAGAACGCATCTGTCCAAATCAGACTGATGCGTTCTTTTCCTGTATTTTATTACCATAATGCTTTTTCGTAAGCAGATGAGCATGTTTGACTTTCCTTAAGCCAAGCCACCATAAAAACAGCATAAACGGTAGGATATAATAAAGCCAATTTTTCTCAGAAAGTAGAATAAAGTCATATAAACCATGTAGCAAGAAAGGCACAAAAAAAGAATAGACAAGCCATCGTTTTTGAGTTCTGTTCGACTGGAACTTCGCCTTACCAAGATAATATCCCATGATAACACCAAACAAGGCATGGCTAGATACAGGCAACAAAGCACGGCCAAGTGCAAAAGATACTCCATTCGCAGTCAGGTATAAAATATTCTCAACGGAAGCAAAACCGAGGGAAATACTTGCCCCATATACAATTCCGTCGAATGGTTCATCAAACTCGTCATGCTGATAAATGGCAAAGAAAAGTACAAACCATTTGAAAAATTCCTCAAAAAGGGCCGCTGATAGAAATGCTGACAGAAAGCTGCCTTGAATAATCTCTTCTGTAGACAAAATATATTGAACAAACATTATTGGAAAAGTAATAACGGCACCCATTAAAAATGTTTTGAACACCGTTAATATGGGCTCTTGGTCATATTGATCCCTTAAATAAAAATAGCTTAACAGCGCCAATCCCGGGGCAACACCAGCTGAAACTACCACCAGCATACACAGCCCTCTTTCTTTTTCATTTCTTACATCGTATCATGGAAAATAGAGTTTGAACATGCATTGAAGTAATTTTATATGGGAGTTGAGAAAATGAAACATATACTTGTTATCCATACAGGTGGGACCATCTCTATGGAAATAGATTCCGAAAATGACACAGTCAATATCGGGGCAACCAATCCTTTAACAAAAGCAACAGAGGAACTACATAAATTGGCAAACCTGACTGTTAAGGAACCTTTACATAAGCCCTCTCCTCACATCACAATAGGCGATATGATTACACTCAAATCCGTGATAGAGTCAGAATGTGCAAACGGAGGGATTGAAGGTGTCGTTATTACTCACGGAACAGATACAATGGAAGAAACAGCTTTTTTCCTTGACCTGACTCTTGAAACGGACATACCAGTCATCATGACTGGCGCCATGCGCTCTAGCAATGAAGTTGGATCAGACGGATTATATAACTTTATGGCCGCTATTCGCACAGCTACCCATGAAGATTCCAAAGGCAAGGGCTTGCTTGTCGTTTTCAATGATGAAATACATACTGCACGCGAAGTGACGAAAATACATACTACGAACGCCGCTGCTTTCCATAGTGTCACAACCGGGCCAATAGGAACAATCACAAATAAGGCGATTCATTTCCATTACGCTCCCCTTCAACAACAAAAAATAAAAATAAAAGAACTCACAAAGAAAGTCGGTCTAATTAAAGCGTATGCAGGAATGGACGCCTCTATTTTAAACGCATACCGTGAATTGAAATATGATGGAATTGTAATCGAAGCGCTGGGCCAGGGCAACCTACCTCCTGCTGTAGCTGAAGGAATTGAAAAACTTCTTTCTGAAAACATCCCGGTTGTCCTTGTCTCCAGATGCTTTAAGGGAGTTGTACAGGACACTTATAGCTATCCAGGAGGCGGGGGAGAACTGAAGAAACTGGGTGTCATTTTTTGCAAAGGGCTGAACGGGCCAAAAGCACGCCTGAAACTGCTCGCCGCCCTAACGCATACGGATAACCTAGAAGTATTGAATGACCAATATTTCTCTAATTGATTTTCTAGTGTTTCACTAGGCCAGTAATTGGAAGGTTGGAGCCGTTATAAGAGAGTTGGAGCCGTTATAAGAGAGTTGGAGCCGTTATAAGAGAGTTGGAGCCGTTATAAGAGAGTTGGAGCGCACCATCGCCCAAAAAGGGCTCGGCGCGCTCCAAACCATTCCAGTCACAACTGGAATATAAAGAGCATCCCGGTCAGTTAGACTGTCGAGATGATGCAGGGGCAGCTTCTCTATTTCTGATGGTATCCGCAATCTGACTGCCATGAAAGCGTCCATTTTCAATAAATATCTCATTGGCATTGTTACCCGCTGCGATGACGCCAGCAATAAATAAATCAGGGATGTTCGTTTCCATTGTTTCAGGATTAAACGCCGGCCTTCCCGTCAATTCATCTATTTGTACGCCCATAGCTTTTATAAACGAGTGATCCGGATGATAGCCGGTCATGGCAAATACAAAGTCATTAGGAATCTCTTCTTTCCCCTGTTCTGTAACGTAGATGACGCTGTTTTCCGTGATTTCTTCGACTTCTGCATTGAACAGCATTGTAATCCCGCCATTTCTTGCTAAAGCTTCAAAATCTGGAAGCACCCATGGCTTTATACTCGATGAATATTCACTTCCACGATATAGAACCGTAACTCTTGCTCCTGATTTTTGAAGTTCAAGAGCCGCATCAATCGCAGAGTTTTTCCCACCAATGACAGCCACATCTGTGTCAAAATAAGGGTGCGCTTCCTTGAAGTAATGAGAAACTTTATCGAGGCTTTCTCCCTTTATTCCCATTAGATTTGGGTTATCATAATACCCTGTTGCAATGATCACATAACGGGCTTCATAAGCGTTGCGATCTGTAGTAACCTTAAAAAAGCCATCTTGCTTTTTAACAGATTGAACCGTCTCAAATCTGTTGATTCTTAAATCTTTTCTTCTAACCACTTCCCGGTAATAGGTAAGGGCTTCATTCCGTTTCGGCTTCCGGTTTACTGTCAAAAACGGAACATCACCTATTTCCAGCTTTTCACTAGTGCTAAAAAAAGTTTGGTGGGTCGGATAGCGATAGACAGCATTTACTATATTCCCTTTTTCAATAATTAAAGGATTTTTGCCTATTTGCTGCAATGAAATAGCCGCAGACAAACCACATGGTCCTCCGCCTACAATAATACAATCCTCTTGCTGCATGAAAACAGACTCTCCTATCGTAAGAATTATAAGAAAAGCAAAAGGCGCGTTGCCTTAAGCGACAAGCCCAAAGCGAATTTGGATAAGTAAGTTCCTCAGTCACCACTGGGAAATGGCTTGATCCTTGCGAGGCTGGGCACTTGCAGGCTCAGGACGCGACATCCTGTCGCTTCGCTTACACTAGTACATCCCTGTACGTCGGCTGGCTCAGAACGCGACACCTTGTCGCTTCGCTTGCACTAGTACATTCCTGTACGTCCTAGTACATAGATAAACCTTCCTTTAAATAAAGTTTTCCATAACAAGCTATACTTTTACTCATTAAAAAATCTCCTTTCTTTATGATAGGAGATTTCGACTTTTCGTGCAAAAATAAAGTTTTAAAAATGGTCATTGATTAACGAAAATGCCTTTTCCTCTATAATCTTGACTCCATATTCCTCCAAATACGCTTCTGACAAACCCGCTTCTTCACCGTATTCACTGCAGAGGCTCTCGATCGTATCATGAATTATGGAGAAACCATCCATTTTTAAATAATACAGATCTCCAAATGCAAACAAGGTACTGCTTGCACAGTCAATATCTAATGAAGTCAACCTTTTTACCAGTAAGATGATATGATCAAATTCTTCAAATCTAAATAGGAGTCCTTCATCCTTTTCAACTTCCGGCAACTCATCTTTTATTATCGTATCATGCCAGGTCTCTTCTTCTTCTAAAGTCAAAATCAGAACGAGTTCCCTAGAAGTTAAGGAGAAAATCTCGATGGAGACGGCACCAAAATCATTGAGTTCGTATATCCTGCTTGCTTCATCCAACATTTCATCAAATAAAACATCCCATACAAAGGAGTCTCTCAGTAGCTCATCTTGCAAAAAGCCCTTATTCGTCAACTCTTCAAATGTGATTGAATACTTAATTTTATTTGATGATATTCTCTCCAGCTTCATTTGACCCGCCCCCCGAGGAATACTGTTATCCTCATACTATGAAGGAGAAGCCGGATGGTTCATGGACGTGGTGGATAACCCCTGATTTCTTTTGACAATAATAAGATGGGTTTCGGCAGGAGCACCAAGTCTTAGAGGCAACAATGAGGTACCATAGCCATTGCTGACAAACAAAGTTGTCGCTGGAGATTTCTTGATTCCGCCTTTTTCATATGGGCCAAATCCAAATAAGCGTATTTGTCCACCATGCGTATGCCCGCTTAAAATAAGAGGTACATTGTCTGCTTCTGAGACCTCTTTTGCCAGCTCTGGATTATGGCTAAGCACAATCCGGAATGCAGAATGGCTAATTGAATAGAGCACAATCCGCATTGTTTCACTCGTATCCGTGAAGTCAGTCCCGACCAAGACTACCTTTTTATTCGATCCTGGCAAAAATGCTGCCTCGTTTTTTAAAACAGTTACATCAAATTCTTGAAAAATCTTTTCAAGCTGTTTTAGATCAACCTCATAATCATTGTTTCCCCAAATAAAATAAGCTGGGGCAATCTTACTCAGCTTTTTCAAATTGTCTCTGACTCTCGAAAAAGGAACCCCTTTTTCGGTCAAATCTCCTCCGATGATGACAACGTCTGCCTTACCTTTTACCTCATTAATGACACTGTCATGAATTGTCCTGCGATGAATATCCGAGATGAAAAATAGATTCAAGTCATCGACCTCTGATGGATATTCATTAAAATACAATACATGCACACGGACAGAATTCGCAAAAGCCGCACGAACCATCATAAAAAGGAGAAATAGCCCACCTATAAACACCGCCGCCAACAAAAACTCTGTCATGCCATCACCTTTATTTTTCAACTCTCCTACCTATGAGCAGGATGTTCTACGGTCCTCATCTTAACATATGCCAGTATTTAAAAAAACAGTCTTAGCTTTATAGGAGTTTGGAATCAATGCGCTGGAGCAGGATATGGCGCTAGATCAATTTCTGTTGCAAAGTTAATTTTAATCAATCATTTGAAACTCCTTATACAAACAGTCAGAGCATTGGATAGTGGGCAGACCTATTAAGCGCCGATCTGCAACGTTAAAGCAAATTACAGCTAAAAAAAAACGATTCTCTTACAATGTTATGAATCGCCTTTTGAAAAATCGGGATTCTTCGACCATTTGATCAATCATGAATTAAGTGAAAGTAGAAAACTTATGCCTTGAATACAAAATCATCCAGAGAAAAACGAAAAATCATTTTTCTCTGGATGATTTATTTTAAGGGATCTTTAGACGGATCCGTTTCCAATGACAACTCAAATTTTGGCAGATTCAAATAATTTTTGAGAAAGAAGATAGGCGATCGTACCAATTAGAAGTGTTTCAAGCAGCGGCATTGAATTAATTTCTCCAAATTCCACTGATTGACTGTGGCCACCCTTTATTGCATAGAAATCCGGGGTATAAAGGGCAGTTGCAAGAGCACCTAAAAGCATGGGTAATGCCATATAAAGCAGAATAAAACTAATTAAAAATACGAAATACTTCTTCAATATCAAATCACCTCTTTTTGAATACTTTGTCACTTTACTATATTATACTTTCTTGTTCAGAAAGCCTTTCGCTAATCTAACATTATTTTCACTAGCTAATTAGTTAGCTAATAGTTCTTATTTTTACTCATAAAAAACACAGCACAGCCAATACCGTAATACAGAGTTGAACCACCAGTTCTGGTAAGAGAAGTTTATTCGCCTCGAAATGATTGCCACTATATATAAATTAACTAAAGATGCCACTCCTAAGCAAGTGAAATTGCTGGGACTCACTATGTGAATCATGAAAAAGCATTGTTCCGCTGGTTATCCTTTGGCAGCGACCTATATCTAGGCCAAATTCAAACCCTTTGTGTTTATAAACAAAAAAACATGTCACGATTCTTCCTTAACAAACTACTTCTGCTTTTTTTTGAATAACACAGAATCTCCAGTAAAGAAAATTGCAGAACATGCTACAGTTATAGCCACTGTTGATACTTCTGAGGGATAGTATTTAATGGCTACTACTAATGCTATTAAAAATATAGTACTATGAAATATTAATCGTGTTTTGCTTATTTGTGTTCCCTCCCATGCTTTTTCCCTCTAACTCACTCAAAGGCCACCTGCATATGGAATGATTGAATAATTTCATTTCACATATTTTTTCTACTTCTACATAAATAAATATTCAGTTATTACTTAGGGTTAATGATCCGATAACGTTAGAGAATGGTCCATAGTTGCATAAAGTAAGGAGCCGACACATGTCCCAAGAATGAAAAGTGAAACATTCACCGCAATTTGTATTTACATAATTTATTTTCAGCACAGGCTCTTCGATTACCATTCCAACTAAAAGTGAAAAATGCAAGAATTGGAAAGTAAATAATCATTAACGTTCCACTAAAATAAAAAATAGAATAACCCCATTTTCAAATATTGATTCTATTTAAAATTATAACGCAATTCCCCGACATTTTTCAGATCATTTTGTTGAAATCCACGCCTTCTTTTCCCTTAAAGCCTTGTAAATATCCCCCCTAAAAACGACGTTCCCATTATTTAATTAGACAGCGAGTATTCTTACAGGAATGTTTGACCGTATATCCCAATATAGTATTAAGGATGACATTTAGAAGGAGGTATTTCGGTGCCTACACATTATAAGACATACAAGCCGTATATCAGTCCGTTTGATCCATGTCCGCCTATTACGGTGAAATCATATTCCACTCCTCCCCATCTTTATTTAGGCTTCCAGCCGCCTAATCTGCCTCAGTTTCCACCAAGGGAAGCTTTGAGGAACGGGACACTTTGGAAGGTGTTTTATGATTCTTACTATAGCCCTTATGAAAGAGCAAAGGAGGGTTCTGACACATGAAGCAAATGCCTCCGGAATATTACAAGCAATTGGAGGAGCTTCAAGTAATGGATTTTGTCATAGTTGAATTGGCTCTTTACTTGAATACCCATCCAGGCGATATGGATGCTATCCGTCAATATAACGAGTATATAAAAAACCGAAAAGCTTTTCTAATACCATTCGAACAAGAATTCGGACCCATCACGAGCTTCGGCTACAGCTACTCTAAGTATCCTTGGGAGTGGAAAGAATCCCCATGGCCATGGCAGGTGTAAATTAACAAAACGTCATTCAAGGAGGTCCTCCCTTTTATGTGGGTGTATGAAAAAAAGCTGCAGTATCCAGTCCGCGTAAGTCAATGCAATCCAATGCTGGCAAAATTTTTGATTGAGCAGTATGGAGGTGCAGACGGTGAACTGGCAGCAGCTCTTCGATATTTAAATCAGCGCTATTCCATTCCGGATTCAGTGATCGGACTTTTAACAGATATTGGAACAGAGGAGTTTGCTCACCTCGAAATGATTGCCACTATGGTATACAAATTAACAAAAGACGCCACTCCTGAACAAATGAAAGAAGCAGGCCTGGGAGCACATTATGCGAATCATGATAAAGCATTGTTTTACAATAATGCTTCTGGCGTTCCTTGGACAGCTAGCTATATACAGGCTAAAGGCGATCCAATCGCTGATTTGTATGAGGATATAGCCGCTGAAGAAAAAGCCCGTGCGACGTACCAATGGATTATTAACATGAGCGACGATCCAGACTTAAATGATGGATTGCGCTTTTTAAGAGAACGGGAAATCATTCATTCCCAACGCTTCCGAGAAGCCGTTGAAATTTTGAAGGAGGAGCGGGATAGAAAGAAGATATTCTAGTGATAGCTGATCTTCCTCTTAGTTGTGATAGCTTGAAATCACAATGCTTTCCGTCACCACCTATGATACAGGGGGGCAGTTTCGCCCTCTTCCACCTTTATTGTTTATACTCCTTTACTTGAAGATTGCTTTACGCTTAGGAACTTTCTTTCAATTTTTTTTGTCTTCATGGGGTAACCGATATAATAGCCTTGTGCATAATTACAAGTAGTCCCCAATAAAAACTCCAAGTCCGCCTTTGTTTCTACTCCCTCAGCGACCACTTTTAAATCCAAATGTTGGGCTAATGTTAAAATACACTGCACAATAGCCGCATTCCCTTTATTGGTTGCAATGCCGGAGATGAAAGACTTATCAATTTTTAAAATATTAATTGGATATTTTTGCAAATAGCCAAATGAAGAATATCCAGTACCAAAATCATCTATTGATATTTTAACTCCCAGTTTTTTTAAAGCATGCAGCCTCTCAACTGTAATTGAGTGGTCCATAATGGCTATGCCCTCGGTGATTTCCAATTCGAGATATTGTGGATGAAGTTGTGTTTCATTTAAAATACGTGAAACGGATTCAACAAAGTTATACTCATTAAATTGTTTCATTGATACATTTACAGCTATTGTTAAGGGAGGAAAACCTTGTTCCTGCCACTTTTTATTTTGCCGGCATGCTTCTCTCATAATCCATTTCCCAAGCGGTTGGATTAAATTAGTTTCTTCTGCCAATGGAATAAACTCAGAAGGTGGAATATAGCCAAATTCTTTGCTGTTCCATCTTACTAATGCTTCTACCCCGGATATTCTTTTGTGTTCGAGATCCAATTGAGGCTGAAAATTCAATTCAAATTCATTATTTTTTAAAGCCATTCGCAGTTGTTTCTGCAAAGTCACCTTACGTTGAAGGTTCTGATTGATTTCTGGAGTGTAAAATTCAAATCCATTTTTTGTTTTTTCTTTCACAGAATACATAGCAGCATCAGCATACTTCATCAATTGGACGGCATGTTCTCCATTTTCTGGATATAAACTGATACCAATGCTGGGTGTAATAAATAAACTATATTTTTCTACTAAGATGGATTGTTTAAATAGATCAAGAACATCATTGGCCAGTTCTGAAACTGATTGAATCGAACAATTTTGAAAGATGAAAGTAAATTCATCCCCGCCTATGCGGTATACCCTGACATCGTGCTCGCATTTATTGATAACCGATTGAAGTAGGCATGATATTTCTATTAAAAGTAGATCACCTATATCATGTCCCAACGTATCGTTTATATTTTTAAAACCGTCTAGGTCCATATAGAAAAGAGCCAATTGATTATTCTGTTTTTTCGCCGCCTTTATTGTCTGGCACAAATCCTCATCGAAGAGCCGGCGATTTGGCAATTGAGTTAAAGAATCATGATAGGCAAGATTTCTAATTTTCTCTTCCTGCTCCTTTAACTCGGTAATATCAGTCGAAACCCCCAAAACTAGATTGTCATCGATGGTTTGAATAGGTATTTTAAATGTTTTCAACCATTTTTTATTGCCATATTGATCTTGTATTTCTTCCTCATGTACAATAAGTTCATTTGAGTTCTTACTTCCTTCCTTCGAAAGCTGATTTGAATTTTTTTCCAGATTTGATATACCCACTTCAGTTTGACCAATCATCTCTTGTGAGTTTAAACCATGGAAATCTGCGAAGGCTTTATTTGCTAATGCGTAGGTTCCATCCTGCTTGATAGCATAAATATAGTTTGGGTTTACATCAATCAGCTTCTGTAAAAAACTCCTTTGATTGTCCAATGCTTCGTTCATCTTATTTACTACTTGGACATGCAGCCGTAATGAAAGAATAAAGATAGAAATCGCAAAAAATCCGACAGCAAATCCACTTGGATACAATCTGGTTTCCGGAATAATGTTTAACATTCCAAAAGCATATCCTACCGTTATCGCAATGATGAAATAGAGAAGGAATGACTTATATTCATCATTTTTCATTTTCAAAATCAGCATAACACAAGCTACAATACTAACAACAAATAGGGCTACGTTTGAATGGAATGCCCATGAATGTGGGCCATAAATAGGGAAGTAAAAACCCGCATGACCATCTGTTTCTATCCAAATAATGTCCTCAATGGCTTTTTTGCTCCATCCCATTAAATAAACGATAAAACTCCAAACATAAAATAAACATACAACATATTTGTTAACGAACAATTTCCAACCGATCCCGAGATCATTCGTTCCCAATTCTTTTTCAATTGAATAAGCGAAATGAAATAATGCCGGCGATAACATAATTGATCCAATCCTAAGAAGCCTGAACAGAAAATCTATTGTTTCTTTAGTGAGGAAAGTGTATGCATACAAAACGGTTACATCAAATTGCCAAATACTTGCAAAAAATAAAAAGAGGAACAGAATGCGTGACAGCTTTTTCTCTTTAAGAATTTTCAATAATAGAAAACCAATTAATAAGGGAATAACAGCGATTAAAGTAGATATGAGTAAATTCATACTTCCACTCCCCATAAATCAAATGCACCTTGGCGTATTTTCGCCCAGATTGTATTGAGCTCTGCTCGTTACATTTCCTTCGAAAATCTGTGGCATCCGCCGGCGTCTTTAACTTTATTCAGCCGGGGTTTTAACCCCCACTAAATGGAATATTGATATGCTTTCATCTTACTATTTACAGAAGCGGAAGACTTCTGCTGTGTGAAGTCAAACCTAAAATTTATTAATCAGAATGCATGTATTGTTACCGCCAAGACCATGTGAGGTTACCGCAACTCTGTTCACAGGTTGATAAATCGTTTCATAAACAATCGGTAAATTTTCAAATCCTGTCCCCTTTGTAAATAAAGTAGGAGGAATAAAATTATATTCCATAGAAATTAAAGCAGAGATAACTTGCATGACTCCCATAGCTCCAAATGAGTGCCCAATTGAGCCTTTAATTGACGAAATGGGTACAGATCCCCCGAATAAATGCTGATGAACGAAACATTCTATTTGATCATTCACATGCAACCCCAACGCCTGACTGTTTACATAATCAGGAACTTGGTTGTTTACCGCCTGTTTCATAGCACTGAGCATCATATTACCTGAAGTATCTTTATGAAACATTTGTGAGCCTTCATTATTGGATGAGATGCCTTCAATCCTTCCATAAATGGTTGCTCCTCTTGCTACAGCCTCCTCTTCTCTTTCCATTATAAGTATGCCAGCTCCCTCGGCCATCACAAAACCTTTATGATCACTCGAAAACGGCACCCCGGTTTGCCCAATTTCTTTATTGATTTCCACCTGACGTAATTTATTAAACCCGAATGTGGACCATTGGCCAAGAGGAGCATCAGCGCCTCCAACGATACATATATCCGTTTGCCTCTGCTCCAATAGCAGCTTACCTAACAGAATCGCATCCAAACCTGCGGTACATCCGGTCGTCAGCGTAAATACATGCCCATTCGTACCAAGATGTGATGCAACGGAAGAGGAGATTGTATGAGAATCCACTATTGTGACCCCGTGAAGCGGATACTTCTTAAAATCAGTCGCCCAAACCGAATATTTTTCAATTTCCTTTATACTGCCTACCGCGGTTCCGATAATGACGGACATCCGAGAAGGGTCTTTTCCTTGCACTTCAGCCATCTCGATTGCATCATCAGCTGCAGCCATTGCAAGGCGGCTTACTTTTGAATAACGCTTGTAATTTCGTTCCTTTATTGTTAAAAATTCATGAGGGATAATACCCGCAACAATATTAGAATCATTAGGCCCTATTCCTTCTAATATATCAAGTTTACAAATCCCTTTTTCCAAGGTTTCTTTAAACCCTTCTTTATCATTAATATCCGGAGCTTTTATCCCATACCCCGTGATAACAATATCCCCCATGCAATCACCTGGATTTCTTTTGTTTTTAAATTTCATTATTTATCCTTTTCTGCCATTCACCCATATCCTTTTAAAGTTAATATTTTACTATATTTCATGTAAACAGTCGATTTTAGTCAAACTCCATAACTTTATATTTTTAGACTCATCTCCTGATACCAAGTTCATTTTACAGAGTATTCAACCGAAAGATAAACACATACCTTTATAAGAAAACTAAAAAAGTGAGAAAAACCAAACCTGCGTACTTAAATTGAAAGTACCCAAGCTTGGTTTCACTAACTCACTTTAGCAGAAATACGATTTATTGAATTTCTTTAATCTCCTGAATCTGTTTATTTCGATTGGACCCCAATCAATTGTGCTTTCCTGATCTCTTTTGCCGCTGTTACCATGTTTTTAAGGGCAGCAATGGTTTCTGTTTCTTTTCTTGTTTTTAATCCGCAGTCTGGATTAATCCAAAACTGACTGGATGGAATAGTTTGCAATGCACGGTTAACGTTAGCCTTTAGTTCTTCTTTGCTTGGAACGCGTGGACTATGAATATCATAGACACCCAGTCCGATTTCTTTATCGTACGTATTTTCTTCAAAAGTGGAGATCAGTTCTCCATGACTTCTGGAGGTTTCAATAGAAATTACGTCAGCATCCAACGCGCTGATAGCTTCGAAGATATCCTGAAAATCCGAGTAACACATATGTGTGTGAATTTGGGTGCTGTTTTGCACAGAGGCTGTAGCGAGCTTGAATGAATTTACTGCTCTTTTCAAGTATTGATCCCATTTCTTCACTTTGAGCGGCAGGCCTTCTCTTAATGCCGGCTCATCAACTTGGATAATCTTGATCCCATTTTTCTCAAGCTCTTCGATTTCCTGACGAAGTGCCGCTGCAATTTGATCTAAAACGTCAAATCGGGAAATATCATCCCTTACAAAGGACCAATTTAATATAGTGACTGGTCCTGTCAGCATTCCTTTTACTTTTTTCTCGGTCAGCGTCTGTGCATACACACTTTCCTTCACTGTCATAGGTTTATTAAATGAAACATCTCCAAAAATGACTGGTGGCCTGACACATCTGGACCCATATGATTGAACCCATCCGAATTTTGTCACTAAAAATCCATCTAATTTCTCACCGAAGTATTCAACCATATCCGTACGCTCAAATTCACCATGAACTAATACATCCAAACCGATCTCTTCCTGAATATCGATCCATTTCTTAATTTCACTTTGAATATATTCTTCATATGTCTTATCAGTAATATCCCCTTTACGCCATTTCAGCCTTTCCCTTCTAACTTCAGCCGTCTGCGGCAGACTCCCGATAGTCGTTGTTGGCAGTAATGGAAGCTGAAGCTGTTGCTTCTGTATGTTAATCCTTTCCTGAAACGGGAGCTTACGGTCAGTGCTTAATCTACCTGTTAGATTTGTATCTGTCTGTTTTCGATAGTCTGAACGATTCAACGCCTCAATCGCGTTTACACTTTCTTCTATTTCTAAAAGAATCGTTTCTTTCCCGCTTCCAATCCCTTTGGCTAAGAGTGCAATTTCATCCAGCTTCTCGTCTGCAAAGGAAAGAACGTCTTTAATAATAGGATCCAAAGTTTTTTCACTTTCTGTCGTTACAGGCACGTGAATCAACGAAGAAGAAGGCTGCACAATAATTCTTTCTTTATCAACGATGTTTCCGATTGACTCTAACAGACCGAACTGGTGATTAAGGTTCTGACGCCAGACATTCCGCCCGTCGATTACACCAGCAGCAAGTATTTTGTCTTTGGGAAATCCATGCTTGCTTAAGAGATCTAAAGAATGACCATGCACAAAATCAAGGCCAATTGCCGCTGCTGGCAAATTCACAATAAACTCGTATGAGTCGACTGATTCAAAATAGGTTTGAATAATAATGTTGATTTCCGGTATCTCTTTTGCAAACGTCTCATATACATATTTGGCTTGCTCAAGATATTCTTCAGTCAATGCAGTTGAAAATATCGGCTCGTCAATCTGAATCCATTTAACCCCGGCCTCTTTCAGTTCCTTTATAACTTGTATATATAATGGCAGAAATTCCTGAACAATTAAAGGGAATTCTCCGTCTTCATACCCTTTTCCCAGTTTAATAAATGTGATTGGTCCCAATAGGACTGGTTTTCCCTCGATTTCCAATTCCTCTTTTGCTTCTTTGTAGAAGCTAAGCAGACGATTCTCTTTTAATGAGGGCTTCGATTCATTGAATTCAGGAACGATATAGTGATAGTTTGTATTAAACCATTTCGTCATTTCCGATGCTACAGCATCCTGATTTCCACGCGCAATGGAGAAATAAGTCTCCAATTGAGTTCTTGTACCGTCCTCTTTGAATCTCTTTGGAATCACTCCAAACGTAATCGATGTGTCAAGAACATGATCATACAATGAAAAATCCCCTACCGGAATCAGGTCGATCCCTTTTTCTTTCTGCTTCCTCAATCCTTCCAAACGGATTGCTTTCGTTTCCTCCAGCAGTTCTTTTTCAGAAATTTCCCCACTCCAAAATTTTTCCAGTGCCTTTTTCCACTCTCGCTGCTCTCCGATTCTTGGATAACCTAAATTTGAACTTAAAACTTTTGCCATGCTATTTCCTCCTAAATTCATTTTTTATGATAAAGCGAATTGAGTTTGTTTTTTCACATCCAATTCCTTTGTTCGTTGCTGAATATATTTAGCTAATTCTACACTCAACTCATAACGAATGAACGGTGTGATTAGATAGATTCCATTAAAATACTCAATAGCCGTGTCGATTAATTTCTTTGCTATGTCCAATCCTATTTGGAGCGCCTGCTCCGGACTTTTGGCGACGGCCATTCGTTTTCTCGTTTCGTCTGTTAATTTAATACCCGGAACTTCATTATGAAGAAATTCGGCATTTTTCGATGAAACCAGTGGCATAATCCCGATATATATTGGAGCCTTAATATGTTTGGTCGCTTCCCATGTTTCAATAATTTTTTCCCGGCTAAATATAGGCTGTGTTAACACATAGTCCGCTCCAAATTGAATTTTTTTCTCGAGGCGCTCCGCTGATTTCCCAATATTATGAACATTAGAGTTAAAAGCCGCCGCCACATGAAAGTTTGTTTTCTGCTTAAGAGATTTTCCGGAAAAGGAGATTCCCTCATTACATTGCTTAATAAGCTTAATTAGATCAAATGATGTTACATCAAAGACTGAGGTTGCGCCTGGAAAATCTCCTATCTTCGTCGGGTCACCAGTGATCGCTAATATATCCCGGATTCCCAATGTGTGCAAACCCATTAAGTGAGACTGCATCCCAATCAAGTTACGGTCACGGCATGTTACATGAACAAGCGAAGAAAGACCGATGTCCCTCTTGACGAGCGATGCCATTGTTTTATTGCATATCCTAGGGGAGGCAAGAGAATTGTCAGCCACTGTCAAGCCATCGATACCGGCTTCTTTCAATGCTTTCGCCCCTTCGAAAAATTTCCGTGTGTCCAAATCCTTTGGAGTATCGAGTTCTACAATAATCGAGCGCTTCGTTTTGACTTTCTCAAATAACGTCAATTCATCAAGCTTTTTTGTTTCTCCTATTTCAATTCTTGCTTGCTCTTTGACCTTCTTTTTCTTAACCGGTATTAGTCCCTGTATGCCTTCCTTCATAGATCGGATATGAGCAGGAGTTGTTCCGCAGCAGCCTCCCATCAAACGGACTCCTTCATCCCTGAAATGGGCTGCAAACTTCTTGAAGTATTCCGGCTCAGATTTATAAAGCAACTTTCCATTCCTAAACTCCGGAAGACTTGAATTCGGATATGCTGATAAAAAGGCTTTTTCAGGAATAGGGACGGTCTCTAATGCTTTTAGCACATGGTACGGACCCAACCTGCAATTCACTCCCACCACATCAGCTCCTAAATCCTCCAGACGTTTAATAGCTTCAGATAGCAGAATTCCATTTTCAAGGACTCCAGGCTCATGCATGGACACATTTGTAATGATCGGTATATTGGTCACTTGACGCGCTATCTTGAGTACAGTGATTAGTTCATCAAGGTCATAATACGTTTCTAATAGGAGACCGTCCACGTGCTCAAATAGTAGACAATACAGTTGTTCTCTGAAACTTCTTTTAATCTCCTCAGATAGCTCTGAGTAAAATCTTGCCCCATGAATTCCACCAATCGTTCCAACGACAAAGGCGTCCTTTTTTGCTGCTTTTCTTGCAATTTTAACTGCTTCACTGTTGATTTCCTTGACGCGTTCCTCCAAACCATATCTGTTCAGTTTAATGTAATTGGCGCCATAAGTGTTTGTTTGAATCACTTCTGCGCCAGCCTTCAAATATTCTTCGTGAATATGAAAAATATCATCTGGGTGAGTGAGATTCAATTCTTCGAAACAGCGGTCTATCCCGTATGAATAAAGCAGGGTTCCTGTCGCTCCGTCACCAATCATTATTCTTTCTTTTAAACTATCTAACAGATTCAACTTGACTACCTCCTCTGTCTTTTGTTGAAGGCGCCAATCCATTTTTTTCTAATTGATTGAAAGCTTGCTCCAAATCTGAAATCAAGTCATCTGCGTGTTCAATCCCTACTGAGATACGCAAAAGACGGTTGCTAAGCCCATAGCTTTTTCTGGTTTCCTCTGGAATATCAGCATGTGTCTGTATTGCCGGGTATGTAATCAAGCTCTCCACACCCCCCAGGCTCTCAGCAAAGGTGAAAATATTTAATGCGCTTAAAAATGGAGAGACCCTTGATTCATTGGCGATTTCAAAGCTGATCATTCCCCCCTTCCAGGCAATTACGGCTAAATTTCGGATATCTGTTTCCTTCATCAATGGGTTTGTAGGTGTTTCAATAAATAGCGCTTTCGTATTGGATTGGATTGGATCAGTTGATGAATGCTTTCATGTTCTTGATCCCAAAATGAAAATTGGAGATGATAATTAGTTGAAAACCATTCAAACATCCGATAAGAGCCACCATACAAGTCTCTAATTGCGATAATATGATCTTCGGATGTAAATAAGGAAAAAACTAATTGAATCGCGCTCATTCCAGAGCTACAGGCAAATCCCCGATTTCCCTTCTCCAATTCTGCTATTGATCGTTCAAGGATATCGCGTGTGGGATTTCCAGTTCTGATGTAATCATAGTCATTTGACAAGCCGATATGCTGATGGCGATATGGTGCTGATAGATAAATGGGAGCGTTGATTGCACCAAGCGGCTCTTGTCTGTCATTCCCCGTTTGGACAAGCAGAGTTTCCCTTTTTAAAGACAATGTCATTCTCCTTCCTCAATGAGATATCGAACCCTTTTTCACAAGAAAAAGGCCTTCCCAACAAGAAGAAGCCCCAAATTAATAGGTTTCTTCTCATCTTCCAAGTTGTTTCCAACTTGATGGATTTAGCACCTTTCCGCATAAAGCGGTGGTTGCTGAGGCGTCACAGGGCCATTCCCCTCAACCTCTCTTGATAAGAAAAAAACTGCCATATCAAATTTTATTCATCCCCAAAACAACAAAAAACCGAAAATACAATCCTAGAAAGGTTGTATTTCCGGTTGACCGGTCAATACTTTTTTATTGTGTTGGTAAGATCAAATGCGCCTTGGCATATTTCGCCCAGATTATATCGAGCTCCACTTGATAAATTTCCTCTGAAAATCTGTGGCATCCGCCGGAGCTTTGACTTTATTCAGCCGAGGTTTGAACCTCCACTGAATGGAATATCATTATGCATTCATCTCGCCACTTACTGAAGTGGGAGACTTCCGCTGAATGAAGTTAAACCGAATTATATCCGGTTAACTTTTGTTTGTCAACAGCGTTTGCAAAAATATTTCACACCCATCTGAGCAAGATAGCTTCTATAATTATTTCACTTACTTTCGTAATATAGATTAATATCGTACTTCTTTTTCATCTCATCAAAAACGCGATGGCGGCTGCTCCAATGTTCCTCATTCCATATATCATGGCTTTTTTCGATAATTTCACATCTTAAATCATGGAATTCAGTTTCAGCTTTCTCTTTTTTCTCAAAATAAAATTTTAACGCTCCAAACAAAAGAACCCCCAATAAAAAGAGAAAAATAAGATGGTTTGTCCCTAACAATGCAGTAATACTGTTAATGATTGAATTGCCTTTTGGAACAACGACGAGCGGGTAGCTAATAAATAACAAAGTCAGACAATAGAGTATGAAAAATGACAGAATAAAGAAGTGAGTATTTTTATAATGATCATATTTCACTTTTCTCTCAATTAAATGCAGCATCATTTTTTTTGTTGCTTCGTCCACTTGCTCATCTAGTGTAAGCCTAACTTTGTCCATACGATCCCCCCATTAGAAAAGCGAAAGACGCATAAATTTGATGTGGGAGCTCTTCAGCTGCCACATCAAAGCTGCTCATTTCAATTACATCGTAAAAATTCTTCATGCGGCTTTAGTCGAGGAAAACATACGCTCCTTAAATAAGCTATACCGCATGAGCGCTTTCTTCCTGAACGTGGCTTGATTATTGCGCCAGTGCCTGACCAACTTAAATCGCGTCCTGTTTGCACCATTGGCACTGGAACGCTCTGTCTCGCATGTTTGGACTCAGTTCCGTACGATACCGTATAAAAAAACTGTCGACGCCCGGAGAATACTTCCCAAGATTCAAAATTTGATAAAAACATCCTGAACTTTTTAGAATACCGTTCAGAACCTGGGAACCCTAATGCACCTGTTTCAAATAAAGCGCAATTCTTTTATTCAATCTATCTAATTTTATATTTTCAAAAAGCCCCTCATCTTCATCATATGAGGGGCTAATCCATTTTATGAAACTATTAGGGCAGTGGAATAGTCAATGTTTGCCCAACACTGATTTCATTCCCTGCAAGTCCATTTGCCTGCCTTATTTTTTCAACACCTGCTTGGGAGCCATAATATTTCAGAGCAATCCGGAAAAGGTTCTCTCCCTGCTGGACTGTATGATAAGTGACCTTCCCTTGAGTATTTTCATTGTTATTGGCCTGATTTTGTTCTTCCTGTTGTTTCGGTGGATTTTCATGTTCTGCTGCTTTAGCCTGTTCTTCTTTCTTTGCTGCTTCTCTCTTAGCCGCCTCTTTTTTGGCGGCTTCTTTTTTAGCTGCTTCTTGCCTAGCTTTTTCTTTCTCTGCAGCCTCTCTTTTAGCTTTTTCCTTTTTGGCGGCTTCTCTTTTGGCCGCTTCTCTTTTTGCTTTTTCTTTCTCAGCTTGCTCTTTTTTGATTTTTTCTTGTTCGTTTTCCTCTTTTTTATCGGCTTTATCGGTTTCCTTTTCTTTTTTAGGCTCTGCTTCCATCACTGAATCTTCTTCAAAAGAGACCTCTTCCCCTGAACTGCTATTTGCAGGATTCGCTTTAGAGCGATCCCCATTATTGATGATGGACAGTATTACGATCGGAAGCATCAGTAAAATAAGTAAAAGAACAAGCGGTATAGATACTTTTTTCTTCTTTGTATTCCCATTCTGAGCTGTATCCGGCTTTTTCTTTTCTCTATGATAATCAGCTCTAGAAGGGAGCGCATCCTTTCCTGCATCCTGTTCGTTTTCGTTATCGGCCATTTGCCGATTTAGACGATTTTGATTCATTTCCATTTTTAATCCCCTTCTTTTACAAATCCTTTCGGAAAGAACCGAACTTTATATATATCCCTAACAAAAAGTCTATCGTAAAATGCATGGCGATTACCGGCCACAACAGCTGCCCCGCCAGGTTATAGACTATGCCTATCCAGAAGCTCAATAAAATAACATTCATCAATAAATACCAATGAGACCAATATCGCAAATGGATAATAGCGAAAATAAGGCTTGCTCCCACAAGTCCTACGGTTGTTTGCACAATCCCTCTAAACAACAGCTCTTCGGTAAAGGCAATGACGAAGGCTACAATAGGAATTTGCCAAAAAGGCATCGACTTAAAAATTTTATTATTGATCCCGCCATCGTCGTAATACTTTTTCGGCAATAGATTCATCATGATTATATCAATGCCTACTACTACTGCACCATTAGCAATCCCCCAAACAAACCACTTAAAATCGAATTGGAATTTCTGACCAACTTCAGCCATATCAAAGATGAAGGCCCCTATTACTAAGGAAATCCCCAGTAATATGAATTGAGTCAAATATAAGTGGAATGTAAGCTCCCGATGAGTCATCTGTTCAATGAGCTCTGACTGCCTGCTTTTTCTCATGAAAAATCACTCTTTTATTAGACCAATTATCTATCCATCATATGTAGGGGGTGCTTGCCCTTTATTCCCCAGCACTCCAAGTATGCACGATGCCTTATTGAACATTTTTTGTGAAATAATTTTTATCATGCTGATCTTTGCTTTGAATAAAAAAGAAAAGGTTTCTTTAATTTTATCACGAATCTGTTTTTTCGACTATGTTCTCTACGATCTTCCGTGGAATAAAATAGTTCGACAAATTCGTTACAAATTTCTTTTATGTTGAAATGTTGTTTCCAGAGGATTAATATATGTATAGAAATAAATCTTCATGCCAATTATGTTACCCAAACAACATTGACATAGATGAGTGATAGGAGGATTATAAGTGGCCAAGTTTACAATGGTCGACCAAGACACCTGTATTGCCTGTGGTGCTTGCGGAGCTGCTGCTCCTGATATATATGACTATGACGACGAGGGATTGGCATATGTCGTCCTTGATGACAATAAAGGCATTGCGGAAGTTCCCGATATTTTGGAAGATGATATGATAGATGCGTTCGAGGGCTGCCCAACTGAATCTATAAAAGTTGCCGACGAACCATTTGACGGAGATCCATTGAAGTTCGAATAGATTTTAGAGAGTCTCTCTAAAATGTTCCGACAGTATATCAGTTGGAGAAAACAGTTTTTTTGTTTTTCTTCAACTGATTTTTCTATTTTTTAGGTTTTTTCTCTTAAGAGCTGCTAATGGATGACGAATCTCCGAGATCTTCAACAATTCATCTCCTGGCCCTTTTTCTTACCTTCAAAGCTGTACTTTAAGAAAATATTCAGTTTGGCTGAATTAAGCCGGCTGCTTACTTCGATGGAATACTAGCTGCGTTAGCCTAAAAGGTGTAATAATAGCCTCTTTGACTGACATGCTGTCTGAGAAAAAGAATACTCTCCATATTAGATCAATTACTGAGAATGCTCTCCCCCCACTTTCTTTTGTCCCACTGTTCGTGACTGCTTTTATTTAAAACCCCAAATGCTCGGCATCTTACTTTACGAGCATTAGTCACCGCTTTTATGAGAACAGCAAAGGACGGGTATTAAACCCGCCCTAAACTCCTCCTGTTTTTCTGAAAATTCACTTTAAATTGCTATATCAGCCTCTTTTTCCAACCGCTGTTTTTTTGCCTTTTTAAAATAAAATAGCTCATATACTACGGGGATGATGACTAATGTCAGTAACGTCGCTGCAGACAATCCACCAATCACCACTACAGCTAGCCCTTTTGAAACAATGCTTCCCATTTCTTCCTTACCGATCAAAAGTGGGATCATGGCAAAGATAGTAGCCAAAGCGGTCATGATGATCGGACGGAACCTTGTAGCACCAGCCTCAAGCAAAGCTTGTCGTATTGGCATTGTCTTTTCATTCTGCCTTACCCGGTCGAGTAAAACAATTGCATTTGTTACAACAATTCCTATCAGCATAAGTGCCCCAATCATAGCGCCTATATCAATAGGTGTCCGGGAAATAAGCAATCCTAGAATGGCACCGATTAAAGCCAACGGCAATGTAAACAAAATAACAAGCGGGGCCCGAAGCGTTTTAAATGTGAGAACCATAATCAAGTAGACTAGGCCAATAGAGACTGCCATCAATTGGAATAATTCCATAAACTGTTCTGACTGTGCACTTGCTGCTCCCCCATATTCTAGTGAAACCCCATCAGGCAAAGACAATTTCTCCGCCTTCATATTGACTTCATTCGCTATTTTAGAGAGATTTTTTGAGTCTGCCTCCACATTAACCCGAACGTATTCTTTGTTGTCTTTCCGAAGAATACTTGTTGGTTTCTCCGCTCTTTCAATCTTTGCAATGGATGAAAGCTCCACAGTTTTTTCATTAGCAATGACAGAAATATCCTTTAATTCATTTTCTGAAGTTGGATGGATAGAGCTGTCAAGCATAACTACAGTATCTTTCCCTTCCAGCTTGATCATACCAATTGGAAATGGGTTCAGCATCGTCTGCACTTGCTTCGCCACTTCCTCTGTGTTTACCTTCTTCTGATTGACATTAATATCATAGACTGTTTTTAGTTCATTTTGATTGCTTGTAACTTTTTCTACTCCATCGATCCCCTTAACTTCATCCATCACTAGCTTGGATGCTTCGATTAGTTTATTGGCGTCGTTTCCGACTACATCCAATGTGATTGTTGAATCACTAAAGTTTACAAGGGTGGCAAACATTATATCGAAGTCTGCTTCTGTGTATCTTTCTTTTTCCTTCTCTATCTTTTCCATCACTTTTTCGGTATCTGCATCTTTCTTCATCACTACGTGGAAGCTTCCTTGATTTTGTGAATTAATCTGGCTGAATTGTGCGTCCTCCGGATTCGAGCCAAGGAAAGTAATCACTTCTTTCACTTCAGGCTGATCCATCAAAAAGGACTCAAATACAAGAACTTCATCCTCTACTTTTGAAAAAGGAATATCATCTGGATAAACCATGCTTACGGACACATCATTATCCGCTGCATCAGCCGTCCCTTTCGGCATAACAGCATACATGCCTACCGCTCCGATAAAAATAAACAAAGATAGTATAAGCGGCACCCATTTATGCCTTAAACTCCAATCCAGTACTTTAATATACCGTTTCGGTTTCTTGTACACTGGCATTTTGCCCTGCTTCAACATCCGTGAACCCATAAGCGGAACTACGACTAATGCAACAAGAAGCGAGGAAAGGAGCGCATATGTAATCGTCAGCGCAAACGGGAGTAATAATTCTTCAAGTGACTTCACGAGTCCCATTGGTAAAAATACAGCAACAGTTGTCAATGTCGATGAAGTGATTGCTGCTGCAACCTCTTTTGTTGAGGTCACAATGACTTCTTTGGAAAAATCTCCGTTCTGAGCTTTTCTGAATATGTTTTCGATCACAACAATACTATCATCTACCAAGCGGCCCACGGCTACGGCAACTGCGCCAATCGTCAATACATTTAGCGTAATTCCGGATTGTGAAAGCAAAAATAGAGTTAATCCAAGAGATAACGGGATGCTCACAATGGTGATGAGTGTCATCCGAAGATGTCGCAAAAAGACAAAAATAACAATTGTGGCAAATAAAGCACCAATAAGTACCGCCTGCATCATGCTATCTACAGAATTAACTATAAATTCAGAAAACGAAATAAGCATAGACGCCTCGATTGCAGGATTAAATTCCTTATTCACCTTCTTCATTGTCTCTTCTACTTTTTTACCAACTGAGACAGCATTGGCATTGGACTCTTTATGAAGAAGCAATGCTACAGCTTCCTCTCCATTCACTCTTGTAAAAAATGTTTCACTTGAATCATTAATACTGACCTTAGCAATATCTTTCAGACGAATTTCCGAAGCTAATTGCAGGTTCTCAAGTTCTTTTATTCCATTTATCTTTCCAACCACTTTCAAATTGGCTTTTCGGTTGTCAATGGTTTCTTCGCCCACTGCCACTGCAAGATTCTTTCCTTGGAGAATCCCCATCAAAGCCTGAATAGGAATATGGTAATCAGTCATTTTTTTCTGATCAAGTGTAATATTCACCTGCGTCTGCTGTTTCCCATATACAAGTACATCAGATACTCCCGAGATGCCCTGGAACATCGGAATAATCTCATTTTCTATTTTCTCCATGTCATCTCGGTTGATTCCTTCGGGAAAGGAAAGCCCGATTTGCCATAAAGGAATCATATCCAAGTTTAACTGAGACACGATTGGTTTTGTATATCCCTCTGGCAGCTCAATAGTAGCTAATGCCTCTTGAACCTGAGTTTTAGCTTCTTTCATATCTACCGAAGGATCTAATGCAATATCTATGGATGAATACCCATCCGCAGACGTAGAAAATACATGTTTTTTACCTTTCACCGATCCAATCGCTTTCTCTATAGGCTTTGTGACTTGTTCAGCCATGGTATCTGCATCGGTCCCCTGCCCCATGACAATGACTGTTACTGCAGGGTTATTTGCAGAAGGCATAAACTCCTTTGGCAATGTAAAATAACTGAGTGTTCCAAGCCCTAAAATCAGGACAGTCATCAAAATGACAGCTGACTTATTTTTTAAGGCCCAATTTGTAAGTCTAATCATTCATTTCCCCCTCAAAAGTATTACTCCCACAACATCAGTATAATTTATTGACTGATTTATCATATAGACTAAAGTCGTAATTTTCCTTACTCCTTTGTATTTAGTTAGAGGAGAAAACCGTATACCACAAACTCAATTCCCCCCATCATATGACGTAGAACGTCCCTCTAGTTTGCAAAAATTCGTATTATTTTCATTATTTTTAAAGCAATAATGAAAAGAGCCAACAATGAAAAGCTTCATTGCTGGCTCTATTGAAATAGCTATTTTATATATTCCGATAAACAACTTGCTTATCAATCCAATTACGCATGCGGCTGTATACAAGTAAAAAGATGAGGGTTACAATGAGCCCTTTGATTATATTAAATGGCAGGATAGCGGCTACAACCAGCTGGCGAAGATCCGAAGTTGACATTGGGTCCCAACCAAGCAAGATTATATAGGCCGGCAGAATTGCCACATAGTTCAGGATACTCATGAAAACTGCCATAAATATGCTTCCAATGGTTAACGATACAGCTAATCCCCATTTTATTTTCAGTTTTTTAAACACATAATAAGTCGGTAATACAAACATCGTTCCTGCCAGGAAGTTCGAAAAGTTTCCAATTGGAATACCGGCTTCGCTACCGATCATTAAATAATCAAGAATATTTTTAATCAATTCGACTATTATTGCTGCAAGTGGACCGAACATCAACGCAGCGATCAATGCAGGAATATCGCTGAAATCCACGGTGAGATATGCCGGAAACGGCGGAATTGGGAACTTAATGAGCATCAGTACAAAAGACAAACTGCTCAGCATCCCGATTGCTACAAATGATCTCGTATTAAATTTTTTCAAAATCCTCTCTCCTTTGAGATTCACCCCATGTTGAAGAAAGGTAAGCCGAATTTCACTGCCTAAAAATGAAAAATCCCTCAAATTTTTAACTTTTGAGGGAGGATTAAGGCATCTCTTAATAAACGTTCAAATTCCTGCAATTTGAACGTAAAGCGGCTACCTTCATCTTCTCCCATCCAGACTATACTGTCGGCTTTGGAATCGCACCAAATCCTGCCTTTATCAGGCTCGCGGGCTCAGAGACCTATGCTCATTACCGCCGGTCGGGAATTTCACCACGCCCCGAAGATGAATCATATATGTTATTAAGCTTCATTATACATCAAGAGTTTGAATTTGTGAAGATATTTGTCTAAAAACTATAGTTTGCCTGTCTTAATGACGTCATACACCTTATTGATTTAGCTGAACCAAGCTTTTATCAAATTCCTTCGGCTTCTATCAATTTGTTACGCATGAAACAAGATTAGACGTCAATATTCAGCAGATTTCCTCATTTTCTATTTGGCAAAAACAAAGTAAAGGTTGTTCCTTCACCAAGCTTGCTTGCCACTGTCAGTTGGCCATGATGCGCGTCAATAATATTCTTGGCGATGGCAAGTCCAAGACCTGTGCCGGCCCTTCCTCTCGTTCTCGCTTTGTCCGCCTTATAAAAACGTTCGAATACAAACGGCAGATCTTCCTCTGGTATCCCTGTACCATCGTCTTGCACCGAAATGGTAAGACCGCCTTGTACGCTGGATTGAGTAACGACTATTTTGCCATTTTCATGCGTATGCCTTATCGCATTGTCAATTAAATTCGTTAGCACTTGTTCAATTTTATCAGGGTCGAGCGAGAACATGATGTTTTCTTTATCTAGATGGCTTTGCAGTTTAATTTTATTATCCCGCGCGATTGTTTGAAATTTAAAAGTAATCCTTTCGACAAATGCTCCGACATCCACTTCTTCAAAGTTTAAAGTAATGTGCCCTGCTTCCATTCTCGCCAAATCAAGCAATTCATTGACAAGCCTTCCAATCCGAAGTGATTCATCGTAGATAATTTTAATGATTTCTTGCTTTTCCTCTTCAGAACCGGCAATATCATCTATGATTGCTTCACTGTATCCCTGAAGCATGGCAATCGGAGTTCGAAGCTCATGAGATACATTCGCCACAAAATCAATTCTGAGTTTGTCCAAACGGCGTTCCTCTGTCATATCTCTTATCACTGCCACTGCACCGCGCACACTCTTTTGATCATGAGTATAAAGCGGACTGACAATCACCACATAGTACCGCCCCTGAATCGTTAGTTCACCAGTATGTTCTTTTTCATCAGCTATGGCCTGTTCCAGCAAATCCGCCATTTCAGGTGGAATCGGATTCGCTTCGTTACCATCAATGGGCCATTGCTGCAAAAACCTTTCGGCTGGAGGATTTGTAATCAAAATAGTTCCGTCCCGACTGAATGTCATAACGCCATCAGCCATACTGCTCAGAATGCTTGTCAGCTGTTCCTTCTCCTGCCTTAAAACATTCATATTAAATTTCAGGCGTTTCCCCATTTGATTGAAGGCAATGGCCAACTCTCCAATTTCATCCTGACTTAGAAACGGTACCCTTGTATCAAAATTCCCCTTCGACAATTCGAATGCAGCTTCTTTCATTTTACGCAGGGGCGCAGTAATACGCGTAGATAAAAAGAATGCGAAGATGGTCGTCAACACAATAGCGATTCCTGCTGCCAATAAAATGAGATTAGCTGTCTGTTTCGTCGTTTCCTTCAGAACCCCTAGTGATTGATAGATGAAGATAGCTCCAGTTTCCTTATCATTCAGATGAAGCGGAACACCAGCCACGAGATAATTTCTAAATCTGCTGCCTGGATCATGAAGATCAGACAGAGAGAGTTCTTTCTTCACCACTTTTTCTTCTGTAAATACAGTGCTCAGTTCATCATCGTTCAAGAACACGTAGGAAGGAATTTTATTCTTTTCCTCGATGTTGGGAGAATAATGAAATTTCTCTTTATCATAGGCAATGGCGACCCTCATCGGAGCGTCCACAATTTCAAATACAATTTCCTCACCGAGTCCATCATTCCGGTGAGATTCAATAATTCCTGATATTTTTTCAGCTGTATCTGACAAGCTCTTTTCAATTTGGTTTACATGATATTTCTCAAAAAACTGTATCAGTAATATGGTAAGAATAATCAAAACAAAGGAGACCAGCAGCAGAATGGTCATCCATACTTTTCCAACAACACTGCGCCAAAGTCTCATTCATTTCCTGCCTCAAATTTATAACCGACTCCCCAAACAGTGACAATCATTCCTGCTGCTTTTTCCGATACGCGGTTTAATTTCTCGCGCAATCGCTTAATATGAGTGTCTACTGTTCTTAAGTCCCCGAAAAATTCATATTGCCATACTTCTTTTAACAGATGCTCGCGGTCAAACACCTTATCAGGTGATTTGGCTAGGAAATGGAGAAGCTCATATTCTTTCGGAGTCAAGTTCACTTCTTTTCCATCAGCTGTAACCCGGTGAGCATCATGATCAATTGATAAATGCGGATAGACGATAATATCTCGCGCTGTCGGGTCAGTTTGAAGAAAGCTTGTTTGAGAAGACCTCCTTAGAACAGCTTTTACCCTTAACACCACTTCCCTCGGACTGAATGGCTTGACAATGTAATCGTCTGCCCCAACTTCAAAACCCTGCACTCGATTTGCTTCTTCGCCTTTTGCAGTCAACATGATAATCGGAGTGGCCTTTTCTTCACGTAATTCCTTACAAACTTCAATACCGTCTTTTTTCGGCATCATCAAATCAAGTAAAATACAATGATATTCGTTCAGAAGTGCTTTTTCAAGCGCCTCTTCACCATCAGCCGCCTCATCAATAACGTAATTCTCACGTTCAAGATACATCTTTAATAATCTACGAATACGATCTTCATCATCTACAACCAAAATTTTGACTTCTTGTTCCATTTTCTTTCCCCCTTGGCTTCATCTTAGCGTACTTACTTACTATTGTATAAGAAAAACGCCCACACCTAAAGAGTGAGGGCTTTGAGCAAAAAATTTCGCCATTTATCATGCATAGGAATGAAGACCTGCAATAATCAAGTTGACGAATACAAGATTGAAAATGATAATGGCAATCCCAACAACCGCAAGCCATGCAGACCTTTCTCCATGCCATCCCCTTGATAATCGCAAATGAAGAAATGCGGCATAGAAAAGAAATGTGATAAGTGCCCATACTTCTTTCGGATCCCATCCCCAAAATCTCGTCCAAGCAATCTGGGCCCAAATCATTGCAAAAATGAGGCCCCCCAGGGTAAATACTGGAAATCCAATTAAGACTGACCGATATCCGATCTCATCAACAAGATCAAGGTTAACATTTTTGACTAGCGGTTTTAATAACAAGCTGACCCGCTTTCTGGTAATAAGCCGAATCAGTAAATAAAGAATTGTACCAGCAATGACCGTCCAAATAACAGTATTGAGTTTCTTAGCATTCACAATAGCCGGCATCGTTACAAGCGGGCTCATGCGATCCTTGGTCAGGAGTTCCCCTTCATGGGGTCCAACAAGAGCAGGCAGTTGATAAGACGTTTCTGCTGGAGTGTCATTTTTGTCCACCCATGCAAAATCTGCATTATAATGCGCTAAATTGAACGATGTTGAAATAATGATAAAAGCAATAGTCGCAACAACACAGTACATGATAGCCTCAAGCCAAAAGGATCTCTTATCCTTAACTGTAGGGTCAACAGATTTTAATAGGTAAATAATGCCCGCTACAAAGCTGATGGATAAAATCGCCTGTCCTGCTGCCGCTGTTGTAACATGGATATGAAGCCAGTCACTTTTCAATGCAGGAATCAGCGGACTAACATCCCTTGGAAACATGCTTCCATAAGCAATTAAAAGAAAAGCTGTCGGCAGGGCAAACAATCCGAGCACATTCAGTTTATAAATAAAGAACAGAAGAATGAAGGCACCAACAACCATCATTCCAAAAAAAGTTGTAAATTCGAAAAGGTTACTGACAGGTGCATGCCCAGCTGCAACCCATCTTGTAATGAAATAACCTAGCTGGGATAAGAAACCAATCACTGTTGCAATGATCGCAAGCATTCCCCAACGGTTAACTCCCGTCTGCTTTTCCCTCCCCCGTTTATCACGGATGGCTCCGCTGAAAAGGAAGGTTGCAACAAGATATAATATAAGTGAAGCATATAGCAAATTGCTGCTTACCTGGAGGAGTCCTGTCATCATGTATTCCCACTTTCTTTTCCTGTATTTTCTCCCGTCTGATCGATCACATCTGGTATAGATGTATCTGTAATCAAATCAGATATATCTTTTTTCAGCCCATGCCAGTTTTTATTTGTATGGCCGGCAATTAAAATTTCTTCATCTTTACGCTGAAGCCAGATTCTTCGGTGCATCCAGAACGAGCCTTGAATGACACCAATCATGAAAATAGCACCGCCGATTCCCAGAATCCATAAAGTCATGTCTTTTCTAACAGTAAGCGCTGTTGCATTTCTTGTGTCAATACCTTTGAAGGTCATTTTATAGTCAGTTTCGCCCAACGGCTCCACCGTTTGCTTAATGGCTGTAAAACTGACTTCTCCCTTCGGATGTTCTGGTGAGATCATATTAAACACAAAAGCGGGATTGTTCGGATTTGGTGATTGAGTTTCAGGCTCCCCATTCTCGGCAAAGCCGGAGAAATCTGGATAATAGCCAACTAGCTCAACTTTATATCCATTGCCCAAATCATAGCTGTCCTTCGGATCAAATAAATCGATTGTCACATCTCCATAACCCTTTTCCTGCTTCTTGTTCATCAAGGTAAAAGTCATTGATTGAAACTCATCTGCCCTGTAGCTTGTTTGATAGATAGCGAAGTGGTCGAACTTCAAAGGTTTATTCACAATAATTTTTGCTTTTTTCACTTCGACAAGCTCGCTGTCTGAGCCAAGAGTCTCTTCAGGATCCCGTTTGTATAGCACTACATCAGATTGGAATTCCTTTACTACGGAACCCACTTTCTCCAAGGCAGAATTGTATACTTCCTTGTCTTTTTCCTTATCATAAAAATCAACTGTGAATTTTTTATTTTCCAAGGCATATTCGTTATTTGTCCCAGGAATTGTTTTTGTTTCTCCGTCACGTAACCAAAGCACTTCATCGATATACATGCCAGGAACGAATCGCAGCATTCCTCCAATCAGGAATATGATGAGTCCAATATGGTTGACATAAGGACCCCACCTTGAAAACCTTCCTTTTTCTGCAAGGATACTTCCGTCTTTTACGCGGATATGATACTTTTTATCCTTAAGGCCCTTTTTGAACTTTTCAATGTCCTCATCAGAAATATTTGTTTCCTTACGATTAAAAAGTCGCTGCCTCTTCAAGAACCCTTCGTGGCGGTCAACCCGTTGGTTTTTTAATGCTCTATGAAGCGGAACCGCTCTGTCCAAACTACAGATGACAAGGGAGACCCCTATTGAAGCAATCAACAGCAGATACCACCAGGAGCTATATAAATCGTGTAAACCGAGCCAATAATAGATCTGGCCCAAAGTACCGTATTGTTCGCCATAATATTGAGCTGGATCCGCATTTGGCGGTATGTACATTACTTGGGGAAATATAGTTCCAAGCGCTGAGGCAATCAACGTGATAACAATCAGCCAAATTCCCACTTTGACCGAGGAAAAAAAGTTCCACGTTTTATCAACGAAAGTCTTATTGTACGTTTGTGACCGACGTGCGCTCCCTTCATAACGCATGTCATGGAGTTTTCCCTTCTTTGCCTCATCCGTGAGGGCACGTCCACATGATTCACATAGGATGGTCCCGTGCGGATTGACATGGCCGCAGACACATTTTACTTCTTTCATAAATAACTAGCTCCCCTTAGGTTTGATACTCTCCATCATTTCCCTAATTTTTTGCTCTGTTAATTGACCTTCTTCAACTTTTATGACCTTACCTTCAGGACTAACAAGAAGGGTGGCCGGTAAATTGAAGACACCATACATATTCATGATATCTTTGCTTTTGTCTTTTAAAACTGGAAAATCCAGTCCATGTTTTTCCACAAATTTATTCACTTGGAATTCAGGCTCGCCAACATTGACCGCCAATATTTCGACTCCTTGGTCTTTGAATTTAGCGTATTGATTATTCATATACGGCATTTCCCGCTCACATGGCTTGCACCACGTTCCCCAGAAATTCAAGAAAACACCTTTCCCCTTATAGCTGGACAATTGATGCTTGTCCCCATTCAAATCTTCTAATACAAAATCTGGAGCCATATCTCCAGCCGAAATCCTTGATCTTGAGTCCTTCGTAAAGTTTGCATATAACGTATAAATAACAGCAGCCGTCATGACAGTTAAAATAACTGTTCTGATAATCAAACGACGCTTCTTTTTCGAAGCCATAAGAATCAACCCAACCTCCTTGAAGCACAAATATTCAACACACATTATATCACTATATAAGTTTTGTTAAGGCTTTTGATATGAAGGTTATGTGAATATCGAACAATTCCTATCTACATCATTGCCCTGTTTTGGCTAGAACTTTCAACCTTTTGACCTCATGAGGAGTTAATTCCCTGAATTCCCCTGCATTTAGACCATGCAGATTGAGAAAAGCAAGATTTTCCCGTTTTAGCTTCATTACAGGATGCCCTATAGCTTCCAGCATTCTTCGTACCTGGCGGTTTCTGCCTTCGTGGATGGTGATTTCCACAATCGCACTATTCTTTCTCTTATCTGCCGTTTGGAGCTGTACTTTTGCTGGAGCTGTTTTTCCGTCTTCTAGAACAATTCCTTTTTCTAATTTTTTCAAGACTTCACGTGCTGGGATTCCTTTTACTTTGGCTACATAAGTTTTCTTGATTTCATGCATCGGATGTGTCAATAGATGAGTGAATTCACCATCATTGGACAAAAGCAAGAGTCCGGACGTATCATAATCCAGTCGTCCGACCGGATACACCCTTTCAGTAATATGTTCAAAGTAATCTGTAACAACTTTGCGGCTTTTATCATCTTTAACAGCGCTGATTACTCCCCGCGGCTTATAAAACAAAAAATATCTTTTTTCTTCTCCCACAAGCGGGATGCCATTCACCTCTATTTTATCCGCTGGACCCACTTTCGTGCCAAGTTCAGTCACAACTTGACCGTTCACTTTTACTTTTCCTTCAATAATTAATGTCTCTGCTTTTCGGCGTGAAGCTACTCCAGCTTGAGCAATGACTTTTTGTAATCTTTCCATTTTCTCACCTCTAGGGATGCTTTTTCTGTATGAATTATTGCATACAACAATAGAAAATCAAAGAATCTTAGCTTCTAGTCATCATTTCTTCAAAAAGTAATGATATTTTCTTCACAATCAAAACCACCCGTGAGAACGGGTGGTTTGCTCTGCGGCTGAAAGCCTTTGTTGCTGGCCAGCCCTGAAAGGGCACTGAAAAGTTCGCCAACCGCACTACTCTTCCGGCTAACCCTAAAAGGGTTCCCCTATCT
>NZ_JACSPV010000002.1 GCF_014836955.1 Bacillus norwichensis
TCAACTTGAGCAGTGGTTCTCTGGCCTTCCCAACTACATCAAGGCTTATTTGCCAATTTCTCTCTGCGAAAGTTGAGTAAATATCTATAAATTATCTACAAAACAAAAAATCCGAAAGCGATGCTCTCAGATAATGGAGATTATTCTAGTGAAAAAATAGAAGTTACAATGGCACCGCCATCTACACTATTGGACAGCTTTAAGGCACCACCATGTTTTTTGGTTAGTATTTCAGAGATGGTTAAACCTAAGCCAAAATGACTTTCTTTATTGTGGGAATAATAGGGATCAGTAGCGATTTCCAATTCTTTTTTCGAAAAGCCTTTGCCATCATCTTTTACAAAAATACATAGGAATTTTTCATCTGCCTGCATGGTAATTTCTATTTCTGTTGCAGCAAAGCGGGACGCATTACTTAACAGGTTTTGCATCACCTCATCAACTACTTGGATGTCGTAATTTGCTTTCAATTCAGAAGGGTAATCTGTTTGCAGGGAGAGCTTTTTCTCAGATAAAGTTTTTCCAAATTCGTGAAGGTGCGCCTCTATGTGAGAAAGTGACTGCTGTGTTTTTTCCAATGGTATCTCGTCAATCTTTTGAATTTCTTGCATGGTTTGAGAAAAATCAACCAGCCGATTCACGCTGTTTTTGATTTTAGTTACCGACTTATCAAAAAAAGGCCCTGTCAGACGATCTTGATGATAAAGTTCTTCCAGTAATTCGATATTATTTTGGATGATTGCTAAAGGAGTGCGTAAATCATGGGAAAAAGCGGCATTGATTTTTCTCTGTTCTTGGTGAAGTTTTGATAACTCCATTTCTTTTGATCTTGAATTTTGTCTGAGACTGTCTAGTCCTTGAACGGTACCTTCAAATTCATCATACGTATTGAAATAAAGCGGCTGATTGTAATTTCTTTTTTTTATTTGCTGAATGCTGTGTTCAATGATTTCTAAAGGCTGTACAATTCTATGTTTATAAAAGAGTTTTGTAATCAAAAAGACAGCTAACAAACCATAGATTATCGGGCTGAAAATTTTGATGAATTCTAGTATTCTAATGGAAGATTCGACATTTTTAGGAATAATAGAAGGAACTTGCCATGAGAAAATATCAAAGTAGTGTTCTAGTGGCTGATTATCATCTAAAATAAGTCGTTCCCACCCAACACAAATAGAATAGGTTAGACCTGTCGCAATAACCGTAATGATAATCCCAATAAACAAGTACAAAAACAAGGTTCGATTAAGGTTCCGATTTTTGCTAAAAAGACGTGTGATAATCTCATCTAACCAATCCACTTATATCCTTGCCCCCAAACTGTATTGATTAACTCTCGATCAGTTACATCCCTAAATTTTTTCCGAATGCGACGAATATGTTCAGTAATAATGTTTGAATCGCCATCTTTATCATAACCCCATAAATAATCATAAATCTCATCTTTTGAAAAAGTCGTGGAGGAATTTTTAGATAACAATTCGATTATTGAAAATTCAGTTTTGGTGAAGGGAATGGACTGATTGTTCACTGATACGTTCTTCTCGTCATAATGAATGGCTATATTCCCAAAAAAGGCGACTTTGGATGGAAACGTTTTGCGCTGTTCTCTGCGAAGATGTGCTTCAACTCGATACGAAAGCTCTTTTAGGCTGACAGGTTTAATTAAATAGTCGTCACCACCTGCTGCCAGTCCTTCAACTTTACTGTCTTCATCAGTTTTTGCTGAAAGAAACACAATTGGCACGTTTATGTGACTACGTATTTCTTTGCAGAAGGAAAAACCATCCATTTCTGGCATAAAAACGTCTAAGATGATTAGATCAGGCCCATATTTAAGTTTTTTTAAACCTTCACATCCATTTTCTGCGGTATAAACAAGATACCCAAGTAGCTTTCAAGGTATCCAAGAGATCTTTTTCATCGTCAATAATCAGAATTTTTTTCATGGCTATTCTCCCGAATATAGTAGGTTCATAAGTATTTTAACAATAACACAAAAAAGAAAGAAATTTTGATATAGTTGAATATTTACTGGTGGGGCAAAACCTGGCAGAGGGCGAGGCAATCTGATGGAAAGAACCTTGTTATTGAGACCGCTCTACACGGCCAATCTGGAGGCAGTGTTGTTTCCCTCGGAAAATTCAAGGAAGAGGCATAAATGGAAACTAAAATAAGAAAGACTGGGGCTGGGACAGAACCATTTTCTTGTTTAAAGCTATTAATTTCTATAAATCATTCGTCTTTTAGGTTGATCTTTTTAGTTATGTCCCAGCCTCAGTTTATTTATTTCGAGTAATGAAAGTATCAATTGTAATGATAAATTTTATTTAAAGGAAGCTTTTTCAATGTTTAGCTGCGAAGTACAGGAAGTACTAGTGCCGTCGAATCATAGGGGGTGCTTGAGGAGGATACGCCTTGGCCCCAAGGTCACAAGGCGGCTGGTTTTTTCTTGTTATAACTGAATATTGTGGGATGTTCTTCATAAATCACTTTATTTCATGCTCGATGGTAGCCAAAGTGTCAAGCTAGGCCAATATGTGATAATCAGTAATGCAATAAGTGAAGCGATTAAAAATGGCCAAATAGCTGTTATGAGTCGTTCGAGCTTGACTTGTCCGAGAGAAGAGGCGATATATAAGCCTGCACCAACCGGTGGCGTCAATAATCCGATTGTAAGATTGATACAAATAATGACACCAAAATGGATAGGGTCGATTCCATAGTTCGCAATTAGTGGCGCGAAAATAGGCACAAGGATAATTAATGCAGCAATTCCGTCCATGAACATGCCGACAATCAGCAAGAATATGTTTACAATTAACAAGAATAATAGCGGGCTTTCAGTTAAGGATACCATCCAGGTAGCGATATTTTGCGGTACTCTCTCGAAAGAAAGCATCCAGCCAAATAAATTGGCCATTGCAATGAGCATAGTAATGGTAGCTGTAGTTACTGCTGTATTTACAAAGATAGACGGAAGGTTTTTCACTTTTAGTTCTCTGTAAAAGAAAAAGCCTACAACAAGCGCTACAACGCAAGCAATGGCTGCGGATTCTGTTGGTGTAAAGGCACCGCTTAAAATGCCGACAACGATGATGACAGGCACCAGGAGTGCCGGGATTACTTTTATCAATGAACTGATGATTTCGGAAAAGAGAGCACGCCTTTGAGTTGGCCACTTTTGCTTTGATCCAGTATAGCCAATCAGAATAATAAATGTAATGGCAAGCAAGACACCGGGAAATACGCCGGCCATAAACATGTCTCCGATAGAAGCCCCCGATTGGACACCATAAATGATAAATAACATACTTGGGGGGATAATCGGTCCTAACAGTCCGGCAGATGCTGTTGTAGCAGCACTGAATTCCCTTGAGTATCCCTCTTTTTCCATTGAAGGGACCATTGTCCGGCTCATCATTGCAATTTGTGCAGTTGCCGATCCAATAATGGAAGCAAGAAGCATGTTGGCAATGACGTTGACGTATGCTAATCCCCCTCGGAAATGGCCCACCAGAGACTTAGAAAAATTGATAAGTCTTTTTGTGATGCCCCCAGAATTCATCAACTCCCCGGCCAACATGAAAAGAGGAATCGCAAGCAAACCGTAGCTCTCAAGACCAGAATAAAGCCGCTGCGGGGCAGTTGCCATAAGTTCTATATTTCCAGCGAGAAGAATATAAGCAATCGTGGTAATACCAAGGACAAATGCAATCGGTACCTGCAAAAGCAATAACACGATAAAAATAAGGAGCGCAATTGTCATGCTTCAATTCCTCCTTCCTTGCTTTTGAAATTATTGACGAATAATTCAATGGTATGGATCATCATAAACAAAAAGCTCACCGGAATGCTGACGTAAGCGTAAATCATCGGCATCCCCATGGAACTGGAGCGCTGGATGGCGATGTTAGGGGAGGAAAGCCAAGTGAGCGCTAAATAAAAAATATACATAAGAAAAGCTGCTAGTACAGCTATCCCAATTCCAAACAAAGCCTGGCGGGGCCTGCCTTTTAATTTATCCATAAAAATGGAAACAGCAGCAGAGTCTTGCCGTTTAATACTCATACTGCCACCGATAAAGGTAAGCCAAATAAGAGAAAAAATCGCTGTTTCATCCGACCAAGTTAGTGGTGAATTGAGGACATAACGATAAAGAACGCCAGCTGATAATGAAATCAGCATGGCGGAACAAAAGGCTATAGCCAATAGTTTTTCAATCTGATAGATCAGATCGCTTAATCGGTTTAACAGTTTCATAGCTATTCCCCCGTTATTTTTTTGCTTCTTCGAGGAAAGATTTAATAACCTCGGATTTGCCTTTGTATTTGTCAGTAATGGTTTTTGTAATAGAATCAAATGAAGGCGTGTCTTTTAGTTTCTGAACGTTAACACCTAATTTTTTTAACTCTTCAAGGTTTTTGTCTTCGCGGGCTATTGCTTCTTCAATTCCCCAATCTACTGCATTTTTCATGGCTTCCTGAACAATCTTTTGGTCTTCTTCCGTAAGACCGTCAAATACTTGTTTACTCATGACGATAACTGTGGGGAAGGTCATATGATTTGTTAATGTTAAGTTTTCAGCGTTTTCGTAATATTTCTCTGTGACAAGTGCGTCCAAATCAATATCAATTCCATCGATGACACCTGTTTGCAGTGAAGTATATACTTCCGGAAGCGGCATGGCAGTAGGGCCAGCGCCTACTTCTTCCCAGAAATCTTGCATCGCTGGGCTTCCGATTATTCTTATTTTTTTGCTTTTCAAGTCAGCGGGAGACTGAACAGCTCCGTCTTTAAGAAGTACGTGGCGGTTACCTGCAAACATGAAGTCCATTCCGACAAGTCCTTGACTATCAAGCTCTTCAAGCATCTGTTTAGCTGCATCAGATTCTCTCATTGCAGCCGCTTCTTTCAGGCTTTGAAAGGTAAACGGCATAAACCAAGCATTTAATGAATCCTGGCGTGTACTCATGTAAGCATTGGTTAAAAAACCAAAATCTAGTGAACCTGTTTCTAATTGCTGCACCATGTCCTTCTCAAGACCTAGCTGGGAGGCAGGAAAGATTTCCACATTCATTCTGCCATCAGACAGCGCTTCCAATTCTTCACCAAACTTTTCGGCTGTTTTATGCCACACATGGGATTCCTGTGTTACGTGAGAGATTTTAAATGTTTTTGTTTCCTTTTTTGACTCATCTGTTGAAGCCTTCCCACCGCCACAAGCAGCAAGGGCCAGTAAAGCTGAGGCGATAATAGAAGTTTTTAAAAGCGCCTTCATTTTTGTAAACTTGCTCACCTTCATTCCTCCTCGTGGTTCTTTATTAGTGGGTGAATATTCATATCCACTACTAGTGAACCATTTTCACTTATTGTATAAACAAATCATATCCCTGTCAATTTGTTTTTTAGTAATATGGAAGAATTAACGGTGATCTTCTATAAATCCGAAGGATTTTGATATTTTCAGAGCCGTCTTGATAACATATTGGCTTGTCTCATCTCTCGGATTGTTAGGTATAAGAGGCGTATAGCCTACTACAGTTAGTGCTCCTATTAACTCACGTTTAAAATCAAAGAGAGGAACGCTAAAAGAAGAGATATGCTCAATCAATGGTTCTGTTGAATGAGTAAATTTTTCTTCTTTTATTTTTTCTTTTTCTGCAAGGACTTCATCTCTTTCTTTTTTTGTCAGTTGATTAAGCTCTTTTGACTCCCAATTTTGATTTTTGTTCTGTCTAAAGGTTGAAAATATCTTTCCAGATGAAGAATTCAGCGGCAAAGTAGCACCCATTTGAGCCCCGATATTGATTCCGTAATCTGCATTTCTAATACTTGCTATTACAGGACCTGTATGTGACCAAACTGCAAGTAGGCTTGTAAGTGAGGTATGGTCGCTTATTTCTTTTAAAAAAGGATTTACGCGACTGATTACATCAAATTCATTTAATGCAGCATTTCCATATTCGATTAAACGGTTTCCGAGCATATATGTATTTTCGATTGGATCCCGATATACAATTCCTCTTTGTGTTAAAGTGTACAAATATTTGTACAGATTGCTTTTCGTTATTCCGCTTAACGATTGAATTTCAGAAAATTTTAAAGCCTTTCCTTCTTTAAGGAAAATATCCAGGATGGAAATTCCCACATCCAGCGATTGTATTCCCTTGTTCTTTGTTTGTTTTGTCATGTTACTCTCCCTCTTGTTGATAATATTGAGTCCAAGTGTATCAGTATTATTCTTAAAAAAAAAGCAATTCTCTTTTTAATAAATAGATTGACATTTCCTTGAGTATACTTTAAAGTGATTCCATAAATAGTGTACACTGTTCTTTTTTAGTGGAATACACAAAAAATCATGCAAGGAGGAGAGGTTTGAATGAATAATGTAAGCGATGTAATTATTGTAGGTGGAGGAATTGGCGGGTTAGCCGCTGCTTTGGGAGTTGTTGAATCAGGAAAAAGCGTTTCAGTGCTTGAGCAAGCACCTGAATTTGGAGAGGTAGGCGCAGGAATTCAACTTGCACCAAATGCCCTTGCAGCTTTAGACCGCTTTGGCGTTTTGGACGATATTTTTGAGGTGGCAGTTTTTCCAAAGAGGCTTGTTCTTAAAGATCTCTATACTGCAGAAGAGTTGGCAACGTTAGACTTAGGAGAGGAATTTAAAGAACGTTACGGTTATCCATATATTGTTGTACACCGTTCAGATCTGCACAGCGTTCTATTGAAAGCATGTCAAAAGAATCCTGATCAAATCAAACTATATAATGACCAGATTATCCAAACAGCTGAAGAAAGTGAAAACGGTGTCATTGTTACTAATCAAAACGGTGAAACTTTTACTGCAAAAGGGGCAGTTGGTGCTGACGGACTTAAATCTAATATAAGAAAGCTATTTTCCAATGATGAACTAGTATGCTCAGAGTATGTAGCATATCGAGGAACAATACCGATTGAGGAAGTTTCGGACGCTAATATGGATGATGTGATTATGTGGATTGGGCCTAACTTACATCTTGTGCAATATCCTGTACGCAGGGGAGAATTGTACAATCAGGTCGTTGTGTTTAAGTCCTATAACTATAAACCAGATTCCGATGATTGGGGTACTCCAGAAGAAATGGATCAGCGTTTCAAAGGAGGACATCAACTTGTTGAGAAGGCGCTTTCGTTTATCGAGCGTCAGATCCGCTGGCCGATGTATGATCGTTTACCATTGGATAATTGGACAAAAGGAAGCATTACGCTTCTTGGCGATGCTGCCCATCCGATGCTTCAGTATTTGGCACAAGGGGGCTGTCAAGCATTGGAAGATGCGACTGTATTAGCGGATAATTTAAAGCAATACGATAATTATACGACTGCTTTTAAGAAATACGAGGAAGAACGAATTCCTCGCACAGCTAAAGTACAAACAAATGCAAGATTATGGGGAAGATTTTTACATGCAGAAGACCCATTAACATTAATCATGCGCGATAAACTATTTAAAGCTCATACACCACACAGCTATGAAATTTCTGATTTTTTCTACGGATATCATAAAAGCAAGTAAACTATATTTAGCCGCACAGGGTAGTCTATGCGGCTTTTAATTCATTTTTTTGTAATGCTTTGATCGTTTTTGCTATTGGATAAAATCTGTGGTATCCGCCGAAGGCCTAAACATTTATCGATAACGGCGTAGAGTATAAAAAATATTGTACAATGAAGGAAACCTGTTTTTAAAGAATGAAATAATTGTAAACGTTTACGTAGATTGTTAAAATCCCAAAAAGAGAGGCACAGGTGATCCCCTAGCCCTGATAATTAATAAATGCACCGTCCTTTTGAAAAATATCTTTTTTGAAAAATTATTAATTGCAGTTGTTTTCTATTAGGAATCAGCTATCGGTATTTCTAGGAGCAAAACGTTCTTCAAAATAAAAGTAGAAGCTTTTAAGAAGTAAAACATTTCGAATGAGATTATAAAAAAGTGAAAGGGTGTTCAACTATGATCATTAATGTGTCAGGGGAATCGGACAGTACTCAAAATCAGCAGAAAGATCGCACCATACATATTTATTCTTCTGCATTTGGGATTTTAAGGAAAGAGCTAATTAAAAATATAGGCATGAAACGGATGAAGGGATTTTTGCTCAGGTATGGATGGGAAATGGGTATCAGCGATGCAGAAAAGGAAATGGCGTCTGATTCTTCTCTGGAGAGTCTACTAAAAAAAGGACCTGTTTATCACCACTTGAACGGATATATAAATAGTATTATCTATGAAGCAGATTTTGAATTAAATCATGATCAAACAATAAAATCTGTTAAAGGAAAAGGAACATGGATCGGATCTTATGAGGCAGAAGAGCATATAAAACATCTGACTGTTTCTGATACACCAGTTTGTTATATAAATATTGGATATTTAAATGGATATTTAACGACTATATGTAATCATACGGTTATAGCAAAGGAAGTCTCATGTGTGGGGATGGGAGATGAAAAATGCACTTGGATCGTAAAATCACAAGAATTTTGGGAAGATGATATACAGGACGAGTTACAATATTATTATCAAACTCCAATTGTAAAAGAACTGGAATATACTTATGAGCAACTGCTAGACCAGCGCAATCACATTACGAAAGTGTCATATATTCATAAAAGGCTAACAGAGGAAATTATCAATGGTAATGATTTACAGTCCATTGTTAAGGTCGTACATGAGATTTCCGAAAATCCATGTATGATCCATGATGCAAATTTTCGTCCGCTTGCCTATTCAGGATTGACGGAGATAGAGTATCTAAGGTTGGAAATGGATTTTAATGAGTACGTACAGCAGAACGAATTATTTAAAGATACAGGTTTTGAATTGTCCTCTTTAGAAACAAATATTGTGCTAGGTACAAATCTTCAAGAGCGTTTAATTATACCTGTTATGGTAAGGAAAGAAATAGTCGGATATTGTACTTTCATCTACAGTCAAGGTAAAAATAAATATCAAGAAAATGACGAAATGATACTTGAAAGGGTTGCTAATGCCATCTCTTTATTTCTTTTGAATGAGAAAACAAGCTTTGAATCATTTGAACGAATGAAAGGAAATTTCTTAGAACAGTTATTAAATGAACAGTATTTATCTCGAAAGGAAATCCTTAAGCGTGGAACGTACGTTAACATTGATCTGGGACAACCATTTCACATTATCGCATTAGGTTACATTAATAGACAAGCAGATGATATGAATGAAGAGTTTCTACTCCATGAACAAATTCTAGAGGCAACCTTTGTCTATTTTAAAGAAATAAAGCGAAACGTATTGATTGGTCAACGTGAGGGAAATTTTGTTTTTTTAGTTAATAAAGCTGATAATGTTCAAAATCATACGCTAGAGTTATTCGCTGATTTCCTAAGATATTTAGAGAGTTCGTTTGAAAAATGTGAGTTTAAAGTTGGCATCAGTACGGAGGGAAAGCAAATAGAATCTGCACCACAACATTACGATGAAGCATTGTTAGCATTAAGAATGACTACAACAAAGCAAGTTATTTCTTTTGATGATTTGGGGATTGTAGGGGTATTAATTAATTCATCGAATGCGAGCGCTGTTAAATCAATGGCGAATCTCATGTTGGGTTCCATGTATGAGAATGCATCTCAAAATGATAAATTGATTAAAACACTTTATGTATTTTTGTCTAATGGTGGAAGGTTGGAGCAGACAATGAGAGATTTATCGTTATCGATGAGTGGACTGTTATACCGGATAAATAAAATAGAAGCTGCCATTCAAAAGGATCTACGTAATCCTGAAGATAGCCATCAATTGTTTTTAATATTGGAAGCATTAATTGCGTTGGGAGAATTAAAAATAGAATAAACCGAAATACAAGTTAAGTTTAAAAAACAGCTCAACAAATGATTGTCTCTATCATTGTTGAGCTGTTTTTTGTATTTCAAAAGTAAAACTAGAAAAAACTTACTAAACTATTGGATTATTTCATATGATTTTGTCTCTAGTTTTCATTTCATATCACTGCCTATAATTTAATCAAGGCAGTGATATTGCTGATTGAAAACGCTTAAATTGTATTCAGTAGAGTCAACTTTGTATTTCAACAGAACAGGAGGAATTTTACATGTCAATCATTTCAACCAAAAAAGTTCAAACTGGGGATTATGAAACAGTTTTTTATGAAGGGGGAGAGCAAAACAGAGAAACGGTTATATTTCTTCATGGCGGGGGCCCGGGGGCAACTGCACAATCTAATTGGAAGGATGTCTTGCCTGTTTTTAGTGAGCAATACCATGTTTTGGCTCCTGATATTCAAGGGTTCGGCAGTACAGATCATCCAGAAGCACCGCCAACAGATATGTTGGGATGGATGCGTCAAAGGGTTGATCAAATCTCAGCTTTGTTGGATGAGCTTGGAATTGATAAAGCTCATGTAGTGGGTAATTCCATGGGAGGGGCTCTTGCTCTTAACCTCATTATGAATATACCGGAACGATTTGAACGCGTTGTTCTGATGGGAAGTGCGGGCGCTTCAACAGAGCCGACACCAGAGCTGTATAGGATGGCTAATTTTTATAATGACCCGACCCCTACAGCACTAGAAAATTTATTTAAATGGTTTGTGTACGATGAGAAAGTGCTTGGTGACAAGTTAAAAGTAATAACGGAGGAACGCTACCAAGAGGTTATGCGTCCAGAAGTTAGAAGATCATATGAATCTATGTTTAAAAATCCTCCATATATGACCATACCTCCATCTGCACTTAGGAGAATGGAGCATCCATTCTTCCTTATTCATGGGCGTGATGATCGCTTTGTTCCCTTTGAAGCTAGTCTCCAATTCTTAAAGCATCTGCCAAACGCCCAATTGCATATTTTTGACCGTTGCGGACATTGGGTACAGGCAGAACGAAAAGACGAGTTTGTAAAGCTTGTATTGGATTTCTTGGGAGGAGAGCTATAAATCTTTTTTAAAAAGGGGAATTAACTTATGAAACAAGATCTTTTAGAAACTGATTTACTGGAAATCAATAAGCAGCTTGTAGAAAAAGCAAAAAGTTTTGTTCCTAGATTGCGTGAACGGGGCAGCGAAACTGAAGAGCTTCGAAGAGTACCAGAAGATATCATTCAAGATTTAAAAGATGAAGGGCTTTTCAAAATTCTTCGCCCTACAAGGTATGGCGGTCATCAATCGAATATCAGAACGTATTTGGATTGTCTTGTTGAGATTTCTCGGGGGTGCGGATCGACTGGTTGGGTATATTCCTTATGCAACATTCGTGAATTAATGATTGCGGAATCATTCTCTGAAGAAACTCATGAAGAGATTTATGGACCAGGAACAGATGTTGTTTTTGCTGGAGTATTTGAACCGCGTGAAATTAAAGTTCGCCGTGTTGAGGGAGGCTATTTCATTGATGAGGGTAGATGGATGTTTTGCTCTGGCAGTGTTCATGCAACATGGGGATACTTCGGGATGCCACTTGTCGATGAGACCGGTGCTGTTGTAGACCACGGATTGATTACTTTACCCTTTAAAGATATTGAAATAGGTGATGATTGGAATACGCTAGGTATGAGAGGGACATCTAGCCATGGTGTCATAATAAGGAATACATTTATTCCTGACCGCCGTGCTGTATCCTTGTCAGAAGCGAAAAATGGGAACTTCCAATCGAAACATTTTCGCGATCAGTCATTATATAATACTGCGCTCTTTCCAGCACTCAACTTGTCATTATCTGCTCCGGCTTTGGGACTGGCACGGGCTGCTTTGGATATATTTATGGAAAGGCTTCCAAATCGCCGGATTAGCTATACATTTTACGATAAACAAGACGAAGCTCCTGTTACTCATTTGCAGCTTTCGGAAGCGGCATTAAAAATTGATTCGGCAGCTATGCATTTTTATCGTGTTGCTGATGAACTTGATGCCTTTGCTGAAAGTGGTAAATATATGGATGCTGATACCAGAATTAAAGTAAATGGAGACATGGGAATCGCTGTTGAATATTGTAAAGAAGCTCTCAATATTCTAATTGGCGCCAGCGGAGGATCTTATATTTATAATGGTAATCCATTACAGCGAGTCTTTCGTGATTTTTGGTCGATGTACGTTCATGGAGCGATTTTGCCTTCATCTCAATTAGAAACCTATGGTCGATCGCTCTGTGGATTGGAACCGAACAAAGACTTTATTTAACTTCATTCAGCAGAAGTCTCCCACTACTTATAGGTGGTAGATGAATGCATAGAGGAAATTTATCGAGCCAAGCTCAATAAAATCTGGGCGCAAATACGCCAAGGCGTATTCGATACTATAAACGCTGAAAGTGGGTAAAAGAAAATGAATCCAGAAATTGCAAAATTAGGACATGTTTCTCTCGTAACTCCTAATTTAGATAAATCACTTTGGTTTTTTCATGATGTTATTGGCTTGGAAATCACTGAGCGGTCAAGTGATACAGTTTATTTGCGAGCGAATGGGGAGTTTGAACATCACAGCCTTATTCTTAAAGCGGGTGATCGGGCGTATATGGATCATATTGGATGGCGAGTGAAGCGTCCAGAGGATGTGGAATTATTTGAGCATCTATTAAAAAAATCCGGTACAGAGGTTCAGAAACTTCCGAAAGGACAAGAAACAGGTCAAGGGGATGCAATTCGCTTTCAAATGCCAACTGGGCATAATTTAGAATTATACTATGATGTAGAAAAGCCACTTGCCCCTGAAGGAGAACGATCAGTATTGAAGAATCAAACACATAAATCATGGAATCGGGGTATCTCTCCTCGCAGAATTGATCATGTAAATGTGTGGACTTCACATGATCCAGGTGGTGCTCATAATTGGTTAACAGAACAACTAGGTTTTAAAATGCGAGAGTATATTCGACTAGATAATGGTCAAGTGATTAGTGGATGGATGAGTGTTACACCGCTTGTTCACGATATTGCTGTAATGGCGGAGCCCAATGCACCAACACCTGCAAGACTTCATCACGTAGCATATTGGTTAGACAATGCCCAAGATGTGCTCAGAGCTTGCGATATTTTACGAGAGCATGGGATTACTCCGGATCAAGGACCTGGAAAGCATGGTATTAGTCAGGCGCTATTCACTTATGTAAGGGATCCTGGTAGCGGTCACCGTGTGGAATTGTTTAGCAACGGGTATCTCATTTTTGATCCTGATTGGGAGCCAGTTGAATGGACAGAAGAAGAATTGGCGCTTGGACTCACGCTATGGGGTCCTACAGATTATATTCCTCACCGGGATAATCACGCTATGGATCAAACAACGGAAGCTTAAAAATATTTTCCGCTTTAATAGTACTTTTTTTAAAGAAAGATTCCATAGAAAATTCATGGATTGTTGCTAGTTCCATTGCTATTAGAGGTAGAAACAGGTTTAAGTACTACCCTGGTATAGGAATAAGGGGCTTACATTATTCCTATAAAGTGTGAAGTGAAATATCCCTAATTTAGGGGGGATTTCACTTCCCCTATAATATTGGTTGATATTAAGAGCATGATGATTATAGTCTTTAGGCTTTCTTAAGTTTTTACAAAGGTTAATTGTAGAAGAAAGAGACTGAAGATAGATCTTCTTAATTCAACGTTAAGTTAGTATGATACGGTTGGGAAAATAACCTAATGAAAAAAGTTATGTGGGAAATGCAATGATGAATGAATCCAGAGATTTGTTAAAGAAGCTGGCCAGGATCTATCTTGAATGAGTTGTAATTTGCTTCAAAGTTTAATTTTGTTGACTTATGAAAAAGCAATCATGTAATCATTCGAATGGTTTTGGGTTGTAGGCCTTCATTAACATTTTTTCAGTAAGGGGCAGTGATCTAAATTGAGAATTCACACTTGCGACTCGTTAAAATTGTCAGCTTCCGTTATTGCAATAGGAGCATTCGATGGTGTGCATAGGGGGCATCAAGAATTAATTCTAAATGCACGTCGTCAAGCAGAGAGCCTTCAAGTACCTTTGGTTTTATACACGTTTGATCCTCCGCCAAAGGTATATTTCCAGAAAGTACGACTTCTAACCCCTTTGCCGGAGAAGTTAGACAGGCTTAGTCGTTTAGGTGCGCAACATGTTGTTGTTGCACCATTTGATTCTCAGTATGCTTCGCGAGAAGCTGGACAATTTTTTGACGAACTTCAGGAATTGAACCCTAAAGGTATATGGATTGGAAGTGACTTTCGATTTGGTATCAACCGCACCGGAAATGTCGACCTATTAAGGGAACAGTTTTCTGTTCACATGTTAGAGCTGGTACTTTGTAAATCAGGTGAGGTTATTTCATCAAGTCGAATACGCCAATTGTTCAATGAAGCTAATAAATTATTAGGGTGGAATACAGATAGTGTGAATGGGTCACCATGAATCTCTTTTTTGAAAATAATCACTAGCCTTAAGCAATGAACTGAGTAGTTTAACTTCATTCAGCAGAATTCTCCCACTTCTATGCATATTGGTACTCCATTCGGTGGGGGGCAAAGCCTGGCTGAATAAAGTGAAAGCCTCCAGCGGATGCTCAGATTTTATCGAAGGGGGCTTGATAAAATCTGGGCACATTTGATTTATTTGACAGTCGAGATTATGAATTGAATATCTCCAGATTATAAGACAAAGTAATATCGAAAATAGGGCATGACCAAACTTATCTTGTAGTTCACTCAAACAAATGATGAAAGTAATATTTGCTTGGGGTGAAGAGTTTAAGAGGAAGAACTTCGTGGAGTGGAGACAGAAATGATTGTGGAAAAATCTTTTTGATCTAAAGAAAGTCAAAATAGACTCCATTCTGTAGAGAGGGGGCTTGTGGTATGGCAAGCAATAGTATAGAAAAATTGGCAGACTATTTATGGGATGCGGAACAAACTGGACAGGGTGTACAAGCTTTGACAAAAATTCAGCCAGAACTAAGCATTCGAGAAGCGTACCAAGTTCAAATGCACAATATAGATAAGAAGGTTAAAGATGGTCAAAAAATTATTGGGAAAAAAATCGGATTAACTTCTTTGGCAATGCAAAAGTTGCTAGGTGTTGACCAACCGGACTACGGGCATTTATTGGATGAGATGCTTGTGGAAAATGGTGATGAAATTCCTTTTTCACGAGTTATGCAACCAAAGGTGGAAGGTGAAATTGCCTTCGTGCTAAAAGAGGATTTAGTCGGTCCCACTGTATCAACTGAAGATGTCTTGCGTGCAACTGATTACATTTTACCTTCAATTGAAATAGTGGACAGTCGGGTAAAAGATTGGAAGATCAAACTTCCAGATACGATTGCAGATAATGCTTCTTGTGGATTATATGTACTCGGTGGTCAAGCTATACAAGTTTCAGACGTCGATTTACTTAAAGTCGGCATGGTTCTCAAGAGGAACGGTGAAATTGTAAATACCGGTGTTGGAGCAGCGGCTCTTGGAAATCCCGCTTATGCTGTGGCTTGGCTAGCTAATAAATTGCATGAATTCGGTATTGTCCTGAAAGCTGGTGAAGTCATTTTATCAGGTGCCCTTTCAGCTGCAGTTGATGCACAGCCTGGCGATACGTTCAGCATAGAAATTGATCAGTTAGGAGAAGTGAATGTTAAATTTTCACGAAATTAAGGGCGGGAAAAGAAAGAATCGATATGTGGATGCTCTATACAAAGTAAAAAAGAAAGGGAGAAAAACCAAATGCCAAAAGTAAAGACCGCTATTTTAGGTTCGGGAAACATAGGAACCGACCTGATGTTTAAGCTGTTGAGATCAGACATATTGGAACCATCGGTTATGATTGGTATTGATCCTGAGTCAGATGGACTGAGAAAAGCAAGAGAAAGAGGCTTGACCACCATTGATAATGGCATCGATGGTTTTTTGGAGCAGTCAGACTTAGCTGATATCGTTATAGATGCGACATCGGCAAAGGCGCATATTCACCATGCAGAAATTTTAAAAAAGGCTGGCAAGCAGGTGCTTGATTTGACTCCAGCAGCTATCGGTCCAACTGTGGTACCGTCAGTAAACCTTGGGGAGCATTTGAATAAACAGAATATTAATATGATTACATGTGGAGGTCAGGCAACCATTCCAATCGTTCATGCTGTCAATCGTATAGCATCGGTGGAATATGCAGAAATTGTAGCAACTATTTCAAGTTTAAGTGCTGGACCCGGCACACGTGCAAATATTGATGAATTTACGCAAACGACAGCTCGTGCTATCGAGAAAATTGGGGGAGCGAAGCGAGGGAAAGCAATTATTATCTTAAATCCTGCTGAACCACCGATTGTAATGCGTAATACTGTATATGCAGAAGTTGCTGATGGAACGATGGACGAAGAGAGGGTTACTCAATCCATCAAAGAGATAGTAGCTTATATACAATCATATGTACCTGGCTATCGTATGCGTACAGAACCGATTTTTGATGGTAATAAAGTGACTGTTTTTCTGGAAGTTGAAGGTTCAGGTGACTACTTGCCTGCATATTCCGGAAACTTGGATATTATGACAGCATCTGCGGTGAAGGTAGCTGAGGAATTTGCGAAAAATCAATTTGGCGCTAAAGTGGGGGTTCAACAATGAGTGCAAAAAGAGATATTTATATTACTGAAGTTGCGCTACGTGATGGAAGTCATGCCATCTCCCATCAGTACAAGTTAGAGCAGGTACGAAGATTAGCCCAAGCATTGGATAAAGCAAATGTTCCTTATATTGAAGTATCCCATGGGGATGGCCTAGGTGGTTCATCATTACAGTATGGCCGGTCGTTGACAGAGGAAATGGAATTGATCGAGGGTGCCGTGGATGTATGCGAACAGGCCAAAATTGCAGTGTTACTCTTGCCAGGAATCGGTACACAATCAGAATTAAAGCAAGCGGCTAAACTTGGGGTAAAGATGGCGCGAATAGCTACACATGTCAAGGAGGCGGATATCTCGCCACAGCATATAGCCTTAGCAAAAGAGCTCGGTATGGAGACAGTAGGATTTCTCATGATGTCTCATATGGCGACGGTGGAAGAATTGGTTGAACAAGCCAAACTGATGGAAAATTATGGGGCAGATACTGTATATGTCGTAGATTCGGCAGGAGCCTTATTGCCACATCAGGTAAAAGAGAGAATTCGTGCTTTGAAAGATAAATTACAAGTTAATATCGGTTTTCATGGACATAACAATTTGTCTCTAGCAATGGGGAATACATTGGCGGCATTGGAAGAAGGAGCAACTCGAATCGATGGAAGTATACGCTGTTTGGGGGCAGGTGCAGGTAATACACAGACTGAAGTGTTAGCCGCAGTCCTTGATCGCATGAATATTGAAACCGGGATCGATATTTATAAGATGATGGACATTGCTGAAGAAATTGTAGCGCTAATCTTGCCACAACCTCAAGAGATTACTAGAGATAGTTTGGTTATGGGATATGCAGGCGTATACTCAAGCTTTTTGCTGCATGCCAAGCGTGCATCTGAGAAATTTAATGTAGATGCCCGTGACATATTGATTGAATTAGGGAAACGAAAAGTTGTTGGAGGACAGGAAGACATGATCGTTGATGTAGCTGCAGAACTTGCTCTAAAGCAAGAAAAAGCGAATTCTCGTTAGGGAAAGATACTATCAGGTCATCTTAAAACCTCCGGGGATACCACAGATCTTCAGAGGGATTTTATCGAACGGAGCTCGATAAAATCTGTGTGCAAATACCAAATACGCAAAGGCGTATTTATAGGAAATGCTTAAAAAATGCATTTTCTCTGCTTCATTAATATACGGATTTGAAATATCGTATAGAAAGGTGATGACTAATATGCAAAAAAGTATAGACAAGCAAACATTGTATAAAGAAGTCATGGGTAATTATCCGACGGGTGTTACTATTGTTACAACAAAGGATGGACAAGGAACTCCTGTTGGGCTTACAGTAAACTCATTTGCGTCAGTTTCGTTAGATCCTTTAATGATTCTTTGGTCAATTGATCATTCTGTTTCTTCTTTAGATGTGTTTAAAAATGCAGAAAAATTTGCTGTTAATATATTAACAGGGGATCAAAAAGACCTTTGTAAGACCTTTGCAAGTAAGAATATAGATCGTTTTGAAAACTGTCATTGGAAATCATCTGAACATGATCTTCCGGTTATTTCAGATACCTTTGCTGTATTGCAGTGCGAGACGTTTAAAACGATAGAGGCTGGAGACCATACCATTCTGATCGGCAAGGTGCTCGATATCGATAAGGCAGATAAAGATCCTATGCTGTATCATCGTAGAAACTTTGGGCCTATTCCGACCGATTTCTATGCCTAATAAATATATGGTTCATTACGCTGGCAAAAATGAAAGAACAACTCTATCTTTGCTTTCGTAAGATTATAAAAATGTAGTAAGTAAGCAAAATAACAATGCAATAGTCTATTGTAATGAATCCGGGGCATCCCGGTTCTTTTTTTAGTTCTATAATAATCTTTGTACAAAGGCCAATGGAAGCCAACTTTTAACTGCTTTTTCCCAGACTATCTAGAGTACCAACAACAAGTTCAAAAAAGCAAAAAATCATGAAGTGGTCGCAAACCCCCAGCTGAATAAAGGTAAAGCCTCCGGCGGATCAAGCAATCTCGATAAAATTTGAGCGCAAATACAAGGGACATTGGATAATAGATGTTGAATGTATGTCTTATTTTTCCTACAAAGTGTATGTACATTATCTTAGATATAAGTTTTATAATTTAGAAAACACTAACAAAGACTTGCGAAGGGGTTGAAGCTAGTTCGTTGAGTGCACACATTTTCAATAAATCCCAAATTGCGGAATTACGAAGACTGCCTTTAAAGAAGATTACAAAGAACAAAATACAACATTTATTGAAAAAGCCTGTTTACACTTGATGGTAGGGCAATGATGAGGAGTGTTCGGATTGTAGCCTATCCGGATGCTTTTTTTTAGGAATTGGAGTACGAGTATTAAAGATTTATTGGCTGGGCATAACGATTTTTCATATAATCATAGAATGATTTGCCGATAAGCTTGTTGATTGATTTCAGGTATTTGAGAATAATTGGACATTAAGCATTCGATGAAGCGGTTTGTAAAAATAAAATAGAGATAGATTGAAACGATATCCTTAGAAAGCAGACAAGAGAATTTCTACCAATTTGTAAGCGCTATAATATTGAACAATAATTAAAGTACATAATGCAGGAGAAAACGGGTGAGAAGATGAATCAATTGCAAAAAACGTTAAATGTAAGCAATACGTTAAAAGAAACTGTCAGTAAATATTACGACAAAGAGGCCATTGTAATCGGAGAGAAACGAATCACTTACGGAGGACTTGAACTAGATGTGACGAAACTCGCAAACAAACTAATCGATATTGGTGTTCAGAGTGGTGATCGTGTTGGGATTGCATTACAAAATTCGGCAGAATTTATTGTCGCGTTTTATGCCATTGCCCGTGTAGGGGCTGTCATGATTCCAATTAATCCTTTTTTTAGCAAAGAAGAGTGTACGTATATCGTTGAACAATCACAGATTAAGGTTATTTTTTGCGGAGAAAAAGGGTATTTTCGGGAACTTCATGATGAGATTGATAGCTTAAAAATGTTGATTTCTGTTGGGTTTGAAGAAAAAGATTTTATTTCTTACACGGAGTTCATGACAAGCGGCAGGGATAATCAAGCAGTTTTTGTGGAACCGAAGGAAGATTTATTTGCCATTATGTTTACCTCTGGTACGACAGGGCGTCCAAAAGGAGCAATGCTGACACATGAAAATGTGCTCTACAGTACTATGTCCGCTGGAAAAGTCATGCAATGCAGCCAAGAAGATATTTTTTTAATCCCCAATCCTCTTTTTCATATTATGGGTATTACATTTATTTTGCGGGCAGCTTGCTGCGGAGGAAAGCTAATTATTATGGAAAAATATTCTGTTTCAAAAGCTTTGGAACTGATAGAAGAAGAGAAGGTAAGCGTACACCCTGGTGTGCCGACAATGTTTACTTTGGAGTTGAATCATCCCGACTTTCACAAATATGATTTAAGCTCATTGCGTACGGGAGAGATGGCTGCTGCTCCATGTCCGGTAGAAGTTGTTCAAAGAATCCGTACAGAGATGAACTGTAATGTGCTTATTGCTTATGGGAGTACGGAAACATCTGCCACACTTACCATTACAGATTTTAATGATAAAGATGAACTTCGATCTGAAACGGTTGGTCGGGCAATCCCTGGAGTGGAGATCAAAATTGTAGATGAGAATCGGGAAACATGTAAAGCAGGACAAGTTGGAGAACTAGCTTGTAAAGGACCTGGTATAACAAAGGGTTATTTTAATATGCCTGATGAGACAGCAAAAGCTATTGATCCAGAAGGCTGGTTCTACACAGGGGATATGGCGACGATTGATAAAAGCGGTTATGTTCGGATTGTTGGGAGAAAAAAAGAAATGATCATCCGCGGCGGATTTAATATTTACCCGCGTGAGCTGGAAGAAAGCCTGCACCAGCATCCGGATATTGTTCATGCTGCTGTGATTGGTCTCCCTGATGAGATTTTTGGTGAAAAAACATGTGCTTGTATTGTTTTAAAAGAAAGGTCCCAAGTAAATAAAGAATCTCTTATGGAATACATGGAACAGAGATTTGTAAAATACAAGGTCCCGGATGAGTTTGTTTTTTTGGAAGATTTACCTGTCACTCCATCTGGGAAAATCAGCAAATTAAAGCTAAAGGATGAGATGAAACAAAGAAGAGGTTTTTGACATAAACGTTAATAGAATACTCAAAACAAAAGCTTTTCTCCAAAATATTAGCTGCTGGGAGGGAAGCTAGAAACTGAAGACATGGTTTTTCAAAATGTGGAAAAAAGCAATGGGAGGAAACTCTTAAAAAGAAACCCTTAAGCATTGACAAGACTGCTCGTCATTCATTGCTATGTTCAGAGAATCGGGGAAATCTTGTACATCATAATGTTGAATACGGGATCTGGTTTTCCTGCACATTATGGATATACATAACCTTAGGCCTTTATTATACTTACAGTGATAATATGAAAGCGCATTCATAAAGAGAGGGGAAGCAGTCTGTGTTTTCTATTTATTTCATTAATAATATTCTCGATATTAGGAATATTAAAGCGGCGGAAAAATTTCTAGCACCCGGTTATGATGATTTTTTTAAAAATAAGGGGGTTTTGAACATGAAAGAATGGTACAAAAAGAAATGGATACTTATTGTAGGGCTAGTATGTATGTTCATCGTTTCTGGCTGTGGAATTGATCAAAGTAATAGCAATGCTAAAGAAGAGTCAGGCGCTAAAAATAGTGATGAAATTAAAATAGGTGTTATCATTGCGGAAACAGGCCCTGCCTCCACTCTAGGAAGCTCACAAGCAAATACAGTCAAGCTTTTGCAAAAACAGTTGGATGAAGCAGGACCAATTGACGGGAAGAAAATCAAAATTATCAAACATGACTATGAAACTGATGATACTAAGGCAGTTGTTGCCATGGAAAAACTAATATCAGAAAATGTGGTGGCTGTTGTTGGAGCAACGCAATCCAGTACATCAATGGCTATCATGCCAAAAGCGATTGAGAACAAAATGCCTTTAATGACAGTGGCTCCAATTGAATCAGACAGCGAGTATGTTTATAGTATGTCGCACAGTACAGATATCATTGCTACTCCAATTGTTGCGTACTTAAAAAAGAATCAGATTTCAAAAGTTGGATGGATCAATGCTTCTGATGGATTTGGCGTTACTGGTTTACCAGCTTTTGAAAAATTGGCGAAAGAAAATAATATTGAAATTGTTGCTCATGAAGAATTTGATGCAACTGCAACAGATATGACCATACAATTGACAAAAATTCGAGAAGCTAAACCCGAAGCTGTGATCGTCTGGTCAAGAACTCCTGCAGCTGGAGTAGTTGCACGCAATTTTAAATCATTGGATTTTGATATTCCAATGATTCAAAGCACTGCTGCAGCCAATCAAGGATTCTTAGATCAAGTAAAAGACGATAACGAAAATGTGATGGTAATCGGAAGTAAATTGAGTGTAGTAGACCAACTGGAGGAATCAAAGCAAAAAGAAGAGCTTTTGGCATTCAGAGATGCATATGCGGATGAATTCTCAGGTGGAGAACCAGATTTGTTTGCGGCACACCTTCTTGACGGAATGAATGTAGTCATAGAGGCAATCAAAGCTGGAAACACGACTTCAGAAGATATCCAGAACTATTTACAAAAAGATTTGGGTGAGTATTTGGGAATCACTGGAACCTTTCATTTTGCAGAAACGCAAGCCAGTCCAGAGGCTGATGGTATTTCAGTTCTGAGTATTGAGAAAAACAAATGGAAATATAACGGTGAATAATATACGTTCAACTGTTCCGAAATGAACCGTTCCCGAAAAGGGCATTTGAAAGGGAGACCTATGACAGGACAAACTGTCATTGTCATAGGTCTTTTGAAAGGAGCACAGTTTATGGATTTATTTTTGCAGTATTTAATAACTGGTTTAACAGTTGGGAGCATATATGCTTTGCTCGCTATTGGGTTTGTAACCATCTACAATGTGACCGGAGTCCTGAATTTGGCGCAAGGGGAATTTGCTATGGTGGGGGCTCTAACTTGTATTACCCTCGTGAATCTGGGACTACCAACCATTCTAGCCGTTTTCATTGCCATTTTGATTACTGCGATGATTGGTTTTGGGGTAGAAAGATTGGCCATTTATCCTGCACGAAATGCATCCACGATTACCTTGATAGTGATCACACTTGGATTGTCTATTTTTTTAAAGGGAATAGGGATGATTATTTGGGGTACTTCACCAAAAACGCTTAAGCCTATTGTAGACATGGCATCCATCAAATTTTTAGGAGCGGTGATAAACCCTCAAAGTATATGGATCTTTGCTGTTGTTATCCTGCTTTTACTTCTTCTTTACTATTTTTTCGACAAAACTTTTCTGGGCTCGGTTTTAAGGGCAAGTGAAAAAAACCCGCAGGCGGCAAGTCTTATGGGAATCAATACAAGTTCAATGTCTGCGTTAGCTTTTACACTGGCCGCAGCTCTGGGAGCGATTGCAGGAATTATGGTGGCGCCCTTGACGGACGCTACATACGAGATGGGCTTTTTTATCGGGTTAAAAGGTTTCGTTGCCATGATATTTGGTGGCATGCATAGCATTTCAGGAGCTGTTCTGGGTGGTTTGTTGCTTGGTGTCATTGAAGCTTTTTCAGGTGGATATATTTCAACATATTATAGTGATGCCATTGCATTCGGAGTTTTACTTTTCGTATTGTTCCTTAGGCCCCAAGGTTTATTTGCAAGAGCCACTGGTGAACGGGTATAGAGAGGAGGAAACGTCATGAAGAATATTGAAACAATGCTATATGGAAGTCGCTGGAAAGAGCTTCTTGTTTTTCTTGGAATCATTTTCCTCTCTCCCATTTTCATCTCATCGCAGTACCTTTTTACCTTGCTGATTTTGATTGGTATTTATTCCATAATAACAGTCGGTCTCAGCCTGTTGATAGGGTACACTGGGCAAATTTCAATTGGACATGCTGCCTTTTTTGGCATAGGTGCTTATATTTCGGGAGTACTCACCACCAAATATGAGGTGTCTGCTTGGGGGGCCATGCTTATTGGAATGGTTGTTACTTTTTGTATAGCCTACATCATCGGCATTCCGGTTTTGAAGCTTAAGGGACATATATTAGCTTTGGCTACAATTGCCATTAACGTCATTGTTTATATATTGCTGCTGGGATTAAGTAAGTATACGGGCGGAGCTGGTGGCTTGGTCGGGATTCCAAATTTATCGCTGCTTGGTATTGATCTGGGTAATCAACTATATTTCTATTATTTTCTCTGGGGAATTGCTTTCCTTGTCATTTTGTTTTCAATGAATATTATTCGCTCCAGTATTGGCCGCTTATTGCGGAGTATACATGATAGTGAAATTGGGACGGAGACTTTAGGAATCAATGTAGCAAAATACAAGGTGATGATTTTTGCGATCAGTGCAGCGTATGCTTCATTGGCAGGTAGCTTATATGCTCACTATATCAACTTTATAGCTCCGCCAACCTTCTATATTACTTTTTCCATATTGTTGTTGGTTATGGTCATGGTCGGCGGGGTCCACTCTATTTGGGGGGCAATCATTGGCACCATGGCTATTATGTTTTTAAATGAGTTAATTAGGTTTATTGCACACAATTATTTAAATGTAAGCGGGGAAGTTGAGATCGTTTTTTACGGATTAATTATTATCTTGGTGATGATTTTTATGCCTAAAGGTTTGGTTGGCATCTTTGAACGTTTAAGGGGTAATACATCGGTGAAGAACCGGATGAAAAAGAGTGTTACTTCTGAGAAAGGGGCGTAACATGAATACACTTTTAGATGTAAAAGGATTAACCAAACAGTTTGGCGGGGTAACAGCAGTGAATAATGTGTGCTTCACATTGGGTGCAGGGGAGGTTGTGGCTGTTATAGGACCAAATGGCGCAGGTAAAACTACGTTGTTTAATATGATTTCTAATTACATCCATCCGACAAAAGGAGAAGTTCTATATAAAGGGGAACGCTTGACTGGAAAAAAAGTATTTGAGTTAGCCCATCTCGGGATCTCAAGGACGTTCCAAAATTTACAAATATTCACTAATATGACTGTTTTGGAGAACGTGATGATGGGCACGTTTGTTCACACGAAATCAAATATTTTTAGCGCGGGCTTTCGACTACCTGTCATCAAAAAAGCTGAGGAGGAAGCCTATCGCTTGGCAAGTGAAGTGTTAAAAATGGTCGGTCTCGAGGAGCTTTCACTAGAACAGGCTGGGCAACTATCATACGGACAACAGAAGAAACTGGAGTTTGCCAGAGCTATTGTTTATAATCCGTCCTTAATCATGCTCGACGAGCCAATGGCCGGTTTAAATGATTTTGAAACGAGTACTATGGCTGGCTATATTAAAGATTTAAAGAAGAAAGGCTCTTCCTTTTTATTCGTTGAGCATAAAATGGCAACTGTGATGGAAATCGCTGATCGAATAGTAGTCCTCGATTTTGGAAAGAAAATTGCTGCAGGTACACCAAATGAAATCCAAAATAATGCACAAGTTATCAGTGCCTACTTGGGGGAGGAGGCGATATAATGTTCCAAGTTAAAAATTTGTCAACGAGCATCGATAAAATAGAAATCCTCCATTCTTTGGAATTTCATGTGAATGAAGGAGAGATTATTTCCATTATTGGGGCAAACGGAGCAGGGAAAAGCACGCTGCTAAATACACTGGCTGGACTATATAGGCCATCAAGGGGAAAGATCACCCTTTTCGATGAGGTGCTCAGCGGATTGCCGGCTTATAAAGTTGTGGGGAAGGGACTGAGCTTGGTCCCTGAAGGAAGGCAAGTATTTCCTAGTTTAACAGTAAAAGAAAATCTCCTTCTAGGCATTTACACAAAATATTATAAAGATAAAAACCTTGTTAGTAAAAACATGGAAAAAATGCTTGAGATGTTCCCAGGACTGAAGAAGCATTTCGATAATTTGGGGGGGAATCTAAGTGGAGGAGAACAGCAAATGTTGGCTATCGCAAGAGGGTTAATGTCCAACCCGAAAATTATTTTACTGGACGAGCCCTCAATGGGACTTGCACCAAAAATTGTAGCCGAAATTCTAGATATCTTAGAGATTATCAAGCGAGAAATGGGGACAATGGTCATATTGGTTGAACAAAATGTAAGGGCTGCTTTGAAAGTTGCGGACCGTGCCTATGTGATGGACCAAGGCAGGTTTATTATGGACGGTTCAAGAGAAGAAATCAGTACGAATCCCCTTGTGAAATCTGCTTACTTGGGAATAAAGGCCACGGGATAATTCCAATTTGGACTTCTCCATGGAAGTTGGTTGCTTTTTTTGTTATTCTCAAGTCAATCGGTGCTGATTCATCTTTTGCCAATCGCAAGAAGCAAGCGACTAAGCACCGAATAAAAAAAGATATTGTCAGCGCTTCGCAAAATACGAAGTTGTTGAAGTTGCAATGATAACGGAGATCGATGTTGTCAAATAACATTAAATAAAAATAGGCCCGTGTTTGACCGGGCTTATTTTTACTGGATATACATATGGTCTTTACTTTAATTCTCCGGTTTTCTTCAAAATTGTTCTTTTTAATAAACCCACTCTTTGCTTTAAGTGTAATTTTTCATAATCCGTCTAGTAAATCGACAGTGACCCTTATTCAAGCATTACTCTCGAAAACTATAGTTTTTAAAAACATGTAAACGAAATAATTCTCCTTGTATCAACACCAAAAATCATCCAGAACCTGCCATTCCATCTGAAACCAGCAACAGATCTTGGACCCACGAAAATAGGATAATACCAAAACCCTTCACCGTTGTTGAGCCATATAAAAGTATTACGAAACAGGCACAACCTAATCGCTCCGGGATCAACAGCAAATGGTGAAATAGCTGCTTGTTGAGGAATAAATGGTGGAGGAGGAGCAGTTGGAGCTTGTGAAAGTTGCGACCCTGGAAGACCTGGTAAACCCGATGGTCCCGGAAATGGAGGCATTGGTAAACCTGGAAATTGACGCTCCAATTGCTGTTCATCATTTACATAGGAATATTCTGTCTGATTATTATACATAAAAGATCACCACCTCATCTTAAATAAAGCTTTAAAGCATTAGTATGTTGTACTTTTCTTTTGTGAAGCTTATTCGCACTCTAAATTATGGCCCATTTTGGACCGGAAATAGGTAGTTGACTTAAAAAATGTTGTTTATAGCAATATATTTTTGGAATGTAAAAAGCCGAAAAAATGCAAGTGATAAGATTCAGAGCAAACTGAGACTTTAAGTGTTATGCCTTTATGGTCTCCTTTAACTTCATTCAGCAGTAATCTCCCAGAATAGATGAAAGATGTTGTTATTCCATTCAGCGGGGGTTCAAATCCCGGCTGAAGGTTAAAGCCTCTGGCGGATGCAGTGATTAAATAGTGTAAATCGAATATAAAATAAACGCTCCATGAACTCACACCATGAAAAAAGGCAAGGCGCTGACCAGTCTTTGCCCATCTTCGATTGCGCCAAATTATTTTCACTTGTTCATGTGCTATCTTAGCATGTCTTTATACTGTGTAACTTTTCTTAAGTGACCATCCCTGTTGTCATTGTAATCGTAGCTCCATCTTTACTTACGTAACCATCTTCGATGGCACAAAGAAATAGCGTAATTCCTCTAATTTTTTGTAATCAAATTTTTCTTTGATGCGACATCTAATGTGCACGCCGTAATCAATTCATTAATTTCTCTTACTAGCTTTATATGCATTCAAAAAATACATCTGAGCATCTATTTTTACTATTTGTTTATCTGTGGTCTGATACTGCTGTATGTCAGGAATACCATTAAAGAAAATTATTGTTTTACAATTATTATTTATTGTTTTACAATAAATAAAGGAGGCGATTTCTAATGAATCTTTTTACCAAGTCCGTTCTAAAATTTTTGTCCATTGTGTCGCTAATTGCTCAAATTTTATGTGCGTTTGCTGGATTAATGTTACTGTTTGCGACTGGGGCTTTATTGTTGATCCCGAACGGAGTCAAAAATCAATTGCTACAGTATGGAGATATAAACTCAAACATAGACCTATCAGTATGGTTTTTAGTACTTTCTTGCTTAGCTGCGCTAGCAATCATTGCTTGTTTGTTTATCATTATGTACGCTCTGCATAAAATGATTGGTAACATTTATGAACAACACTTTTTTGTTCCTCAAAATCTTACGTACCTCAAACTAATCTTAATCTCGATCACTAGCTTTACCATTTTGCAATTCATTAGTCAGCTGTTCTTTGCGCAAGTACATGCGTACAATGTCAGTGATATTTTTTCAGATTCTTGGCCAAGTTTAATAGGAAACATTCTTCTGTTAGCCATCGTTTATACGCTTTACGTGGTTTTTAAATACGGCATAACTTTGCAAGACGATTCTAACAACGTGATTTAGGTGGGAGCTCCTAATGATAAAAATTAATCTCGATCGAGTAATGCTAGAAAGAAAAATTTCTTCAAAAGCGTTAGCAGAAAAAATTGGAATTACCCAAGCTAACTTATCAATACTAAAAACAGGTAAAGCGCGTGGTATTCGCTTTGACACATTAGAAAAAATCTGCCAGACATTAAATTGTCAGCCTGGTGATATACTCGAATATGAAGAAAAAACTGACATATAGCAAAGCAATTGTTATATGTCAGTTTTTTAATTATTGACTGTTCAAGTAAACACGTTTGAAGTGAGAATTTGCCTAACATTGATTTCGCAGTACATCCACGTAAGCGTTCAAAAAAATGATCGGAAAATAGGCTGTTATATTATAAGAACGTTGTTAAAACAATTTCTAAGATTGTTTTGCTCAAACTTTCTTATAAAATCACAACTGCCTCAGCATCCAACTTATCCTTGATCACTTCCTCGGTTAATTCAAAAAGGTCTATCTAACGCCATCAAATACACCCCTTTGTTAATGGTTCATTAGAACTATAATTCTACACATTAAGAGCCCCGCATTTGTGTATAGGGCTCTTAATTGTTTGTTGACCAAATTCGATCACAACGATCATTTTTGTTCAGATTTCAGAAGAAAAAAAGAAAAACCTTGACACTGTCGGCATTAAACAGAGATAATAGGGATTAATTCGAATAATTTTTCCTTCGGGGCAGGGTGAAAATCCCGACCGGCGGTGATGAGACTATGTCTCTTAGTCCGTGACCCGGTTCGATATCGAGCCGGTGGATTTGGTGCAATTCCAAAGCCGACAGTGAAAGTCTGGATGGGAGAAGGAAAAAGGCGTCTGTTTCTCATACATTTTTTTACGAAATGGTATGTTTATTTGAGCTTGGTAAAAAAAATTTGCCAAAGACTCATGACGCTTATTTAAATTTGCTGTTTTTTGTGCCCCGAAACATTGTTTCGGGGCTTTTTCCGTCGAAAATAGAAAGGAGGCACTATGAGAGACAAGCATTTTTATATGAATTTGGCCATACAGTTGGCGGAATCTGTTGTTGGACAGACGAGTCCAAATCCGGCAGTCGGTAGTGTAGTTGTCAAAAACGGACAGATTGTTGGCATGGGTGCACATTTGAAAGCCGGCGGGCCACACGCTGAAGTAAACGCTCTAAAACAGGCGGGTGAAAAGGCAGAGGGCGCTGATCTTTATGTCACACTTGAGCCATGCTCACATACTGGAAGAACGCCACCTTGCGCTGATTTAATCATTGAGAAAAAAATTAAGCGTGTCTTTATCGCAGGGCTTGATCCCAATCCGGTAGTGGCTGGAAATGGAGCGGAGAAGCTGCGTCATGCCGGCATTACGGTGGAATATGGAATCTGTGAGCAGCAAGCCGAAGAGTTAAACAAATTTTATTTTCATTTTATGAAGACGAAGAAACCGTTCATCACATTAAAAACCGCTGTAACTTTTGACGGAAAGACAGCGGCTTCAAGCGGAGACAGCAAATGGATCACATCTGATGAAGCTAGACTTGATGTCCATCATTATCGGCATCGCCATGATGCAATATTAGTTGGTATCAATACTGTGCTTTATGACAATCCCCATCTTACAACCCGATTGCCCCAGGGTGGAAAAAATCCCATTCGAATTGTATTAGACACTCATTTGAAAATTCCTATGGAATGTAATCTTTTAAATGACAACGCTGCTTTGACCATTATTGTATGCGGGAAGCATGCAAATGAACAAAAGCGTCGTGTTATTGAGGAAAAAGGTATCAAAGTGAAAAAAATGTCTGTGGAGAAAATTGAAATTGAACCGCTCTTAGACTGGCTAGGGGAAGAACAGCTTCTTTCTGTTTTTGTAGAAGGGGGAAGCAGTGTTCATTCTTCATTCATTGATTCCGGCTTTTTTCAGGAAATGATCATGTACATGGCTCCGAAGTTATTGAATGACGGTAACGGTAAGGGAACATCGGCTTTCGCCGGGATCCCTAAACAGTCGATACAAGATAGTATCCCCCTGGCATTTAAGTCAATCGAACAAATTGGCCCAGATATCAAAATAGTTGTTGAACCAGTGGAAAGGGGAGAGTGAATGTTTACAGGAATTATTGAAGAAATCGGTAAGGTTTTGCGAGTTGACCGAAAGGAGAAATCCTTCACTATCCATATCCAGGCTCAGCATATCCTTGAAGACGTTCAACTGGGTGATAGCCTTGCAGTAAACGGTGTCTGTCTTACTGTGACAGAATTCAGCCATTCCTCTTTTCAAGCAGATGTTATGCCTGAAACCTTCCATGCCACATCACTCAGAATGCTTTCACCAGGTTCAATGGTGAATCTGGAGAGAGCCATGGCTGCCAACGGCAGATTTGGAGGACATTTTGTCAGTGGACATGTGGATGGAACAGGCACTCTTTTAAGTAAAAAAAGAGTGGAAAACGCACTTTACATGGTTATTCAAATACCTGAAAAGTTTAAAGTGTTTGTAATGGAGAAAGGGTCTATTGCAATAGATGGCACTTCACTGACGATTTTTGACGTAGGTGAAGGAGAAATAACTATATCCCTAGTCCCGCATACACAAGCAGAAACGGTGCTTGCAGATAAAAATATTGGCGACCCAGTCAATATCGAATTCGATATGCTTGGAAAATATATTTATCACATGTTTGAAAGCCGGAAGGAAGTTAAGGCTGAAGTCACTATGGATAAGCTTATTGAAAATGGATTTATCGATTAAAACGGAAGGGGTGACAATATGTTTGATTCAATTGAAAAGGCTATTGAAGATTTGAAGAATGGAAAAGTCATTATCGTAACGGATGATGAAGACAGGGAAAATGAGGGAGATTTCCTTGCTCTTGCAGAAAAGGCCACACCTGAGGTGGTCAACTTCATGGCGAAAGAAGGAAGGGGCCTTATTTGTGTCCCTGTAACGGAAAAGAAAGCAAAGCAGCTGGAGTTGCCAAAAATGGCAGACCAAAACACTGATCCTTTTGGAACTGCCTTCACTGTCAGTATTGATCATGTTCATTCCCACACAGGCATCAGTGCGTTTGAACGTTCGGAAACGATTTTAAACATGTTGGAAAACAATGCAAAGCCTGAATCTTTTAAAAGGCCGGGACATATTTTTCCTTTAGTTGCAAAAGAGGGCGGGGTTTTAAGAAGGCCAGGGCATACGGAAGCAGCTGTGGATTTGGCAAAACTTAGTGGTGCAAAGCCTGCAGGAGTCATTTGTGAAATCATGAAAGAGGATGGAACGATGGCACGGACTCCTGATTTAAGGAAAATAGCCGATCAATTTGGGTTGTCCATGATTACAATTAAAGATTTGATTTTATACAGGAACACAAGAGAAACGCTTGTTCATAGGGAAGCAGAAGCTTTTTTGCCGACGGAATTCGGGGATTTCAAAATCATTGCTTACTCAAACATGATGGATGATAAGGAGCATTTGGCAGTGGTCAAAGGGGAACTTAAACCGGATACTCCGACCTTGGTTCGGATGCATTCTGAATGTCTTACCGGAGATGTGTTTGGATCATGCCGCTGTGATTGCGGGCCGCAGCTTGAATCTGCATTGAGACGGATCAACGATGAGGGAGAAGGGGTCCTTCTCTACTTGCGCCAGGAAGGGCGAGGCATTGGGCTCATCAATAAACTAAAAGCGTATAAGCTTCAGGAAGAGGGCTTGGACACAGTGGAAGCAAACGAAAAGCTTGGATTTCCAGCTGATCTGCGTGACTTTAGTATTGGTGCACAAATTCTTAAGAATCTTGGAATTAAAGAAATCAAACTGCTTACAAACAACCCAAGAAAAGTTTCCAGTCTGTCAGATTTTGGGGTTGAAGTGACTGAGAGACTGCCGATTCAGCTGCCGTTTAAGAATGAAAATGAAAGGTACTTAAAAACAAAAGCAGAAAAACTTGGGCATTTGCTTACATTTTGACTTCATTCAGCAGAAGTCTCCCACTTCCGTAAGTGGTGAGAGGAGTTCAAACCCTGACTGAATAAACTTAAAGCCTCCGAAGGATGCCACAGATTTTATTGGGCCAACCTCAATAAAATCTGTGCGCAAATAGGCTAAGGTGAATTTGATATATGAGGAGAGATAAAAGATGACAACAGTTTTTGAAGGGAATTTAGTTGGTACAGGATTGAAAATCGGTATTGTCGTGGGGAGATTCAATGAATTTATTACAGGAAAACTGTTATCTGGTGCGCTTGATGCATTAAGGCGCCATGGCGTTTCCGAAGATGATGTTTCAGTAGCATGGGTGCCTGGTGCATTTGAAATACCCTTGACAGCTAGAAAAATGGCGGAAACGAAAAAATACGATGCGATTATTACTTTAGGAACTGTGATCAGAGGGGCAACCCCGCATTTTGATTATGTTTGCAACGAAGCTGCTAAAGGTGCGGCAAATGTTGCACTGCAATCGGGAATTCCTGTGATATTTGGAGTTTTGACGACAGATACGATTGAGCAGGCGGTTGAACGTGCTGGAACAAAAGCAGGGAACAAAGGCTGGGATTCAGCAGTTGGAGCCATTGAGATGGCCAACCTATATAGGGAAATGAATGCGTGAGAAAAAAGGTATTCAAAAAAGTAAGTGGACATTCCTTGTAGCTCCCACCTTAAGTAATTTACAGCAAAAAACGGGAACGATTGAGTTCGAAAGATGCCCATTTTAAGAACAAAAGGTTCCCATTTGAAACAGTAACAAATGGTGGCGAAAGGTTACCTGCACAAGAGGTTACATTCAAACGGTAACGATTAGTAAAGATTAAAGTGGCTTCCTATTGAAACGGTTATGAAGGGCGAAACTAGCCAATCAATATGCAAAATCTGGCGGAGAAAAATGAGTTTTTCCCGCCAGATTTATTTTAGGGGCTTTTTAAAGCCTGTTTTCCTTTATTTTTTATCTTTTAGCGCCGCTTTTAAAGCATCAGCCATGCTGTTTCCAAAACTTTCGTCATTATGATTGGAGTACTTTTTCAGCAATTGGCGTTCCTCGCGCTTTGTGACTGCCTTTTTCCGGTTTTCAGCTTTTTCTACAAGATTGCATGATCGGCATTGGAAATACATACCCGCTTTTCCATCATGAATTTCCATTTTCTTATGACATTGTGGACAGCGGCGATTGGATAGCTTCGGGTCTTTCCTTTTCCGGAAATTGCACTCCCGGTTTGAGCAAACAAGAATGCGTCCATCTTTTCCTTTTATTTCTTTCATGAGAGAGCTGCATTCCGGACATTTAGTCCCTGTAATATTATGGGCTTTATACGACTTGTCGCTTTGCTTTACCTCATTCACAAGCCGCTTTGTTTGTTTTCGGATATTTTGTAAAAATTGCTCAGGATCTCCTTTTTGACGAGCGATCGTTTCCAGTTCGGCTTCCCACTTGGCAGTTAATTCCGGAGATTTAAGCTCGTCGTTAACCAGTTCAATAAGCTGTTTTCCCTTTGAAGTAGGGAAAAGGCGGTTGTTTGTTCGATCAATCACCTGTGAACTGAGAAGCTTTTCGATAATATCGGCTCTTGTAGCTGGTGTACCAAGTCCATATTTCTCCATTCTTGCCAAGAGGTCGGACTCCGTGAATCTTGGCGGAGCTTCCGTTAGATGATCCTGAAGTCGACTGCTTGTGATGTTTAATGTTTGCCCCTGTTTTAAATGTTGCAGCGACTTAAATTTCTTTTCATCTTGCTGCCTCGTTAAAACTTTGAAACCATCCTCAATAACAGTCGTTTCTTTTGCTAGGAATGTTTCCCCAGCGGCATCAAACGTGACACGAAGTGTTTCATATTTGTGTGCTGGATAAAACAGTGCCAAAAAGCGTTTAGCGATCAAATCAAACAGCTTTCTTTCATCCTGTGAAAGGTCACCCAATCTTACCGGTTGTTCCGTTGGAATGATGGCGTGATGATCCGTGACTTTTTGGTTGTTGAAAACACGAGAGGCAAGCACTTTTACCTTCTGTTTCAATACTGGCTGTACATCGTCTTTGTATGCTGGACGAAGGGCTTCAAGTCTATCACCCATTGTGGAGGCCAGATCATTGGTCAAATATCTTGAATCTGTTCTAGGATAAGTAACGATTTTATGGCTTTCGTATAAACCTTGCAAAACATTCGATGTTTTTTTTGCAGAAAAGCCAAATCTACGGTTTGCATCTCTTTGTAATTCAGTTAAATCGTAGGGGAGAGGCTGTTGTTCTGATTTCTCTTTACGATCAATCGATTTTACAACCGCTTCTTTGTTTTTTACTTTGCTGATAATGGCATCTGCCTTCTCTTTTGAAAAAATTCTTTTTTCTCCCTGATTCTCCCACTCGGCTTCTAGACTGCCTGCTTGAATATGAACTGTCCAATACTCTTTTGGAACGAAGGATTGAATTTCTTTTTCCTGTTTGATGATCATTCCTAGTGTCGGGGTCTGTACACGTCCCGCTGAAAGGGGATCGTCGAATTTAGTTGTTAAGGCTCTTGTCACATTTAATCCGATAAGCCAGTCAGCTTCAGCTCTACAAACAGCTGAATCATATAAAGCATCATATTGCTTTGCTGGCTTTAATTGGCGAAATCCCTCTTTGATTGCGCGGTCAGTATAAGATGAAATCCAGAGGCGTTTCAACGGCTTTTTCCAGCGAACCTTCTTGATAATCCAACGGGCAACGAGCTCACCTTCGCGACCTGCATCAGTAGCAATAATCAAATCTTTTATGTCTTTTCTTTTGGCAAGCTGTTCAATTCCTTTAAATTGTGGAAAAGTTTGTCTAATTACTTTTAAGTCCATCTTTTCAGGGATAATCGGCAAATCTTCCAATTTCCAAGTTTTATACCTTTGATCATAGTCTTCCGGCATTTTGAGTTCTATCAAATGTCCCAAAGCCCATGTAATGATAAATTGCGGCCCCTCGATGGAATGCTTCTTCTTCTCCGTGCAGCCGAGAACCCGAGCTAGATCCCTTGCAACACTTGGCTTTTCTGCCAGTACTAATGATTTCAATTGTTTGACTCCCTTCGTGCTGTTCCTACATATATATTATAACAGCGGATTGTGTGTAAAACTAAAAATGTTATTGATTGTATATGGCGCAAGCCCAAACATAAACTGACAAACTGAATATTTTATTATGTAGGGATTTTCCTTATTCCCATACAGGAGGTGAATGTTTATGTTCTGGGGCGGAGGATGCGGCTTCGGCTGTGGCGGCTATGGAGGCTACGGCTACGGAGGCGGTTTTGGCTACGGCGGCGGCTTTGCGTTGATCGTCGTATTGTTTATTTTATTAATCATTGTTGGCGCAGCCTGGTGGTAAAAACCACGAAAGAAAAAGAGCGGGGTTACCGCTCTTTTTCAAATTGAATGCATATTTAATGTAACTTTATGAAGAATATAAAATTTTGCTTGCGATAAGTACCATTCTTAGTCCTTTTGAAGTGGGGCAGGGAGGATAATCGTGAAAGTGGTCCATTCATCATTGGAACTGCATAATAACTGCCCGCGATGTTTCTCTATGATTTGTCTTGAAACGTAAAGCCCCAGGCCTGTACCGGTTTTTTTGGTCGTGACAAAAGGTTCAAAGATATCCTTAATCAAAGAGTCAGGAATCTTTGGACCGGTATTCGAGGCTTCGAGATAAATAGAATCTCCATCCCGGTAACTTTTAATAAGTATGACGGATTCTGCGTCTGTAGTTACCATCACTTCAATGGCGTTAAAGATGATATTGATAATAACCTGCCGTACCTCTTCCTGGATTCCTTTTACATATAGGTTTTCTTCCATCTCCCGCTGAAGCGATACCTTCAATTCAAGCAGTCTCGGATACACAAAGGAAGCGACTTGCTCAACAAGCTCATTCAAGGAGAAAATGACTTCTTCCTGATCGACTTCCTGTTTTTTCGAAAGCATTAGAAATTGAGTAATCCGGAATTTTAGTTGATCCAGTTCTGAGGATATGATATCCATGTACGGAAGGTCGGGATACTCCGCACGCAGGAGCTGTACAAATCCTTGGACGGTTGTTAAAGGATTTCTGAATTCATGGACGAAGCTTGATGTCATTTGGCCAAGCAGAGTGAGACGGTCCTCATGACTTGAATGAATATGTCGATTTTCCTGCTCAATTAATTGTTGTTTTAATCTGCTATAATGCATGACAGCATGATATGAAAAATGATCAAATATGTAGGATAGCTGGTTGAAAACTTTTTTCAAAGTTTGCATCTCTTTGGAGAAATAAGAAGCTTCTTCGCAAAGGATGTTTTTCGCCATGTTCAGATTATAAACTAAAATTTCAATGTCTGAGTTTTCTCTTATTTTTATCTGCGCAATTTTATAGGCACTGGCCTGTATGTAGCTTTGCAGGTCTGCTTTCGGTAATGATAACGCATGCAAAGCAACTTGAAATATGAACTTTCCCGAACTGTCTAACTTCTCTCTTTGAAGCTGTGTCAGATCAGGGGGAAGCATCGCTTTTTCTTTCCATTTATTGAGGAAGTTTGTTTCATTTTGTTGAAGAAAAGATATCACTTCGTCCGTAAGCTGATCCATACCGCACTCACCTCCTTTCCATTATATCAGTTGAAGAGTAAAAAGACTCACTTAAATAATAAATTTATGCATTTTCTTTAAGAGTTTAGTAGATATATATGACACATTTTGTAGGTTATACCTCAAAGAAACAAATTCCATCAATTTTTTTAAAACAGATTACCATACAGAAAATATATAAAACAGAAAATAAAGTCATGTATTTTTAGTGCGAAAAACGTGTAATTCGCTTTGTAGACTATATTTTTTGAAAAGTTGATAAAATGTACCTATATACTTTTTTTGGAAGTATATTTATAATAGATATAATTTAATATATTACTACCCATTATATTTGGTGCAAAATGGCGATTTTTATAACTTAAGAAGTTTTGCAAGTCAAATCTTGTAGAATGGAGTAGGTAATATGAAAAATGAAGAGAGTAAAAGCAGAAAGATGGATCCAGTGATAAGAAAGTGTATGAAGCATCTGGAAATCATTGGAGCGGATGATAAAACAAGGCAAATTGTTTATATGTATATGAAGACGTTGGAAGATAAGCTGACAAAGGTTGATGAAAAAGAATTTGATCACCAATCTCCTTAAACAATCGGAAAAAACCGGTTGTTTTTTTGTTGTAAGACAGAAGCTAACATTAGCAGACTGTTATCTTTTTCCTTGATAAGACGTAATGGCTTGATCTTATCGAAGCTACGGGATGAGAATCGGGTGCGCGTCTATCGTTTTAGGTCATATTCAAACAGTTGGTCGGTTGAAAAGCATTGCTGTTTCCTTGGGTTTGTCGCTATTCGACAGCCGCCCTTACTTTTCCTGTAGCTTTTCGACCGGAAAAACATTATATTATAATTGGTTTCCAAATGAATAATTGGAGCCAGGTCAATCGAAAGCGAGGAAAAGGTATGGACCTACTTCATAAAATAAAGGATAGTATTTGGAAATTTTGGAAAAAAGCGCATCTTAATCAAATATTGCTATTGGTTATTTCGCTAGTGATCTTGATTGGTCTATCATACTTTGCTTACTTAGCGAGTGCCGCTAATGTTGAATCTTTGAAAAAAGGACTGGCACAAGCAACCGTTATTTATGACAAAGATGGTGATGAAGCGAGTAAAATTTCTGCTAACCGGATGGAAGGTGTTCCGATTGCGGATGTTCCCCAAAACTTAAAGGACGCCGTTGTTGCTATAGAAGACCATCGTTTTTATAAGCATAGAGGATTCGATGTTTATGGTATTTCTCGTGCGTTTTTTAAAAATCTGTTTGCTGGAAGAATTACGGCTGGAGGAAGTACTCTAACGCAACAGTTGACCAAAAACGCTCTCCTTTCTCCAGAGCGGACATATAAGAGAAAGCTTGAAGAAATATTCTTGGCCGTTGAAATCGAGAAGAAGTTTACGAAGGATGAAATATTGGAAATGTATGTAAACCAAGCCTTTTTTGGTAGCGGAGGCTGGGGGGTCCAAAATGCATCCAAAAAGTTTTTTGGCAAAGATGTAAGTCAAATTACGCTTAGTGAAGCAGCCATGCTGGCAGGGATTGTGAATAGACCATCAGCCCTTGACCCATATAAAAATTATGACGCATCAGTTGAGAGACGAAATCTTGTTTTAAAGCAAATGTTGAAATTTGAAATGATCAGTGAATCAGAATATCAAGAAGCTGTTAATGAGAAAATTGTACTTGAAGACAAAGGAGAAGATCCACTGAAAGGAAAGTATCCTTATTATGTAGACGCTGTTTTGAATGAGGCCATTAACCAATACGGTTTGACTCAGGAAGAAATATTGACGCGAGGTTATAAAATCTACACGGAGATGGATCAAAATGTTCAAGCTGGTTTGGAAAGGGTATATACAAATAACTCTCTTTTTCCAGTAAGCCAAGATGGAACGCTTGCGCAAAGCGGGGCGATCATGCTTGACCCTAAGACGGGAGGAATCCGCGGATTAATTGGCGGCAGAGGTGAGCACTCATTCCGTGCATATAACAGGGCGACCCAATTAAAGGCGCAACCAGGTTCTGTGATGAAGCCTATTGCTGTATATACACCTGCACTTGAAGAAGGTTATACAGCAGAATCTATGTTAAAAGATGAAGAAGGAATGACTTTTGGGGAGTATAAACCGAAAAATTTCAATGGGCAACACGCCGGAGAAGTTAAGCTATATACTGCAGTAGAACAATCACTAAATGTACCGGCTGTTTGGCTTTTGAATGAGATAGGACTGGATAAAGGTATTGCATCTTCTAAGGAATTTGGGCTGCCTATCCAAAAAGAAGATGAAAACCTTAGTCTTGCTTTGGGTGGAACGACCACTGGGTATTCTCCACAGCAAATGGCAGAGGCCTATTCGGTTTTCGCTAATGAAGGAAAAAGGGAAAAAAGCCATATTATTACAAAAATCGTTGGGCCTACAGAGAATGTAGAAGGTGAATTTAAACCGAAAACCAAACGGGTGACGAGTCGAAAAACGGCAGAAAAAATGACGGCTATCCTCCTTAATGTAGTAGAGACAGGGACTGGGCGGAATGCAAAAGTATCTGGGTATGAAATTGCTGGAAAGACCGGGTCAACACAGCTTCCTTATCCGGAAATAACGGATGGCACGAAGGATCAATGGTTTGTCGGTTACACGCCGGACCTTGTGGGAGCTGTTTGGCTTGGTTATGATCTAACTGACAGGGACCATTATTTAAGAGGTTCGAGCAGTGAAACGGTGGTCCCTATTTTCCGCTCGATGATGGAGCAGACACTTCCTCATGTTGAAAAGAGTGAGTTTGGTACACGATCCATTAATCAGCGTCTTGAGGAAGAACGGAAAAAAGAAGAGAAGTCTTTAAAAGAAAAAATGAAGAATTTTGATGATAAGATGATTGATGAAGCAAAAAAGTGGAAAGAAAAATTAGAAAATGGGAAAAGCGGTTTTAAAAAGCTTGAAGAGAAACTAAAGGAAACGTATAGGCAGTTCCAAAATGAGTAATTTTGTTGATTTTTGAAGTTTTATACGATTTGTGTCAAAGAAGATGAAATTTTTGTCGATATGTGAGAGAATACTTATTGGTTAAAACATAGAGGAGGCATGTAAGAATGGAATTCCGCATTGAACGGGATACGATTGGTGAAATTAAAGTGCCTGCAGATAAATACTGGGGCGCACAAACTCAACGGAGCAAACAGAATTTTAAAATTGGAAATGAAAAAATGCCTTTGGAAGTCATTAAGGCTTTTGCTCAATTAAAAAAAGCTGCTGCATTCACAAACAATGGGCTTGGCAAGTTATCTGATGTCAAGAAGGAAGCGATTGTTACAGCATGTGATGAAGTGCTGGACGGTAAATTCGATGAACATTTTCCTTTGGTCGTATGGCAGACGGGAAGTGGCACACAGTCCAACATGAATGTGAATGAGGTTCTTGCTCGTAGAGCTAATGAATTATTACCAGAGGGTTCTGATGAAAAGGTTCATCCAAATGATGATATCAACATGTCCCAGAGCTCTAACGATACATTCCCGACAGCAATGCACGTTGCTGCATATCATGCAATTTACCATGATTTGATTCCTGCCTTGAGCCAATTAAAGCAAACACTTCTTGAAAAAGAAAAAGCGAATATGGATATTATCAAAATTGGCCGCACGCACTTGCAGGATGCTACTCCACTCACGCTTGGTCAAGAAATCAGCGGCTGGAGAGCAATGGTTGAAAAAAGTGAAAAAATGATCAAGGAAAGTGCTGAACATCTTCTTAATCTGGCTATTGGAGGAACAGCAGTCGGCACTGGCATCAATGCTGAACCGATCTTTGGAGACAAAGTGGCGGAACAGCTAGGTAAGCAAACTGGATATTCATTTGTTTCATCTGATAATAAGTTCCACGCTCTAACAAGCCATGACGAAATTGTTTTTGTGCACGGAGCTTTAAAGGGACTTGCTGGCGATTTGACAAAAATCGCAAACGATGTTCGCTGGCTTGCTAGCGGTCCACGTAGCGGCATTGGAGAAATTTCGATCCCTGCCAATGAACCAGGAAGCTCTATCATGCCTGGAAAAGTGAATCCGACACAAAGTGAGGCACTCACGATGGTTGGCGTTCAAGTATTCGGTAATGATGCGGCGATCGGATTTGCTGCTAGTCAAGGAAACTTCGAATTAAATGTTTATAAACCTGTAATTATTTACAACTTCTTACAATCAGTTCATCTGCTTGCAGACTCAATGATTTCATTCAATGAAAAATGCGTCCAAGGTCTTGAGCCGAACCTTGAAGTTATTGAGGAAAATGTGAACCGTTCACTCATGCTTGTTACAGCGCTGAATCCTCATATCGGATATGAAAAAGCTGCTGAAATTGCAAAGCTTGCATTCAAAGAAGGTACAACCTTGAAAGAAGCTGCAATCAAAACTGGATATTTGACAGAAGAGCAATACAACGAATGGATCGACCCGAAAAAAATGGTTCATTTATAATAGAAAAACGTAAGGCAATATTTTTTAGCAGGGGTCTGACCCCATTCGAAAGGCCCCCGAAAACTCGGGAGCCTTTTTGCCATTCTATATTCACTTATTGTTGCGAGTAACCGCCGCCAAGCTGTTGTTGTGCCATTGCAACGAGACGCTTGGTAATTTCTCCACCGACAGAACCGTTAGCACGTGAAGTTGTGTCTGCGCCAAGATTTACGCCAAACTCCCGGGCGATTTCAACCTTCATTTGGTCAATTGCTTGCTCAGCACCAGAAACCAAAATTTGATTTGAATTGCTATTAGCCATGTTGTCATCTCCTTGTTTGTTGTTAATAAGATTGGCTGGGTTAGTCGGATTTGCACCGACACACATGCATGTGACCTTCTTGGAGTTTAACCCATCGTTTATAATATTTATTATGTTTTTTCAAAATGAAAATATGCAGATGGGAGAGAGGAAGTTTTTACCTAATGTAATAGTTGCGTGTCATACATGTATTCTTCATTTCTCGAAAAGATATATGGAAAGAGGAGGAGTACAGATGAATTATTGCCGGTTATGTAACGGAATATCACTTGAAACTCATACTTGCTCTATATGCATGGGGATTTTGAAGGATCAAGGAAAAATATATGACTATTACGATGATTACTCTCCTTATATGGAGATTGACTTGAATAAATTGGCTGACGGCGATCCTGAAAGCAGCCGAAAGTCGGAATGTGTCCATTTATTTATTTGTGCAATTTGCGGAACACAACAAGAATTGAAAATTTTTTATGAACGTTAAAAAAGGGGCCCCATATCGAGTCCCCATCATTCCATATTCTCCTGTGGTGGATCCTCAGGAAAAAAATCAGTGGATTGTTCTATGTTTGTTGAATCTTCTCTCATAAAAACAGATCCTCCAGACATTCCTTCATTCTCCATCCGGTCTACATCCATGAAATACTTCTCTCGTCCTTCATGATTTGAATCTGGCAGAAAATGCTTTTTTTCTTTTTTCTTCTCCATCGTCTTCAGCCTCCTTAAGGATAGTTTGGGCTGATGATACGATAGACCATACATATAAAAAGTTGGAAAAATTACCGCTGCTGGTCATAAACATGAAAAAGCATTAAATCATGCACTTGTTTTTCCAATACAGCCTCGTAATGACTGGACGGCTTCTCTAATTTCCATTCGATTCTTCCATTTTTATGATAGATTCCTTCCAATTTTTTTCCGGAAAAATAAAATGAAAATGACCAACCGGGAATTCGCTCTTCTTTATAAAGAGGCTTATATTGAAAGTGTTGCAACAAACGAATCACCTCATTGTTTAGAACTATTCTAACAATTATTTCAAGAAGAAGCGAAGATTATCACTCCCAAAGAATTTGAGGAGAATGGATGGTTTTTTCAGTCAAATGAACTGCGAATGCAAGGGCGAGCTTGCTAGTCAGTGCATCGGATTCTTTTAGACCGGGGTGGGAGAATATTTGGCGTCCTGGTTTTGAATTGGCTTCAAACATCCAAACTTTACCATCATGGTCGATTCCAAGATCAAAGCCAACTTCCGCAACAATTCCTCCAATATTATCTTCAATAGCAGCAGCGAGATCCAGTGCAGCTTTTTGAAGTTTATTTTGATAAAGCTCCCTTTCTGCATCATCCGGAAAAATTTCTTCAAGGGATCGAATTACCCCCCCAAACCTTGAATGAGTGGTAGGGCTGCCATCTCCAGCAATTTTAGCGGCGATTGCACTAATATTCCATTGGCCGTTTTCATCTTTATTAACATGGACACGAAAATCCATCGGCTTCTTGTTAACCCGTCGGAGCCGGATTCCCTGCTGCACAATCAATTTTTTTGATTCTTTCCCTTTATACATGTGGTTGATTAGGCCCTCGATGGAAGAGAATCTATAAAGCCTGCTTTTTTCATCAAAAAAACGACAATAGAAATCTTCTTGTTCTGGATCATAGAGAACTTGACGAATCTTTTCTCCGTTGCTTCCATCCGCCTGTTTCAAATATACATGCCCATAAGTTTCAACCATCCGTTCAATATCCGAAAATGATCTAAATGGATGAGTTTCAGGAAGATAATGTTCGGCGCGGGAATCATTGCACAACCGCTCATGCAGTTCCAGCTTGTTGAAAAACCCCGGGTTATACCAGGGAATTAGGTAGTCATTTTCCATTTTTTCTTTCACTTTTTGGAACGTGGGCTGGCCTTCGCTCAACCGGTTTGGCAACCTGTCATAAACAACGTTAGGAAAAGGAACGATTCTTTTCTTCCAACTTTGTTCGTTATAGAAAAAGCCATTAATGACGCCTTTTTCCCAATCAATATGTTTTTCACCGAATAAAAAAGGGACCGCTCCGACCGAGGCCTGTACGGACATTTGATTGGAGAAATTTTTTGTCCGTTCTCCAACAGGCAATAATTGAAAAGGTGTAAAGCCTGACGTGAAAATGCCTACTAGGGGACCGAGATATAAGGCCTCATCATCTTCAAAGAGACAAAGTGACGAAACAAATTCAGGGATTCCCAAAATTTTAGCCAAGCTTGAACTGATGGAAATGATATTTCTTCCATTTGGATGCCGGCTGCATTCAGCCTCTGCAGCATTGGAACCAAATAAGACAAATTGATGCTTCCCCTTAGGACGAAATTCCCGCGGATAAAAAAGTTTGATCTCGTTACTGTCAAACATTTCACATTTATACCGAACCCTCATTCAAAAGCCTCCTTTTAAAAGGTATCCATATTTGCTCTTGTGCACCATTATTATTTATAATCAGTTCAGACCGTACAATACCGAACAACGGAACTAGGCGGATTCCCCATATCGTATGATGGAGGACATGTCCTTGTTCAAGAGTAAGGAAATATAGTTAGCTTCGACGGCCGGAAAGTCATAGAACCATATCAAAATCTATTGACTGCAGTGGAAGCACAAATGCCATAGCATTTTATGGTCTGTATAGGAGGAGCAATGAGATACCCTCATCTTGAAGGCTGTTGGACTGTGAACGCTTAGCCATTCAAGAATCCCACTTGTACACCGCAAGGTGTAGGGCTTGCGGCTTTAGCCGTGGGAGTCTCAATAAAGGAGAGAAAATATATGTCAACCTGGTTTACTATCATACCTTTCATGGTTATTATCGGAGCCGTAATAGGGGGATTCACCAACTTTTTGGCAATCCGGATGCTTTTTCGGCCATATCGAACGCTTTATATTGGTAAATGGCGGGTACCGTTTACACCTGGCTTAATTCCGAAGCGACAAGGGGAATTAGCTGCCCAAATCGGAAAGCTTGTTGTAGGCTATCTGGTAACGCCTGAAAGCATTTATAAAAAACTGACAGATGAGTCGTTCAAACGTGATACAGAGGAATGGATAAATACTAAATTGAACAGTTGGCTGGAAAAAGGAATGACGCCAGAAGAAATACTGAATCAATTTGGAATGGAGAATCCTGTTGAGAGAATAAACTCTACGATTGATAAAACGATTGAAAAAAAATATACAGCACTTAAAATGGAATATTTGGACAAGCCGATAGGAGATATTCTGCCTGAACAGCTCACAGAAACCATTTATAGCAAAATTCCTGGGATAGCCGATCAAATCATTAAAAAAGGGGAAGATTACTTTTCTAGTGATGAGGGAAAAGAAAAAATCAGGTTTATGATCGAGAATTTTTTGAAAAACAGGGGAAAGCTTTGGAACCTGATCCAGATGTTCATTGGTGAAGAGCAGCTGACGGAGAAAATGCAACCGGAAATTATGAGGTTTCTCCAAAACAAAGGCACAAGAGACCTCTTGGTATCTATTTTGGAAGACGAGGGGCGAAAGCTCGAACAAAGAAAGTTAGAGGAATTTTATTCCGGAGTCAATGAGGAGAAAATCCTGCAATTTTTAAAAAAGGGGGCAGCTGACCTATTTCCGCTTGAGGGATATTTGCAAAAGCCTGTTAAAGAGCTGATTGAACCGTATAAAATCCAATTATTGGATACGCTGGTGCCGAGACTGCTTGCTACAGCAGGTGATTATTTAACAAAACAGTCAGGGGAAATCCTTGAGCGTTTCCAAGTGGAGGATATCGTACGGAATGAAATTGAGTCATTTTCTCTTGAACGCCTGGAAGAATTGGTAATAGCTGTTGCAAAAAAAGAACTCGTAATGATTACTTACCTTGGGGCACTTCTTGGAGGCTTGATTGGTATGATCCAAGGAATCATTGTAATGGTCACCTCATAGTATGTTACACTTGGGTGAGGAGGGATAATGATGAACAACTTATATGACTTTGCGTACGACCTTGAAAAAGCGATGAGAAACAGTGATGAATTCGAGCATTTGAAAGAGATGTATAAATCTGTTGCTAACGACAGTGAAGCGAATAGAATGTTTGGCGAGTTCCGTAATGTCCAGATGCAACTTCAGCAAAAGCAAATGGAAGGTCAGGATATTTCGGAGGAAGAGGTAATGCATGCTCAGGAAATAGCTAACCGAGTGCAGCAAAACGAGAAAGTGACTAAGCTTATGGAAGCAGAGCAGCAAATGAGTATGACCATTTCAGAACTGAACAAAATTATCATGAAGCCGCTGGATGAATTATACAGCTCTTTGTCATAAAGGCCCCCTCTTTAAAGTGGTGCTAGTAGTGATTGATGTAAATTTACAAAATGGGCATAGTCGTAAATACTGCGGCTATGCCTTTTTGGTGTTCTTTCTAACATCTTGCATTAATCGTCTCATGACGAGTTAGTGTTTTGAGTAGTGCTGCACTGAACGTTAACTTCTTATCAGACTCATGCTTACGAAACGTGAACCAGCAAGCCTTGCGACATCTTCAGAAGGAGAAGCACTACTATTATTCACTTTCATCCCGATTGTTTCAGGTCGACTCGTTTTTCCGTAATCACCACATATTTTTAGAAATGTTTCCATCGATGTTCCTTTTCCATTACGGGTTGTTGCACCAAATAGGATAAACATTGTTCAAGGCGGGTATCACCTGTTAAAGCGTAGCCAAGACATTTTTGAAAAAATGTCGCTTTTTGATGGTTTAGAAAACCAGTTCAATTTGAACTGGCATAGAACTACTTGATTTCTAATTTAAAGTGATCGTTTCACGTCTTCGTGATATGATGATAGATAGGTAGAAAGAAGTCGTTCTTTATAAGGGGGAAGTGAAGTGGGCGTTCGATATGAAAAATTATTTCACTTATTACATGAACGAAACATGACAACAAGAGAATTGGAAAAGCAAGCGGGATATTCAGGAAATATTACAACACGTATGAGAAGAAATGAATATATTTCATTAGAAAGTGTTGAGAAAATATGTTTGACACTAGGCTGTCGTGTAGATGATATTTTAGAGTTTGATAAATAACAATAAACAAGTATGTGAAGAGAGGGAATTGAAGTGAATCGAGAAGAGTTAAATGATTTAAAGAAAAACTTATGGAATGTAGCAGATGAACTACGTGCGAATACAGGATTAAAAGCATCCGCTTATTCGACACCTGTATTAGGACTTATCTTTTTAAAATTCGCTGACGCAAAATATGCAGAGTATGAAGAAGAAATAAATAAAGAGTTTGAAGCACTTAAAGGTGGAAGACGTGAAAAGAAAATAGAAGAAATCGCAATTGAAAAATGTGGTTTCTATTTACCTGAACATTCACGTTATACATATTTACTAAATTTAAGTGAGGAAGAAAATATCGCAACGAAAATCAAAGAAGCAATGGAAGGCATTGAACAATATTCTCCCGAATTCATCGATGTTTTACCGAAGGATAGTTATCACGATTTAAGTACAGAGGATAACAATAAAATATTAAATCGATTATTAAGAAACTTCAATGATATTCCAACAGATACTGAACACGATATTTTTGGAGAAGTATATGAATATTTCCTAGGAGAATTTGCTTTAGCGGAAGGTCAAGGTGGCGGAGAGTTCTATACACCACGTTCGGTCGTTCGTTATATGGTTGAAGTGTTACAACCGACAGAAGGGAAAATATTAGACCCAGCTTGTGGTTCAGGAGGAATGTTCGTACAAACAGCACATTATGCACAAGAACATAAACAAAATAATGGTGGAACACCACTTAATTTAAGAGCATATGGTGTAGAACGGACAGGAGAAACGGTAAAACTCGCTAAAATGAACTTGTTTCTAAACAATATTCGTGGAGAAATTACAGAAGCAAACTCTTATTATGCTGACCCGTATAATTCGGTTGGTAACTTTGACTATGTATTAGCAAATCCACCATTTAACGTAGATAACGTAGAGTTAGATTTAGTGAAAGACCAAGAGAGATTTAATACATACGGTGTACCACAAACGAAAGGGAAAAAACCGAAAGTACCAAATGCAAACTATTTATGGATTAACCAATTTGCGACTGCTTTAAATAAAAACGGTCGTGCAGCGCTCGTTATGGCAAACTCAGCTTCAGATGCAGGTCATAGTGAGAAGGAAATTAGAAAAGCGTTAATTGAAGATGGCATCGTATCGCAAATGGTCGCACTACCATCTAACATGTTCAGTACGGTAACATTACCAGCAACATTATGGTTTTTCGATCGCAATAAGAAAAATGAAATATTATTCATTGATGCACGTAATATTTTCACACAAGTAGATCGTGCATTACGTAAACTTTCAAATGAACAAATTAAAAATTTAGCTATCATCAACCGTTTATATGAAGGTGACAGCGATAGTTTCTTTGCATTAATTAAAGAATATGAAGAAGCCCGTGACAATGGAGAAACAGAGGAAGTTAAAAAGTATTTTCAAAAACAAATTGATTGGTTATTAGAACGCTTTCCAGATGGAAAATATGAAGATGTTATCGGCCTATGTAAAGTTGCATCACTTGAAAGCGAAGATGGCATTATAGATCAAGATTATTCCTTAAATCCAGGCAGATATGTTGGAGTTGTTATAGAAGATGACGGGTTGACAGCAGAGCAATTTAAAGAAGAATTATTTGGATTGAATGTAGAGTTTAAACAACTAAATGAAGAGGCCAAAGAATTAGAAAAACAGATTGAAGAGAATTTAGATAGTTTGGTGATTGCGTATGAGAAAGCATAAAATAAAATTTAATAAAGTAAAAATTAAAGATATTTGTTCAATTGGTGATGGAGCACATGCTAGTATTAAAAGAATGAAGGAAGGAATTCTATATTTAACATCAAAAAACTTTCAAAGTGGAGGGTTGGATTTAACTAATGTAGATTTCATATCAGAACGTGATTATGAAAAATATTTTTTAAAAAAGTCGAATTCAATTACAAATGTGAAAAAAAACGATGTTGTATTTTCAATAATAGGTTCAATTGGCATGCCATATATCATTGGAGAAAATGATGAGTTTGGGTTATCAAGCAGTGTTGCTATATTGAGACCTGATTTAACTAAAGTAAAGTCTGAATACCTTTACTATTGGATATTAAGTGATGTTTTTCAAGGGAATTTGAGAAATATAAAAAGTGGTGTTGCACAAGGTTTTATTAGCTTGGGTATGATTAATAATCTCCCGGTTATGTTGCCGCCGTTAAAAAACCAAAATAATATCACTAATATTTTATCAACCTACGACAAGTTAATCGAAAACAATAATCGTAGAATTCAAATCTTAGAACAAACAGCTGAAGAGTTATATAAAGAATGGTTTGTCAGAATGAGATTTCCTGGTTATGCAAAGACAAAGTTTGAAAAAGGTATACCAGAAGGTTGGGAAGTTGAAAGAATAGGCAATATGGCTAGTTTTAAAAAAGGAAAAAACTTGAGAATTACAGATGCGATAGCAGGTGGAATTCCGGTTATAGCAGGTGGAATTGAACCCTCATGTTATCATAATGAATCTAATACAAAAGCTCCGGTGATTACAGTAAGTGCTTCGGGTGCAAATGCTGGTTATACTCGACTTAATCATATTGATGTTTGGGCATCTGATTGTTCATATATTGATATAGAAGATACTGATTTAATATATTATTTATACTTGCTCCTAAAAGTATCCAATAAAGAAATATTAAATTTACAGTTAGGATCAGCACAACCACATGTCTATGCAAGAGATCTTAATAATTTTAAGTTTTTAAAACCAACTGAAAATCTAATGATAGAAATTAATAACCTTGCAAAAAAGATTTTCAATCAAATTAGATATTTAATGCAACAAAATCATAACCTAATCAAACAACGTGACCTACTACTCCCTCGTCTTATGAACGGAACAATTACAGTGAAGTAAGGAGGAATATCGTGAAGAAAATCATTACAGAAGATATGATTGAACAGGCGTGTATTAACGTATTATCAAAAGATGACTACTATTACTTCATTAATGCAAATATGAGTGCAGAGCGAGTGTTTTCATCTTTGAATATTTTAGAAACGGAATCTGATGGAACTGGACGTGCTTCTGTTCAAGAAGTGATTTTACCTGAAGTATTTTTTAAAAGTTTACATCGATTAAATCCACATATTCCGGATCATCTTTTACAAGATATTGTGAAAGATTTTAGAGTGCCTTTTACAGATAAAGAATTAGCTACGGAAAATTATGACCGCTATAAACAAATTAAAAACGGCATACCTGTCCAATTTGACAAAGGTGGTAAGAAACAATACGAAACAGTTCGTATTCTTGATTTTAACGAAGAAAACAAGAATACATATACGGTTGTGTCACAAATGTGGATTAAAGGAGATACGCAGTATCGCAGACCTGATTTATTGTTATTCGTTAACGGATTGCCCCTCGTCTTTATTGAACTGAAAAATTCAGATGTTACGTTAAAAACAGCGTACGATAAAAACTTGCTAGATTACATTCATGATATTCCTCAATTGTTTTATTTTAACCAAATCTGTGTCCTATCTAATGCAACGGAAACAAGAATTGGTAGTTTCACCGCAAATTATAGCCACTTCTTTGAATGGCTTCGTGCGAGTGAAAAAGATCAGGTTAATAGAAAGCAAGTATATGAAAGGGCTACGAGTATCGAGTATCTATTAAATGATTTATTAAGCCATGAGAAACTACTCGATTATATTGAAAACTTTGTTCTATTTGAAAACAAGCGGATTAAAATCTTAGCAAAGAACCATCAGTTTTTAGGAGTTAATAATGCGATTGAATCATTTAAAAAAAGAACTGAACTAGATGGAAAGCTCGGTGTGTTTTGGCACACACAAGGTAGTGGAAAATCTTATTCGATGGCCATGTATGTGAATAAAATCAATCGTAAAATAAAAGGGAATTTCACATTTCTTTTAGTAACGGATAGACAAGATCTAGACAATCAATTATACAAAAACTTCCTTCGTACAGAGATAATTACAGAAGAAGAATCCGCACAACCCAAAAATGGGGCTGCGTTAAGGAAGGATTTACAAACAAATAAACCATTTTTGTTTACGTTAATTCAAAAATTTCGCTATGACAAAGGAAAAAAGTTCCCGATTTTATCTGAGCGTGATGATATTGTCGTCATTGTTGATGAAGCGCATAGAACGCAATATAAAACACTAGCCGAAAATATGCGCACAGGTTTACCAAATGCCCAATATATTGCTTTTACAGGTACACCACTACTTGGTTCTAAAAGGTTGACGAATCAATGGTTTGGAGATTATGTGAGTGAATATAATTTCGCTCAATCAATCGAAGATGGGTCTACTGTTCCACTCTATTATTCAAGAAGAGTGCCCGAAGTCTGGTTAACGAATGACTTTTTAGATGATGACTATGTTGAAATTATTGAAAATGAAAATCTGACAGCCGAAGAAGAAGAACGACTATCAAACTATTATTCTAAAACAAATGAAGTTTTAAAACGGGATGAACGTCTAAATATAGTTGCAAGAGATATTGTTGAACATTTCCCCAATCGTGGGTATTTAGGAAAAGCAATGGTTATTTCAGTTGATAAGTTCACGACTGTTCGAATGTATGACAAAGTCCAATATTACTGGGATCAGAAGTTAAAAGAACTAATTAAAGAACGTTCTTATACATCATCTAAAGAAGAACGAGATCGTCTTACGAAGCAGATTAAATATATGCAACAAGTAGAAATGGCAGTTGTAGTGAGTGAAGATGGGCAAGATGATGAACGATTTGAAAAAGAAGGACTTGATTTCAAGAAACATAAACAACGAATGAATGAGATTGATGAGAATGGTCACGATATTGAAGATAGCTTTAAAGACCCAAATCATCCATTACAGTTAGTGTTCGTTTGTGCGATGTGGCTAACTGGATTTGATGCACCAAGTGTGTCAACTATCTATTTAGATAAACCAATGAAAAGTCATACATTGATGCAAACAATCGCAAGAATTAATAGAGTATTCCCAGGAAAGCGTTCTGGTCTTATTGTCGACTATTTAAACTTGTTTAAACATATGAAACAAGCCCTTGGAGATTACGCCAATCCAAGTAATGATGACGAGATGCCAGTGAAAAATATTGAAGAACAAATTAAATTACTAGAAAATGTTATTGAAGCAACAAAAGACTTTTGTAATGGTTTAGATATTAATTTAGACGCAATTTTGCAGAAAAATGAAACATTTGAACATATTGAGTTGTTTCAACAATATTTAAATATTATTCTTGATAAAGATGGATCTCTTGATGAATTTAAAATACATACCAATCTATGTAACAATATTTATGAAGCGTGTAAGCCAGAAGTATTCGAATTTAATTGGAAAAATGATTACTTACCAATTATTCTTTATCTAGCGGATATGATTAAAGCTTCTGTACGGGATGAGAATATTGAAAATGCGAAACTAGCACTTGCTAGAACTTTAGATTTAAGTGTTCAGTCAAGTTATGTGAAAGAGGATGCTGGTGAAAATAAATACGAAATAACAACAATGAAAACCTTAAATTTATCAGAAATTAACACAGATGATATAAGAAAAACGATTCAAGAGTCACCGTACAAAAGCATCGATATTCAGGAATTAAAACTCTTTATTGAAAGTAAACTTGAAATGCTATTAGAAGAAAATAAAACTCGTACAAGCTTTGTCGAGCGGTATAAAGAAATTATTAATCAATATAACGCTGGAAATTCCACGAATGAAGATTATTACGAGGATCTTGTTGATTTTGTTGATAATTTGAAAAAAGAAGATGAGCGTCATGTACGAGAAGGATTGACAGAGAAGGAACTTGAAATATACGATCTTCTCAAAAAAGATAAGTTAACGAAAAAAGAAGAAGAAAAAGTAAAATTATCAGCCAAAAAGTTATATGAGTCTATTCAAAGTGAGCAAAGTAAAACGAATGTTATTGATTGGTATAAGGATGAACAACCTCGTCAAGCAGTTAAATTTGAGATAGAGAGTATCTTGGATGAAAATTTACCAGATAGCTATGATAAAGATATATTTAACGTCAAAACAGAAATCATCATGACTCATCTTATGGAAGAAGCAATGATGGAGAACATTGCTCAATAATAATAGAATACACCCTAATTAGGGTCAACTGAATAACTAAAAAATGTTGTGTCAACAAGAAATTCCTCTCTTTTTGTCGAGATAATATGCAAGGATATCATCGGAATACCATAAAAAACCTTGCACCTGGAGGGGGAGCCATGTACGAACACAATGCTGGTCAGCTTATTATGCCGGATGAATTTTTTCTGCCGTTTGACGGCCGGTTGAACCCGGATAACCGCTGGATGATCCTGGCTGGCCTCGTCCCTTGGTCGAAAGCGGAAAAAGAATATATCAAGTCTTTGGGTGACGAGACACAGGGAAGCAAAGCGCTTCCTGTCCGGCTGACATTGCCTATCCGACCGTCTCCGCTTGCTGAATGAGGAGCGCGAAAAGCTGGAAGGGATGATCGACACCCTTCATGCGCCTTTTCGTGGACAGCAGCTCAAGCCGCGCACTTACTGAGGGAAAGCCCGGAAGGCTTATTTGTCCGTGGCCAAGCAGAGGAATCCGAGGAAGAAGACCATCCGCGAAGCTGTGCTGTCCATGTACGAAGACAGGCGCCACAGCACGGAGCACCGGATTGTCAGTATCGGGCAGCCGCATGTCCGTCCGATCGGCGCGGCAAGTCGAATGCCCGCGTGGAGTTTGGTGCCAAGCTCTCGGTGAGCGTAGTGGACGGCTTCTCCTTTTTGGATATCCTTCGGTGGGGCTCCTACCACGAAGGGTCCTTTCTTAAAGATTCAGTGGCGGCTTACCGCAGGCGCTTTGGCGTTTATCCGGAAGCCGTCCTGGCGGACCAGATTTACCGGACGCGCGAGAACCGCCAATACTGCAAGGGACTGGGCATCCGGCTGAGCGGACCCAAATTGGGCCGCCCATCCAAGGGAACAGGAAAACAGAGTCCAAAAACAAATTGAATATCGGAATGCCGTGGAACAGAATGCCATCGAGGGGAAATTCGGAGAGGGCAAGCGTGCGTATGGGCTTGGCCTTATTCAGGCACGTCTCCCACAGACAAGCGAAACCGCCATCGCCCTCTAGTTTCTCGTCATGAACCTTGAAAAGATCCCTCGGGTAGCCGTCATTGCATGTGTAAATAAGCTCTTACACTGGGTATATGCACTACTAAAAAGCAAAACGACTTTCAAAGACATGGCCTAACCAATATATCTAGCCATAAAATAAAAAACCTTCCAAAAGCATGAAACGGAAGGCTTTTTGTAATGAGCATTTTTAGTAAAGCACGAACATTTATGGATTTTTAATAAAAGATATTGACAACTATTAGCTGGTTTTGTTTAGCAATTTATTCTTTTTTTGTAATCTTTTTAGCTTTTGAAGGATAAGATTCCATTATAGTTTGGAATCCATAAACTATTTAAAAGGCTAAATATATATGTTACCTTGAATACTATCGATACTTTATTGGTTGGAGGGAATTAAAATAAGTTTAGCCTATAGTAAAACACTATTAAAAGATAGTTTCTTAAATGAAATAGATTTGGAAGTAAACTCAAATAGGAAAAAGTATGCGAGATATCATAAGGTAGTATTTCATATTCATACACCGGCCTCACATGATTATAGATTATTTGATCGCTTCACCGCTAATAATTATAAAACTATGTCCAATGAAAATTTATTTAAAATAGCTATAGAGGAACAACTATTTCCTGAAAATAGCTTATCCTATGAAACTGCCTTGGAAATTGCCAGAGAAAGTGGGAATTTTGAAACACTAAAGGAATACTTATCATACTTGCTAATAGCAAAAAAACTAGCTGATGAAAATGTAAAATTAGCCGTTGTAACTGACCACAATACTATCCTAGGTTATGAAAAGCTTGTAGAAGCTGTAAATATTATTCATGACACGTTTCCCAATACAACCTATACAAATATTTTATTGGGAATTGAAATTTCTTGTGCCGATAAATGTCATGTAGTTGGAATTTTTGATAATAAGCACAAGACAATTAGTCACTTAAACGATTGGATTTCAGGAAATATCATGGATTGTATATCTGGAACATACCAAACAAGCTTGAATGTCTTGTCTATGATTCATGAATTTGGGGGAATCGGCTATATTGCCCATATAAATAGTTCCGATATCTTTAAACCGAATTTCCTGAGCGGTGGATACAAAAATCATTTGTTTAATTCAATTCATAATAAATTATTGGGAGTGTCTCATTTAGATAAAATTCCAATGGTAACAGAAAGTCTAAAAAGGTATACCAAAGAAAATTATAATTTTGTATTAGATGAGGATTCACATAGTTTAGATACTTTAGTAACTAAACCTTTTTGGATTAAGGGACAAAAAATCGCTTTTGCCATGTTAAAAAATGCTATCAGGGACTTTGAGATTTCAACCGAGTATAGTGAACCGGAAAAACCTAACATATTTATTAAGGGTATCGTTGTTCAAGCAGGAGGATTCCTTTCCGGAAAAAATGGTAATGGAAATTTCAGTGTTTCATTTTCCGAGGCACTTAATTGCTTTATTGGAGGCAGAGGTACGGGAAAAAGTACTATTTTAAATACTATCAATTTTGTACTTTCCCAAAATGCATACGATGAAAAGACGTTGGAGAACATTTGTAAGCAAGGTAAAGTCTGTGTTATTTGCTCCTATAACAATGAGGATTATTATATTTTATTCAATACCCCGAATGTTAATGAAGGAGATTACTCTTCCATCCTTGGGTATTTTAGCAATGATTTTGATAACTACAAATATGGCAAGAAATTCATATTTGATAGCCAAAAAATAAAAGATGTGGCATTGAACAATTATATTCAAATTTTTAAAAAAACTATCGTACAAAATCAAGTTTTTATTGAGGAAGTAACAACTGAGAAAAAAAAACTTCTTTCAAACTTTTTTTATAAAAGATATTCCGTTAATGAGTTGGTAAGGACCTCCAGCTCAGATGATATTACCGATTTTATCCGTGAAATGATGTTCAAAAATGAAGTTTTATCCGAAAAAAGAAAGGTAGGAAACATTACTACGATTAATGGGTTAAAACAAAAGTACAAAGATGTACCAGCCATTTTAAAGGATAGGAAGATGATTGTTCATAATACACTCGATGCTTTTAATGCTAACCATTTAAATCAATTAAAAATTACCTATTACCAGAATAATATCAGTGAGTTAACACTTAACTGGGAAGAAATATTAAAAGTAAAAATGCGGGACCCAAATGATTACTTTGAAAAATTTAACATAAAGATTGCAGATTTAATTGAATATCTTAATGTTTTTAGTGAGAAGTCTGATCCAATTAATGCTTTTATATTATTCTGCGAAAAAAATTACAAAAGAATATTAGAGTTGGAAAATATCAATAAACATACTGATTCATTATCTAAAAAGCAGGTTGACTCGGATATTGTCGAAATAACAAACAGTAATGTTAAAATATTCTTCAACATTATACACAAAAGAATAGTTAAAAATGGGGTGCCTTATGCTGTTGATCTAATAAAGAACTATTTACTTGATTTTGATGAATTCGATTTGGAATTTAACATAAATAACATGGAAATGAACAAAACAGTCGGAAAGATGTTTAAAAGCGTCAAGGAACTGTCCCTTGGACAAAAAGTTGTTGCTATGCTGTCGTTCATTCTGTCTTATAGCAATTTTTCGAATGATTATACCCCTCTCATCATTGATCAGCCTGAAGATAATTTAGATAATCGATATATTTATAAGAATTTAGTAAGCGATTTGAGAAAAGCAAAATCAAAGAGACAAGTAATTATTGCAACTCATAACTCTACAATTGTTACCAATTCAAAGGCAGAACAAGTAATTGTTATGGAATCAAATAATAAAAATGGCTGGGTAGAAGCAACTGGCTATCCTACTGAAAAGTCAATTTTATTACATATTGTAAACTTACTTGAGGGTGGAGTTGAATCCTTCAAACATAAACAATTTCTTTATCAAGAAATTTTAAACAGGAAATGAGAAAAGTTATAAAGTTGATTACGGTCAAAGGAATGTACCACTTCTGTCATCCTTTTTACCAGTGATTACCACAAAAGTTACCATTTAGTGCCACCGCATTTACCAATGAGGAACGATTAGGATTTTGAAAGATAAAAAGGCCAAATTCCTCCTTATTTCAAGCGAGGAGTTTGGTTTTTGGTCTTCAACAATCGTGTCCGTCTGTTTAAGTGTTTTACTTCACAATGGTTTATTTGAATTTAATGCCCTTTCATACTTCTTCCATTTATTATAGTTATAAGCCAACTGTATTAAGAAAAGAGTTAAAAAGAATATTGAAATAATTAATTTTATTAAAACTGAAATTTACGTACCAATTATAAGTAACAAGTGAAATAAACATTATAAGGAGCATCCAAAGTGTACGAATCATTTTTCTTCGATAACTTAAACTAAAATAATTAAATGTACATCCTTTATCCAGCTTTTCTTTTTTCTTAGAAAAAAGCGATAAAATTCCAGTAACAATGTAGACTATAACAGTTGTGGAAATGATATTTTGTAATAATGACATAATTTTCTCTCCATTCCCTCCTGGATTTTTTTGTTAATCACTCACATCAATTATTATTCAATGTGCCATTAATAAAGTCCTTTTCTTCAACTAATGATTATTGCGGTTGAAATGAGCCACTTATGCGGAGAATAGAGCCACCAATTGCGAAGCTAAGAGTCACTAATGGTACAACCGCTTTTTCAAGAAGAGATTCAGAGCCACAAGCGAAGCTGCTTGCCATTGACTGTAACGCCCGATTCTTTGCATTTGGTGGAAGGGGGCGGGGCCCCGCCAGCGAATGTTTAGAATCGGATTGTCCGTGTTATCATATTTGAGCGGGTGTGCCTATTTGGCATTATTTATGCCAGACCTACGATTGTTCCTCAACACGAACAAAAGTTAAGTCAATGGTGGCGGATAATAGAACTCGCGCTATTTATGGCAGAATAATGGTTGTGGATCTCCTCTTCGCGGTTATTGGCTCAAACTGTCCGCAATACTCAACTAAACTCCGTTACTTTAAAGACTCACAAACTCTCCTAAACTTTAACCTAGATATCTAGGTGTTGTTCAACCATCTGACCTTATTATGGAATAACAATGGTTTTAGTTTTAAACAACTTTATCTCATTAAACAAAAATCCCTTGGATTAAATTGTCTCAACAGACCATATCAAAGGGTTTTTCCAATTGGTATATACCAACCTATGCTGTATTTAGTTAACAAATAAATATCTGAAAAAATGTCCATTTGATCGACAAAGTTAGACAGAAGCCCACATCCGAATTTCGTCAGGATCATGACAAGCTGCGGCAAACAGAATATTTATGTAAGTCCGGAAACTAGTGCGGCGATTAAATAAAAATCCGATTTCAATAATAAATATAACTTTTACTATTGCCCTCCCTTGTTTGCAGGGGGGATGATTTTGTAATGAAAACATAACCCGTTTTGTTGTCTGATGTTGTCTGATATTGTCTGATATTGTCTGATATTGTCTAGTATTGACGAATATAATCTTTTAATGAAAAATCACTAGTGTTGCATAAAAATAATTAAATTATTCTGTAAATAAAATTTCATGGAAAAGCGCAAAAAGGCAAAGCCTTAAGCAAAGGTGGCACTGTCCATTTGGTAAAATTATACAATTAAACAAAAGAGACTACGACGCCAATAGGCTAGGTACTTGTTTTTTGTTCAAATCGCCGAATCCATACATAGGCAGGATTCCAAATGGTTGCCTTTAGCCATCGGCTGATACGGAGCAGTGTTTTCTTGCTCTTCGTCTCCAGCTGGATGAGTACATGCAGGCAATAGGTGATGAGCGCCAGGTAGATTTGATTTTGTATCGCAGTTTCACTCATCCCATAAAAATGCTTAATCTCTACATGTTGCTTGAGCCATTTGAAGAATAGTTCAATGGCCCAGCGTGAACGGTAGATTTCACTTATTTCGTCCGCTTCTAGATCAAACCGGTTGGTAATCAAGCAAAGAACATGTCCTTTAGTATCCGTCACTTCTAGCAACCGAAAAAGGTTTTCCGCTCGGTTTTGTGTTGTGCCGATATAAACCATTTTGTCCGATGAGACCGTGCTTCCCTCAGGCAGGGAGAAGGATTCCACCTCATGAATGACGGCATTTTTCTTCAATCTGGATACGAAGAAGTACCCATCGTCTGTCATGCGGTCAAAACGTTCATAATCTACATATCCACGGTCAAACACATACATGGCTTCTCTGTCATCCACGAGGACTTCCAGTTGGTTTCTGTCATGTTCTTTCGCTACCGTTATGATTGCCTTTTCGGGATAAACAGTGTCCTTATCCATAAAAACAAGCCGCAAATGAAGCTTGACGCCTGCCTTTGTTTTCCGGAATTTTGCCCATTTGTAATTCGTCAAATTGAGTGGAAGCGTGCTTGAATCAATGATTTTAAGTGGCAAGTTCCTTGTACTGGGATGGCGGTATTCTTGAATCTTTCTCACAAGATCCAGAAACAGCGTGGAAAGGATAGCAGGTTCCAAGTCATTGTTTTTCCGGGAAAGCTGTGACGCACTAATAGATTCAAATCCCAGCGTTGTTTGGATATCTTCATCCAGCAAAGCATCGCTAATCGCATGCAGACTCTCCAGCTCATGTAGCTGGGCAAACAGTAAAAGTTTGATATACGCTTCTGTCGTCAGTTTCTTTGTGTAGTAATCCTGTTTAAGATATTTCACTTGTTCAGAAAGTTTTTCCATATTTATGGGTAAAACCCATTTACCAAATGAAGAAAGTAGTGTATTCTTGTCCATAGCTGATATCCTTTGCGTTGGATTTGGACAGGAACCACCTGACCTATCCAGTGTAAAGGATTTTTTGTTGTCTAAACTATTGAAAATTGAATATTATTAGTATTTTGAATTGATGTTTTTAATTAATGCAACGCTAGTGATGAAAAATATGTATATAATTTTATCAATGAATTTTGAGAGGGGTTTTATTGATGTCATTGGTACAGACTTTGAACATTACCAGAATGGCAATTAATGCTATAGACCTTAATGCGTCTGAACCGCAGTTGTCAGAGGAATTATTTCCAATTGGTAGTAATGATAAAGTTATTGATGATTTTTTCCAAACTCACTTTATAGAAACAAGGGAAGGTAAGTCGACGAAAAGTTGCAAGTTCATTGATGAAGATGCTACTGTTAAGACAAAAATAGCCAGATTCGCTTCAAATAAAACCGATGAAGAATTTATTAAGCTATCTCGAGAATTGACAGAAAATCTTTTTAAAATAATGAAAAATTCTAGTTCAAATAGCAGCGGTACTTTTTTTGTTTTTGAAGTAGAGCTAGATGAAGAACAGTGTATATTCATAATCAAACTGGATCCAAAACAAGGGGTTCAAATCAATTATTCAAATTTAACCGTATCAGTTTTAGAAAATATTCTTCCTGATTCAAATGATCGAGTTCATAAATGCGCAATAATAAGGTTGAATAAACCAGATAGTGAAGAAGCAGAACTATTTGTAATGGATAAACAGCAAAAGGAAGGAGAGCCAGCTAGGTTTTTTATTGATACATACTTACAGGCGGATGAACTCTTGAACGATAGAATAATAACAAGAGAAGTAGTGAGAGAGGCAAAAGACAGGATTATTAGTATATTACCTGATTTAGACCAGAATAAAATATTTGGTTCAATTGATAGAGAATTTTCTAACGGATCCAGAATAGAATTAAAGACTGCTATAAAAAATGTACTTTTGGATAATGTTCCATCGGATAAAGAGGATAGGAAATTATTCATCGAAAATACCTATGGAGAATTTGTTAGAGAATATTTAAACAAATATCCGGAGCATCAGACAACTTTTACGGTGGAAAGAAAAGATCGAACTGTCGTTTATAGAGGGGAAAAAGATCAGATTTATTTTAGGTATAATAAAGGGATTTTGACAAAAATTGGAGTAGACTTAGATACAGATGGAAATACAATAATAAAGGTCGATAAAAGTTTAAACTTTAAAAGAGATCTAAAGTAAAAGGGAGGTATTGCTTGAAATGCACATAAATAAAATATTCGAAGCGTTTAGTGAGTTTCAGGCAATACTTTCCCAAGTTGGAGAAAATGCGATTATCAATGAAACATTAGATGTAACGGAAATCAAGATTGAAAAAAACATATCGCTACATTTATTGAAGGAGTTAAGTGCGGATTCAGATATGTTTGAAGTATTATGTAACCCCTTTTCAGACGGGTGTGATGATATTATACACTACTTGGAACAAGGGACTACAGATATTTCAGAAATCGAATCTATTTCAATATTGCTAGAAAAAAACACTGCTTTCGAAGAAATGGGAAACTTAAATTGTCTATTCTTTGATATATACAGGTCTTTAGGTGATTTAACTATATCTTTTTTTTCAATTTTGATACTAGTTTTCCTCCTATTTTCTTTCATTTACTATTACTTAATGAGTAATTCGTCTAAAAAAAGATTTCAAATAACAGAAAAACAATTTTTGTATTTTATTAACGAAATATCTTTAATGCAAAAAGAAGAAATTGATGAATTAAAGCAAACTTATCTAGAGGAACCATATCACGAGCTCTGCAATACATTAAATAAGCTACTATGGTTATTAGTCATTATTAACGTTCTTCTATTTATATCGTTTTTGGTATTCGCTTGTATTAAGGGTTATTTTTGCTTTTGTTAAATATAACCTAATCTCATTGTGAGGTTTTTTGTTTGGAGTCCTCAGGCCCGGTGCTGACCGGGCTTTCTCTTATATTTTTTCTACACCTCTCAGATTATCCAAGATGTACTCTGGCGGAAACAATAAACTGCTATAGGTAAGCGTCAAATACAGCCCACATTCTATTCATCGGTCATCCGTGCGATAATCTTCCTAGAGATTAATTCGGGAGGTTTTGCGATGACCTTAAAAGACAAAAGAATAGAATGGAAAGCGCGATATGACGCCTTGAAAAAAAGCGGGCAAAGTGTAGCGGCATGGTGCCGGGATCAGGAAATCAAAGTTCATCAAATGTACTATTGGGTACAGCAGTTTGAGCGTGGGAACATTAACTCAGGAACACCAGCGCAGACACAGTGGCTGACGGTGCAGATCGATGAAGAAAACATTGCCTTGTTCTGGAAAAGGGCCTATCTTCCTACACTTTGGTGCGATCTTCGTTGAGGTACGTCCCGGAGCCAACATGGGTCTACTATCCGATGGTGTTCATGTGCTGTAGAACCCATGTTGACAAATTCGCAGTTTGAACGGGTCTATCTGGCACGCGGCAGCACGGACCTTCGCAAGTCGATTGATGGCCTGGCCGCCATCGTACAGGAGTGCTTTGAACTCGATCCCTTCTCTCCCTGCTTATTCGTGTTCTGCAACCGGAAGCGCGACAAGCTGAAAATCCTTAAATGGGAACATAATGGCTTCTGGCTTCATTACCACCGGCTGGAAAGAGGACTTTCCACTGACCATCGGAAAATGATACATCGCCCATGAACATCAGTCCACGGCAGCTGCGTTGGCTACTGGATGACAAGCCCGGACTTTATGTATGTTGTAAGCCGTGCTACAGGTGAAAAGGAATAAAATATTGTGATCGAAGAGAAAGATGTTGAAGATAAGACAAATATACGTGGTACGGAAAACGCAAAAAATAGAATGTGCAAAGGTATTCTTCGATGAGCTATTTGAAGATGGATATAAAGTATACTTCCATGATCAATTAAACAATAAACAAATGGCGCAGATAATTAAGGAAGTCTTGCGTGATAAATAATTATTGAGGTGAAGATTGTATGAGCAATTTATTATACCATTACTGTAGCATAGAAACTTTTGAGTTGATTTTAAAAAATAAAACATTTCGATTTTCTAGTCTTGGTATTGTAGATGATATGGAAGAATCGGTAACTTTAGATTTTGATGATATTGGTAGAATATGCTTTGTTTCTTGTTGGACTGATTTGGAGCAAGAATCAGTTGAAATGTGGAGGAACTACACAGGTGGTAATAATGGGGTGCGAATAGGTCTGCCAAAGGACTTTTTTCATATTGACATGGATGAGAATTCTTTGATTCCTTACAGTAAAAGTCTTGGTGATAAATACGATGTTTCTATATCCCCACCTTATTTACCTGAACTTATGCCAGTTACCTATACACAAGATGAATTTTTGATTAATCTTCCTGTAGCAAATACAAAGGTGGAAAAAGGTAATAACTGTAGTTCTACTGTAGCAGGCTTTAATTTAGACACACGATATATCGGTCGATTTAAAAGGGATTATTGGTCGGGGCAATCAGAATGGAGATATAGGCTCATTGCTGTTCCTCAAGAATACCATCGAAATAACTTGCATGGGAGGTATTTGCAAGGAGAACCAGAGGAAATGATCGAACTAATGAAATCTGATTTACGTGAAATGTCTTTCAAAACTGATTATATCGACTATTATTTTAGTGAAATTGTCTTTCATGAAATGGAAATTTTATTGAGTCCTTTAAATAATGAAGAGGATAACCTTAAAGTAAAGGAATTTTTAAAAGAACATACTGGTATTGATAATGCTGAACTGAAGAAATCCAAATTGAAAATTCGCTGTTAAATTATTTTCGCAAATGCCAAATAGGCACACCCGCTCAAATATGATAACACGGACAATCCGATTCTAAACATTCGTTGGCGGGGCCCCAACCCCTTCACCAAATGCAAAGAATCGGGCGTTACAGTCGATGGCAAGTAGCTTTGCTGTGGCTCTGAATCTCTTCTTGAAAAAGCGGTTGTACCATTAGTGGCTCTTAGCTTCGCAATTGGTGGCTCTATTCTCCGCAATCGGTGGCTCAAAACTCTGCATAAGTGGCTCATTTCAACCGCAATAATCAAGAACTTGACCCTTTGAATGCGGCAATTAAATATCCTTGTCAAAATGTACGATTTTCGTTCGTTTTGTTTGTGCTACATAACTCGATAAACGCACCATCCATTTTCCAAATGACTGTAAAACATCCCAAGGACTGATTGATAGCAGGAAAATCGGCAAACTTAAATAACGTATGTGTAGACAATACTAAAGGTAACAACATATAATATAAGTAACAGAACCCACCACGCCTCTTTATAATGCGTACCATGGTGGGACTTTTTATATCCAAGTGAGGGGCCTTTTTATATACGGTTCGAACGGAAAAATAATATCTGAATCTTCCCTATATAACGAATGCTATCTGAATAAAAGTAACCCTATTAAAAGTTGGCTCATGGTTGGAACATTTAAGCAGTCTTTCCGAAATCCCCGTAACAATATTCGCTGGGAATTTCTCAAATTTCCGGTTCTATATAATGGGCGTGTCTCGTATAAATAAGAAGAGGCAAAACCTTCGCAAAGGGGGAGCATCATGACCTATAAAATGCTTGTTTTAAATATTGATGGAACGTTGCTGCAAGATAATGGCCGCATCCATAAGCAAACCCGTGAGGCGATTGAGTTCGCTCTTCAAAAAGGGGTTCATATAGTATTGGCAACAGCAAGGAATTTTCCTGCAGCAAAACGAACGGCAAAGTCTTTAAAGATAAAAGATTATATTATTGCTCACCAGGGTGCGTTTATTGCAAAGAATATGAACAAACCGATTTATGTTCAAAGAATCCATGAGCAGATTGCCAGTGAAATTACTGCGTTTTTAGAGTCTTTTTCATGCCAAATCCGACTTGTTCATGAGAAGTTTTTAATCGGTAATAAAATAAAGCTGCCGAACAATATGATGGCAAAGGTTGTTTTTCAATCGGCTAATCGCTTTGTTTACCAAGAACGGTATGTTGACTCCATTAGTGAAAAACTGGTGGATCAGCCGGTTTCCCCGCCTCACTTTGAAATAGTGTTTTTTGATGAAAAAGAAATGGCTGATGCCACGACGGCGATCAATAAAATGTATAGTGAGGTTGTTTGTATTCCTACTGAGCCTCTGAAAGTGTCCATAGTGCCAGCAGGAGTCTCTAAGCTGGAGGCTGTAAAATTTGTTTGCAGTCAGTATGGCATTAGCAAGCATGAAGTGGTGTCTATTGGGGCTGGTGTAGATGATCTACCACTCATGCGATGGTCCGGGCTTGGCGTGGCTATGGGGAATGCTTTGAAGGAGGTTCATGATGCCGCGGATTGGATTACAAGAACAAATAATGATAATGGTGTGGCGTACATGGTCAAAGAGCATTTCAGAAAACAGTATCGCCTTGGATTCTTAAACAATTTAAAGAAATCTGATTTGCCTGAGGATGGTTTGGATAAACCTTTTCTGATCAGTTCCGAAAAAAATAAATTTGAGTAAAGGTACTGAAGACTGCCTCCAATTGGGCAGTCTTCTTTCTGTTAACGATGGAATAAAAGCAGTTTCCCAGCGGGGGACGAGCAACGGTGTGTTCTGTTAAGCAGCCCTTTATCTGTAAGGATTGCTGTTCCTTTTTCTTTGGCTTCCCTGTCATCCATAGCCTCGAAGCTCTCATCCATCAGTTTTTCTCCTGAGGGCTCAAAGGCGGTAATTTTGTAAATTCCCATTTTCAGCCTCCTTGTCTTGTATCTATTGTTACATATTTTTGAAAAAGGGAAAAGTGCAATGTGAGAGGATATGGAAGAAATTTGTCCGTTCATGTATAATGATAGAACGTATATTCGATTGAGGTGACGACATTGGAGCAAATTCGTTTTATCCATACTGCAGATTTGCACTTGGACAGTCCTTTTCTCGGTTTAAATAAATTGCCTGATAAATTGTTCGGCCGCCTTCAGGAAAGTACATTTTCCGCTTTGGAACGAATTGTTGACACAGCTATTGAAAAGAGTGTCGATTTTGTTTTGTTCGTAGGAGATCTATTTGATGGAGAAGACCGTAGCATTAAGGCGCAGGCACGTTTGAGAAAGCAGTTAAAGCGGCTAGAGGAAGAGGATATTTCGGCTTTTATAACATATGGCAATCATGATCACATGGCTGGTGACTGGGTGAAACTGGATATGCCAGACAATGTGTATGTTTTTAATGAAAACCCTGAACCCTTCCTTTTTACAGCTAAAAATGGCATTTCGGTTCATGTTTATGGGTTCAGCTATCCAGAACGGCATGTACTGACAAGAAAAATAGATGGATATGAAAAAGTACCTGGTGCAGATTTGCATATTGCGATGCTTCATGGAAGTGAAGATGGACGTTCAGGCTTCCATCAGCCGTACGCGCCATTTACGGTACGTGAATTGCAGGAAAAAGCTATGGACTATTGGGCGCTTGGGCATATTCATAAAAGCAGGATACTGCATTCGGATCCATATATTATTTATCCAGGTAATACGCAGGGACGGCATAGAAAAGAAGAAGGGAAAAAAGGCTGTTATTTTGTCGCGATGACAAAAGATGGACAAACGGAGCTGGAATTCATTGAAACAGCGGATATCAGATGGGAAACAGTCCATATCGATTTGAAGGAAAACATGGGAATGACACAATTATATACTTCATGTTCGTCGGCGATGGAATCTCTTGAAAGTAAGGGGCAAAGTATCCTTTGTCAATTAATAATCAACAAACCCTATTACCTTTCCAAAAAATTGTTGAAAACAATCGAGAATGGGGAGTTTATTGAAGTGCTCCAGGATGAAGTTTTTCTTGACGATGATTTTATTTGGCCTTATCAAGTGAAACTTGAGGAAGATTTAATAGACGAACAAAGCCTTATTTCCGATGATGCATTTTTGAATGTTCTTGAAGAAACAGCTGAGGAGTTGCTCCAGCCAGATGCATTTGAACAAGCTGTATCCGATTTATTTTCGCATACATACGGCAGCAGATACCTTGATAATATTGATGGGGCGGAAAGAGAACAGATACTGCAATCAGCAAAGAAGCTGGTACTTAGATATCTGTCTGAAGCGGACTAAAGGGGGCGGGTTTCTTGAAATTTAAAAAAATACATATCTATGGTTACGGAAGGCTTCAAGATTTTATAGTGGACAACCTTTCAAATCTCCAATTGTTTTATGGGGAAAATGAAGCAGGCAAATCTACAATCATGTCTTTTATCCACAGCATCCTTTTTGGATTTCCCACCCTGCAGCAATCCGAATTAAGATATGAACCAAAAACGCATTCATCATACGGAGGCAAGCTTATTTTTGAAACAGAGAAATATGGAGAGGTGGTTATTGAACGGGTAAAAGGAAAAGCAGCAGGCGATGTCACTGTCTTACTCGAAGATGGACCTGTGGAAGCGGCAGATTTTCTTCCGAAGCTGCTGAACGGAATGGATAAAAAAATGTACCGGAGCATTTTTTCCTGTGATCTTCAAGGACTTCAGGAGATCCAACACCTAAAGGAAGAAGAAATTGGAAAATATTTGATTGCAGCTGCAACTATCGGAACTGATGGGCTTCTAAGGGTAGAACAACAAATCCAGAAGGAGCTTCAAGAGCTGTTTAAACCTGGAGGCCGCAGGCCGATGCTCAATGACCTGTTGAAAAACCTACGTCAACAAGATCAACAGCTTAAAAGAGCAAAACAGGAGAGTGCAGCATACGTATCACTTTTAACTGAAATCCAAGAAATCAGCAGCAGAGTGGAAACAACGAAAGAAATTCTCAAACAAAATAAAATGAAACTTGAAGCTGTCAATGAATTGTTTAGAAGCTGGCCGCTTATTATGGAAAACGAGCAAATCAGACGGCGCCTTCTTGAAATTGGGCCTGTTCATTTTCCGGCAGAGGGCTTAAAGAGATTGGAAAAATATCATGACCGGCTGCTTGAAATATCCAGTACATTGCAGACCGTGCATCAGCGAATTAGAGCTATTGAACAAGAAATAGAGGAAAATGCTCTTAGACAGGAATTTGATCAAAATAAAGCGCAAATATTTATTCACGAATGGCCCCAGCAAGAACAAAGTTTGCGAGAGCTGTCCAACTTGGATCATTCTATTACTGAGGAACGAAAAAAAGTTGATGCCTTTCTTGCAGAACTTCATTATCCTGCCAAAAAGGTCGAAGAGATCAACAGCTTGAATTTAGGGATTGATATGAAAGGGAGGATGACCGAAACTCTTCAACAATATATCAGATTTGAAGATCGGCTAAAAGATTTGGAGGATCGGCTCGAAGACGGCAGAAAAACGGTCATGGAGCTTGAAAATAAATGCAAAGAGACAGAGCGGCAGCTTGTGAGTGAAAGTGTTTTTAAAGAATGGAGAATCCATTATGAGGGGCAGACATCTACTGCGAGCCTGAAAGAGGAAAAATCAAGGCTTGAAAAAGAAGTCGAGGAGCTCAAAAAGAGGAAAAAGCATGAGAAAAATATGCTTCAAAAAAAGAAACGGCAGACCTCTATTACTTCAGCTGCATTTCTATTTATCTCGCTCGGGATATTCATATGGAGTTTCATATCCAAACAATGGCCAATGACTATTGCCGGCATATTAGGAGTGACATTTACCGGTTACTTCCTGTTTAGAAAAGTTGAGGGAATCGGAATGGATTTCATAAACGATACTCTCAAAGCGAAACGGCAGGAGCTGCAAAAATTGGAGGAACAGTTTAAAAGGGCTGTTGGAGATGGGAATATTGCATCTCGGTACGAAGAGCAGCAACGATTGCGAATAAAGTGGAAAGAGAACTATGCACGGCTCGAGGAAGAGAAGCAAAGACTAGAGGAAATGGAAATTTCTTTTCGCAAATTGCGAAGAATTGTCGATGTTGAGGAAAGAAGACTGAACGAATTTAAAATGGAGCTTGGGTTGGATAAAGATTTTTCCCATCTGAAAATGGAGGATGCATTTTCAATGCTTAAAAACCTTCAGAGTATTAGCCGCCAATTAAATGAGGCTTTGGATAGGAAGGAAAGGCTCCAGAAGGAGCAGGGGGATTGGACTGAAGGACTCTTTCAACTTGTAAGTAATGCTGGAGAAACTGTTCATGAGCCTGCACAGGCGGTGTTCTTTCTTCAAGAGACCTTGAAAAAAGAACAGGAAAAGAAGATTGTCATAAAAGAGCTTGAAAAAAAATTGTCTGAACTGAATATAGATGTTTTACAGCTTAAAAATGAAGATTCCGCCATCCGGTCCAATATGGCGAAGCTTTTTGAAGCTGCTCAAGTTGATAATGAAGAGAATTTTCGTGAAAAAGCCAAGCGATCTGACGAAAAGAAGATCTTATTGGAGCGTCTGGCTTTGCTTGAAGGACAGTTAGGTGAAGTAACGAATCCTTTCCAGTCTCAGAAAGAAATACAAGCTGAAATGAATGACTTAAAAGCTGATATTGAAAAGAAATCACAGCAATTGGAGGAAGATCGGAATATCTTAGCGTCTTTAAATCAGAAATTATCTTTTTTGGAAGAGGGAGGCACCTATACGGAACAATTGCATCTTTTCCGTCAGATGCGTTCAACTTTCAACGAAGAGTCACGAAACTGGGCCAAACTGGCCGTTGCTTTGAACTTGCTTGAAAAAATAATGAAAAAATATAAGGATTATCGCTTTCCGCAGGTAATTCAAAAAGCGGCTGAATATTTTTCATTCCTAACAGATTATGAGTATTGTCATCTTCACGTTAAGGCAGATGGAAATCTCTCAGTAGAAAGGAAAGACCGGGTTTTATTTGCCCCCGAAGAGTTAAGTAAAGGTACGGGTGAGCAGCTTTATATCGCTATACGGTTTGGGCTTGTTCATGTAATGAAAGAAGAATATCCCTTTCCGGTTATTATTGACGATGGATTCGTCAACTTTGACCAAGCGAGAACAAAAAGGATGCTTGAATTGGTACAAACCATCAGCCATGATACGCAGGTTTTGCTATTTACATGTCATCGTCATGTTGCCAGACAGTTTTCTGAAGACCAGATTTTCCATCTTCAGCAGAGGGTGTCCAGCCAAATTTGACTGAATAATAAGGCTTGAGGAAGAGGGAGTATGTTATAATTTTTTGAGGAGAACAAAGGGAGGCAGGCGTTTGGATGTTAAAAGAATTATTGGAACATGAAGTTGGGGAGCAGGTGGATTTATTTCTTCTGGTCAAAAGTGCATTCAGAGGAGTAGCGAGTAATGGAAAGCCATTTCTTACGCTCATTTTACAAGATCGCTCCGGTGATATTGAGGCAAAGCTTTGGGATGCTTCAGACAGCGAGGTAAAATCTTACCAGCAGGGGACGATTGTGCGTGTTTCCGGGGAAGTCCACAATTATCGGGGGAGAATGCAGCTGAAAATAAAAAAAATCAGGCGCTCTAATCCGCAGGATAATGTAAATGTCGGGGATTTACTGGAAAAAGCCCCTATATCAAAAGATGAAATATCTAGTAAAGTAACACAATATATATTTGAAATGAAGAACCCAAATATACAACGGATTACAAGGCATTTGGTACGTAAATATCATGATGAGTTTCTCGAATACCCAGCTGCAACAAAAAATCATCATGAGTTTGTATCGGGCCTTGGTTATCATGTCGTTTCAATGTTGGATTTGGCTAAAGCTGTGGCGGAATTATATCCTTCTCTTGATCGAGATTTGCTGTTTGCGGGCATTATCCTCCATGACCTGGGCAAAGTCATAGAACTATCCGGACCTGTGGCTGCCGCTTATACGATTGAAGGGAACTTACTAGGTCATATAACCATCATCGTCAATGAAATTGGCAAAGCTGCCGAAGAACTGAGCATACAGGGAGAAGAAGTGGTTGTCCTTCAGCACCTCGTTCTAAGTCACCATGGAAAATTAGAGTGGGGGAGTCCGAAACAGCCAATGATTAAAGAGGCCGAAATCCTCTTCTTAATTGACAATATGGACGCAAAAATGAATATGCTGGATCGCGCATTGAAACATGTTAAACCGGGAGAGTTTTCGGAAAAATTTTTTCCGCTTGATAACCGGTCATTTTATAAGCCGACATTCCATTCTTAATGCCTCTCTCTTGAGAGGTATTTTTTTGACTGCATTTTCATATTATTACAGTAAATGGACTAGCCAATGAAAGGAGAAAAGAAAATGACCTTGCCAATTTGGTTGTATTTCGTTGTCGCAGGAATATTTGTCAGTGCGTTTATGGCTATCAAAACAGCGCGTGAAGACCGTGAGTTTGAACAGGAATGGATTGAAAAAGAAGGAAAAGTCTACATTGAAAGAATGGAGGAAGAAAAGGAACGGAGAAAGCACGTTGAAACTGGAAGTTAAACAGATGCAGAGTGAAATCTATTGTTTCGAAATGTTCCCTCTTCAGTTAGACGAAAGGGATATTCATAAAAAATAAACCGGGCGGATGCCCGGTTATTATTTTTCTTCTTTATTATCAGATGCGCCCTCGTCTTCCTTCGGCTCGTTCAAAATTGGGTCAAAAGCTTCTTTCAGATCTTTGTCTTTCACTTTGATATCCGCTTTTTCGAGCTCTTTCTTTAATGTTTCTTGCATCATTTCAGGATCAAGTTTGGACACTTTCAATTCATATTCGTACTGGTCTTTTACTTTATCAAAAGACTTCTTGTCTTTCTTTTCCTTGATGTTCGTTACTTGAATGATATGCCAGCCAAACTGTGTTTCCACAGGCTTGCTGATTTCGTCTTTTTTCAATTTGAAAGCCGCTTTTTTGAACGTTTCGTCCATTTGAGGATCGTCGATGGAAATTGTCCCCAAGTCCCCGCCTTGTTCATTTGCAGCTGTGTCCACAGAATATTTCTTTGCAACCTTAGCAAAGTCCTCACCTTTATCAAGCTTAGCTTTTACCTCATTTGCTGTTTTTTCATCATCAACTAAAATGTGTCGGGCAGTAATTTCCTTTTGTTTGTTCTCGTAATATTCTTTTACTTCTTTTTCAGAGACTTTAATGTCTTTAGCTGCTGCTTTTTCTTGAAGAAGGTTGACTTTCATGGACTGGCGGAAATCGTCTTCGTCTTTAAAGCCGCTTTGTAATAGGGCCATTTGGAATTGTGGCCCGAGCTGTTCTTTAAGCTCGTCCATTTTTTGGTCTACCTCTTTATCAGACACTTTGTATTCTTTGGAAAGAACTTTTTCGAAAACAAGCTGCTGAAGTGCTTGATCTCCATACTTATCTTTCATTGCTTCGTATAATTCGTCTTTTGTGACGTTTCCGGCTTTTGTTTTAGCAACTGTATCGCCGCCTTGGCCGCCGCATCCTGCAAGACCGACAATTCCTGCAGCTAAGGAAAGGGATAATACCCATTTTTTCATGTAAGCCAACTCCCTGTTTTTTATGTCTATGTTTATTCAATTTCTACAAATCATACTATATCACAGATGGTTGAAGAAAAAAAACAATTTCCCGAAAATCTAAGAAATTGGGCGTTTGATTCACCCAACATGCCCGCCCGCTTCATATGCTATAGCGAAAAGCAAAGGAGGTTATTAATATGGGAGGATTTGGCCATGGCGGAGGTTTTGCGCTTATTGTAGTTCTGTTTATCTTGTTGATCATTGTTGGGGCAGCGTTTGTTTGGTAAAAACTTCTGAAAAACTGGGCGAATATCTAAGCATAAAAATATTGAGTGAATAGAATAAATGGTGAGGAAATGTTAGGAGGTGCATGTAAGTGAGCGGAGGCGCTGGATACGGAGCAGGTTTTGCTTTGATTGTAGTACTGTTCATCTTGTTAATCATCGTCGGAGCATCTTGGTTTTACTAAAATTAAAATATTGTTTAAAATCGTGACAGGAAATGAGGACGGTATCCACGCGGATGCCGTCCTTTCTTTTTTTTCCTACTGAGTAAAGAAAGTATAACTTGTGATGGGAATTGTATTCAAAGAAAGGCTTTTCTATGTCGAGGTCGACATATAGGCAGTACTAGCGCTACCGAAGCCTCAGGATGTGGCGGCTTGAGGCGGCAAGCGCCCAGCCTCGAGGTCACAAGCACTTTATATTACTTTACGCTTTTAGCGTTTTTAAGTATACAAAATTTCAATGTAAGAGGAGAAGAGCAAAATCGTAATCAATATATTGATGGTACGAAAAATTTTAGGGTGCCGCTCCTCAGGTATTTCCCGTTGAACACAGAGGGAATATGTTAAGTTATTAAAAATATATAAAATAAAAATAGCAAATATGATAAACAACACCGGCAATCCGAATCTCCCCCCAACTATCTCATAAACATACGATAGCAAATTTTTCAAAAAAAAGACAGCATAAAAATGATGCTTCCATAAGTTTTCAGGAAACTTAATGAAAGCATCATTATAGGTGATCATCTTCTACCAATATTTCGTAGCCATCATCATTTTCTTCAACCAGTGCATTTTTGGGTGTAAAGAAAAGTGTTTTAAAATAAAAAAGATCAAATGCTGATATCCCATTATGATATGCAAGCAAAATGGTAACATAATGCCCAAATTGGGGAAAAAAGAAAATAGCCGCAATGAGCAGTGCATTCAGTGCAATAAATGGCAAAATGAGAGCCAATCCAAATTTCGCTTTAGGAATTGGATACTCCACTTTTAAATCTATGACCGGTATAATACGAAAATACCGCTCGATTTCCCATCTCATATGTTTATAATAAGACATGATTGGTAGAATATGAAATAGTTTATGAATCGGATATAGTAAAATAAAACTACATAGAAAAATAAGGAAAAATTCATCATTGAATTCCCGGGCCGCAAATGTCTGCATTGTTACATAGGACACGATAAAAACCAATATGGAAATCATGGCGGAAATAAAGAAACGCCGGAAAAAATGATATTTGTGATGCACATTGTAGGCTTTCCAACAATGCATGGCAACAGCCCTCCTGACTTGTTTAAGTTTCACTCATAATGTACGACGGATAGAAGGGAATTGCAATATAATTTTTAAGTTTTTTTGTTATAACATTACAAATTGATGATTTCATGGATGATAAAAGCACGGAGGTATGAGAATGGACGAATTGAAAGCGCGAATCGAAAGGATGGAATATCACCAAAAACTGTTGTTGAGCATGATCCAGCCAATGAACAAGGATTTCGATTTGCTTATTATTAAAAAAGGATTGTCTGAAAGGGAAGTAGAGGATTTTTCCCTGCTTTGTAAAGAATTAACAGATGAGATGGAAAAGCAAAAAGCGGAAAAGTTTGTTTACCATTTTCCGCTTTTTAAACAATTCACTTCAAGGTTAAACGGGAAACTTAAGCCTATAGAAACCATCCAAGCATGCTTGAATCAAAAGGTTTATCCTGAGCTAATGAAAATACTGTGGCTGAATATCAAATGATATCCGATATTATACGGCGTTGTTAATTTCAGCCTTTTCCAATCTTCTTTCCTCTTCAAAGAAATCGGATTCGAGGTTATTAAAAGATTTTTCGAAAATCTCCATAAAATCCTCCCCGTATATTTGCCTTACAATCGCCATCATCTCCATGGCTTCAGGCAGCTTACCATACAAATCTCTGAGAGGAGAAGCTCCAGTGAAAACTGAGTCAGCGCCGGGATCGTAGCAGTCGATCAATTCAAGCAAAAGATCTTCTCCAAGCTTAGTCAACTCCACGTACGTATTTCGTTTATCATGCTCTTTCTTTGAAAATTGAAGATATCCACGCTCTGCCAGCTTTTTGGAAAAATTGAAGGCAGTGGAGACGTGCATGACACCAAATTTTGCAATATCTGAAATAGAGGCGCCTTTTAAATGATAGGCGATCCATAAAATATGGTGTTCATTGATATTCAAATTATACGGCTTAATCCAATTCTGCCAGTCTTTCTCAATGGCTTTCCACAATGCTTTACTTAATTGGGCCATTCGTTGGCTGAAGATCATTGCTTCTTTGACGGAAACGTGTTTGCTTGCCATTTTATTCCCCCGCTTTAAAGATGTTTCTATTATTATGCAAAAAAAATCATAAAAATGCAATCTGAAAAAAATTTGGAAAATTTCGAAAGAAATGTTTGAGAGAGAGGCAAGAGCGACTTTATTTGATCTCTTGCCTTGGATTCAATCAGGAAGGGCGTATGACTCCTTTACCTTCTTCCAGCTTGTTCTCCAGCTCTGCAATTGTTTTTTGGATATTCTTAATTTCAGTTTGCATTGCTTCTTTCGTAGGCTCAATTTCATGCTGCCATTCTTCTACTGCCATTTTTACGTCGGTTGCCAGCTCTTTGATGATTTCTTTTCCATCGAGTGAAAGCTTCGTTACGGATTCTTTTAAATCCGTTGCATTCTCTTTAAATTCACTGGCAATTTTAATCCATTCATCTTTCGAGTCCTTCATTTGCTTGCGCAGCTCCTTGCCCGAAAGTGGGGCATATAAAAGAGCGGCAGCTGCACCAACGGCTCCTCCTACAAATAGCCCATAAGTTAACATTTTTTTGTTCATTGTTCCTCACCCTGTTCTTTTGTAAATATATTTCTGGATAAAAATAAACTCTCCTATTAATCACTTTACCCGAACTTGTTCATGTGCACACTTTTTTTGCATAAGTATATAGAAAAGCTGAAGCGCCTTGGTCAGCCCCGACAAGCACAAGACGGTTCCCGAGGAGGCAGTCTTTCAGTCACCACAGGGAACAGACTTGTGACCTCGAGGGGCTAGGCGCAGAAGCTGGACAAAAGAAAAGCTGAAGCGCCTTGGTCAGCCCCGACAAGCACAAGACGGTTCCCGAGGAGGCAGCCTTTCAGTCACCACAGGGAACAGACTTGTGACCTCGAGGGGCTAGGCGCAGAAGCTGGACAAAAGAAAACCTACAGTCCTTTGCTCCAAGCAAGTACAAAAAAATTTGAAACTTCCTTTCCTTTTTACGAAAGAAAGGATAGAGGTGGACAACTTGAATCTCATTCAGATTATTTTCCTCATTATGGGCACATTGATGCTCGTAGGCATGTTCTATAATGTTATTTTATACCAACGCCCCGGTATTTATCCTCCAAAGAAGGTGTTGAGGGCTCGCGCAGGTTCTTTAGGAAGCATTGGTGGACTCTTGTTCATAATCGGTCTTTTATTTTCCCTTTTTTCTAAGTAAAATAAGAACCCTCACCAAAGGCGGGGTTCTTATTGACTTTTATGAAGCTTGCTGCATGAGATTTGTCCTTCTTAAAATTGTTTTTACAATTGGGAAAAGGACAAACATAGCGACTGCGTTCATGATCGTTGCAGGGATGACTACTGAACCGAATAATGCTGCAAACGGTCCTGGCAAGCCGACAATAAGATAAGCCGATGTGAGGAAGACTGTACCGGAAACAATTGTGCCGATCCCTGTAAGGATGGAGACTCCAATCAGGTTGGACATATTTTTTGCGATAAGCAAATAAAGTCCAAAGAAAACAAAGGCAGTAACCGGTTTGTCGATTAAGTTCGGAATAAGTCCTCCGGGAAAGCTTGAAGTAAGGCCTGCAAGTAATCCGGTGACTAAACCTAGTAAAAGCACGTTTTTCTTATCGGGGAAAAGTGCAATCCCCAAAAACATCATAGCCAGCATTGTGTCCGGCTTCATACCCATATAAATTCCTGGCATAATAAAATGCAGGGCGGCGCCGATTGCAACAAATAACGATAAAACCACAAGCGTTCTAGTATTCATTTGTAACTCTCCTCTTCTCTTCTAAACTCAACTCGTAATGTCAATCCTGACATGCTCTGATGCTGCCAGCGAAAGATTAACAGTATTGTAGCATAATATTTTCTGAAAATGAAGCCTTTTTTCAGAGTAACGAAAGTATAAAATTTTTATCAGTTTACATTTCAAATATCTGATTTTCATGTCTAGCACCGGCGTAAAGGACGTACAAGTACGAGCGAAGCAACAGGATGTCCTAATGCCACTGAAGCGACAGGATGTGGCAGCTTGAGGGCGGCAGTCTGGCTGTGATGAGGGTTTAAGCCGATAAACAGGCACTCCCGCAAGTCGTTTTCCTTTTATCTCAATTGAAGATTGTCAACTAAATTCGCCATCCTGTTGCAACGTCCTATTGGCGCGGCTTGTACGTCGATAAATAGGAGCCTTTCAATTTTCTTAGTTGAGAGAGGAGCACGAATCTCTTTTATTTCAATCGGCTGGAAATAGCGGCTGCCATTTGTTGTAAATCTTCAGAAGTGTATTCGGATTGATGGCTTACAAAACGTGTTGAAAAACCATCATTTGCATCGTATCTTGGGATTAAGTGCATATGGTAATGGAATACTTCCTGCCCAGCAAAAGAACCATTGTTGTTTAGCAGGTTCATGCCTTTCGCACCAAACTGATCTTTAATGGCATGGGCAATTTGGGGAACCGCAGAAAAAAGTTTGGCTGCAGTTTCTTCGTCCATTTCAAAAATATCTTCTTTATGTACTTTGGGGATGACAAGTGTATGTCCTTTTGTGATTTGGCTAATATCCAAAAAAGCCAGAATATCTTCGTTTTCAAAAATCTTTGCTGACGGAAGTTCTCCATTTACAATTTTACAAAAAATACAGTTGCTCATGTCCATTCCACCTCGTATTGATATAATAGCTCATTTTATCATATGGGAAGGGGAACAACAAAAGTCAGCTTGGGCTATGGCAGGCTTAGATTGCAATTTCCTGGCACTAGTACTACTCTGTACGTTGCAAGCTCATTTATAGTGTCAATAGCGGCACTTTCTGTTTTCCCCTGCGTTTGCTTTCGTAGACATAATAAATGTGCAGAGCGATTAAGCTCTGCACATTTGAAGGTTTGCGGTTCAATTTGGAAAGTGTTCTTTATCTAAACCATCGGTTTATTTAAAGAAACGTTTGATCAACCTTATCATGCCCAACGCAATCATCCCCTTATGAGGTGTAGATTACAGTTCATGCAATTGATTTGACTTTCCGCGTTTACTGCAGTTAAGTGTCTACGACAACCACCCCAGCTTCGCTTTTTCCCGCTGCCTTCAAAATATATATTGTGCATTCTGGCAAGATCTATAAGAGGTAAAATCCACCAGTTGTTAGTGCTTGCACGATTGTTTTTTGTTACAATGAAATCAATTGAACGAGAGGACGAATGAGAATGTCTTTATTGGAAATTAAAAAACTTACTGGTGGCTATACAAAGAAGCCGGTGTTGAAGGATGTCTCTTTTTCCATGGAGAAAGGGAAGATCATCGGTTTAATCGGACTGAATGGGGCTGGAAAGAGTACAACCATTAAACATATTATCGGTTTGATGGAGCCGCGTTCAGGAAGTGTCGTTATAAATGGTACGCAGTTGGAGGAAGACCTGGTCAAATATCGTAAGCAGTTTTCCTTTGTACCGGAAACACCGGTCCTGTATGATGAATTGACACTTGAGGAGCATTTGCAATTAACCGCAATGGCCTATGGATTATCGCAGGATACTTATGAATCAAGGGTTATGCCGCTGCTTAAAGAGTTTCGGTTGGATAAAAAATTGAAATGGTTTCCTGCCCATTTTTCCAAAGGTATGAAACAAAAAGTGATGATTATGTGTGCCTTTCTCATCGAACCGTCATTGTATATTATTGATGAGCCGTTTGTTGGGCTTGATCCGCTCGGAATTCAGTCGTTGCTTGAATTGATGGAAAAGATGAAGGATCAAGGGGCGGGTATATTGATGTCGACTCATATCCTGTCGACAGCCGAGCAATTTTGTGATGGATTCGTCATTTTGCATGATGGCATGGTTCGGGCAAAGGGGACTTTGGAAGAACTGCAAGAACAGTTTGGCATGCGTGGTGCAACTTTGAATGATATTTATATTCAATTGACAAAGGAAGAGCCTGATGAAGCAAATAAATGAGCTATGGCCTGAAAGGCTTCAAGAATTTATAAAAGAAATGCGCCGTTACTTCAAATATATGTTTAACGATCACATGAAGTTTGTCTTGATATTTGGAGGCGGTGCAGTCATTTATTATTATTCGCAATGGGTGAAGCAACTCACGCCAGACTTTCCAATCAGTCTTGTCATGTCGCTTGTTTTAGCCTTCTTCTTGACCGTTAGTCCCATCATTACATTATTGAAAGAAGGGGACATGGTTTTCTTATTGCCGCTGGAGAGGGACCTGTCGGGTTATTTCAAAAAAGGGATGAAGCTCAGCTTTATAATTCAGGCGTACCTGCTTCTTTTTGTGCTTGCAGCGCTTATGCCTATGTATTTTAAAGCAACCGGTGCTGGCTTGGCTTCTTTTCTATATTTATTCGGATTGTTGTTACTTCTGAAATATTGGAATTTAAGGATTCATTGGGACGCAATGAAAACAATGGATCAGGGAACTCAGATCGCGGATCCGCTCATTCGCTTTATTTTGAATGCATCAGGGCTTTATCTTATTGTGGAAAAAGCATCGTGGTGGTTCTTGGTGGCAATTCTGTTGATTATGGTGGCTTTTGCTCTTTTTATGAGGGCTTCAGTGAAAAATAAATTGCTGAAATGGGAGCTGTTGATTGAAAAAGAACAAGGCAGAATGCAAATGTTCTATAGGATGGCAAATATGTTCACGGATGTGCCACATTTAAAAAGTAAGGTACGAAGAAGAAAATGGCTTGATCCTGTTTTTCACTTTATCTCCTTTGGGGACAAAAACACTTTCCGCTACTTATATTCAAGGACGCTTGTCCGGACTAGTGAATATTCAGGACTCATTGTCCGACTGACATTAATTGCAGCTGTTATTCTAGCCTTTGTCAATAACTTATATGTGGCAATTGGTGTATCTCTGATTTTTCTCTATTTGACAGGCTTTCAGCTTATCCCCATTTTTAAACGGCATGATGCAAAAGTTTGGATACATCTATACCCAGTACCGTCCCTCTATAAAAAGCTGGACTTTTATCGTTTATTGGTTCAAGTGCTCGCCATTCAAGGGCTGGTGTTCGGGGCGGCTACTGCATTAAGTGGAAGCTTTATCAATGCCGGATTGGTGTTAGCAGTAAGTCTTTTGTTTGCGTTTGTTTTTGGGAGACATTATGCCCCTGGGAGAATCAAGAAAATAGAGCAATATTAAAAGCACTCGCCCCGCGAGTGCTTTTTGGATGGTGTGAATCTTTTCAGCATTTATTGGACTCATGCAGAGAAAGGTGGAGACAAAGCACTGCCTGAATAAGCCAAACGAATCCCGCTCGCAAGAAATCAAATTTTGCGCTCACTCGATAAAATCCTTTTGAAAAATCTGTAGCATCCGCCAGAGGCATTCACTTTATTCAGCTGGGTTTGAACCCCTACTGAATGGAGTATTGATAAGCATTTACCTCACCACTTACAGAAGTGGGAGACTTCTACTCTTGAGGCTCTTTTATTTTTTCTGCTTTGACATAAAAGGTGCCTTTACTGTTGCTTTGCTACTAAGAAATAGCGATAGACTCATCTTTTGAAAGTGCCTGTTTTTGATATTCTACAGCAGCTAATACCAAAGTCTTAGCCCCTAAAAGCATTGATTTTTCGTTGATATCAAATTTTGGATGATGATGAGGATATGGAGATTCGGTATCATCGGGTTGAGCTCCGGTGAAGAAAAAGGTGCCTTTTACATGTTGTAAATAATAAGCAAAATCTTCGCCGCCCATTTGTTGTTCCAATTCTTCAACCTTCGTGACACCCGGAACATCTGCCGCTAGTTTCGCCAGAAACTCTGTTTCTTGTTTATGGTTTACGACTGCTGGGTAGCCGCGGTGAAAATTGTATTCATATCCACAGTCTCCGTTGGCGAGACAGGTTCCTTTTACAACTGCTTCAATTTCTTGCTCGATTAAATCGCGGACATCTTCACTGAATGTCCTAACTGTCCCTTGCAGATTGGCAGTATCCGCAATAACATTAAAGGCATTCTCTGCGATGAAAGAGCCAACCGAAACAACTGCTGATTCAACGGGGTTCACTCTCCGGCTTACAATTTGTTGAAGGTTCACGACAAGTTGAGAGCCAATCGCAACTGCATCCTTTGTCTTATGCGGCATCGCCCCATGACCTCCACGGCCTTTAATCAGGATTTCAAAGCGGTCTGCAGCAGCCATGAATGGACCTGTACGATAACTAATCGTTCCATGTGGGATCTCCGCCCATAGATGCGTCCCAAAAATGGCATCTACACCATTTAGACAGCCGTCTTCGATCATGGAAATGGCCCCACCGGGTGCGAACTCTTCGGCATGCTGATGAATGAGTACATACTCACCTGAAAGTTCCTCTCTGAGCTCATTCAGAGCTTTACCGATCATCAATAATGATGCGGTGTGACCGTCATGACCGCATGCATGCATCACACCAGGCACTTTTGAACTGAACGGAAGGCCAGTTTCTTCTTGAATTGGAAGTGCATCAAAATCAGCGCGCAATGCAACAGTTTTACCAGGATTTCCGCCTTTGATCCGCGCAACGACACCGTTTCCTCCCACATTCGTTTCTACATCAACCCCTAGCTGTTTGTAAAAATCAGCGATATACGCTGGTGTCTTGATTTCTTGGAAAGATAATTCGGGGTTTTGATGCAGGTGGCGTCTAATTCGCACCATTTCATCGTAATGTTCTTCTAATTTCTTAAATAGAGCCTGCTCCAATGAGAACCACCACCTATTTTTTATTTAAAACGATTATAGCATAGAGGAAGCCTTATATCTTTATTCAAGATATTACCGGATCACAAAGAAAAATAAGGAAATGCCACAGACAAGTGCATTCCCTTTCAATTGAGATATTTATCATTTCCCTGTAGAAGACTCCCATTAAGGGGCGAGAGGTTCAAATAAAAAACAATGCGGTAATGGTTGTAACAATTAATCCGATGATAACAGGGATTAGATTGCGCCGTGCCAATTCAAAAGGATCGACATTGCAGATTGCGGCCGCAGGTATGAGTGCCCAGGGAACGAGTGTTCCTCCGCCGATCCATATGGTTGTAATCTGTCCCAAAGCTGTCAAAGATGCTGTACCGGATCCGATCGCTTTGCCGAATAATGCGGCAATGGAACCTGTAAGTGGAAGGCCGGAGAAACCGGAGCCGTCCAATCCTGTAATCACTCCAACTGTTGCAATTGTGAAAGCTCCCAATGATTTAGTGATAGGTACAACTGCTGCGAGGGCTGTTCCAAGGTCGTTGATAATCCCTTCGGAACCCTCAGGTAAGGAACTGCCAATCATTTGTTCAAAGCCGCTTCCGCCGAGATAGAAAAATGCAGCTATGGGAATAACTGGGCCAAAAACACGAAAGCCGAATTGTAACCCTTCAATAAGAAATTTTGTTGTTTTTTCCAAGGCCTGCTGTTTATGGGCTGCTATAGATGTGAATATTAGTATTAATACGGATGTGCCGCCAATGAGGGCAGTGGCTTCACCACCCTGAAGCTTCAAGGTGAACATCATGATTATATTGGCTGCAAATAAGAGAGGAATGATTGCTGCGAAAATACGTTTGACGGGAAGGGAAAGTTCGCTTTCTTCATTGTTTTTCAAGAGCTCTTCCGCTGAGAACTTTTTTATAGAGTCAAGCTTACCTTTCTTCATATCCCTTTTTAATAGGACAAAAGCGGTGACTGTTGTGACGATACCCATTATGATGATAAGGGGAATGCTGGCTGTGATCACGTCTGAGGCAGCGATTCCAGCCGCGTCGCCCGACAATTTTGGTGCGGCCTGAATGATGAAATCACCGGATAAAGCGATGCCGTGACCAAACAGATTCATTGCCATGGCGGCACCAAGGGCTGGAAGACCGACACGCAGGGCGACGGGCAACAAGACTGCTCCCATTAGAGCAACTGCAGGAGAGGGCCAAAAAAACCAGGAAATAATCATCATAACGATTCCAATCGTCCAAAAGGCAAGTGTTGGTGTTTTGATGATTTTGGCAAAAGGTGAAATCATCAGATCATTTATTCCTGTTGCCATCAACACTCGGCTCATGGACGTAATGATTGAAATGACTAAGATGATGGACAAAAGTTCGGAGATAGCATACATGAAGCTTGAAAAAATCCCGCTGATGGCTGCAGCTACGGATCCTGTTGCGGTAAGTCCAAGGAGTAAAACACCAGCTATGCAAATAATCGTGATATCGCGTCTGAGAATCATCATCAGAATGGTAAGGCCGATGAACAGAAGATAGATCCAGTGTAAGGCCGTCAATTCTAATCCCACATTTATTCCTCCCTGCGGCGTCAAATGTCAGTAGGGACAAAAGCCCAAATTCCCATACTGCATCATATGACAGCCAGGGCACGGTGTGTCAGCATAATCAAACCTAATCTGTATTTTTCTCATCTTCATTATCCAGCACAAAGACAGCTAGGTAAGAAGGTCCGGAAAAGCCATTTGTGCTCTTTGCAGCTTGGATGACCGTGGAATGAGAATCAGCGAATAGAGCAGATTGTTGCCAGCTCCTTAATGATTCCTCGTCCTCCCAAATTGTCATGGCGATGTACGTGTCACTGGATAGTGGGCGAAGCAGTCGGAAGGCGGTGAAGCCGGGAAGCGAGTCGACTTTTTTCATGTGATCTGAGAACGTATATTCAAAAACGGGACGACTTTCTTCACGTATAGATATATGGTCGCAAGCAACGTGGCCTTTCTGTTCAAGCTGTCCGGAAGAATGGATAACTTCGTATTTTCTGGGGGATTGAAAAATCGTTTTCCCTTCGGTTTCGTGCCATAATTGGCAAGTATCTGCATTTTGCATTAAAAGCATGCGGTCTTCCGGATGTTTGTCTTTCATTTTTTTTAAGAAGAAAAATGTTCCAGTTGTAATGTATGTGTACATTCACGACACCTCTTTTATATAGAGTACTTATTTGTATGAGTCTACCCAAATGAAGTGAGGACAAAACAAAGCAAGGAAGCTTGTGAAAAAAGCACAAATTTATGACAACCCCGCATCCCGCCTATACTTTGGATAGGAAAAGTAATATAGTAGGCATGAGTCAATCACATGTTCTATTATATGAATGGAAATAGATTATTTTTATATACGAGAAAAACCTGAAAGGTGGCTTCCTTGTTCATGGGTAAAATCACAAATGATACATTTTTAAGGGCTGCGAAAGGAGAGAAGACGGATCATGTACCAGTTTGGTATATGCGTCAGGCTGGACGTTCTCAGCCAGAATATCGGGAACTGAAAGAAAAGTACTCTCTTTTCGAAATCACGCACCGTCCGGAAATTTGCGCTTATGTAACAAGGCTTCCGGTAGAAAGCTACAATGTAGATGCGGCAATTTTATACAAAGATATCATGACCCCGCTTCCAGCGCTAGGCGTGAATGTGGAAATCGTCGGTGGGGTTGGCCCTGTCATTGATAATCCAATTCGTTCCGTAGCTGATGTTGAGAAACTCGGTGAGCTTCATCCAGAAAAAGATATTGATTATGTTTTAGAAACAATCAAGATTTTAACGGAAGAGCAATTAACGGTTCCATTGATTGGGTTTGGAGGCGCTCCGTTTACATTGGCGTCATATATGGTTGAAGGAGGGCCTTCTAAAAATTACCATAAAACGAAAGCGTTCATGTATTCAGAGCCAAAAGCGTGGTCGCTACTAATGGATAAGCTTGCAGATATGACGGTCGTCTATTTGAAAGCCCAAATTAAAGCAGGAGCCAGTGCTGTGCAATTATTTGATTCGTGGGTTGGTGCGCTGAGCCGTGCCGATTACCGAACATTTATTAAACCAGTTATGGAAAGGATATTCTCTGAACTGAAAAATGAGAATGTCCCGCTTATCATGCATGGAGTAGGAGCCAGCCACCTTGCGCTGGAATGGAATGATTTACCGCTTGATGTGGTCGGCCTTGACTGGAGACTGCCGATCGCTGATGCTCGCAAGTTAGGCGTTACAAAAGCGGTACAAGGAAACCTAGATCCTGCTGTGCTTATTTCTTCATGGGATGTCATAGAAGAAAGAGCAAAAGAAATCATTGATCAAGGGATAGAAAAACCCGGTTTTGTTTTTAATCTTGGCCATGGTGTGTTTCCAGAGGTCAAACCGGAAACACTAAAAAAACTGACTGCATTTGTTCATGAATATAGTGCAGAGAAACTAAAGCAGTAGACTTTTCCAGAAGGAGAGCAGCAAGATGCCGAAAAAGAAAATGGGATTGCTCGTTATGGCATACGGAACTCCATATAACGAAGATGATATTGAACGTTACTATACTCACATAAGGCGCGGGAGAAAGCCTTCTCCCGAAGCGTTGGAAGATTTAAGGAACAGATACGAGGCGATTGGGGGAATTTCACCGCTGGCCAAAATTACTGAAAATCAGGCCTATGGACTTGCCACCCGGTTGAATGAAGTCCAAGATGAGGTGGAATTTAAAGCATATATCGGATTAAAGCATATTGAGCCGTTTATTGAAGATGCTGTACAGAAAATGCAGGATGATGGAATTAAAGAGGCCGTATCGCTCGTTTTGGCGCCTCATTTCTCCACTTTCAGTGTAAAGTCGTATAACGGACGTGCCCAGGAAACGGCCGCTGAGTCGGGAGACCTTAAAATTACATCCATTGAAAGCTGGTACAAGGAACCTAAATTTATCGATTACTGGGTCAGGCAAGTTAAAGAAGTTTATGATAGCATGCCGAATGATGAACGGGAGGCAGCTTGTTTGATTGTATCTGCACACAGCTTGCCGGAGAAAATTCTTCAATTCCATGATCCATATCCTCAGCAGTTGCAGGAGACAGCAGACCTGATTGCAAAAGGAGCGGGCATTAAAGATTATGAGGTTGGGTGGCAAAGTGAGGGTAATACGCCTGAACCATGGCTCGGCCCTGATGTACAGGATTTGACACGCGATTTATACGATCAGAAAAAATACAAGGCTTTTGTTTATATACCAGTTGGCTTTGTTTCAACCCACTTGGAAGTGCTCTATGATAACGACCACGAGTGCAAAGCAGTGACAGATGAAGTGGGAGCATCATATTACAGGCCCGCAATGCCAGATGCGCAGCCTGAATTTATTGATGCGTTGGCGACAGTAGTTTTAAAGCAACTTGGAAAACTTTAATTAAAAGAAGGCGATTTCGGTTTGGCAGAAGACAAGAAAAAAGTTGTTGTGATCGGTGGTGGAATAACCGGTTTATCAGCAGCGTACTATCTACAAAAAACAATTCGTGAAAAGAACCTGTCTTGTGATGTCTTGCTTGTGGAAGCGAGCCATAAACTTGGAGGCAAATTTCAAACAGTATATAAAGATGGTTTTACAATTGAACGCGGCCCCGACTCTTTTCTTGAAAGGAAGAAGAGTGCGGCAGAACTTGCTACAGATGTCGGATTGAAAGATGAACTGGTGAACAATACAGCGGGACGGTCTTTTGTACTTGCCAATGAGAAGCTCCATCCAATGCCCAAGGGGGCAGTTATGGGAATTCCGACGAAAATAACGCCTTTCATTACAACTGATTTATTTTCAATTCAAGGTAAAATGAGGGCGGCAGCAGATTTTGTCATGCCTCGCTCAAAAGTTTCAGGAGACCAATCACTGGGCGGCTTTTTCCGCAGGCGTCTAGGAGATGAAGTGGTGGAAAATCTGGTAGAACCACTTCTTTCAGGCATTTATGCGGGTGATATAGACCGACTCAGTTTAATGTCTACATTTCCACAATTTTATCAGGTGGAACAGAAATACAGAAGCTTGATTATGGGGATGAAGAAGACAACGCCCGCTGGGCCGAAAAAGGAAGTCAATGCAAAAAACCAAGGGATTTTCTTGACTTTGAAAGGCGGTCTTCAGTCGCTTATCAAAGCAACAGAAGAAAATCTCGAACCTTCTTCGATATTAAAAGGAACACGTGTCGTTTCTATTGTGAATAACAATGAAAAAGGGTACAAGCTTCAACTAAATAACGGAGAGTGGCTTGAAGCGGACAGCATTATCCTTACACTGCCCCATCCTGCATTGGCAGATTTGTTCCCATATAATCCTGTCATTCAGGAGCTGAGGGAAATGCCTGCTACCTCGGTAGCAACGGTTGCAATGGCCTTTGATGCGAAAGATGTCGATGATCATTTGGATGGGACCGGTTTTGTAGTATCAAGAAACAGTGATTATACGATCACGGCGTGTACATGGACGCATAAAAAATGGCCGCATACCACACCGGAAGGAAAAGTGTTGTTGCGTTGCTATGTTGGCCGTGCAGGTGAGGAAACCGTTGTAGATTTATCAGATGAAGAGATAGAAAGAATTGTTTTGGCAGATTTGAAGCGGACAATGGATTTAACAGCGAAACCAAACTTTACGATTGTAACAAGGTGGAAGCAGGCAATGCCGCAATACACTGTTGGCCATAAAGAGCGAATTGATAAAATCAAATCTGATTTCCAAAATAATATGCCAGGGGTATTCATTGCCGGCAGCTCCTATGAAGGTTTGGGAATTCCTGATTGTATTGATCAGGGAAAAGCTGCGGTAAATGATGTGTTACGACATATATATTAAAATGGAGGAGCGGTTCTGGAAACCGTTCCTCTTATTGTTTTTCGATGATGATGCGGGTAATCTTGCTGGTTAATTCCCGGTCTTTCTTCTGTAAAAACACATTCAACCCTCGGTTTCAAATTTAGATTCTTAGTGAGCAACGGAACCCTCTGCCACCAAAGTAGGCATCCGCTCCATTATGATACAAGAAGACATGTCCGAAGCGAAAATCGCAAAAAAGCGCACCGCCAAGCTCTCTAATATCGGAAGGTGTCTGCACCCAACTCGATGTTTTCATATCAACATGCTCAAGCTTCTGCAATTCTCGATATTGTTCTTCCGTTAACAGTTCAATGCCCATAGCAGCCGCCATATCAGTAGCGTTATTTTCCGGTTTATGTTTTTTTCTCGATTCTAGCCCTTCGCGGTCGAAGCAAACACTTCTGCGCCCTTTAGGACTTTCCGCTGAACAATCATAAAAAATATATTCATCCTTCTTTTTATCATGACCGACAACATCTGGTTCACCGCCGGTTCCCTCCATTTCATTGAGTGACCAAACCTTTTCAGGATTCGCATCCAACTTTGCTTGGACTTTAGTCCATTCAAGACCTTGATGGCGATGCATATTTTTTTCAAAACGAGCTTTCAAAACATTGAACAACTCTTCGCGCTGTTCTGGTGACAATATCTTTTTATTGCTGATTTTATCACTATTTGTCATGTTCGTTTCCCCTTTATCGTTTTTATGCAGAATGGTTTAAGGATATATAAATAGCTGTGTCAATTCAGTTTATAATAATATAGGTGGTAAATCCATTCCCCTACGATTTCGTTTTTGAATGATGCAGAAAAGGCAGCGTCGTTTCAAACCATTCAGCTTTATTCGACTATCAGAAGTAGAAAAATGATTAAAGCAGTATTCTTAATATGTCATTGATTTTATCTGGATATTAGAATGTTTGTCGTCCTTTTTATTCTAGAGTGTTATGTTTACAGGCCTAAGTATACTACATCAGACAAAATAATATTTGATTTGGGAAATTTGCAGCAGTTGACTTATCTTTCGAAACTTGACATGGAACAGAATTTGATAAAAAGTAACGATTTTGCAAAAACGAAAACAGGTATTAACTTATGTACAAAAATAAAGAAAAGGAGAGCGTTAATATGGGGTATTCTGAAATTGCAGTAATATTATTCGTTTATAGTGGACTCGTGATTTTCTTTTTAATTCCTTTTCAAAAGGAAAAATTATCAACAGAATCAAATACCCTTCAGATCAATTTTTAAAGCTATTTTACTTTCAGCCTATTAGGATTTACGTTAATTAGCATTAGGTTAGGATATACTGGTGTAGAACACCATTCTCACAGTGTATCCTTCCTATATATACTATTTGCGTTGTATTTGCATATACAATGGTTCTTTTATTGCTTATAGGATATGTTAGGACATTAAAATAGGACATTAAAAATCGTAAAGCACACAAATAAGTAAAAATAGTAATTAGTTTTCAGATTGCAATCTTAATATATGAAAAATGGATATGCTATCATAGAGGCAGTTTCTAGGTTTTATGATTTGGATTTTCCATTTATAAACATAAAAAGGCATATGGTTGAGGAAGCACAAAAAAATAGGGAAGAAAGTTCCCGACGGGGCTTTCTTCCGTACTGTTTTCTTATAGAGCAGCTTTGATATCTTTAATGATCTGCTTAAATGGTACTTCTTTATCACCGGGATATTCCCCGATTATTTCTCCCTCTTTATTAAAAAGATAGAAGCTGACTCCATGGATTACCTGGTCGTCATCCCGTGGTTTTTTAACGACTGTTTTAAAATTTTTTGGTGCATAATCTTCGATTTCTTGCTGTGAATAGCCTGTAAGAAAGTGCCATCTGGAAAAATCAGCGCCAAAGGATTTGCCGTAATTTTTAAGCACCTCTGGAGTATCGATTTCTGGATCCACACTAAATGACACAAAATGGACCTCGTCAAGTCCTTTTTCTTTCACTTTTTCCTGCAGTTCACTCATATTCATTGTCATTGGGGGACAGATCGTCGTACAGTTCGTGAATACAAAATCGGAGACCCAAACCTTACCTTTTAAATCTTTGAGCCCGAAACTGTTCCCATCTTGATCTGTATAATTGAACTCTTCAATGGGACTGCCACTCTTCGGAGAAGAACAGGCGCTTAAGATGAGAATAAAAGATATGAAGATAACGGAAAAAACTTTTTTCAAAAAAAACCCTCCCGAAAAACACATATATTTTGCATTCATTATACCTAATATATGCAACACATTGGCAGTTACAGGCCAATGTTCAGAAATAATTCATTTAAAAGTAAATCTGGTGAAATTTTTGGTTGTCGGACAAAAATGAAGGATGTCCCTTATTGAGAGTCTCGGGAGATAATGGTAATATCAATCCGAGAAAAGAATTCCAAACGGTATATTAGAAAGGCGTGAGGAGTCATATACCCTCTGATAAAGAAATTTTTATTTAAGATGGATCCTGAAGAGATGCATCACCGTACGGTCTCCGCGTTGAAGCTTGCGGATAAGGCGGGTGGAAAAGCATTGTTGCGTTCAATGTATCAGATTGATGACGAAAGCTTGGCAATAGATGTTTGTGGAATACGATTTCCAAATCCGGTAGGATTGGCTGCCGGATATGATAAGAATGCCGAGGTTTATCATGCGCTGTCTGCCATGGGTTTTGGCTTTGTAGAAGTGGGGACGATTACCCCGGTTGCGCAGTCAGGAAACGAAAAGCCGCGGCTTTTCCGTCTCGTTGAAGATAGTGCGGTAATTAATCGTATGGGGTTCAATAACGATGGGGCAGAGGCTGTTAAAAGGAACCTGCAGCATTATGAAACTGCAGGCGCGCCGATTGGAATTAATATCGGCAAAAATAAGGTAACTCCCAATGAAGAAGCATCAAGCGATTATGAAAAATGCTTGGATATCCTTTATTCGTACGGACATTATTTTGTGATTAATATTAGCTCGCCTAACACTCCAAATTTGCGTGACCTACAGGAAATAGAGAGTCTCAAGCAGTTAATTTCTTCTATTCAGAGGAAAAAGGCTGAACTGGAGTCAAATGGCGCAATGAACAAGCCGATCTTTTTAAAAGTGGCTCCTGATATGACTGATGAACATATGCGTGATGTTGTCCGTACTGCCGTGGATGAAGGTCTATCCGGAATTATTGCTACAAATACAACCCTCTCAAGGGAAGGACTGGCTTCTAAAGTCCATGTTGAAGAGGCTGGTGGCCTTAGTGGCCTTCCGCTCAAAGAAAGGTCAACTGCATGGATTAAGGAAATTTATGAAGAAGTTGGAGATCAGGTACCTATTGTTGGAGTGGGCGGTATATTCAACGGAGATGATGCCTACGAGAAAATTCTTGCTGGCGCAAGTCTGATTCAGGTGTACACAGGAATGATTTATGAGGGGCCGGGAATCGTCAAGTCTATTAATACAAGATTGCTGGAATTATTGAAGAGAGATGGTTTTACAAATATTAAAGAGGCGGTTGGAGCAGGCCGTTAGAGGAAGGATGGAGCTGTCACTGAGGCAGCTTCATTTTTGTATTATAACAGATGAAGGAATAAAAAAATAACCCCCAGCGGTGGGGGAATATGTCAACTTTATTTAAAGTCTAAGCACTTATCGCATTTTGTTCCATAGCACTCGTGTTGTTCTGATACGGTTTCTCCGCATTCTGTACATTTCTTTGGAGGTAAATTTTTGAAAAACTCAACTGCGTTTTCGATCATTTTAATGTCCTCTCCCTCAAATTTGTTATACAACGGTGCTTCGTTGTTTATATTGTATTATAACAGTTGTTTTTCTGTCAACAGGAAATTTCTTTTTTTCTGCTAAAAATTTAAAAATCTAGTATAGTAAGGATTAACGAAGATTCGCAGGGAGTGATGAAGATGGAGCTGACCATTATCGGGCACTGGGGTGGATTTCCGAAAGAAGGGGAGGCAAGCTCAGGGTACTTGTTGACTCATAATGGTTTTCATTTGCTTATCGATTGCGGTAGTGCCGTCTTATCCAGGCTCCAGACAATAATAAGTGCTGAGGGGCTGGATGGAATGATTCTTTCACATTATCATCCGGACCATACGGCGGATATCGGCGTCGTCCAGCACGCTCTATATGTTGGGAAGTTCATAAACCAGTATGACAAAACCCTCCCCATCTATGGTCACATGCTGGATATGGAGGGCTTTAATCAGCTTACTTATAAAGATGTAACAGCAGGGATAGCCTATAAACCTGAAGAAATATTACATACTGGCCCATTTAAAGTATCCTTTTTGCAAACACATCATTCAGTTCCCTGTTTTGCTATGAGGATTGAGACAAATGAAAGAACTCTTGTGTATACAGGTGATACTTCATACTTTGAAGAACTGGCAGATTTTGCTGGAGAGGCTGATGTATTACTTTGTGAATCCAATTTTTATAAAGGGATGGACGGCAGTGCTGCTGGTCATATGACGAGTGAGGAAGCCGGAATGATTGCTCATCAATCGGGTGTGGACAAGCTTATTTTGACACATCTGCCCCATTTCGGAGATTTGTCGAAGCTCAGAGTTGAGGCGGCAGAACAGTATGCAGGGGAAATCCTTATGGCTTCTGCAGGGCTGAAAATCACAATTTAACGTAAAGGGGAAGAAGTTAACATGCTTTTTATTGATAATCAGGGTATTACAGATCCGCGAATCAATCTGGCTATTGAAGAATTTGCTCTTAAAAACCTTGAGATAAAGGATGATGGTTATTTACTCTTCTATATTAATAAGCCTTCAATCATCATCGGTAAAAACCAGAATACAATTGAAGAGATCAACACAGATTATGTTGAAAAAAATGGTATTCATGTCGTCAGACGGTTGTCAGGAGGCGGAGCGGTTTATCACGATTTGGGAAATTTGAATTACAGCTTCATTACGAAGGATGAAGGAGATAGCTTCATGAATTTCCGGAAGTTTACGGAACCCGTCATTCAAGCATTGGAGAAGCTTGGGATAAAGGCAGAACTGCAAGGGAGAAATGATATTCTGGTGGAAGGTCGAAAAATTTCTGGAAATGCCCAGTTTGCGACTAGAGGACGCATGTTCACTCATGGGACATTACTGTTTGATTCAGAAATTGAAAATGTAGTTTCAGCCTTGAAGGTTCGGAAGGATAAAATCGAATCAAAGGGGATCAAGTCAATCAGAAGCCGTGTTGCAAATATCTCGGAGTTTTTGGAAGAAAAAATAACCACCGAGCAGTTTAGGGACCTCCTTCTCCGTTATATTTTTGAAGGGCAAGATCCAATTCCGGAATATAAGTTGACAGAGGACGATTGGAACAAAATCAATGAAATTTCGAAAAGCCGCTATCAGAACTGGGATTGGAATTATGGAAAATCTCCCAAATTTAATTTTCAGCATTCACACCGTTTCCCTGTAGGGCAAATCGAATTTCTTTTAGATGTGAATAAAGGTCAGATTACCAACTGCAAAATTTTCGGCGACTTTTTCGGTATCGGGGATGTACACGATATTGAAGAGCGATTGATAGGAGTAAAATATGACAGATCGGAAATAGCCAAGGCACTTGAAAATGTAGATATTCAGCATTATTTCGGCAATGTTACAAAAGAGGAGATTATTGAGCTGTTATACTAAGAAGAGAGTCACAGCCCGAAAAATAAGGGTTGTGACTTTTTTGAACTTTTATTATAATTGGAAATAGTAATGCATCTGGGATTCTCAACGCCAAAAAATGAATGATTGTTCATTCAATAGGAGGAAACGTTATGAATTTACCTGATAGTTTACTAGAGGCAGCAATGAAAAATCGCGAAAAGACAGCCTATTATTTCATGGATGAGGCCACGACCTATGAACAATTGAATGAGTCTGTCAATAAGTTTGCAAGCGGGTTAGCAAAAGCGGGGATAGGACGAGGTGACCATGTTGCCCTTCTGCTGGGGAACTCCCCACATTTTATTATCAGTCTTTATGGGATTATGAGAGTGGGAGCAACAGCGATTCCGATTAACCCAACCTATACTCCGTCAGAGATTGCCTACATATTGAAAGATGGAGACGTAAAAGCAGTCATTGCCTTGGATCAGCTTGTTCCATATATCGAAAAATTGAGGATGGCTGCACCGAAAATCGAACAGTACATTATTTGTGAAACGGGAGCTCAATTAAGCGAAGGAATGGAAACGTTTTCTGGAATCCTCCGCTCGGGAGAAAGCGATTTTACTCCAGCATCTGTCGATAGCGAGGAAACAGCAGTTATTTTATACACATCCGGAACGACTGGAAAGCCTAAGGGGGCGATGCTGACCCATGGAAATCTATATTCCAACGCACGTGATATCCGGGACTACTTGACAATGGATGACGAAGATACAGTCATCACAACGCTGCCGATGTTCCATGTATTTAGTTTGACTGTAGTTTTGAATGCTCCTCTTATAAGTGGATCGGCTTTGATTATCGTACCAAAATTTAGTCCGAAGGAAATTTTCCGAGTGGCTCGAAAACATAAGGCGACTATCTTTGCAGGCGTGCCAACAATGTATAATTTCCTATATCAATATCCGGAAAGTAGTCCTGGAGATTTTTCCTCTTTGAGACTTTGTATTTCGGGTGGGGCGTCCATGCCAGTCGCTTTATTGAAAAATTTTGAAGAAAAATTCAATGTCATTGTTTCTGAAGGGTATGGATTATCGGAGGCTTCACCAGTTACCTGTTTTAACCCGCTTGACAGACCCCGAAAGCCTGGATCAATAGGCGCTTCTATATACAATGTGGAAAATAAGGTAGTGGATGAATTTGGAAATGAACTTCCTGTAGGAGAGGTGGGCGAATTGGCGGTACGTGGGCCAAACGTCATGAAAGGGTATTATAACATGCCTGAAGAAACTTCAAAGGCTATTCGTGAAGGTTGGCTGTATACGGGTGATTTGGCAAGAATGGATGAAGAAGGCTATTTTTATATAGTTGATCGCAAGAAAGACCTCGTCATCGTTGGGGGATATAACGTATACCCTAGAGAAGTGGAAGAAGTCCTATATGAACATCCTGGTGTTCTGGAGGCTGCAGTGATCGGCGTGCCCGATGCGGAACAAGGAGAAGTGGTGAAAGCTTTTATTGTGCCGAGGGAAGAACAAGTGGGAAAAACGGAGCTGAATCAATTTCTTGCTGATAGACTGGCTTCATACAAACTCCCTAAGTTCATCGAGTTTCTTGATGAACTGCCAAAAAACTCTACGGGCAAAATAATGAAAAGGGAACTGAAAAATCAAGTTCTTCAATGATCACGGATGTTTTCTTCCGTGATTTTTTCAATTGAAAAAATATAAGCTGTGACGGACTTTCATGACACAGAATATCTCGATTATGACTATCTACGAAAAAATCTGATCAAATCTTTGTAGGGGCTGAGAGACTTCCCTTTAATATTAATTAAGCCTGTCTTTGTCATTGCTGGAAAGCATCTTGGACTTTTCATATTGTATAGAAAGGTTTTTTCAAAGATATCAAGAAATATATAGAAGAGCTTAATGAAGGAAGGGGATTAACTATGGAAAATATTCAGTTGGAAGTACAGGATTTTATTGCGACTGTCACGATCAATCGTCCTGATTCTTTAAATGCTTTTAATTATGAAACATTGTGTGAATTGGGAGAAACGGCAGAAATATTAAAAACGGACAAAAATGTTCGGTTAGTGATTGTGAAAGGAGCCGGTGAAAAGGCGTTCAGCGTTGGCGCAGACCTGAAAGAAAGGAAAACGTTATCCGAACAGCAAGTACGTCGCAATGTTAATAAAATTGGAGAGGTGTTTCATGCAATAGAAAAATTACCGCAGCCAACTATTGCAGTAATGAATGGTCATGCTTTTGGGGGAGGGATGGAGCTTGCTTTGGCTTGTGATTTTAGGATAGCGGTGAAAGAAGCGATCATGGGATTGACGGAAACAAGCTTAGCCATTATTCCAGGCGCTGGAGGAACACAAAGGCTGCCGCGCTTAATTGGAGAAGCCAAGGCAATGGAATTGATCTTGACGGCACGGAGAATGAAAGCCGAAGAAGCATATACATATGGAATTGTTACCAAAGTTGCAGATCGGGAAGAACTAATCGCAAAAGTAATGGAACTTGCAGACGCTATTCTTGATAACGGGCCGATTGCTGTTCAGCAAGCGAAATACGCCATCAAAACAGGAATGAATGCGGATCTGCAGACTGGGCTGGAGATTGAAAGAAAAGCTTATGAACTGACAATTCCTACTGAGGACCGGCTGGAGGCGCTCCAGGCATTCAGCGAGAAGAGAAAGCCTGTATACCAAGGGAAATAAGCAGAAGTACCCTAACTCTTGGGCTAATTGGAAATCGGAGCGGCTAAGGAATTAGAGGCTCAAGTGCTGAGGGCATCGTCAGAATCCAGAGCGTGAACAACCTTTGTTCTATCAATCTGAGGTTAATCCAGTGAAGGTGCTTGTTACCTTCATTGGATTGATGGAACTCACCTATGTGAAATAGAGAGATGTGGTGTTACAGCTAGTGATTACGCTTATCCATCGGTGTCAGATCAAACAGAACCAGCTTGATTTTGCGGCTTTTTTGGCAAAGGGGTAGGATTATGAATAGATATCATTGTTGTGCAACATGTGTTCATTTTGTTGCGGATAGAAAAGACGGAAAAATGAGCTATTATTGCAAAAGATTGGGATATGAAACAAAGACCCATTACCAATTCAAGTGCTGGACGCCTAAAGAAAAGATTCGCAGGCTGATGAAGAAGGATGAAGGAAAGGGTACTTAATGTACAGACATCTAATATTAGACATTATGCCGAGACGACCACAACCACACTTTCAGCCGCTGTTTCTGGAGCAGGGGCTCTTTTATTTTTAGAAGCAGAATTATGGGAAAAAACAGTTCATTAATGACTCTCTTTCGTTTTAATTCTACCTTTGATTAACAAATTCTTGCGAAAAAACAGATGAGATAAATGTTGGTAGGCATGAGCTAATGGTTATTCTGACCGTTTGACCTGTCTTAAGGTACAATCAGTCTTACATAATGTAAAGGCTGATGCTACAATGAAATTAGTATTAAGTATTCCTAATGGTTTACTATATTATCTTAGTAGCTAAATACTGTAGAGAAGCTTGGATGTTGAAATGTTTAGTAGGTTTGTAAATGAAGTGAATGGAATCATGATTTGGACCTTAGTCATATTTTATGCAAATATAGAATGAGCATTTCATGAATGCTACGAGAGTGTAAAAAAAAATTTTAAAAACGAAGCCATAGGACTTCAAAATTAGAAAAGCAAAGCTAGCTAATTAAAATTTTTGGTTTTTAGGAACCTTCTGCTCAAACAACTCGAAGGGTGTGAAGCAGTGAAGGGTTCAAAATAAGTAGATTATTCGATTGATTTTTGGGGGTAAGGAGAATTGGAAGCTTCAGTACGGAAAGTAAAGACATCACAATTTCGCCTCGGTCTTCAGGATGGCGTCAGCATAGCCATTGGATATGCTCCGATAGCCCTAACCTATGGACTTTTGGCAAAAACAGCAGATCTTACACTAGTAGAGACTGTCTTGATGAGCCTTATTGTGTTTGCAGGGGCTTCTCAGTATATGGCACTTAGTATGTTTGCGCTTGGAACAGGATCACTTGAAGTGATCATGACGACTTTCATTGTGAATATCCGGCATTTTCTCATGTCCGCCTCATTAAACGAGAAGGTAGAAAAGGAAGTTCCATGGAAAAAAGCCGTTTATGCCTTTGGAATTACAGATGAAACTTTTTCTGTTGCCGCTACGAAAGCAGGGACAGTTTCAACTGGTTATTTATTTGGTATCATATCTTTGGCATATAGCAGTTGGGTTGTTTTTTCAGGCATTGGTTATGGCATAGGGGCCAGTTTGCCGAAGGTGCTTCAAGACAGCATGACCATAGCGCTTTACGCCATGTTTATTGGATTGCTAGTTCCTTCCATGAGAAAAAGTGTAAAGGTTGTCTACTTAGCCCTTTTAGCTGCTGTTTTTAATAGCGTCTTCGTTTTTTGGAATGTGATGGGAAAAGGCTGGGCGATCGTTGTGGCAACTCTTCTGTCCTCAATTTTGGTCGAAGCGATTGAAACCATCAAAAAGAAGGGAGAGCCAGCCGATGAATAGTTCGTTGATCATTTTGACAATTATTGGTATGGCGGTTGTTACATATATTCCAAGAATGTTGCCATTCGTCATGTTCAGAGGGAAGGAGCTGCCTCCTTTTTTGCAGGGAGTATTGCAAAATGTTCCGTTCGCTACGCTTGGCGCATTAATATTTCCAGCTGTTCTCCTTATTAACGAAGGAAATATTCTTTTTGGGCTTGTAGGAGCCGCGGCCGCTTTTATTATTGCATTTTTTGGGGCCAACGTAATCATCGTTGTGATTGGTTCTATTGTAGTATTAAGTATTTATTCACTTTTTAATTAACTTCATTCAGCAGAAACCTCTGGTTTCTGTAAGTGGTAAGACGAATGCATATATTGATATTCCATTCAGTGGGAGTTCAAGCTCCGGCTGAATAATTTTAAAGCCTCCAGCGGATGTCTCAGATTTTGGAGCTCGATAAAATCTGGGATCAAATACCGCCAAGGCGCATTTGATCATTGGCGGAGCTTTTTTAAAGCTTTCGCTTATTTTTTTCTTTTGAGGAGACAATAGGACTATATTGGTTCTGTTCTGCCGGCTATCTATGCTACATATAATAATGAATGGACAAGGAGGGGAGACCATTGGTTAGAAAATGGGCATTGCGGGCAGTGATCGCTTATTTTTTGTTTGGAATAGCCATGTATGCGTACCTGTTTTTTTTGACGGACACTTCGATTCCGCACATGTATAAAGGGACGAGCATAGATCCAGCGACTTTTTTAAACAGTAGAGAGCTTATGCTGAGCGAAGAATATTCAAAAATTCGGAACCTGATGTTTTTTCTTGCGGAACCCTATCAATGGCTGTTTTATTACCTAATTCTACTGTTTGGCATATCTGCGATGTTTGAACGATGGGCAGGGAAGACGACGAAATGGTTCCCGCTCCAGACAATCATTTACCTGTTTTGGTTATCGTTGGCCTCATTTGTTGCAACCTTTCCGTTTGCTTATACATCCTATCTTTTTTCTAAGACCTATAATATCTCCACACAGTATTTCTCTTCTTGGATGAAGGATCAATTTTTGGACTTCTGGATCAGTTATGCAACGATGTGTGTAGTCATTCTTGTGATTTATTCGATGATGAGAAAATTCAAAAAGAAGTGGTGGCTGGCCGTCTGGGTACTATCCATCCCATTTTCAATCTTCATGATGTTTATTCGTCCGGTCGTGATTGACCCGCTTTACAATGACTTTTATCCTCTGAAAAATAAACAGCTTGAAACGAAGATTCTTTCTCTTGCGGATGAAGCGGATATTCCGGCTGAACATGTATATGAAGTGGATATGTCTAAAAAGACTAACGCATTGAATGCCTATGTGACAGGCGTTGGCTCCAATTCCAGGATTGTTCTCTGGGATACGACTTTGGAAAGGCTTGATGACGAAGAGGTTTTGTTCATAATGGCACATGAGATGGGCCATTATGTGGAGAAGCACATTTATAAAGGCATTGCGGGTTATATAATGCTTTCTTTTGTTGGTTTATGGCTGACAGCGAAGCTGATGGAGCTATGGGTTCAGAAGAGGGGAGCAGTCTGGAAAGTAAATAATATAATGAATATTAGTTCCCTGCCAGTATTTCTGCTTATTACATCTATTTTACTTTTTGCCGTGAGCCCTCTGACCAATTGGGTATCGCGCTATCAGGAAATGCGTGCAGACCAGTATGCACTAGAAACGACAGAAGACCGTGATGCCGCTGTACGGACATTTCAGGATTTGACAAGAGCTGGGCTAAGTGAGGTCAATCCACCATATTTAGTAAAAATTTTCCGATATGGACACCCGACGATGCTGGAACGAATCAAAATGGCAGATGAATTTGAAAGTGAGAGCGATTAGTCAACAAGGATGGCCGCGGTTTATGAACCTCGCGGCCATCCTTGTTTTTAGCGAACTGAAAATATTTAACGCTGGAAACGGCTCCGGCGTTCGTTCTTTTTACCTCGTGTTAGTCCCGCAACGGATGAAGAACTGCTTTTATCAGGAATTGTGGTAACAAGCAATTCCGGTCAGTCTGTGATAAAGAAGTATTTGAACCTCAGATCAAAAAAATCCCCCTTTTCAGGGGGATGCAGTTTTATTTACCTATGTGGTTGATGAGCTCTTTTGAAAGCTTCGTGAAAGCTTTCTTGTCTCTTTGATCCAGCGCAAGATCAATTTCCGCACGCAGTTGTTCCTCTCTCCGCTTTTGCAAAAGATCGTTTAGGAAAATTTCTGTGTACCATTGCAGCGCTTTAGCTTCTTTTTGATTTTGGGTCATCGTGTACTCTTTCAACAGTTCCTGATAAGTTTTCTTCCTCTCCATCGATGATCACCTCGGAACCTTTTTTTAATTATACACAGATTTAGGCAAAAACACAAGGTAGGAATTTAAATTTTCAGATGTTTTTTTATATTGGCATCTATTAAGACTAAAGGCCTAAATTGTTTTTGTGAGTTAAGAAAGTGTAAAATGAGATGAATATTTTGTGCGTATTAAGATTAATATGTCTAGCTGCACACAGGATGTGCTAGTGGGGGCGAATCGACAGACGTCCTAAGTGCTAAGGGCGCTACAAGGACGAGCGCTTTAAGTCGGCCAAGCGCCATGGGCGCAAGGATCAAGTCGGAATAATGTGCTCCTGCGGCACAGCATATTCAAGAATGCATATGTTCCCCTCATAGCAAGCTTTTCTACGAGGGGAAGCTTTTCGCGATGTGATTGAAATTTGCTGTGGTGGTTGAGAAACTCCCTTATCAAAATTCGTCTCGTGCCTGGCGTGCCTTCGTTTTTCTTATGAAAAAATGTTTGATGCATGCATGAGGAATAAAGTATGAGTGATTAAACAGTGTGTTTCGATTTTTTAGAATTTTGATGACACTTTTGGAAATCTATGTTATTATTATAGGCATATTGGATGAATGCTGGAGAAAGGGGAAGTAAAATGGCAGAAAAAGAAGTATTATCAAATTATGAAATGAATCCTCATATGATGATGATTCGTCCGGGAGATGATGATTTCTCAGAAGTCATTGAAACAGGCGCCCGCTATGTGATTTCTTGTAAAACCTTTGAGATTGTAAAAAGAAGCTGTGAGTATTTTGGAAGTTCATATTCAGGCAGGAGGGCTGGAACAAAGCAGTTAATTGGCATCACTCATAAGGCACCCATTATTGTAGACCCCTACACTTCCATCTACTTATTTCCAACCGCATCGCCGACAAGTCCTCAATGTGCGTGGATTTCCCATGATTTTATTGCTTCATATGATAAGAATGGTCCATATTCAACAATTATCACGTTTCAAAATGGCGAAAGCTATGAACTTCCGATTTCTTTCTACTCCTTAGAAAATCAAATTTCACGAACAGCTATGCTTCGAATTAAATTCACACAAAATATGAAGAGAATGGATCGTTTCAATAAAAACCCGTCTCATTTATTACATAATCGGGCATCTGAACCTAATGGAGCCTATTGGATCAACGAGTAGGGCTTCTAATAAGCTTTAGAATGAATCAGTCGAAGAAAAACTGTTTTCTTTGGCTGATTTTGCATTTTAAGCAGTAGCTTCGCCAATCGTTCCGGTTTTAACTGCAAGGTTTAAGAAGGGAATCTTTCTTCACGTACTAGTGCAGGCGAAGCGGCAGTCTAAGCTCAGTCGATGTACTACTGGTGCCACTGAAGCCACAGGATGTGGTGTTTTGAGGCGGCCGAGCACTGTCAGAGAAAGAATTGAGAAACTACCTATGTGGTTTGCCGTCTAAGAAGGAGAGCTGGTGCTTAAATAAAGGCACATTAATTCTTCAACCTTGTTTCGCAGTCGGGGATTGAAGTAATTACAGTGTTCTTCATAACCTTTGTACAAGAACAAGTACATCGTAAAAGCTTCATCTGACTTCATTCGTTCCACTCGAATATTATTTTTGTGCAAATATCGTTTCACTTCAGCCAATTCTTTTTGCACATTGCGGATGGTGTTTTCAATCCAATGTTGATAAGGTTTTTTCAATTTGATCAAGCTTTTTTCAACGGCGGATAAATCACGTTGTAAAACTGTTAGCAGCATCGGTAAATAAATCGCTTGTTCAATGATATTCCGCTCGTTTTCAGGAATTTTTGTCATTGGGCAGCCCTCCTAAAAAAAGAACATTTGTTCTGTTTTATTTTACTAAGGGGTGAAAAAAATAGCAAGTTGAAAATTTTTCCGTTTGGAAGGTGCCGAATAGAACAAGCAGGCCCGGCTATGCTATAATTTATAAGAAATCAAGTTGCCGGGCCCATTTACCTGCTGGGAATAGAGGAATGTTCATGGATTTGTTCTCATTCGAAGACTGGATGACGATAGACAATGTAATCGAACTGATTGAAAAATACCGATCAATTGGTCCACTTCCAGGGATCTTGTTGCCTTTTTTAGAGGCTTTTCTGCCTTTTTTGCCGCTTTTCCTGTTTGTGATGGCCAATGCTAATGCCTTCGGTCTGGGGTGGGGTTTTCTTTTCTCCTGGATTGGAGCTTCATGGGGAGCCTACGTTGTGTTCCTCCTGATTAGAAGATTTGGCAAAGCCAGGATATTTGGCCCCCTCCGCAGAAATACCAAAGTGCAGAGCTTGATGGCATGGGTGGAAAAACGCGGATTCGGTCCTCTGTTTCTGTTACTTTGCTTCCCGTTTACTCCATCAGCAGTCGTGAATATTGTGGCGGGGCTTTCAGGCATCGGCATTTATCAGTACATGCTGGCAGTATTGACCGGGAAAGCAGTTATGATCTTTATCATGAGCTTCATAGGCCATGATGTCATTTCATTGATTAGACAGCCGGTCAGGACTGGTATTGCACTCGGAGCTATTGTCATTTTGTGGTACATTGGTAAGCGGATTGAAGTGAAGCTGAAACAAAAGCAATATGATCGAGGATAATTTACATATTGTCAAAATGATAAAGGAAAAGCTGCTGAAAGTTATAGCGGCTTTTTTCTTTTAGAAGAGTAAGTAAAATTAAATGAAATAATTTGTTCAAATGAAGCCTTTATAAGTTTAGGTACGACGGATAGGACGTCCTAGTGCCGCCGAAGCGACAGGTATAGTGGTCAGGCTCCACGGTGCAAGAAGTCACGCGGAAGCTTATTCTTACTCTGGTGAATTGTTCCTGTGGCATAGTTTTATTCAAGGAAGCTTTTCAAAATGTAATTGAAATAAGCAGATTAATTGTGGTGGCTGAGGAACTGTCTCATTAAAATTCGTTTGGGGCTGTGTGTGTTTTGCTTTTCTCGCTGAAAGCATGTCTATGAATAGAATGTATGTTCGTTTTGTGGATTCCGTATGATATAATGTGGTTACTAACATAGAAGAACAATTGAGATGATCTTGACAACAAAAGAGGGGATGAAAGCATGTCACTACGCTTCGTCATCGGCCGTACAGGAACGGGAAAAACAACCCTATTCCAAAAGGAAATTAGAGAAAAACTGACAGAGCAACCAGATGGCTCTCCGATCTTGTACATAGTTCCGGAGCAAATGACTTTTATAACAGAATATGAATTGGTGCAATCGAAGGGGCTTACGGGAATGATCCGTGGACAGGTTTATAGCTTTCCGCGCCTCGCTTGGCGTATTTTTCAGGAGACAGGCGGAGCCAGTCGAACCCACGTGACCAGTACCGGATTAAATATGCTCATAAAAAAAATAATTGAAGAACATAAAGCTGAGTTGAAGCTATTCAAACAGGCATCTGATAAAACAGGATTTATACAGCAGGTTGAACAGATATTCACTGAGTTCAAACATTACTGTGTCGATCCAGAAGACCTTGCTCAGAAAAGGGGAGAAGTAGGTTTTTTCCAATCTCAGAAAGCACTTGCGGACAAGATGCATGATCTTGAATTGATCTACAGGCATTATGAAGATGCTTTAGCGGGGAAATATCTGGATTCCAATGATTCCTTGCGCTTGCTGGCGGAGTCGATTGAGAAATCCTGTTACTTACAGAATGCAGAAGTATATATTGATGGTTTTACCAGCTTTACACCTCAAGAATATATGGTGATTGAAAAATTAATGAAAACCTGTAGCCGTGTTTCTGTTTCCCTTATGCTTGATCGTCCATTTAAAAATGAAATTCCTGATGAACTTCATTTATTCAAGATGACGGGGGAAACATACGAAAGCTTATATGAACTGGCAATTCAGGAAGGAATTACAGTCGAAGAGGACGTAGTTCTCGGAAAAACCTTTAAATTTAAGCATACCAGCTTGAAGTTTCTGGAATCTCGGTTTGAAAGCAGGCCGTCGGGAGAGTATGAGGACACGCCAGCATTAAGACTGATGCAATCTGTCAATAAGCGTGCAGAAATTGAAGGGGTTGCAAGGGAAATACGTCGCCTCGTCATGGAGGAGGATTACAGGTATAAGGATATCGCAGTTTTATTGCGAAATGGGAACCAGTATCATGGGGAAATAGAAACTGTTTTTTATGATTACGACATTCCTTACTTCATTGATCAAAAACGTTCAATGCTTAACCATCCGCTTGTTGAACTGATTCGATCCGTTTTGGAAGTGATCAACAGCAATTGGAGATATGAGCATGTGTTCCGTGCGGTAAAAACCGATCTGTTCTTGCCGTTGGAAACTAATGTGAATGATTTAAGGGAGCAGATGGATAGGCTGGAAAACTATGTTCTAGCCTATGGGATCAAGGGGGCGGATTGGACGAAAAAGGACAGGTGGATATACCGCCGTTTCCGCGGATTGGAATTAGATGGGGTTGCACAGACAGATGAAGAAAGGAAGCTCGAAAAGGAGCTTGCTGTATCAAGGGATATTGTCACTCTGCCCATCCTTAGGCTTACAAGGCGTCTAAAAAAAGCAGAAACAGGGCGGGAGCTGTGCGAAGCCATCTATTTTTTTTTGGAAGAACTTGATATTCCTCGAAAGCTGGAGATTCTCAGTCAGGAAGCTGAAGAGAAAGGCAAGCTTATTGAATCAAGGGAGCATGATCAGGCTTGGAATGATGTAATAGAACTGCTCGACCAATTTGTTGAGATATTAGGGGATACAAAGATGACACTGGAAGAGCTTATCCCAGTGATGAATGCGGGATTGGAAGAGATGAAGTTTTCATTGATCCCTCCAGCCATTGATCAGGTCTTTATAGCAAACCTTGAACAGTCGCGTCTTTCTCGTGTAAAGGTTTCATTCATCGTCGGATTAAATGACGGCGTCCTTCCCGCTAAGTTTAGCGAAGAGGGAGTCCTTTCGGATGAGGACCGGACGGCGTTGATGGATTCGGGCATGAATATCGCTCCTGACAGCAGAAGAAGGCTTCTCAATGAAGAGTTCGTCGCCTACAGGGCATTTACTTCAGCAGAGGAACTGTTGCTGCTGTCTTGGCCTTTAGCAGATAACGAGGGAAAAGCACTGCAGCCATCACCCTACCTTGATAGAATAAAAGGAATGTTTCCTCAGGTAGTAGAAATAACGGCCGTAAACGATCCAGCAGAATTAAGTGGTGATCATCAATTTGAGTATATTTCTCATCCGGATTCGGCGATAGCATATTTGACGGGACAATTGAACCTAAAGAAAAGAAACTATCCCATTGCACCATTTTGGTGGGATGTCTATAACTTTTATATGGCAGACTCACTTTGGAAAAGCAAGGCTGAAAGGATCTTATCCAGCTTATTCTTTAAAAATGGAACGAAAAAACTCTCGGAAAATACAAGCAAGGAGCTGTATGGGGACAATATTACGGCAAGTGTATCGCGTATGGAGCTTTTTAACAGCTGTCCTTTCTCTCATTTCGCATTGCACGGATTAAAACTCCGAGATCGTGATATTTTCAAACTTGAAGCACCACATATTGGAGATTTATTTCATGCTGCCTTGAAGTGGATTGCAGATGAAGTGAACAAAAACGCCTTGAAGTGGTCAGACTTGACGAAAAAACAATGTGAACAACTGGCCAAGGAAGCGGTGGCCTATTTGGCTCCAAAGCTTCAAAATCAAATTCTGTTAAGCTCCAACCGTTTTTACTATATTAAAAGAAAGCTTGAACAAGTGATTGGCAGGGCCTCATATGTAATGAGCGGACATGCGAAAGAAAGCGGGTTTATCCCTGTTGGATTAGAGCTGGCCTTTGGGCCGAAGCAGCCACTTCCGCCGTTGTCTTTCACATTGAAAAATGGGATGAAGATGGAGTTGCAAGGGCGGATTGACCGTGTTGATAAAGCTGAGAACGATCATGGGGTTTACTTGCGGGTGATTGATTATAAATCCAGTGCAAGGGAGCTAGATCTAAGTGAAGTCTATTATGGGCTTTCACTGCAAATGCTTACGTATTTGGATATTATCATCACTTACTCCAAGCAATTGATTGGAGTAGAAGCATTTCCAGCAGGAGTCTTTTACTTCCATCTACATAATCCGATGATTCAAACTGAGAAAATCATGACTTTATCTGAAATAGAGGAAGAAATATTCAAGAAGTTCAGGATGAAGGGAATGGTCCTTGAAGATGCGGATTTAGTTCGTCTGATGGATTTCTCTTTGGAGTCAGGTGAATCCAATATTATCTCAGCAGGGATAAAGAAAGACGGTACGCTAAGTGCCAGATCGAAATCCGCAACGAAAGAAGAGCTTGGGCTTTTGAGGCGTCATGTACGCTCTCTCTATCAACAGTCAGGGGATGGAATTATATCGGGGAAATTGGATATAGACCCTTATCGAATGAAGGATAAAACGCCGTGTAAATTTTGTCTGTATAAACCAGTTTGTCAGTTTGATCCGGCTTTGCCGGAAAATGAGTTTCGGCTAATACAACCGGAAAAGCGTGATGTTGTCATTAAACGTATTCGGGAAGAAGGTGAAGAGCTTGAAAACTGATATTCCAGTAAAACCTGAATATGCCAAATGGACGGATGATCAGTGGAAAGCCATTTATGCAAAAGACCAGGACATATTGGTAGCTGCTGCAGCTGGTTCCGGAAAAACCGCCGTGCTTGTCGAGCGAATTATTCAAAAAGTTATTGCTGAGACAGATCCGCTTGATGTTGATCAGCTGCTCGTTGTTACTTTTACGAATGCTGCTGCGGCAGAAATGAGAGCGAGAATAGGGGAAGCGCTGACGGAGGCAATCAACGAACGGCCGGAATCCGCTCATTTAAGGAAACAGTTGGGCTTGTTAAACAGAGCGTCTATTTCAACACTTCATTCCTTTTGTCTTGATGCAGTGAGAAAGCATTATTACATGATGGATATCGACCCTCACTTTAGGATAGCCGATGATAATGAAATCAGCCTTCTTCGAGACGAAGTGCTGGATAATTTATTTGAAGAAGAATATGGAAAAAATAACAATGACCAATTTTTTAAGCTGGTAGACACTTTTACAGGAGATCGGAGCGATGGAGAGCTTCAGGAGCTTGTTCTGAGATTATATGATTTCTCCAGGTCTCACCCGCATCCGGACCGTTGGTTAGATGCCCTTGTCAATATGTATAATATCCAGGAAGATGCTAGCATTGAAGATCTTCCATTCACACAGATTGTATTGTCCGATATTAAGCTGCAGCTCACAGGTGCGAAGCAAATGCTTGAAGAAGCTTATGAAATCTCTAAAATGCCGGGCGGGCCAGCTCCAAGAGCAGCCAATTATCTGGATGACTTGGACATAGTAAATCGAATGATACAAGCAACAACAGAAAGCTGGGAAATTCTTTACACTGAGATGAATAATTGGAAGTTTACGAGGGCAAAAAGCTGTCGCGGAGACGAGTATGATCGTGAACTTTTGGAAGATGCCGACGCACTTAGAAAAAAGGCCAAAGTTATTTTAGAAAAGATTGTCAAGGATGTCTTTTCAAGAGAAGCGGAAGGATTTTTGCGTGATATGCGCCAAATGCACCCGATTTATCAGACATTGGTCCAGCTTGTAAAGTTATTTTCCATTCGTTTTACTCTTGAGAAAAAAGAAAAGGGCATCGTAGATTTTGCGGATCTTGAGCATTTTGCCCTCCACATATTTGTAGATGGAGAGAGTACTGAGAATGAAATCAAGCCTTCTGAAATTGCTTTGGAGTACCGGAATAAGTTTAGGGAAGTGCTAGTGGATGAATATCAGGATGTAAACATGGTTCAGGAGACGATTCTTCAGCTTATTTCGGCTGACGGTGAATATGACGGGAATTTATTTATGGTTGGCGATGTAAAACAGTCAATTTATCGATTTCGTCTTGCTGAACCAAATTTATTCTTGGCGAAATATACGAGGTTTGCTTCAGACGGAGTTCATAACGGTCTGCGGATCGATTTGTCTAGGAATTTTCGGAGCAGGGCAGAAGTATTGGACGGTACGAACTTTTTATTTAAACAGATTATGGGAGAAAGTGTTGGAGAGATTGATTACAACAAAGATGCTGAGCTTGTTCTTGGAGCTGGCTATCCTTCGGATGAAGTTTATCCGATAGAGGTTGCACTTATTGATCAATCAGAGGAGTTTGATTTAGAAAACAAACTTCCAGAAGATGGATTCAATGAGGAGGAAATTGAGCAATCTCGCTTGGAAGCCAGGTTCTTGGCAAAGAAAATCAGGGAAGTCATTGATGAAGAGAAGCCTGTTTATGATCCGAAAACAGGACTGCACCGATCAGCTCAGTATAAGGACATTGTCATCTTGTTGAGATCTCTTACCTGGGCACAAGATATTATGGATGAGTTGAAATATGAAGGGATCCCAGTGTATGCCAATCTTTCATCCGGTTATTTTGAAGCGACAGAAGTAACGGTGATGATGTCCCTTCTGAAAGTTGTCGACAATCCGGACCAGGATATCCCTCTGGCAGCGGTTCTCCGCTCTCCGATCGTTGGCCTTGACGAAGAGGCCTTAGCTCAGATTAGAGTGAGTTATAGAAAGGGAAGCTTTTATGAGGCTGTAAAAAATTTCGTTAAAACGCCTGGAGATGCATCTCTTGAAAGAATCAGGGAAGAGCTGGCTCCATTTATCGGACAATTGAATGAATGGAGAAACATGGCGAGAAGCGGGATGCTGTCCAGCTTAATCTGGCAGTTATATCGTGATACAGGTTTTTATGAATTTGTAGGTGGACTCCCAGGTGGAAAGCAGAGGCAGGCCAATTTAAGAGCATTGTATGATAGAGCCTCTCAGTATGAGGAGACGTCCTTCAGAGGGCTGTTCCGTTTTCTGCGCTTTATTGAGAGAATGCAGGACAGCGGCAAAGATTTAGGGGCTGCCCGTGCACTGGGAGAACAGGAGGATGTTGTTCGACTGATGACAATCCATTCCAGTAAAGGGTTGGAATTTCCGATTGTTTTTGCCGCAGGATTAGGGCGAAAGTTTAACACACAGGACATCAACAGCTCCTATTTGTTTGATAAGGATTTTGGCTTTGCCAGCAAATACATCGATTCTGATAAGAGAATCTCTTATTCATCTTTGCCGCAGCTAGCATTGAAAAGAAAAAAGAGAATGGAACTCACAGCAGAGGAGATGAGGGTTCTCTATGTGGCTCTTACGCGCGCAAAGGAAAAGCTGTATCTCGTTGGAGTTGTAAAAAATGTGGAAAAAGAGATCAAGAAATGGTCCAAAGGAAGCCTTAACGGAGACTGGCTCCTGAAGGATTTTGATCGGGCATCAGCTTCAACATTTATGGACTGGATCGGACCTGCGATAATCAGGCACGAAGATTGCCAGATTGCTGACACCATAGATTTATTTGGAGAAGTCAGACATCACACATCCCGGTGGCGTGTAGAGATTGTACAGCCATCCGTACTGCAGCCAACAGCAGAGGAGGAAGAAAAGGAAGCTGACGACTGGCTTGAGGCTGTGAAGGAAGGGTTGCCAGTAAGTATCCAATCCCCTTTGAAAGAGAAGGTATTTTCAAGGCTTGATTGGAGCTATCCACATTTGATTGCTTCAAAGAGAATGTCGAAACAAACAGTTTCAGAACTTAAAAGGATGGCTGAAATAAAAGATGAGGCCAGTGCAGTCACCCTAATGGGCGGGGGCGGCCGCAAGTCTTCTCTGATTTTTAACAAGCCAAAATTTCTTGAAAAGCAATCCATTTCGCCAGCTGAACGTGGGACAGTCATGCATGCGGTCATGCAGCATATTCCACTTAATGAAGCTCCGTCACTCATGTCTGTTGAACATCTGTTAGATGATTTAATTCAAAAAGAAATCCTCACACTTGAACAGGCAGATGCAGTTTCAGGTGAGCAAATCGTCCAGTTTTTCCAAAGTAATTTGGGCAGGAGAATTCTGCAATCACCCAAAACTGAACGGGAAGTTCCTTTCACAATGGGAATTGAGGCAAAAGAAATCTATCCTGATTGGGATGGGGAAGACGAATCTGTTATCATCCAGGGAATGATCGACTGTATTGTGTTGGAAGAGGATGGTGCCATATTGGTCGATTACAAAACAGATGCTATCACCGACCGATTTCCGGGAGGTTTCGACCAAGCCCAAAAGGTTCTAGAAAAGAGATATCAGATGCAAGTTCATCTATATGGACAGGCCATAGAACAAATTTGGAAGAAGAAAGTGAAAGAAAAATATCTATACTTCTTTGATGGTGGCCACATTCTAAAATTATAACGAAAGAGTGCCGAAGGGGGACGTTATCCTTTGGCACTCTTCTTTTCTTTGTAAAAAGGTTTTTACTTGCTTTCTTTGCTCCATCCTGCTCGTTGAAGATCGACGCCTTAGTGTAAGCGAAACAACAGGAAATCGTGTTCTGATTGAGACGAGGTGCAAAGGCGAAGGACGATTTAGTGCTAGTGAAGCTATGGGATGTCGCGTTTTGATTCTGCTGACGTAAAGGAACAATTTGAAACGACCGGATATGCGATCGGGCTATTGTGAGTGTTCCAATTTATACGTTGAAAATCGGACATTCCTACTTTTTTTAGTTATTACCAAGAACCGGTTGGTCAACAAGATTCGTATCAAGTGTATTAGTTCCACTAATTCCGTTATTGGTTATGATAAAAGCGCCGGAATTGCTGGAACCAGAACCTTCATATGTTTTTGCGGCATTTTTCGGAGAAATGACAGCTGTATCTCCAAAATGAACAACCCCTCCTCCAACATGGAAAATTTGGACGGGTCCAACGATTGCAGGCATTTGTCATCACCCTATATGATTATTTTAATTTTGTGCGAGGCCATAGGATCTGGAGCTTTGAGACAGTTGGATGAGTTTCCTTTTTCTTACGTGAATCTAGCTCTAGGAGCCATTGGTTCGAGAACCTAGTCGCGTGGAAGTTTATTCGGAAGAATGTGCTCCTCCAATACAGCTTAACCAAGGAAGTATATGTTTCCACTCATCGCAAAACTGCATGAATACTCAAGAAAGCTTTTCACGAGTAAATTGCAATGGACGGCATAGCTCTGATCCTTGAAAACCTGTGTCATCAAAATTAGCATTTGTCGCTTAAGACTGTGCGCTTCGATAACCCGGAGAAATTTGGCGGATATGAAGCACTCTGGCTTCTGAGTTAATGTCACTTGTAGTACCTATTTGAACAATGGCAGAGGAAGAAATAGTTATTAGGTGAATATTACCGACCTTGATATCTGGCTGTTCATTATATCTTCTAATGATTGGTAATGGCCAAGGAAGTGGAGGGATAGGTATTGGTTTTTTGAAAGTATTGTAATTGAAATGAGCTTCATTACCAAAAAACAATTCTTTATTTCTTTGTACAGCCAGAGCATCTGTATAAGCTCTTAAATGAACTGTGTCACCGATTTCAATGACAGAGCCGAATATCGCACTTTTAATATCCATCGTCTTTACGACAGAACCTCTTAACGGCATTATGGCATCTCCTTATTTTATCGGGAAAGAGGAACAAAAGGCCCGATGATCAAAGATTCCGGCGGTGTGTCAAAGACAGACGCTAACTGAATTGTATCCGCATCGCCGACCAGCAGAATGGATGAAGCACTTACCCCAATAACCCGGATCTGCCCGACGCATAATTCACGGTTCACTACATTAAGTTCCATGGGGGTTCCCCCCTCCTTGTTGGTTTGGAATTTGAGAAATGAACCCATGCACAGCTTTGTTAATATCCGCCAGCAATGTATTAAACACTTTATTGTACAGCTCTTCTTCATTCGCATTATGGTTAAGCTGCGTGCTGAAGAAGCCCAGATAGTGATCAGCTCTTCCGGGGATTTGCTTGCGGATATCCTCTTTGATCATATCGATATAGGGCTGTTCAAGATTCCTGCCAACTTGAGTTTCTGTATCTTTTATCAAGGTGTCCAATTCATGATCGATATAGTGATTCAGTTTTTCCAGTGTCTCATCATAAAGGTTGGGGTGGCGTACAGAAGTCTGAGTTTGTGTCGTGCCTGGCGGTATTGAAAAATCTTCAACAGAATTCAGGTCAGCAGGGTTAATGCCAATATTTAAGGTCCCTTCTAATGTTTCCACTTTTAGCTGGTCGAACTTATATTCCAGCCTTTCAACAGTTACATTCGGCTTTTCTTTCAACTGCTTCAGTTCGGTTGACAGGGATTGAATTGACTGCCTCAGAGAGGTAATTTCCTTTTGCTGCCTTTCTATGAAAAGATACAATTGCTGCATTGTGTAATTCGTCTGCATTTTGTACATCCACACCCTTTCGATGTAAAAAGGTATAAAAAAACTAATTTCTTTTTACAAGTCAATTCGTAACTTCAGCCAAACGTATAAGGAGCTAAGTTCTAGGCTTGCTGATGTCGATGTTTAGCCATTTATTCCTCCTAATAGGTGCTTATAATGGAATTAGGCTTATTTCTTGCTCTGCCTGCTCTGCTAGTTCAGTTTCGCTTACTGCAGCTGGAGCAGGACCTGTATAAGCACCTGTATTATATAAATGTGAAGAAGGTGTGATGACTCCGGAAGTACCGATTTGAAGTACTGAGGAGTTGGTAATTCCGCCGATTTTAATCATTTGTATGTGAATGTTCTGTTGTACATTTACAATCATGGCTACCTCCTGTATCCTTCATTTATAGATTGAATAAAATTCCCTGATCCAGCATATCGGCATCATAGCTATTAGTGGCAGAATTCTGGTTGCGAATCCTAATTCCTTCGCCTGTATTGAATGATCCTGCACCAGCAAATGTTTTGGCGTAAGAAATCGGATGAATTTGAAATACATCCCCAATATTGAAAGCTGCCCCTGTATTTAGATTGATAATCTGAACGGCACCAACAAATCCAGGCAATACCGTTCACATCCTTCCATATTGCCTATTGATCTATGCATAGTATTTTATGAAAAAGAATGAAATTGGTGATATCGCCCTCCATATCGCCTTCTCTTCAAAAAATTCAAGACAGCGAGTATAGATTGATTGTAGTTTTTTAGACAAACTTATACGATGATGGTATAAAGAAATAAGGAATGTTATGAAGCGGTTCTTGTTAGGGGGCTTGCGGATGGAGTGAAAGGAGTAACAATGAATAGACAATTGGAATCTGAAAATACAATGGAGAGGATTCAGACTCTCGATGTTCTCAGAGGATTTTCACTGTTGGGGATTCTTTTGGTGAATATGATCGACTTTCATTCGCCGTACACTTATTACAACCCATATGAATGGTGGAAGTACGGGGACCTAACTGTGTACACATGGTTGGATATCCTTGTTCAAGGAAGTTTTTATCCGATTTTTGCAATGATGTTTGGTTATGGGCTAGTCATCATGCAAAAGCGTTCAGCCATCAAGGGCACCTCTTTTCTGAAAATTAGTATGAGAAGACTGTCGGTGCTGCTCATTTTTGGAATCATACATGCTTTTTTTATTTGGTCTGGAGATATTTTGATTACATACGCATTACTGGGAATGGTTCTACTTTTATTTTTGAGGCTGCCTGGTCCATGGCTTATGGGAATAGGGTGGGGGTTATATTTGCTTCCGCAGCTATTCTTTTCTGGAATACTTCTGCTAGCCTCATTGTTTGATTCTGCTTCCCTTGCGGATTATATTGATATTGCGGGCCTTCAGCAGTCAGAGATCATTTATTCAACTGGTAGCTTTATGGAAATCACAAGCCAGAGGATTTCGGATTGGAAATCAAGCAATTTATCGGGTGGCCTTCTTATTTACTTTTTTCTAATATTGCCAATGATGATGATTGGTGCAGGGGCCGGGAAAATGCAATGGCTTGAAAAAGCAGCCAGCCAGTGGAAGAAATGGCTCGTCATTTTACTTATTGCTTTTCCTGTTGGAATTGCTGTAAAAACGCTGCCTTTTTTTATGGGACTAACTGTTAGCCTTCAATACATACAGGATGCCATTGGCGGACCTATTCTCGGTATGGCCTATATAGCCGCTATCGTTTTGATCATGAGAAATGCCAAAGTGGCAAAGCTGCTGCATCCATTCAGTTCGGCTGGACGGATGTCTATTACCGTCTATATTATGCAGTCCGTCATTGGAACATTGATTTTTTATCATTACGGATTGGGGCTTTACGGAAAAATTTCGTTGGCGACTGGGACGTGGCTTGCTTTTGCTATCTATATTATTCAAGTAGTATTCGCCGAAATCTGGCTGTCCAAATTTAAACAGGGGCCCATTGAGAAATTTTGGCGGTTTTTAACATATGGAAAAAAACAAAAAAGAGGTGCAGGCAATGAAGTTCATGAGCTTTAAATTGGAAGATGTAGAAAAATATGGTGTTGTTGATAACAGCGGAGAAAAAGTTTGGGATGTTCTTGGGTTAGCCGAAGCAGCTGGAAAAGAAATACCCGCTACCATTCTTGCAGGGATTGAAAATGACAATCAATTTTACGAGAATATGAGAGAGCTTGTTGAGTGGGGAGAGCAAAACGGAAAAGACGAATACCTACATTTGTTAGAGAAAATTACATGGTTGGCTCCTATTCCAAGACCAAGAAAAAATATCATGTGCGTTGGAAAAAACTATCGTGACCATGCAATAGAAATGGGCAGTGCAGCGGATATTCCAGAACATATTATCGTCTTTACCAAAGCACCTACAACTGTCACTGGGCATGAAGCACCTGTGGAAGCACATGTGGACATAACAAACGAGCTTGACTACGAAGGTGAACTGGCTTTGATCATCGGAAAGAAAGGAAGAGATATACCTGAACAGGAAGCGCTCGACTACGTTTTCGGGTATACCATTATTAACGATGTAACGGCACGTGATCTTCAAAAAAATCATAAGCAATTTTTTATCGGTAAGAGCCTTGATACTTCCTGCCCAATGGGGCCTTGGATTGTTCACCATTCAGAAATTGATAATCCGAATGCTCTTGCGATCCAGACAAAAGTAAATGGGGAAGTCCGGCAGGATTCCAATACAAAGCATTTCATCTTTCCAACAGAAGTAATTATTTCGACTTTGTCACAAGGAATGACACTTGAACCAGGAGATATCATTGCTACTGGTACCCCTGCGGGAGTTGGGAAAGGCTTCAAACCTCCACGTTTGTTAAAAAGCGGAGATCAAATCGAGATTTCGATTGAAGGCATTGGCAAATTGCACAATACTGTGAACTAGTATGTTTCTGATTTGTCGGATTCCCCTTGTATGATAAGATTGGAAGGGAATTAATCGAAACAGCAAACACGTTTTTTAGGAGGAAATGAATATGTTTGAATCAACTCATGCCCACATTACAACATGGGTAGTTGCTCTCATTTTATTTGTCATTGTTTTGTTGCTGCTAAAGGGCGGCAATCAAAAGGGTGCGAAAATTACTCATATGATATTGAGAGTATTTTATTTGCTGATTATCGCAACTGGAGCACTTCTTTTCTTTAAACATCAAGCTTATAACCCTGCACTCTACGGAATAAAATTCTTGGGTGGTATTATCGTTATAGCCATGATGGAAATGATCCTTGTCAGAACGGCAAAAGCAAAGAATACAGCCATTCTTTGGATTGTATTTGTCGTAGCATTGGCTATCACTATTTACCTGGGAATGAAGTTGCCGATCGGGTGGAATAGGTTTGCATAGGAAACTTTAAAAAAACCGTTGATTTTCAGCGGTTTTTTTGTTCTGAGTAAAATAGTGAAATTTATTCAGAGCTTCATCTTTATTCAGATGCAATGTGCTAATGCAAGCAAATGAAGGGCGTTGCGTTCTGGGCCAGATAGCGCCCAGCCCGTTCGAGGTCACAAGCCAAGTCCCTGCGATAACTGAGGAGTTTAACATCAAAATTCGGCTTGTGTTTGTTGCCCAAGGCTATGCGTCTTTCGCTTTGCTTGCTATTCAGCATCATCTGTGAATCAGCTTGATATATTTACCTTGATGTATGGCAATCAGTCACTTATGTTTATGTTATTTTGATTATGAAAGGATTAATGGGCGATGTTTGAATGGTTATGAAGAGTTTGTTTGAAAAAACGCTTTAGAATGGGCTTTTTTCACACGGGTTTAAAAAAAGCCCGGCACCCCGAATATATAAAATTGACGGGGAGCAAGTGAAAGGCTAATCTTAAAGGCGTAGAAGTAATAGGGAGGTAACGGATTTGAGCAAAAAGAGTCTGGTTTTCCTGCTTATTCCGTTTCTTCTTTTTTCCGCTGCCTTTTCAGCAAGTGCCGACAAAAAAGAAGAACGATTGTGGGAAGATGAAATTGTGTATTCACTTATGGTAGACCGATTTTATAATGGTGACAATAGCAATGATGAAGGGGTCGACTTTTCCGATCCAGTCAATAAGTTCCAAGGCGGTGATTTCCAAGGGATCATTCAGAAGCTGGATTATTTGAAGGACCTAGGATTTACCACGATCATGCTATCACCTGTTTTTAAAAATGAGGAAAATGGATTTCATGGGGAATGGGTAAACGACTTCTATGAGACGGACCCTCATTTCGGAACAATTAATGAGCTAAAAGAGCTTGTTGATGAAGCTCACAAGAAAGATATGAAAGTTATGTTTGAATTTGTGACAACTCATGTGGGACAGGACCATCCGTGGACAAAAGATCCTGCAAAGAAGGACTGGTTCCAAACAGATGCGATGGTATCGGATAATAGCTGGCTGAATGGTTTGCCACAGCTTGATCTAAATTCCCAAGAAGTTCAAAACTACCTTATCGAAGCTGCCAAATGGTGGATTGAAGAAACGGATATTGACGGTTATAGTCTATCGGGAATTGACCAGGCGCCCATCGGATTTTGGGAAGATTTTTCCGCTGCTGTAAAAGAGCAAAACAATCGCTTTTATTTGGCGGGGAAAATTAGCGGAGAAGCGAATGAAGACCTGAAAAAATACCAGGAAGCCGGTATTGAGGGGGTCATTGATTCGGGCTTGAACAAACCTTTAAGAGATTCATATTCCACTATAGATACATCATCAAAATCATTGATGGACGTGTGGGAAAAGAACAATGAGGTTTATCCTGAACCTCGCTCTTTGGGAGCCTTTTTCGATGATCGAAGCTCGGCTAGGTTTACAAAAGATATGATTGAAAATAAACAATATCCCGGCGCCCGTTGGAAGCTTGCGCTTTTCTATCTATATACACAGCCGGAAGTGCCGATTGTGTTCTATGGCTCTGAAATTGCAGTTAATGGAGACGGCCCACCGGACAATGTTCCGTTGATGAACTTTCGGGCAGATGAAGAATTGATGGAGTTTGTAGGAAGAATCGGGACGATCAGACAAGAACATAAAGCACTTAGCCGCGGGAATATGGAGCTATTATATGAAAAAGACGGTATGATCGTTTTTAAAAGGGATTATGAGGATGAAACGATTGTAGCCGCGATTAATAATACGACAAAGGACCAGACCGCGTTAATCCCTGCTGAGAAAATTGGTAATAATAAAGAGCTGCGAGGATTATTTGCCTCTGATCTGGTAAAAAGTGAGAACGGCGAATATAGAATTGTTGTTGACAGGGAAATGATGGAGGTGTACAAGCTTGCTGATAAGGCAGGTTTCAACATTCCTTTCATCGTTTCGATTTTTTCCGTGTTTATCGTCTTCGGCCTTTTTATGTTTTTGGCATGGAAGAGAGGAAAAAAGCGAAATCCATATGAATAAGCTAGAAAAAGCTGCCAAACTTTTGGCAGCTTTTTTAGATTATGGGAACTAATTGGTACAATGTGCTCTAGCCAGTCTCACTGCCTGTTCTTACCCGTTCAGCACGTCACCGCCGTTTATATGGATCATTTGGCCTGAAACATAGCTGGAGTCATTTGAGGCAAGATAAACATAAGCAGGGGCTAGTTCAAAAGGTTGTCCGGGTCTTTTCATTGGTTGGGTCGAACCAAACGTACTGACATGCTCGGCTGAGAAAGTTGATGGAATCAGGGGTGTCCAAATCGGCCCTGGAGCTACTCCGTTTACGCGGATTCCTTTTGTCGCCAAAGATGCCGAAAGGGAGCGTGTGAATGACACAATGGCGCCTTTAGACGCCGAATAGTCGATCAACTCCGGACTGCCTTTATAGGCTGTAATTGAAGCAGTATTAATGATGCTACTTCCTTGTTTCAGATGGGGAAGGACGGCTTTTGTCAAATAGAACATCGAAAAAACATTCGTTCTAAAGGTTTTTTGCAATTGCTCATCTGTTATTTCGAGAAGGCTCTTTTTCGGATGTTGTTCGCCTGCGTTGTTAACAAGTACATCTATTTTTCCAAATTCGTCAATCACCTGTTTGACAATTTGGTGGCAATGCAGCTCGTCACCTACATCACCGCGAATGAGCCTGCATTTTCTTCCTTCATCCCGAATTTGTTCTTCTACTTTTTTAGCATCTTCCTCTTCTTCGAAATAGCAGATGACTACATCTGCACCTTCTTTAGCAAAATAGATGGCAACAGCTTTTCCTATCCCGCTATCACCCCCAGTAACAATCGCTGTTCTTCCTTCCAACTTTCTACTTCCTTTGTACCCCGGATCAACAGATTTTGGAACAGGATCCATTTCTGACTCTAAGCCCGGTTGATGATTCTGCACTTGCTTTGGCATTGTTTGCTTTTTATTTTCACCCATGTGCTGCCTCCTTCATCTATTACATAAAAAAGCGAATGGATACATGTATCATTTACCCATTCGCTCCTGAAATATTCACTTTGATTTATCTGTAGTTGATGAATTGTACATCAATAGGAAGATCTGCAGAACGGATCGCGCTGATAATTTGTTGCAGCTCGTCACGGTTCTTTCCAGTGACCCTAATTTGGTCATCCTGAATTTGGCTTTTTACTTTTAACCGACTATCTTTAATGATTGTATTAATCTTCTTAGCATTGTCCTTATCAATTCCTTGAACAAGCTTTCCACGTTGGCGGACCGTGCCCCCCAAGGCACTTTCGATTTTTCCATATTGGATATTCTTTACAGGGACTTCACGCTTAATCAATTTCCCAAACAAAACATCCTTTACCTGCGACAATTTAAATTCATCGTCTGAAATAAGAACAAGCTCATCATTTTCTAAAGTGATATCGCTTTTGCTCCCTTTAAAGTCAAAGCGGTTTTTGATTTCTTTCATAGCGATATTAATCGCGTTTGACACTTCGGAAAGGTCAACCTTGGATACGATGTCAAATGAATTTTCTTTTGCCATAATCTACCTCCGGACAGCTTTTCCTTCATTATAGGTGAAAGGGGAGGGAAGGACAATAAGAAAAGCGGAAGCGGCTGTTCATCGACGTACAGACTGGAGCGATTCTGACGAGATAAAGGAAACACGCGAAGTGCAGCGGAGCGATGTTGACTTATCGTAGGAAGAAGCGTGAAGTCTGCTAGGGCCTGTGTTTTTTAGACGTTCCCCCGGCCGCCTATCAAGTAGGGGAGAACACCACCTTTAGTATAGAACTAAAGAATTGAAGGGGCTATGCACTTTCGCGAAATTTTAATGGGGATTGCCTTATTCAAAAACGCAGCTTTATGCCAGTTTTTACAGGCAGTAAGCTGCGTGACTTCTTAAAGGTGATCTGTTTTTTTAGAGTGTTGATGTTTCCCAGCTTTGCGTTCTTCTTCGTGCCGAATGTTTTTGGCTTCCCTGCGGGCTTGATGATCTCGTGCTTTTTTGTCATTATCTGATGTATTGTATCGCATAAAGAGTCTCCCTTTCCTAGTTTGGGATTAGTATGTCCTGGCAGGAATTTAAGCATTCTTCTTGTTAAGAAAGAAGATCGCAAGTGTTCCAGGACCTGCATGTGACGCAACGATAGCACCGATAAGACGTATGTAAAAGTTTTTGGTACCGAAACGTTCTTCTATCATATTTTTCATTACCAAGGCTGTTTCTTCATCATCACCATGGCATATTCCAATCAGTTGGTTTTCAAGATCAATACCACGTTCTTCCATAAGGTCAAGTATTCTTTTTAATAGCTTCTTTTTCCCGCGGATTTTTTCAAGCGGTACTAATTTTCCTTCTTCAACATGCAGAAGAGGTTTAATGTTTAAAAGTCCCCCAAAAAATGCTGATGATCTGGATAAGCGCCCGCCAGCGGCGAGAAATTCTAAATCTCCGATTGTAAATAGATGCTCCATGCGGTCGCAATTTGATTGTGCAAATTTGATGATGTCCTCTTTTGGTTCGTTATTTTTGATTTTTTCTGCCACAGCCATTACAGTCATACCATAGCCCAAAGAAACGGCTTTTGAATCGATAATGGTCAAATCCAGATCAGGAAATTGTTCTTTTATCTGGTTTTTCACCATGACAGCTGTTTGATATGTACCGGAAAGACCCGATGACATGGCAATATATAATCCGGTTTCTCCGGATTTCCCCAGGTCTGTAAACAGCTCTTGAAGACGTTGAGGGGAGGCCTGAGATGTCTTGGGCATTTTACCGGCTCGGATTTCTTGATATACTTGTTCAGGCTGAATGCTGTATAAATCTTGATATTCTTGATCATCAATATGTACCTGAAGACTGATTAGCTCAACATTGTTTTCCTCATAGAAAGACAGTGGCAGGTCACTTGCACTGTCGGCAAAAAGTTTCAATGTCATAAAATTACACCTTCCGTGAAAAAATAATTTGACAGTTTTTTGTCCTTTTTATAAGTTTATCTACTTTCATTATAAACCTCAATGTTAAAAATGCTGAATAAGGGTGAAAAAATGAGACATCAATCAATATGGGAAGTTATAAAAAAACTGCTGGTCATCATAGTGGGGGCAATTCTAGTTGCCGTTGCAATGAATTATTTTCTCATTCCTGCCAATGTTTATGCAAGCGGATTTGCTGGTGCCTCGCAGCTTTTATCAAAAGTGATTAGCCAATTTACGCCTCTGAATGTATCAACTGGTTTTTTATTATTCCTCTTTAATATTCCTGTAGCTATACTTGGCTGGTTCAAAGTGGGAAAAACGTTTACGGTCTATAGTTTTATATCGGTTGCTGTTACTTCCTTATTTCTGGAAATCATTCCAGTCAAGGCCCAAACGGCAGATATCATGCTTTATGCGGTATTTGGAGGAGTGATCACGGCTATTGGAATCGGAATCACACTGAAAGTGGGGGCTTCAACGGGAGGGTTGGACATTATATCGATGATTCTGTCCAGAATGAGTGATAAATCGGTCGGGACGTATTTCTTTATTCTAAATGCCATTATCATTCTTACTGCGGGGGCCTTATATGGATGGGATAAAGCATTATATACATTGTTATCAGTATATGCCTCTACACGGGTGATTGATGCTATCCATACGCGACATCAGAAGCTGACAGTCATGATTGTCACGAAGAAAGCCCCAGAATTAAAAGAAGCGATTTATAAGAGACTGGTCAGGGGAATCACGATGCTCCCGGCAAAAGGAGCTTTTTCCAACCAGGAAAAAAATATGATGATGATCGTCATCACTCGGTATGAATTGTATGAACTTGAACATATCATCAAAGAGGTCGATCCAGAAGCATTTACAAACATCGTGGAAACGGCGGCAGTCTTCGGATTCTTCCGGAAAGATTAACACCTGGGGGTCTGACCCCCAGTGCGTTAAAGTGCTAAAGGGGTCTGACCCCTAAAAACCTCCGATTGATGATTCTTTCATAAAGTCGATTTTTTCCTTTTCCGCTTCGTCCAGCGTGGAACGATATGGAAAACGTTGCGCATGTTGTTCAACAGAGTTTTTTCCTTGATGCGTAAAGCGTCTGGATTTACTGTTTTTAGCCATGACACACACCGCCTTTTTTGAAAGGATAGGAAGGAACGCTTAGTGCGTTCAAATGTTATTGTGGCCATAGACCAGTCAAAAAACATCGGGGAATTAATGACATTCAATGCTCTTCTTTGGTAAGTAGAAAAAAGGAGTGTTAAAATATAACATTAATTGGCATTCCATTACATTTAGCCGAAGGAGAGAGTCGATTGATTGAAATCCATCATGAATCCATAAGGCATATACCGGTTTTACATGTTGTAAAAGAAGGGCAAAAACATGAAAAATTACCACTCGTTTTTTTTCTGCATGGCTTTACCTCAGCGAAGGAACATAACCTTCATTTCGGCTATTTACTTGCTGAAAAAGGTTTTAGGGTTATCCTTCCAGATGCAAATTTACATGGGGAAAGAAGTGACACCCAACATCCGGAAAAACTGGTTTTCGATTTTTGGAACATTGTTCTCCAATCGATCCGCGAGTTGAATGATATAAAAGAAGAATTGTCCCAAAAAGGGTTGATTAGCAGCCAAGTTGGAGTTGTGGGAACGTCCATGGGAGGTATCACAATGTTCGGCGCACTGACCCAATATGATTGGATCAAAGTGGGTGTTTCTTTGATGGGAAGCCCGTGTTACGAAAAATTCGCTCGTGATCAGATTGAGTCATTGGAAAAAGCTGAAATGACCATACCTTTTTCCGAGGATGAACTTGAAGACATATATACCGATCTGCGGAAGTATGACATGACTGTCCAGCCTGAAAAACTTGCGGGCAGACCCCTCCTTATTTGGCATGGTAAAAAGGATAAGGTGGTACCGTTCCAACAAACCTTCGACTTTTATGAAAAAATCCAAGCTGATTATATAAAAGCTCCAGAACGTCTACATTTTCTTGCAGAAGACAATGTAGAGCATAAGGTGACCCGGAAGGCTTTTTTAAAAACAGTAGACTGGTTCGGCGAATTTTTACAGTAAGAAAATCATTTCTGTTTGAATTTACAATGGATTTGGTATGATAAGAATAGAAAACAATTGAAAGGAGCGGGGAATATGGAAGAAGCACTGAAAGAGAATATATATGGTGCCTTGGAACAGGTGATTGACCCTGAGCTTGGCATCGATATTGTGAATCTTGGGCTCGTTTACGGCGTAGATCTGGATGAGAACGGAACAGCGAAAGTAACGATGACCCTTACTTCAATGGGGTGCCCGCTTGCGCCCGTCATTGTAGATCAGGTAACAGCGGCATTGGCTGATATCCCGGAGGTCAAACAAACAGAAGTGGATATTGTCTGGAGCCCTCCTTGGACAAAAGATAAAATGTCGCGCTATGCAAAAATTGCGCTCGGCATTACTTAATGTAGAAATAAGGGCGTAACGCTGGCAGCGTACGTACAGTGTCGAAGGCTGTTGCGCTCCATGTCAGGATAACAATAACTATCAGTTTTACGATTCTGCTGAAATGGAATTGTACAGGCGAAGCTCCTTTTGGCAGCTTCGCTTTTCATTATTAGGGAAGTGAAAATTTTTCTAATTTATGCCTAGCTTCGGGGAAGTCCGAGTGCAAAGGCGCAGAGTTTCCGGCCCTGCTGATATACAGGAAGCTCTTGATGGGAAACGGCAGATGTCTCGATCCGAGTTAATCGACTCCCGCTTAGGACTTTTAAGTCGTTCAAGTTGGATCAACTCACATGAATGTTTATCCTGCCCTGCTCTCGCTAAGGCTGCACGCCTTGCATCTGGATAATAGATGATCAATCCTTTAAAAAGGAGGAAGAATATGGATCTTAGCGGTATGACGATGACTGTACAGGAGGCTTTTGCAGAAGCACAGCAAATTGCCAAAAGACTGGAACATCCGGAGCTGGATATTCCACATCTTTGGAAGGCTCTTATAGACAGGAACGACAGTCTACTTTCGACAATTTATGAACGCCTCGGATTAATGAAAGGGCAAATACAGCTTGAACTCGATAAAATATTGGACCGGAAACCACAGGTGACAGGACAAGGGGTGCAGGGCGGACAATATTTGAGCAATCTTTTATCAACACTTATTAGCAAGGCTGAAGAAGAAATGAAGGGGTTTGAAGACCAATACTTATCTGTTGAGCATTTCGTCATTGCGTTGATGGATATGCCCCATAATGAAATTGTGCAGTTTCTTTCCCAGTTTGGCATCACGAAAGAGAATATTTTGGGAGAAGTAAAAGAAATCAGAGGGGGACAACGAGTGGAATCACAAAATCCAGAAGCAACATATGAAGTTTTAAAAAAATACGGCCGGGATCTAGTGGAGGAAGTGAAGTCCGGAAAACTTGATCCAGTCATCGGGCGAGATCAGGAAATAAGAAATGTCATTAGGATTCTGTCACGCAAAACTAAAAATAACCCCGTCCTGATCGGGGAGCCGGGCGTTGGGAAGACGGCCATTGTTGAGGGGCTTGCTCAACGAATCGTAAGAAAAGATGTCCCGGAGGGGCTGAGGGACAAAACAATATACGCACTGGATATGGGATCGCTAATCGCTGGAGCTAAATTCAGGGGGGAATTCGAAGAACGTCTGAAAGCAGTATTGCAGGAAGTAAAAAAGAGTGAAGGCAAGATTTTACTGTTTATTGATGAAATTCATACAATTGTAGGTGCTGGAAAAGCGGAAGGTTCGATGGATGCAGGAAATATGCTGAAGCCCATGCTTGCAAGAGGAGAGCTCCACTGCATTGGAGCGACAACTTTGGATGAATATCGATTGTATATAGAAAAAGATGCTGCATTAGAGAGACGTTTTCAAAAGGTGCTTGTTCCGGAACCCACCCTGGAAGATACGATCTCCATTTTACGTGGATTGAAGGAAAGATTTGAAATTCACCATGGGGTCAATATTCATGACAGAGCACTTGTAGCAGCAGCAACTTTATCGGACCGTTACATAACGGATCGTTTTTTACCGGATAAAGCGATTGATGTTATTGATGAAGCCTGCGCCAATATACGTGTGGAGATTGACTCCATGCCAAGTGATCTGGATGAAATTACAAGAAGGGTCATGCAGCTTGAAATCGAAGAGGCGGCCTTGAGGAAAGAGGAAGACGAAGCAAGCAAAGAACGGCTTGAACTGCTGCAAAAGGATCTCGCTGACCTAAAGGAAAAGGCAAATGAAATGAAAGCGAAATGGGAAAAAGAAAAAAGTGAAATTTCCAGCATTCAAGAAAAGCGGGAGCAGTTGGAGAAACTTCGCAGGGAACTGGAAAAAGCGGAGAACGAATATGATTTGAATCGTGCTGCCGAGCTTCGTCATGGGCGTATCCCGGCTTTAGAAAAAGAGCTGAAGCAAGTAGAAGGACAAGAGCGAAATGAGTCACGCCTTGTAAAAGAAGAAGTGACAGAAGATGAAGTAGCAGCTATTATTTCCAGATGGACAGGTATTCCCATTACAAAGCTTGTTGAAGGTGAGCGGGAAAAACTGCTCAGGCTTGAAAGTATATTGCATGAACGCGTTATAGGACAGGACGAGGCAGTGGAGCTTGTGAGTAATGCCGTGTTGCGGGCAAGGGCAGGAATCAAAGATCCAAACCGCCCAATTGGATCTTTCATATTTCTTGGCCCCACCGGTGTTGGAAAAACTGAATTGGCAAAAGCATTGGCGGAAACACTGTTTGATAGTGAAGAGCAGATGATTCGCATCGACATGTCCGAATATATGGAGAAACATGCAGTATCCCGCCTGATTGGAGCGCCGCCAGGCTATGTAGGGTATGAGGAAGGCGGACAACTGACAGAAGCTGTCAGAAGGAAGCCATATTCAGTTGTTCTGCTCGATGAAATTGAAAAAGCGCATCCGGAAGTGTTCAATATTTTACTGCAAGTGCTTGATGATGGCCGAATTACTGATTCTCAAGGGAGAAGGATTGACTTTAGAAATACGGTTATTATCATGACTTCCAATATTGGGTCGGCATTCCTGTTGGAACGGGAGCATAATGGAGACCAAATAGATGAGAAAACGAAGGATCTTGTTCTTGGACAGCTGAGGGCTTCTTTTCGTCCAGAATTCCTTAACCGAGTGGATGATATTATTTTGTTCAAACCACTAAGTATGGAGAACATCAAAGGAATTGTTACCAAGCTCGTGATAGAACTCCAGGAGCGATTGCGCGATCAGCATATCCAACTCGAGATGACGGAGGAGGCAAAAGCATTTATCGCTCGCGAAGCCTATGACCCGGTATACGGAGCCCGGCCTTTAAAACGGTATTTGCAAAGCAAAATTGAAACAGGCCTGGCTAAGGAGATTATTTCCGGCCAAGTCCATCCCTTCGACACGGTCATTGTCGATCTTCAGGGGGATGAACTGAAAATAAGCGTTGAAAAATAAAAATAACTCGCCGGCACGGCGAGTTATTTATTGTTCTTCTGTTGGTTGGGCAGGTATCAATGCAGAGATGATAAAAATCAAAATAACTGCGAAGACGCCCAAAGTTGTTGCAGTTCCAAAATCATAGCTTGATCCAATCATGGAGCCCGCGACATACATTAGCATGTTTACAAGTAGAAGTGTCCAGAAAATCATCATTATAAATCTCAACTATGTTCCCTCCATTCCAGAGCTTCTCTATGTATTTCACTTAATCAATATTATTTTCCACCACGTAAGTATATCATAAATGAGCCCGGCGTTACAATCATCCATAGTTAAATAAAGAGAAAAGAGGTCAGTCCCCTATAAATGTGCATACGATAATTTAAGAATGTGCAAAAAGGGGTTGCTGCAATGAAAACCGCTGTATTATTCGGAGCCCGCCAGTCCTTCGGTTTTGAATTATGTTCTGTGCTCCTTGAAAAAGGCTATGAAGTATTCGCAATTGACCACCAAGATTGGATAACGGATCAGCAGGAAGAAAACTGGCTGCTTATTGGAAGAAATGCAAATGTAAGATACAGGGAATTGAGCAATGAAAAGGAGTTCATACATCAAACTTTAATGGAAGAAGAATGCCTTTATATTATACCAACTATAGATTATTTCAACCGTTGCAACACAAATGTTAGAGAGCAGCTGCTTGCACAGTTGCAAGGGTTTTTAGAACATAAAAACATCAAAGAATGCCTGTTGCTGATTCATCCGCATGCTACTGAGAGGAAGCAATCTTCATTCGCTGGGAAGCTAGTTACGCTTATTGAATTATTAAAACAAATGCATCATGTCCAGGAGTTCTGTCTTTCCGATATTCTCTGTGAAGAAAAAACATCGGCACCGGAAAATGAAACATGGGACAACACAGGAGAAAACATGGTAGCTCTTGATAAGGGCTATATTTCCAACGCTACAAAGAAGGTACTTCGTTATATGGAACAGAAAAAATTGCTAGAGAACGACAGTTGAAATAGTGGTGACAGGTTTATGAACAAATGGTATAATTAGTACCAAGTCTTAATAGAAGATAATAAATTTGGGTTTTCATAAGGAACGGAAAGAAGGGACATTTTCTATGAATGCAGGAATAATTGGAGTCGGAAAGTACATACCCGAACGGGTGTTAACCAATCAAGAACTGGAAACAATGGTGGATACTTCCGATGAATGGATTAGGACACGAACCGGCATTGAAGAAAGAAGAATTGCATCGGATGATGTGAATACATCTGATATGGCTTATGAAGCTGCAAAAAAAGCCCTGAAAAATGCGGAAGTTGGTCCGGAAGATATCGATATGATCTTAGTTGCGACAGTAACACCTGACCATCCATTCCCTTCTGTTGCGTGTATGCTTCAGGCGAGACTTGGCTGTGTCAATGCTTCAGCAATGGATGTCAGTGCTGCGTGTGCTGGATTCATGTATGCGGTGGCGACAGCAAAACAATTCATTGAGGCTGGCTCAAGTAAAAATATTTTAGTTGTCGGCGTGGAGAAGCTTTCCAAAGTCACCGACTGGAATGATAGAAATACAGCTGTCCTTTTTGGTGACGGAGCGGGTGCGGTTGTCATGGGACCTGTTTCTGACGGACGCGGAGTCTTGGCGTTTGACCTCGGGGCTGATGGGACAGGCGGAAAGTATCTTTATCAGGAAAAATATATTATGATGAATGGTAGGGAAGTTTTCAAGTTTGCGGTAAGGCAAATGGGAGAGTCATCTGTTAAAGTATTGGAGAAAGCAGGTCTTACAAAAAATGATGTAGATCTGTTAATTCCCCATCAGGCAAATATCAGGATTATGGAAGCGGCTAGACAAAGACTGGAATTGCCAGAGGAGAAAATGTCCAAAAAAATTCATAAATATGGAAACACATCTTCCGCATCTATTCCAATGGTTATTGCCGACGAAGTGGAAGCTGGAAAAATAAAAGATGACGATTTAATCGTGCTGGTCGGATTTGGCGGTGGGCTCACATGGGGAGCTATTGCTATAAGATGGGGCCGTTAAGGAAAGCGGAAGAGTCCACGAGCGGTGCATAGACTGGAGTCCTTTATATTAAGGGAATAAGGTGGCAGCACCCACGAGGGTTCATGACCGATACTTGTCATTTAAAACTTGCAATTGTACTTCCTGTCCATCAAAATTGGACAAAATAAAAAAGCTTAACTTAATCTGAAAATGGATGCTTTACTTTTTTAAGCAAGTAATATCTTCTTAAGAGGGGCAGAAAAGGAGATGAACAAATTGAACAGAAGAGTTGTCGTTACAGGTTTGGGAACTGTCTCTCCTGTAGGAAACGATGTAGAAACTTCATGGAATAATATTTTGGCTGGAAAATCGGGAATTGGTCCTCTTACAAGGCTAAATCCTGAAAATTATTCAGCTAAAGTGGCAGCAGAAGTAAAGGATTTTGAAATTGAAAGCATTATTGAAAGAAAAGAAGCGCGTAAAATGGACCGCTTTACTCATTATGCACTTGCTTCTGCCTTGATGGCAGTAAAAGACGCGCAATTGGACATCAATGAGAGCAATGCAGATCGAATCGGTGTCTGGATTGGATCTGGGATTGGCGGGATGGAAACTCTCGAAAATCAGTTTGAGATTTTTCAAAAGAGAGGCTATCGTCGGGTCAGTCCATTCTTCGTTCCAATGATGATTCCTGACATGGCTACTGGGCAGGTCTCTATCTATCTTGGAGCCAAAGGAGTCAACTCTTGTACAGTAACAGCATGTGCTACAGGTACAAACTCCATTGGGGATGCTTTTAAAGTCATTCAACGCGGAGATGCGGATGCTATGATTGCTGGGGGAGCAGAAGCGCCTATAACACAAATGGCGGTTGCGGGTTTTTGCGCGAATACAGCTCTTTCCACAAATCCTGACCCTAGTACTGCAAGCAGGCCGTTTGATTTAAACAGGGACGGCTTTGTAATTGGAGAAGGTGCGGGAGTCCTCGTTCTTGAGGAGCTTGAACACGCATTGAACCGCGGGGCAAACATATATGCAGAGATTGTTGGATATGGTTCTACCGGCGATGCCTATCATATCACTGCTCCGGCTCCAGGCGGCGAAGGCGGTGTACGGGCTATGAAAATTGCGTTAAAAGATGCAGGACTCGCTCCTGAAGACATCGATTATATTAACGCTCATGGTACAAGCACACCATATAATGACAAATATGAAACTGCCGCTGTTAAAGAAGTATTCGGTGATTATGCAAAACAGGTTGCGATTAGTTCAACCAAGTCAATGACGGGCCATCTTCTTGGCGCCGCAGGAGGGGTTGAAGCAATTTTCTCTGCCCTTGCTATAAGAGACGGAATTCTTCCTCCTACAATCAATTATGAAACACCTGATCCTGATTGTGATCTTGATTATGTACCAAATGAAGCAAGGAAAAAAGAGATTAATGCAGTAATTAGCAACTCACTCGGATTTGGCGGACATAATGCCACTATTGCGTTAAAAAAATATAATGCGTAAAAAAAACAGCTCCTGCTTTGGAGCTGTTTTTTTACGCACTTTTTCTTGTTTCACCCGTAGGATATGAAGGGAGGGATGCAAAATGGGGATAATCCGGACTGACACTTGGTTAGAGGAACACTTCTCCAATCCGATGGAGCTATGTAAGCTGGCTTCACCGGATGTCGATAACCATGCCCAATATTATCAATATTTAAGACGATTCGGGATGTATCAGCCTTCAAGAACAACACATGATATGTTCAGCAAGCTCAAAGAATTGAAGGCATGGGAGCACATGAAGAAGTTCTATACAAAATATAAAAAAATCTGGAGGGCACCGGAAGTAGATGTTTATATTTTTCCGATTGAACCGACTCGGCAATTCATGCGGGACCTTAAAGGGCGATCAGGATTGACATTTCCACGGAAAATTTTCTTGTTCCTTTCACCTGTAGATGATGTGAAAATATGGGAATCATTGCTTGTACACGAATTTCATCATGCTGTGAGGATGAAGCGTTATAAAAAGGACCCGGAAGAATACACTTTGCTTGATTCACTCATGTTTGAAGGGCTTGCAGAACATGCCGTGCAAAAATATTGCGGAAAAGAATACACAGCTGAATGGCTAGGTTTTTATGAACAAGATCATCTCCAGCATTTCTGGAATAGAGTGTATAAGGATCATCTCCAGTTGAAAAAGAAACATCAGTTGCACGATGATCTTCTTTTTGGAAGAAGGGGCATTCCAAATATGATGGGATATGCTTTAGGAGGAGATATTGTAAAAGAATATGTTCGAAAACAGCCGTTGACTGTACAGGAATCGTTCAATATTTCATCAGACCGTATTCTAGAGAATAGTCATTATAATAGCGATATAGAGGAGGCTTCTGAATAAACGGAGGCCGCTTTCTTTTGCAATCCTCTCAAGACTTTAAAATATTTGATTCTGATACCTGAAACACGCACTTATAGACATGATTAGAGACCTTTTGAATATATATGGTGTAAGACAAGCTTTCGTTAATAAGTATGATTTTCCGGGGGACCGCCATGCTCTATAGAACAGCCGTTTATTTAATAGGATTTGGTCTATCCGTTGTCGGAGGAATCAATATTGTTGCCTACTTGAACCTCTTGTCGATGGGATACAGCTACTCATATTACTTTTTGTATATTGGCAGGCGTCCTGAGTGCTATTTAGCTATTGCCGGTCTTTTCTTGATCTGGCTTTCTGTATACGGGTTCAATCCCGAGGAATAACTGATTACCCGATGATGGATTCACAGGAATAAATTAACTGCAGCCTGCCCATACTGAAAAACAAATAGTTATGAAGTGAGGGGTTAAGGATGCTTTATCTTCATGATGTATGGGTCAATTGGTTTGAAGGGGAAGAAAATGGTTATAATGTTTGCCATTTTCATGAATGGAGAAGAGGGGAAGATGTCATAGAACTTCTCGATCAAGTTCCGTTATTGTACATTGAGCATCTCTTATTTGACATGATTGAAAACGATATGGCCGACATACCTCAAGAATTATTAAATGACATTTACCAAAAAGCTTATTTAAGAAAAAATCATGAGCGTATTGCGCTCGACTCATGCTTCGTTGTTACGGATGGACAAGGTATATTGGCGGTAGACACGATGGGATATTCGATTCCGCTCAGGAAAAGCAGGCTGATTCCCCGTCAGGAACAACTTGTATTTGAAATGATCGACGAGAACGAACCAACAAAATATAAGTTTAAAGAGGTAAGTAAAAAGAAGGAATATCATATTCTTTCACCTGATCCCATCCTGATGCGGGGGTTAACACGCAGGGAGCGCCATTTGAAACAGCTTCTGTTTATGGCTCTTGACCAGTTGTATAATTCTAAGAATACTGCGGAAGTCAGATACTGGTATACTGAATGGTGTCCACACCTTTATTCAGAGATTCAAACTATGGATTTTGAAATTGTGTGGAATAACCTCTACGAGGAGATGAAAGAAGGCTGGACGGAAAAACACCAATCGCTTTGTGAAAATATGGTGAAGGGGCAGCCTTTCTTTGAAAAGCTATGGGAAATGGAATATGATTCAAAGGTCAATTGATTGCATCTTTACAAAGGATCAGAGGAAGGAAATCAACGAGGTTTTCTTCATCTGGTCTTTTTGGATATAGGAAATATAAAATTCTATGCTTGTTATCAGATTATACTGTGCCAAGATCCTATTGACTAGCAGATCGCCTATCCTCCATCGGCTCCAAAGTCCAGAACGTACGGGTGCAGGAAGAGCGACAGAGCATCGCGTTTTTGCCTGTCGAAGTACACAGAAAGTCCTAGTGCTTGCGAAGCGACAGATGCCGACGAGTGCATTGGCTCGGGGGCATAAATCGAAACTACGCCTTTTTCACCGCACTCTCGTACTTCATGTTTCCTTTATCTTGTCGGAGTCACTATTGTCTAGTTACAGACAGAAGGAGATCGAGGTTGCTTCGGGCAATCTAATAAAGTCAACGAACGACTTCAATGGATTGCTCTCCGACGGGACAGGATCTCCTAGTGCCGCCAGCGGTCAAACGCCGTTTTCCACATTTTAGCTCAGTCTGTAAGTCAATGAACAGGCACTTGTGTTTTTGTTCCCATACTGAGAGCTGAAGCGAACTAAATTGTAGTCCGCAAAAATAGCTGTCATAGAAAAACTCTTCTCCATGACAGCTTTCTTCTGCTTATGGGTTATTTTTTACGGCCAAGCCCCATAGCATTTTCCATTTTTCTCACCATTTTACTTGCCTGCACATTTGCCTTTTCGGCACCTTCATCAAGGATATCATCGAGTTCCTTTGATTCAACCAGCTCGTAATACCTTTCCTGAATCGGAGATAAAGCATCGACCACAACCTTCGCCAAATCCCCTTTGAATTCTCCGTATCCTTTGCCTTCATATTGTGCTTCAAGCTCCTCAATCGTTTTCCCGCCCAAAATGGAATAAATGGAAAGAAGATTAGAAACTCCAGGTTTGTTCTCTATGTCAAATTTGATAATACCTTCAGAGTCTGTAACAGAGCTTTTTATTTTCTTCTCAATTTGTTTTGGCGTGTCAAGCAGCGTGATGAAAGCTTTCTGATTGGAGTCAGATTTGCTCATTTTCTTTGTCGGTTCCTGCAAGGACATGATTCTTGCTCCAACCTTAGGGATTCGTATATCCGGAATTGTAAAAATCTCTTTATATCTGCGGTTGAACCTTTCAGCTAGATCGCGTGTTAGCTCCAAATGCTGCTTTTGGTCCTCGCCAACGGGAACGAGATCAGCTTCATACAGCAGGATGTCGCCTGCCATCAAAGGCGGATAGGTTAACAATCCAGCTGAAACAGCTTCTTTCCCGATTGATTTGTCCTTGAACTGGGTCATTCTTTCCAGTTCACCAATATAAGAGATACATTGTAGCATCCAGCTTGCCTGTGCGTGAGCGGGTACTTCGGATTGAATAAATAAAGTAGCCTTCTGACGATCAAGCCCCGCCGCAACATAAAGGGCAGCCAAACCTCTAATGTTTTTTCTCAGTTGCGCAGGGTCCTGAGGGACTGTAATCGCATGCTGGTCTACTACGCAAAAATAGCATTCATAGTCATGCTGAAGTTCGATAAATTGTTTAATTGCTCCAACATAGTTGCCTAGTGTGATAACGCCGCTAGGCTGAATTCCAGAAAAAATCGTTTTCATATATAATCCTCCTCATCATACCAAAGCACAAACGCCCAATGATTATCCCGATTTTCAGGGAAACACTGAAGGGCGCAAAAGCGGTATACCTATAAATATGTATGTTTTTATTAAGAGCTCTCGTTTGGGGTATACGTGATAAAATCGTAGTACCCAGAGCTTTAAAAACAAAAAATAAATGTGTATGTACTTGCGAATATAAAAAATCCAGCCTGTTTTTCAAAAAGGAAAATGGTGATAGAGCAGTCAACTTAGTCTCTTTTTTGTTAACGTGATTCACGGAAAGCAGGCAAGCAAATCTCCGCAAACTCTAAACAGAATTTTAATCTATCTTAATAATTATAGCGGCTGGATACTTGACAATCAAGCCGGCGTGCTGTTTCATCTGACTTTAGAGCTAATCAAGCAGGAAAAAACAATCATTTCAATATCATGAAATTATTGCTAAAATAGTATTGTAATGAATGAATAATAGATTTGTGCTAGATAAAAGGAGCGTAGAATAACTTGAGATTTAGAAGGCTGATGGCCACAGCGGGAGTGGTCGGTGCGTTGGCGCTTACAGCTCACCCGGCAATGGCGCAGGGGGATAAGCAGATACACTCTAATTCGACAAGAACAAATGCAATCGCGATGAAAGCTCTTCCTCTTGATTCACCTCGTTTCGTGTACGATTCCGGTCTGACATTTGAATATCCGGATGCAGTCCGCGGGATTTACGTAACAGGAAATTCAGCAGGAGGGAACCGCTTTGATGAACTGTTGAAGTTAACGGAGTCAACGGACTTAAACGCAATGGTTATAGATATTAAAGATGACTGGGGCAATGTAACATTTGAAGGCGACAAAGATTCACCATACGCCAAGATTGGAAAGAGTTATATAAAGAACCCAAGAGCAATGCTTGAAAGAATGGAAGAGAAACAGGTTTATCCAATTGCGAGAATTGTTGTTTTTAAAGACTCCATTTTACCTAAGGAAAATCCAGAGCTTTCTTTCCAGGATGGAGGAAAAATATGGGTAAATGGACGGGGAGAAGCCTTTGTCAATCCATTTTTAAAAGAAGTGTGGGATTATAACATTGGAATTGCCATCGAGGCTGCAAAACTCGGATTTAAGGAAATCCAGTTTGACTATGTCAGATTCCCGGAAGGTTTTGAGAATCGGGATAGTCAGCTTAAATATGGAATGGGCGAGTATAAGGATATGAAAGAGGACAACGTGCAAAAACGTGTGCATGCTGTTACTGACTTTGTTACTTATGCGCGTGAAAAATTGAAGCCTTATGGCGTAAAGATTTCAGTGGATATATTCGGTTACACTGCTACTTTGCCGGAAGCTCCAGGAATTGGACAGAACTTCGGCAAAATTTCTGAGAATGTCGATGTGATTTCATCCATGATTTACCCAAGTCATTGGACATCCTATTTCGGTATAGACAAACCAGATTTGGAACCTTATAAACTTGTTCATGAATATGCAAAAGTGGAAAATGAAAAGCTATCAAAGTTGAAAAATCCACCGATTTCAAGGCCTTGGCTGCAAGACTTTACAGCTTCATATTTAGGAAGCGGAAATTATCGTGTATATGGCAAAACAGAAGTGGAGGAACAGATCAAAGCCCTTTACGATTCCGGAATTGAAGAATATTTGTTGTGGAATGCAGGCAACACCTATTCTCCTGGGGTGGACTATACTCCGGAAACCGAATAAAAGCAATGAAAGCATGAATGAAAAAATAATAACAGGTTATATTATATGAAGAAATCGTTCAAAAGAGGATGTTTCAAGTCGCCTTTTTAGGGGTAAAAATATGTTAAGGGTTAGTATAACAGAATGAAATCCATTAGGAATACAGTATATAAAAATTCCAAATAAGTCTATTCATTAAAGAGAAAATAGTGTATAATACATAGTATAAAGTGTTTCATAATACTAATTTTAATTTGGATGATTTTATTAAAACTGAGCAAAATCAACCCTTAATATATTTCAAAATAAAATGGGAGTGTGCTTAAAATATGGTCACATTATACACTTCACCGAGTTGTACTTCGTGTAGAAAAGCTAGAACGTGGTTAGAAGAGCAGAACATTCCATATACTGAACGCAATATCTTCTCTGAGCCATTGAGCCTTGAAGAAATCAAAGAGATATTACGGATGACTGAGGACGGTACAGATGAAATTATTTCAACACGTTCTAAAGTATTCCAAAAGCTCAATATCGATTTGGACTCTTTGCCGCTTCAACAATTGTTTGACATCATCCAAAAGAACCCAGGGTTGTTGCGCAGACCGATTATATTGGATGAAAAACGTCTTCAGGTTGGTTACAACGAAGATGAAATCAGACGTTTCTTACCGCGTAAAGTGAGAACTTATCAGCTGCGCGAAGCACAGAAAATGGTCAACTAAATGTAACGCATAATCATAACCTTCATGCTCTAATAAGCAGTGTGAAGGTTTTTTTTATAAGGATTGAATAAGTTTTCAAAAAAAGAGGTCGTTCTCTTTTTTGAAACGCTATTTCAGAATGGCAGTCGAATTTTCGGAAAAATCGCTTGATTTCTTATTGTTTATTGGTTAAGATAGGCGCAACATCGATTATTTCTATAGGCATTTGATGGTTTGTAAATTGGGAACAAAATTGTTTCCCTTTTATAACCGTTTATCATAAAATAAAGAGTACAAGGGGAAGACTAATTATTAATTTATTCCTTTGTCGGGATACATGTCCCTTCAACACCGCCACCCTACAAAAGAAGGGAGAGTAGTTTTATGGAGATTGAACGTATAAACGAAAATACAGTGAAATTTTACATTTCATATGTCGATATAGAAGAAAGAGGCTTTGATCGCGAGGAAATATGGTACAGCCGTGAAAAAAGCGAAGAGTTGTTCTGGGAAATGATGGATGAGATCCATCACGAAGAGGAATTTGTTCCTGAAGGACCATTATGGATCCAAGTCCAGGCATTGGACAAAGGGTTGGAAGTATTGGTTACAAAGGCACAATTGTCTAAAGATGGACAAAGGTTCGAACTGCCGATCCCAGATGAAAAATTGAAGGACTTGCCGATTGATGAAAGGATTGAAGAGTTTCTCGACCACCATCTGCAATTAAATCATTATGTGCGCTCTGATGATGATTTACTGGAATTCATCCTTATGTTTAATGACTTTGAAGATGTCTTGTCTCTCTCAAAGAGAGAGGGATTAGAAGAGGTCGAAACGAAACTGTTTGCGTATGAGAACAAATACTACTTATACGTAAAGTTTCATGATGAGGACTCTGATGAGGATCAAATTGAAGATGTTTTGAGCATCCTGCTTGAATATGGATATGAATCAGCATTCACCATTCATCGCCTTGAAGAATATGGCAAAAAAGTGATTGACGAGGATGTTTTCAATACATTAAATAAATATTTTGTTTAAAAAACCGATTCCGTGAAAATCGGTTTTTTATTTTGACTACTTTTAAAGGAGAAACAAACCATCCTGAAGAATACTTAATGAAGAAAGGAGTGCGTTATTTGTTAACTGCATTGACCAAGCAAGGAGAACTCTTCACTCTGTATGGTGAAACGAGGAAGGGAATTCTTCAACTGAGAAAGCAGCAATTCTATTGTCCGATCTGTACAGAACCCCTCATTTTAAAAGCCGGCCACGTACGAATCCCGCATTTTTCTCACCGTGATCATTCCGAATGCATCAACACAGCTTCAGAACCAGAAAGTCCGAGACATTTAAAGGGTAAACTGGATTTGTTCAAGTGGTGTAGATCCAATCAATTGTCCGCCCATCTCGAACGGTATCTCCCTGAAATTAGACAGCGTCCCGATTTGCTGATAGAAAAGTCCGGCAGACGTTTTGCTGTAGAATTTCAATGTACTCCAATTTCCGTTCAAAATGTTGAAAGAAGATCGCTTCAATACCTTTTATCAGACATCACCCCCATTTGGATTGTCGGTGGACAGCCCTTTCATAAAAGAAGAACAAGTGGGATGTTTGAACTGACTGAATATCTTTGGTCACTAACAAGGAGAAACAGCGGATATACCATACTTGTCGGTTATGAGCCGGAAACCGAGAAGGTATCTCTGCTGACGAATATTGTACCTTATACTTCTAGAAAAATTTCTGCTAAGCATTTTCAACAGCCAATTTCCGACGTGAAATGGCCCCTTCCTCTATCTGCAAAGCATCCCTATTTTCCATTTCAAAGCTGGTTAGGTGAAAAAAGGAATTGGATTCAACAAAAGGTTCGTTACGGGAACCTTGTGAAAGACCGCTTTTTAAGCGTGATTTATCAGGAGAAGTCTAATCCATTTGTACTGTCACCGCTTATCGGACTCCCTGTGAAGTACATGGAGAGCTTCGTTTCTCATCCGACCGAATGGCAGTTTTTTATTTGGGTGGACTGTTTAAAAAAATTAAGCCTTAATAAAAGAATCTCGCTTCACTATGTTTACTATAAGCTGCAAAAAAGAATATCCGAAGGTGACATTGTTTGCAGGGTGCTTCCGCTTCATGAGACCGCCTTGTGGGAGAAGGCTGTTCGAGATTATTTTCGAGTGCTTGAAGAACTGTTTTATTTTCAAAGGGCAGGGAAAGACTTATATAGAGTGATTCGGTCATTTCCTTGGCCATCGCATGTGGAGGAGGCGAAGAATGGAGAAAAGGCCGCATTAAAAGCCCTGATAAAAAATTATCGCTAAACAAAAGGTCTTTCCGTGTACTCGGCAGGACTTTTCCAATAAAATAGAGAATATGTTAATATGCAAAATTTGGAATAAGAAAGTGAACGGAGGATATGCTATGGCACAGGATACGAACGTAAAAACTCTTCCAAGCCGCTCAGAAGTAAAAGAAGAATTGACATGGCGTTTGGAGGATATTTTTCAAACAGATGAAGAATGGGAGAAAGAGTACTCCGCTATTCAGGAAGAGATTCCAGAAGGCGAACAATTTAAAGGGAAACTGGATGAAAGCGCAGAAACGCTTTACAGCGCATTGAAGTTTCAATCCAAACTGTCCCAGCGGATGGGAAAGCTGTATACATATGCACATATGCGTTATGACCAGGATACAGCCGATTCGCATTATCAAGCTTTTAATGCGCGGGCTGAATCACTCTATTCCAAACTTGCGAGTGTTTTTTCCTACATTGTTCCTGAAATATTGGCAATGGATGAGAACAGACTGAAACAGTTTTTAGAGGAGAATAAGGACCTGCAACTTTATCAAAAGGCCTTGGACGAGATCAATCTGAAGCGGGGACATGTATTGAGCTCTGAGCAGGAGGCGTTGCTTGCAGAAGCATCAGAGGTTTTGGGGGCATCGAGTACTACCTTTGGCATGCTGAACAACGCTGACCTTGTATTTCCAGTCATGAAGGATGAAGAAGGCAATGATGTCCAATTGTCACACGGAAACTATATTCAGTTTTTGGAAAGCCAGGACCGGGATGTTCGTGAACAAGCGTTTAAAAATGTCTATGACACGTATGGAAAATTCACCAATACTTTCGCCAGCACTTTAAGTGGCACAATTAAAAAGGATAATTTTTACGCGAAGGCTAGAAATTATGACTCTGCAAGGCAGGCTGCATTGTCGGCTAATAATATTCCTGAGAGCGTCTATGACAATCTCGTTTCCACGATTAATAAAAACCTGCACCTGCTTCACCGTTACATTGGTTTGAGAAAAAAGGTTATACAGGTTGATAAACTCCATATGTACGATCTTTATGTTCCGCTTGTAAAAGAGGTGGATATGAAGATTAAATATGAAGAAGCGAAAGATATTTTGCTGGAAGGGCTAAAGCCGTTAGGCGAAGATTATATCAATATTTTGAAAGAGGGATTTGAAAACCGTTGGGTGGATGTTGTAGAGAATAAAGGAAAAAGAAGCGGTGCTTATTCTTCCGGGACATACGGAACAAATCCATATATTTTAATGAATTGGCAGGATAATGTGAACAATTTATTCACCCTTGCCCATGAATTCGGTCATAGCGTTCATAGCTATTACACGCGAAAATCCCAACCGTATCCTTATGGAAACTATTCAATTTTTGTAGCGGAAGTGGCTTCAACCTGCAACGAAGCATTGCTGGGAGATTATTTGCAAAAAACAACCACTGATAAACAAAAACGCCTTTATTTAATCAATCATTATTTGGAAGGGTTCCGAGGTACGGTATTCCGTCAAACAATGTTTGCGGAATTTGAGCATTTGATCCACCAGAAAGCGCAAAATGGAGAAGCATTGACGTCAGATCTGCTGACAAATGAGTATTATGAATTGAATAAGAAGTATTTCGGTGAAGAAAATCTTCATATAGATAAAGAAATTGGCCTTGAATGGTCAAGGATTCCACATTTTTACTATAATTATTACGTTTACCAATATGCCACAGGCTTTAGTGCTGCAACTGCTCTAAGCCAACAAATCCTAGATGAAGGGGAAGAAGCAGTCAAACGTTACATTGGGTTCCTCCAAGCAGGAAGCTCTGACTATCCAATCGAGGTATTGAAAAAAGCTGGCGTTGACATGACTTCATCAGAACCAATTGAAGCAGCCTGCAAAGTCTTTGAAGAAAAGCTGAATGAAATGGAACAGCTGTTAAATGAATAATAAAAAGAGAGCCGGAAATCGTTTTCGGCTCTCTTTTACTGTAGAAAGAATGATTAATTTAATGAAAACCTTTAAATTTGTTCCAGCTGTTTACAAAGGAGAAAAAAATGAAAATGGAAAGAAAGAGCAGTGGAGCAGTAATATAAATGGGAATTAGCTGCATGAGACCCAGCATATTGAGATAAAAACTGATAATAAAAAACAGAACCATTAACCCGATCAGAGTTTTTCTCAATTTTGCAATCCCTCCATTTTGAATGCCTTGCTTCAATCTTTATGACAAAGAAAGGATAATATGAATCAGAAATGCGAAGGGGCCTTGTTTAGTGTAGAAAATTTTCGAGGGAGGCAGTATCCTAGCACCTCCAATTCAAAGGTCAACGCAGAAGGCTGACTCAGAACGTGACAAGCTGTCACTTCGTCTGCACTGGCAGACCCTATGTTTCGGCAGGCTCAATTCAGCGACGTCCTGCCGTAGCACATCCTGTGCGTCGCTCCATGAGATAATTAGTTTTGCTCACACAAAAAAAAGAAAGGCGTTTTTCGCCTTTCAACAGGACTGCAGACACTTCCAATAAGAGCCATATGCAGAATTGATTTTTTCAACTTTGCGTTGGAGCTGAAGCTTTTTCAACTTTCTTTCCATTTGCTGGTATGGTATATCATAGATGACTGAAAGATCGTGTGTTGAAATGATTGATTGCCCGGATAAATATTTTTCCAATGGTGGAATCTTTGTTGGATGGGCATATCCATCCATCATTTCTTTTAAAATTTGGACATAAATGGAATAAGAGTAACGTCCGGTAATTTTCAATCCTTCATCTTCTATATGTTCATTAAAAAACACCATTGCCGGCATCTCTGTTACATTCATTTCAGATGAAATCCTTATATCGCATTGAAATGCTCTTGCAGCGCTTGATGAATAGATGTCACGGATAAATTCCTTGCAATCCAAGCCAACACTTCTTGCACATTTTTCTAGTGTATTGATATCTGTAATATTGGCTTGTTCAGCAAAAAGCAATTCTTGTAGCCTTCTCAAAAAGCGGATGCCATTTCTTTTCCCCTGTAATTCTGCAGCTTTAATACTAATAGCTGCCAAATGTGGAACAACTGTGCCCTGCTCCATCATATTTGTTTTCTGCCTTCTGTTTCCGTTGTTCAGCACGGTCAAATCTCCACATAGCACATGTTTAAGTGTGAAATAATCACCATATTGAAGTTGCAGCTTTTTAATGATTGGATTCAGGAGCCAGCATTCTTCGCAAAAAGGATCTATAAATACATATATCTCGATTGGTTTATTTCGTATGTCTTTGAGCTTAAGAAAGCTTTGGGTTTTCCAATCCATCACGGCGCTTCACCCAGTGCTTCATCAGGTGTATTTACCATGTGATTGGCTGTAATGGCAAGTCTTGAATAAAAGAACTCCTGAAAAGAGGGTTCAAGCTCGACTTCATCCATTGCTTCACTCATGCACTTTAGCCATGCTTTCGCTCTGAGAGGAGTGATTTCATGGGGCAAGTGCCGTGCCCGCATCATGGGATGGCCATGCTCTTGTGTATACAGCGGCGGTCCCCCAAGAAATTGCGTCAAAAATTGTTTTTGTTTCCTTGCAACTTCTGTTAGATCTTCTGGGAATATGGGGATCAGGTCGGGATGTTTTCCTACCCTGCGATAAAAGGCATCTACAAGAGAGGAGAGCTTTTCTTCTCCAATTGCGTCATACGGCATCATACGCTTTTCAACCATATGAATCGCTCCTTTTTTAGAAAATAGTTAGAATACAAAAATATAAATGCAGGCAAAGTGAAATGAATTGCATCTGAGTCTGCCGATGCCCAAATGTGGCACTTATCTGGCCAGATACTTTGCGCTATTCTTAAATAGTATGTACATTGTATCAACGGCTTAAAAATAACACAAATAAATAGCATTTTGGGGGAAAAGAGGTATTGACACGTTGAAAAATCCCTGTTATACAAACAGGGATTCAAGAAAGATTGATATTCGTACATTTAGCTGAGATAAGTATCTGTTACTTTACGAACATAGTTTTGAGTTTCCTTGAATGGAGGGATGCCTCCGTATTTGTCTACATTACCGGGGCCTGCATTGTAAGCTGCAAGTGCTAGCTTTATGTTGCCTTGGTATTTATCTAACATACTCCGTAAATACTTTGTGCCAGCCATAACATTTTGCTCCGGATCCATAATATCGGTGACCCCGAGACCGCGAGCAGTAGCAGGCATCAACTGCATTAATCCGGAAGCCCCAGCTCCGCTTACGGCACGGCTATTAAAATTAGATTCATGTCGAATGATTGATTTGATTAATTTGGATGGCAGTTGATAGGTCTCAGCTGCCCGTTCTATAATTTTTTCAATCGAAGCTCCCGTTTTCATTACAGTCGGAGATGAAGTCTCTTGAATGTTAGGAGTACTTACTTTGTCTGTCAGATAGTGCTGTATGTAAGCTTGGTTGTTTTGAAAAACCTGTCCAAGGGCATTCAATGCGTTTTCGGTTTGTCCATTAAAAGAAATAGTGTTCTGTGATTGAACAAACTCCTGAAGAAGACTGGCAAATGATGAAGATGCAGGCGTACTTGAATTTGAAGGCTGCTCCGAGAAGTTTTGGAGCGAGTGCAATTCAAGCAATGCCTTGATTTGACCTAATGAATTCAATGATTCCCCTCCTTTTTTGCATGAAAAAATCTCTTGATTTTATTATCGGCATGAACCTTGGGAATGTTGAGTTCATTTAACAATTGAAGTAAATCATTTTCACCATCCGTTGACTGTTCATCCAACTCATATTCTATTTCAAAATCCTCTAAGCCAAAATAAATGCTGTGATCAAGCATCAACTGTCCCTTTTTAAAAGGAACCTGAGCCCGGCTAGTCTGAAGGACACCTTTGTATTCGAGAGATTCAGGATGGATATGTAAAAGCATGAGTTCATCCTTGACTTCACCAGCAGGGAACGCAGTTTCACTAATCAAGTCTTTTGCCTGTTCAGCGGAAATGGGTTGATTGATTTCAAGGACGCCAGCCTCTACTATTAATTTTAACGTTAGCTCAAATCGTCCGTTTTTCTCCCTGATTCTGAGGGCTGCTTTTTTTCTCCCGAGAGAGCCTTCTGATGTGTCAAAGTAATGGTTATCTTGTGTGAAAAAATCATGATCTTTAAGTTGGAAATGTTGATAAATTTTAATAAAGCTTTCTTTGTTTAGCATGTTTTTAAATTCAATTTCAATATTTCTGCCCAAAACTGTTCGTCCTTTCTGAAACGATATCTTCATTATCGCTTTTTTAAACAGATAGTTCAATGTATGAATGATCACTTTATGCTAAAATGAGGTCGTATATAAATTATGAAAAAAAGTATTGGTTAAACTTTGCGCCAGACGTCACAGGGGTGAGTAGTATCTTGAATCATTGGGATCAATTTTTAGCGCCATATAAGCAAGCAGTAGACGAATTGAAAGTAAAATTAAAAGGAATGAGGGGACAATTTGCAGAAGAACATGTCCACTCACCAATTGAATTTGTGACCGGACGGGTAAAACCGGTTGCAAGCATTTTGGTTAAAGCGAACCTAAAAAACATTCCACTGGATAAACTGGAGACTGAAATCCAGGATATTGCAGGGCTTAGAATGATGTGTCAGTTTGTCGACGATATCAAGACAGTCGTCGAGCTTCTTAGGAAAAGAAATGATTTTCGAATTGTTGAGGAGAGGAACTACATTTCTCATAAGAAGCCGAGCGGCTATCGTTCCTATCACGTGGTAATCGAGTATCCGGTTCAGACAATTCATGGGGAAAAGAAAATTCTTGTTGAGATCCAAATTCGGACACTAGCTATGAATTTCTGGGCTACAATCGAGCATTCACTCAACTATAAATATCAGGGGCAGATACCCGACGAAATTAAAGACAGGCTCCAAGCGGCTGCTGAAGCAGCTTTCAGGCTCGATGAGCAAATGTCACAAATCAAGGATGAAATACAAGAAGCACAGGTTTATTTTACAAAGAATAGGGAAGCGTATGAGCTTCCCGATGGGAATAATGACCGTTGAGGAGGAAGTGTGGACGTGATGAGGTTTTCGGTACTTTCAAAAGGCGATTCGACATCTAATTCGTTAATGCAAAGAATTATCACTTATTTACAGGATTTTGAACTAATTTATGACGAGGAAGAACCCGATATTGTGATCTCTGTAGGTGGAGATGGAACACTCCTCTATGCATTTCACCGCTACAGCTCGAGATTGGATAAAGTGGCTTTTGTCGGGGTTCACACCGGGCATCTAGGGTTTTATGCAGACTGGCTTCCAGATGAAATCGAAAAGCTTGTGATTGCCATTGCAAAAACACCTTATCAGGTCGTTGAGTACCCGCTTTTGGAAGTGATCATCCGTTACCGGCATGGTGGAAAAGAGACGAAATACCTTGGATTGAATGAATCGACTGTCAAAAGTACAGTCGGAACACTTGTCATGGATGTTGAAATCAGAGGGGAGCATTTTGAACGTTTTCGTGGAGACGGTCTTTGTGTATCTACTCCCTCGGGAAGTACAGCCTATAATAAAGCACTAGGCGGAGCTATTATCCATCCTGCAATTCATGCCATTCAATTAGCGGAAATGGCATCTATTAACAATCGGGTGTTTAGGACAGTCGGCTCACCGCTTATTTTGCCAGCACATCATACCTTGATGCTCAAACCTGTATACGTTCATGATTTCAATGTGACGATTGACCATCTTTCTGTAATGCACCGCGACGTAAAATCTATCCAATTTCGAGTTGCGGATGAAAAAGTACGATTCGCGCGCTTCAGGCCGTTTCCATTTTGGAAAAGGGTTCATGATTCGTTCATATCGGATGAAGGATAGGAAAATGTCTAATTATTTTATTGAGTGGGTCATATCAAAGGAAGATGCAGGAAAAGATATTAAGACTTTTCTATCAAAAGAGCATATTTCTAAGCGGGCTTTGACTGATATAAAATTTGCCGGTGGATATATAAGTGTCAATGGTAAAGAACAGAATGTGCGTTATTGTCTAAATGAAGGTGAAAAGCTGGAAATCGCGTTTCCTCCGGAGCCGGTCAATTCTCAACTTAAACAAGAACAGATTGAACTTGACATCCTTTATGAGGATCGGGATATTTTGGTCATCAATAAGCCGCCTTATATGAGCACCATCCCTTCGAGGGAACATCCCTCGGGAAGTGTGGCGAATGCTTTGGCCTATTATTATGAGCATCATGGAAGAATGAAATCTGCCGTTCATATAGCAACAAGACTTGATAGAAACACATCGGGGCTTTTGCTGGTGGCAAAACATCGACACGCTCATCATTTATTTGGTCTTCAGCAGGGGGAGTCGAACATTCATAGAGCCTATGAAGGGGTTGCGGCTGGAAGCTTTGAGAAACAAAATGCCGTCATCGACGCGCCTATCGGCAGGAAGCAGACAAGCATTATAGAAAGAGAAGTAAGGGCGGACGGGAAAAGAGCTGTAACGTTCTACGAAGTGAAGAAGCAATTAAAGGGGGCTGTTTATGTAAAACTTACATTGGAAACGGGCAGAACTCATCAAATTAGGGTTCATCTTTCTCATATAGGACATCCTCTCCTGGGGGATGAATTGTACGGCGGGCCGATGGAAAACATGAAAAGGCAAGCTTTGCATTGCAGTGAACTGGCCTTTTCGCATCCTTTGACAAAAAAAGAACTGATTTTTAACGCTCCTTTGCCGCAGGATATGCAATTGCTTATGGAGGAGCTTGACATTAAAAACATATAATTCTTTATGAAAATGAGCTTTGCGAATTTCAGGAAAAGAATAAGAGATACCCATGAAATGGATACTTATACGGATTAAAAAATGCAGTCTATGAAAACTGCGTAAATTTTTCCGGTATGTATGGCAAAGAGGAATGAACGGATACTGTTTTTTTCTCTGGATATCTGAATGCTGTCAGCTTTCCGCCAAATACGCAACCAGTGTCGATATTGATGGTCCTTCCAACAATGCGCGGTTCTGTTACTGGAGTGTGGCCATAAACGATATAAGGAGTGCCGTGATACTTCTTCGCCCAGTCCCGCCTTATGGGTCTTCCATCGGGGAGGCATTCTCCGGTAATGTCTCCGTAAAGCACGAAGGTCTTTACACTTTTGTTCATTTTGCCAATATAGTCTTCTCTTATGCCTGCGTGAGCAATGAGCAGTTTTCCCTCATCGAGCGTTTGGTAGAGTGGGGAACCCTCATATAATTCCATGAACATTCTTTTGTAATGGTTCTCTTCCTTAGATGTGAGGTTGTTTAACTCGGCAACCGTTGTTTCTAAACCATGAGTAATCTGAACATTTCTCCCGAGAAAATAACGATAAAGTTTATTGCAGTGATTTCCGGGAACATAGATAGCACCGTGATATTTCCAGAGCTTCCAGATGGTTTGAATCACGTTTAATGATTGGGGCCCTCTGTCCGTGAGGTCACCTACAAAACCCAGTACTCTGCCTTTTGGATGAATAGGAACTCCATTCTGCCATTTGTATCCGAGCTCGTGTGTCAGATTTGTCAGCTCCGTAAAGCAGCCATGAATATCACCAACTATATCAATTTTCAATACAATCACCTGTCTTTTTCCAATATCCTCATTTTCGTTGGTGGTCAACCTTTTCATATTATTGTATTAATGTGTTCCGTTTCATGCAAACTTTGACATAAAAGGGCGTATTCAAAAAGTTGCCAAAGGAGAGGTGATGGCAGGGAATGTCAGCTTGAGTAGCACTGAAACAGCTAATGAAGAGATTTACCGCTTATTATTTGGTGACTTTTTGAATATCCTCTAAAATATAACGACAAGCCCATAAAGATTTGTTAGGATAGGAAGGACAGGCGGAGAGGAGGCACAAAATGATGGCTGAAATGAATCAAGAAGAACAAGATCAATTGAACGAAGAATTGCTTCTTAAAGCCCTTCATGATGATAACATCATGGAATTTCGTGAAGAATTTTTACATTTACATCCATATGATCAAGCGAGATTTTATATAAAAATTGAGCCGGACGAAAGGCTGAAGATTTATCGATATTTATCACCTAAGGAAGTATCGGACTTTTTTGAGGTTTTAGATATTGAGGATAGTGAATACAAAGATATATTGGCGGAAATGGTACCACAATATGCTACAGATATGCTGTCGCATATGTATACGGATAATGCGGTTGACGTTTTAAATAAGCTGGATAAACTTCAGGCGGCAAGCTATTTGACTATCATGAATAAAGAAAGTGCTCAGGAGATCAAAGATCTCCTCCACTACGAAGAGTCGACTGCCGGAAGTATCATGACAACCGAATATATTGCCATTTCGGCCAATCAGACAGTCCGCTCCGCTATGCATATTTTGAAAAATGAAGCCCCGACTGCTGAGACGATTTACTATGTATTTGTCATCGATGATGATAGGCGTCTTGTTGGGGTTATATCACTTCGTGATCTAATTATCAGCAATGATGATACGATGATTTCTGAAATCATGTCTTCACGTGTAGTTTCGATTACAGTGGATGCAGACCAGGAAGAGGCTGCAAACCAGATGCGTGACTACGACTTGTTGGCACTTCCGGTCGTTGATTTTCAAAATCATTTATTGGGTATCATAACAGTTGATGATATTATTGATGTCATCGACGAAGAGGCATCCGATGATTATTCAAAGCTCGCGGCTGTAATGGACGTCGATACACCTGATAAAAACCCCTTTTCTGCAGCAAAAAAGCGTCTACCTTGGCTGATCATATTACTTTTTTTGGGAATGTTTACAGCCAGTTTGATTGGAAGGTTTGAAGACACCTTAAATCAGGTATCTATATTAGCAGTATTCATTCCTTTAATTGCTGGAATGGCTGGAAATACTGGTACACAGGCCCTTGCGGTGGCGGTAAGGGGGATTGCTACGGGTGAGTTGGAAGAAGAAAGCAGATGGAAATTGGTCCTCAGAGAAGGAGGAACCGGTCTAATCACCGGTTCAATCTGTGGGTTGCTTGTCGTCATTGTTGTTTATCTGTGGAAAGGTGAGTTGTTTCTTGGTTTCCTCGTTGGGATTTCTATCCTGGCGTCTTTATTTGTTGCCACTTTGGCGGGGACGCTTGTGCCCATTATCATGCATAAGCTGAAAATCGATCCGGCTGTAGCATCCGGTCCTTTTATAACAACAATGAACGATCTAACATCAATTTTGATCTATTTTGGACTTGCTACTTTATTCATGAGCTATCTTGTTCATTAACGCAAAAGTCCCCATTCTTATGTAAAGAAAATATACCATTTTTATCGTTTTCATTTCAAAACAGTGACGTACAGGACTACTAATGCAAGCGAAGCGACAGGACGTCGCGTTCTAAGCCTGCTGACGTATGGGACGTACTAATGCCGCGATTTGAGCTTCATTCTTCGCCGTGTTGTCTTGCTGTGAGTGCTATCGTCGACCAAGCAGGCGTTTTCCTTTATCTCAATTGAAGGATCGTCGACAAAGTTCGTCACTTCGGCAACGTAGACACACCAACATTATACGTCGCCAAATGGACGCATTGAACTTTTCTTATAATTCAGTCACAAAATGGAGGAAGAAGCGTATGGACTCTGAATCGTCATTATTATCATTAGTTATTGTATTGCTTGTTGCATTTTTCACACCGCTTCTTCTCCATCGTTTTCGGTTATTTTTCATTCCGGTCGTTGTCGCGGAAATTATCATGGGTCTAATTATCGGAAAAAGCGGATTCGATGTGATCCGGCACGATATGTGGCTTGATACGCTGTCAACGCTCGGATTTATTTTTTTAATGTTCCTAAGTGGTGTAGAAATCGATTTTTCGGCATTTAGCAGTAAACAAAAGAAAGCTGCGCTTTCAAATGGGAAACTGGAGCCTAACAGGCTTGCTGTGTCTACTTTTATTTTTGCAGGCATATTTGTTCTATCATTATTGCTCTCATACATTTTCGTTCTCGCAGGGTTTATCGAAAATATGATGCTGATGACCTTGATCATTTCGACGATTTCACTCGGAGTGGTGGTGCCAACCTTAAAAGAAGCAGGTATCATGAAAACGGGAATTGGCCAGATTATTTTGCTTGTCGCTGTTATTGCCGATCTTGTCACGATGATTCTGCTTTCTGTGTTTGTTTCTCTTTCAAGTGATGGCAGCGGGCATATGTGGCTGTTACTTGTGCTGTTTGCAACAGGAGTTATTTTTTACTTTATAGGTGTCCGCTTTAAGAGTAGGAATTTTGTAGCGAGCTTGTCAAAAGGGACGGTGCAGATCGGAACTCGTGCTATTTTTACGTTGATCATCGTACTGGTCGCTTTATCTGAATCAGTTGGAGCCGAGAACATATTAGGCGCATTTATCGCAGGAACGCTTGTTTCGCTTTTGAATCCTGACCAAAATATGATCCGTCAGCTTGATTCTTTCGGATATGGGTTTTTAATCCCCATATTTTTCGTCATGGTCGGAGTAGACCTTGATCTATGGTCGCTCTTAAGCAATAAAAACATGTTGCTGCTGATTCCGTTTTTGCTTGCGGCTTTGTTTATATCTAAGTTCTTTCCAGTGCTAATATTGAGGCGCTGGTATGATAAAAATACCGTACTCGCATCCGCATTTTTACTGACTTCCACTTTATCACTTGTCATAGCTGCAGCTAAAATTGCTGAGCGGATCAATGTAATTTCATCAGAGATGAGCGGTACGTTCATATTAGTGGCTGTCATTTCATGTATTTTAACTCCTATCCTGTTCAAAAAATGGTTCCCAAAAGAAAATGCCGCGAAGAGAAAAGTAAAAGTGGCATTCGTTGGAGCCAATCAAATGTCACTGGCTGTTTCAAAGGAATTGAGCCACAATCAATATGATACATCTGTTTTTCACAAGAAATTTGAAAAAGCGGATTCTCAGACTGCGGATTCTACATTTGACATCATAGAGGTCGCGGGATATGAGGAGGATGTGCTAGAAAAAGCGGGAGTATTTGATTCGGATATTCTTTTCATTGCAACAGGAGATGAAGAGCTCAATTCAACGCTGGCTGTCGCTGCCAAAGAGCGCGACATGGAAAGGGTTATTGCCCGTATTGAAAGCCCCGACCTTGCAAAGGCATTAACGGAGCAGGATATTGAGGGATTTTCAACATTACTTTCTACAACGGCATTGATGAAAGCTTTGATAGAGTCACCGAATATTGCACATATCATGACGAGTGAGGAAACAGCCTTGCACGAAATCCGAATGATGAATCCAGAATATGGACAGATGACTTTACGGGAATTTCCATTTACAGGGGATGTTATCATTGTAAGGATATTTAGGGGGAAGGATTCTATTGTCCCCCACGGAGATACAGAGCTCCAACTCAATGATCGTTTGATTGTAACTGGATCGGCTGAATATGTAGAGGAATTAACGAGGGAACTGCAATTTAAACAGTAATATTATCAAATGCGCCTTGGCGTATTTGCCCCCAGATTTTATCGAAGCTCAATAAATTTCTTCTGAAAATCTGTGGCATCCGCCGGGGGCTTTAACTTTATGCAGCTTGGGTTTGAACCCTCGCTGAATGGAATAACAATATGCATTCATTTCACCACTTACAGAAGTGGGAGAATTCTGCTGAATAAAGTTATAAGAATCCTGTTTACAAAACAAAAAGCAGTCGTGTATGATTAGTACTAGGTGCTAATAACATGTAATAAAAATAATGGGGAGGAATTCGCATGCTTTCTTTAACTGGTAAAACCTTTGTGGTTATGGGTGTTGCAAATAAACGGAGTATCGCATGGGGAATTGCAAGATCTTTACATAAAGCTGGTGCTAAACTGATTTTTACATATGCTGGGGAGCGTCTTGAGAAAAATGTTCGTGATTTGGCGGATACGTTGGAAGGAGAAAAATCCCTTGTCCTTCCTTGCGATGTTACAAAAGACGATGATGTTGAGGCATGCTTCAGTCAAATTAAGGAGCAGGCAGGCCCGATCCATGGGATTGCCCACTGTATCGCGTTCGCCAATAAAGAAGAGCTGGATGGGGACTATTTGAATGTTACAAGGGATGGTTTCCTCCTTGCTCATAACATCAGCGCTTATTCATTGACTGCTGTTGCCAAAGCGGTTCAAAAGCTAGATGTTATGCCTGAGGGCGGAAGCATTGTGACAATGACTTATCTTGGCGGAGAGCGAGTTGTAACAAACTATAACGTTATGGGAGTGGCTAAAGCTTCACTTGATGCGAGCGTTATGTATTTGGCAAGCGATCTTGGTAAACAAGGCATCCGAGTAAACTCAATTTCTGCTGGCCCAATCCGTACACTTTCTGCAAAAGGAATCAGCGATTTTAACAGTATTTTGAAAGAAATTGAAGAAAAAGCTCCTCTGCGTAGAACAACTACTCCGGAAGAAGTCGGCGATACTGCTGTATTCTTGTTCAGCGATCTTTCACGTGGTATTACAGGTGAAAACATCCATGTCGATTCTGGCTATCATATAATGGGCAATTAATAGGGGTTTTTATCATATAGGAGTTAAAACTGAAACAAGAATTAAACAATTGCCATAAAACTATTTGGATGAGTTTTTTATTAACAAACTGCCGTGAAGTGTACTCACGGTGGTTTTTTTATTTTTGTGATAAACGTCGGCTGGGGATATGCATACATTATTAAGAAAGTTTCAGTGATGGAGGTTTTTCCATATGACAAAAAAAGATAAGTCACTAAAGCCTATTTTATATATTGCGCAGCCTCATTTAAAAGAGCCGAATCGCCAGATGCAGAGTCAGTATACTTCAAATGCTGAGCAACGATTCAATTTGAATCCGAGTGCTACAGTCGTTGCTGGCAAGGCAAGAACAGTCAAAAGAAATATCAGTTATGTTGAGGAAGAAGACTTTATTTTTGAAGATAAGAACAATTCAATGGAAAAAAAAGCCGAAGAAAAGCAGCCTCAAAAACAAATTCCAGTTTCAGCCGCGGACTATTTCAGATCTCAAACTCAAAATAACAGTTCTGTAAAAGGCAGACTTAGCCCAATTAAGCCATTCATCACTATGTCGATTGATGAAAAGCTACAGCATTTATCATCGAAATCCCAATTTTATTCCTGTATCTTTTCAACATCAGATAAAAGGGTCACTGGTAAACTGCATACAGTCGATCAAAATCATATAGTCGTGAAGACAGGTTCTGGAGAGTTTGTCACGATTGGTAAAAAAGAGTTGATTGGAATCCGGATTAACGCTTAAGTGCCAAAAATGAAGAGTATCTCCAAAAAAAGTAAGTGCGTGTTCTTTGTTGATGTTATTAAAAACGTCACGATAAGCGGTGAAAGATGCCCATCATAAGGGGTGTACAATTGAAAAGGGTCATGAATTTAGCGAAGGTAGCTGCCCAAATGCAAAATCAGTCGAAGAAAAACGAAAAATCGTTTTCCTCGACTGATTCATTTTAGAGGGCTTTTTAAATAGCCCCCTTCAACATTAGTCACAAAGCTCTAAGTCAACATCTGCGATACATTGAACAGCACAGAAGCAGTGAAGGTCAACAGTAACACAGCTGTTGCTGCGTCCCCAATCTCTTACTTCGCAAAGCTCTGAGAAATTACATTTTCCGTGAGTTTCAAAAATATCAGCTACAGTCTTTCCATCCTTTTTCAATGGTACAAGGACCCTTAAAGTGGCGCAGCAATTATCAAAGATTTCTTCAACCCGGAAAAAGACAGACATGCATTTGCCATGATGTCCTCTGAACAAAGCTTTAAAAAGCTCACCGTTCTTATGAGTCAAAGTGAATACACGGGTATCCGCATGTCTTCGTCCCCGTACACCTAAATCACCAAGAGGCTCAACAAAGCAGTTTGATGTGCATGCTTCGCATTCTTCTTCTGCCTGTTCCTGAATATCTTTGATAGCTCTGACTACTTGACAAACACAATTTAATGCACAGCCACCATCGCCGCCACAGCCACCGCCACCGCTTTTCTCGTGATGGTGATGGGTTGTCGGCGCTACATGGCCGAAGGATGATTCCATATCTTCGAAGCTCATCTATATGTTCCTCCTTTTTATATAGTCATTAATGGTCATTTACATTAATAACATATTAATCCATAGGTAATTGAGTAACGGACAAACGCCTGTTTTACATAAAATAGGCAATCAAAGGGGGGGAATCAATGGATATTGCCTGGTTGGAATTTATTATATTCAGCATGGCGGTTTTTCGTCTCACTAGGCTGTTAGTCTATGATCAAATAACAGAATGGATAAGAAGTCCATTCATAGATGAGTATGAGGAAAAAAATAATGAGGGAGAGACGGAGGTTTATCTGCGTCCGAAAGAAGGAGGTGTCCGGGGCTGGTTTGGCAATCTGCTGAGCTGCTACTGGTGTACAGGGATATGGATGGCTATCGGATTATTCGTGATACGTTTTTATCTTCCTGTTGTTTATAAACCTGTTGTTATCGTATTGGCCGCGGCTGGCTTCGCAGCAATTGTTGAAACATGGATTCAGTCAAAAAACATCGGGTAATCTGGGGTTTTGGGAAAACGATAAGCGAAGGACGCTCATAAAATATACTAGGTGCATAGGTGCATCCAATATACATGTGGGAAGTGAGATCTTTGAAAAAAAATGGAGGGAAAAAAAGGTCGGTCGCTCCTGTTCATAAAAAAAGGAAAGGCTGCGGATGCGGAGGACCTATCAAGAAGCCAAGAGTGTTTTAGAAGTTTTTTTCGACTTTTTACCATGCATTCGTGTACAGAGAAACTTTTTGTATAAGTTTCTCTTTTTTTATTCTTCTTTTCAAAAAGAAAGTTGAAACATTTGCGTTCATAATTTACATGGATTGGTGAAAAATAAAGGTAGTTACGATTTTAAAAGCGGAGGTTCACATGAGTAAATCATTAAAGATTATTATTATGGCCGCCATTTTATTGATTCTTTCCGCCTGCTCCTATGATGATGGAAAAGAGCATAAAGAGAGCGATTCGGCCTTGTTGAAAACAACAAGCCCGCCGCCTATTGAGCTGAAGCAAAGGGATGAGGAGGATTCGGTTGCCTATCAGGTGAGAGAAGAAGTGTCGAAAATGAAGGAAATTTACGATGTTGCGGTGATTGAAGGAAAAAAGAAAATCATTGTGGCCTATAAAGTTAAGCATATGAAAAGGTTCAGAATGAAAAAAATTGAGAAGGATCTCACTAAAAGATTGGAGCGCGAATATCCCGACGAGAAATTTATTGTTTCCAGCGATTACAAAATTTTCCTAGAAGCAATAAGGCTAGAAGAAGATTTGGATGACGGCAATTTATCAGACGAAAAAGCTGAAAAACGCTTTAAAAAAATTATCCGATTAAAAGAAGAAATGACATAGGAGAGAAGCAGATGTCTAGTAAAAACAAATCAAAAACACCTGAACAGATTCAGTATGAACAGCTGCAAAAAAAACACGAAACCAAAAGGCCAATTTTAAAAAACTGCATCAGGGCTTTTTGGGTGGGCGGCACAATATGCCTAATCGGACAGGCTATTACTTATATTTATATTTACTTTTTCGATTTTACGGAGCAGACAGCGGGAAATCCGACTGTGGCTACAGTGGTGTTCTTCGCTATGATTTTAACGGGTTTTGGCATGTATGATCGTCTTGGCCAATATGCCGGCGCGGGAAGTGCCGTGCCCGTTACGGGTTTTGGAAATGCTGTTATCTCTTCAGCAATTGAACACAGAAGTGAGGGGTTTGTTACAGGGGTAGGAGGAAATATGTTTAAACTCGCGGGATCGGTCATTATGTTTGGAGTATTCTCCGCATTTGTTGTCGCTTTTATAAAGACTATATTGTTCAAGTGGGGAGGGCTATAATGCTTGTTGGGAATCAGACGTGGGTTTTTCATCAAAGGCCAGCCATTTTATCTACTGGAGTTGTTGGTGGACCATTTGAAAAAAAAGGACGTCTTACAAATGATTTTGATAAATTTCATGAGGATTTATGGATGGGAAAGGATTCATATGAAAAGGCGCAAACCGTCTTACTCGAGGATGCCGTTGACATTGCGCTAAGAAAAAAAGCGTTAAAAGGGGAAGATGTTCAATTTTTCTTGGCGGGTGATTTAATCAATCAAATAACGCCGACGAGTTTTGCTGCTAGAACGAATCAGGTACCGCATCTCGGATTATTCAGTGCGTGTGCCACTTCGACGGAGGGGCTGGCGCTGGCAGCTATGATTATTAATAACAGCGGAGCGGATTACATACTGGCAGGAGCGTCCAGTCATAATGCATCAGCTGAACGCCAATTTCGGTATCCTACAGAATATGGCGGCCAGAAGCCGCCAACTGCGCAATGGACTGTTACAGGAGCAGGAGTCGCTCTTGTTGGCTCTGGGAGATTAGTCAGTTCTCCCCATCCGAGAATTACTTCAGCCACCATCGGCAAAGTGATAGATATGGGATTGACGGACCCGTTTAATATGGGAGGCGCAATGGCGCCAGCCGCTGTTGACACGATTCAAAGGCATTGTTTTGATTTGAACATTGACCCTTCCCATTATGACCTGATTGTGACCGGAGACCTGGCTGAAATAGGCAGGCGAGCTGCAATGGATCTTTTTCAACAAAAGGGAGTATCAGTTAATGATGAGCAATTTAAGGATTGCGGCCTTCTCATTTATAAGAAAGAAGAACAGGAAGTGTTTTCCGGAGCAAGCGGACCGGCTTGTTCTGCAGTCGTCATGTATGGTCATTTACTCAATGAGATGAAAGCAGGAAAGTATAAGCGAATTTTATGTGTGGCTACAGGCTCTCTTTTATCACCGCTTTCTTTTCAACAGAAGGAGTCTATTCCCTGTATTGCTCATGCAGTTGCCATCGAATATGTTTAATAGGAGGGGTTTTCATGCTTGCTATGTTTTTTTGGGCGTTTGTCATCGGAGGAATTATATGTGTAATTGGTCAGCTTATGTTTGATGCTGCCAAACTAACGCCTGCCCATACATTAAGTGGAATGGTTGTTGTTGGTGCAATTTTGGCCGGGTTTGGGTTGTATGATCCCCTTATAGATTTTGCTGGGGCCGGAGCAACCATACCGATCACCAGCTTTGGGAATTCCCTTGTCCACGGGGCAATGATGGAATCTGATAAACATGGTCTTGTCGGGGTAATGACCGGAATGTTCGAAGTGACATCATCCGGTATATCGGCGGCCATCGTTTTCGGCTTCCTTGGCGCTTTACTATTTAAACCAAAAGGATAGGGATTTAACTCATTCCAGCATTTTAAGAATTCTATATCTCACCAAAAATAGCCTTCTTCATACTATATAAAAGATGAAAAGGAGGCTATTTTTAACTATGGATAATCAATTTTTCAAAAATATTGAAAGTAAGACCGGAGTCGATATGAATGAAGTACTCAAGCTTGCGAATTCCTTGCAGAGTGCAAACTTTAAAGATGAAAAAACAGTCCGTCGAGTAATTAGAGAAGTGGCTAGGATTGCAAACCGCCCCGTTTCAAGAGAATTGGAAGACAAAATGGTGCATACCATCACAAAAGATGGCAGCAAACTAGATATGGGAACTATTTCAAAAATGCTTAATAAAAAATAAACGAAGGGCTTGCATTATTTGCAAGTCCTCTTTTTTAAAAAAGAAAGGGTTTACAAAATGGGGATTTCGGGTAAACACTATGAAAAAGAAGGTGCTATGATATGGGATATATTGCGCCGGTCAGGATGCTTCAATATACGGAGTACCAAAAAAGAGATCAGGAAAAAACGAAAAATCGGGATCCTATGCCAATCCATTTTATGCCTGAAATTAGACTTCGAGCGAACTTTCAGTTTCGAGCTTCCGGAACGCAATTTCCGTTTAATGACAAGAAAATAAGGGGGATTGAATGGAAAGCCCCCAAAAAAGAAAATTTTCCTCATGAAACAGGAAAAGGCCTATTTTTTAACGAATATGTATAATAGCCTATTTGGAAGGAATGTTTTGAATTGGAATTGATAGGAATTTCGGATTGTTGTCATTACTTTAGCGGTGCAGTCAATATAGGATATGTAAACAAAGAAGGACAAGGGCTGCTCATTGATTCTGGTATTGACAAAGGCACCGCAAAAAAAGTATTAAAAATACTGAAAGAGCATCAGCTTCCCATTGATCATGTCATCCTTACTCATGCACATACCGATCATTATGGAGGAGCTTCCTATTTACAGAAAGAGCTCTCGGTAAAATTACATGCACCACAGCTGGAAGCAGCTATTATGGAACATCCTATTCTTGAGCCGATTTATTTGTGGAATGGGGCAGTACCGATTAAAAAGTTAAGAAACAAGTTTTTAGAGGGGGAACCAGTGATCATTGATGAGTTCCTCGTTGAAGGGCAACAGGAATTGGGATCATTCCATTTTGAGGCGGTTCATTTGCCGGGGCACAGCTATTCGCAGATGGGAATTATAATAGATGGAATCTTGTATGGAGCAGACAGTTATTTCGGTACTAAGGTTCTTGAGAAACACAAGGTTCCTTTTATCGTCGATGCTGGTGCGACAATCAGCTCGCTTGAAAAATTAAAAAGCTTAACCTTGCAGGGAGCACTTCCTGGGCATGGTGATTATGAAACTGCATTTGATGGGACGATTCAGGCCAACATTGATTGTCATAACAACATCAAGCTTTTTCTTTTAAATCATATTAAATCATCTACAGATGGCATATCAATGGAAGCTTTAATGAAAAGAATGTTTGATCACTTTGGATTAAAGGCACGCGAAATCGGCCAATGGCTGCTTTATAGAACTTCTTTTACTGCATACATATCTTCACTTATAGAAGACGGGACAGTGGCAATCTCGGTAAATGAATATACGCTATGGTTGAAAGGGGAACCGCTTTAAGATTTCATTCGAAACCTTAAAGGGATTTCTTTTCAGCTGTATTCATGACTGTTAAAAAGCAAATAGCGCCCTGTTGCAAGGTCACAAGCCGATTCCCTTTAATTTGAAGGCGAGCCTTCTGGGAATCGTCTTGTTCTTTCCTAGCTAAACAGAGCGTTTTGTCATTTCTTGTTCCAGTCTCTTTATCATTTTCCGGTGGGGGATACCAGCATCGAGAAATTCGTCCGATACGACGGCGTATCCAAGTTTCTCATAAAATGGTACAGCATAAGATTGAGCATTTAGAACAAGTTCCTCGACGGGAAGTTTCTTTGCATAATCCTCAATTTCCACCATTATTTGGATGCCTGCCCCTTTGCCTCGATAATCGGGGAGAATACAAACTCTTTCCACTTTTCCCTTGCCATCAAGTATCCGGAATCTGCCCGCGCCTGCTGGCTCTTCCCCATCGTAAAGCACGAAGTGGGCAGAGTTGTTTTCATGTTCGTCGATTTCGATTTCTACTGGAACTTTTTGTTCCTCGACAAACACTTTTTTTCGAATGCTGAATGCGTCTTGAATCTGATCGTCTGTTCCGGCATGAATGACTTTCATTTATTGGGGATCCTTTCCTAGGCGAAAAGTTTCATAAACAGTCCATGAACCATTTTCAAGCTGATATAAGAGATGGTATCGGTCAATCGTTTCCTCATGTTCAATCCCAAGCATCCTTAGTTGGCCATACACATCAGAATGCTCATCGTTTGATAGATTTTGAGCGATAGTAATATGAGGAACAAAAGGATGCTCCGGCTTGTCACCTGGCAAGGAAGCGTACAAATCTTCATAAAGCCCCTCTAATTGTGGCGTTTTTTCAGTCTTTAAATGAATAGTGTTGTTGATGGGCTGAAACGAACTCACTTTTCTGATATTTAGAACAAACGGTTCATATTTTTTTGCTATCGCTTCCAATTTTTCTGTAATGGAATGGGCATCTACTTCTGTTTCAAAAGCTGCCTTCAATGTCAGATGAGGAGGAATCAGCGCATAATGGGGGTCATACCTTTTCCGATAGGAATTTGCCAAGTCCTGCAACGTTTTAGAGGGGAATATAACAATCCCATATTTCATTTTTCTAACCTCCCTAATAAGAAATTAATTGAAAACTTCTATATCTTATTACTATAACATAACTTTGCCAGCTTTTCCTATAGGACATAGGAAGCTTAGCATTAAAAAGCGCCTGTGTATCAAGGAGTCGGGGCTTGATGTATATTTAACACCAATTTTATTCCAAGATGCATGATAAATCACTTAACAGCGCCTTTATGGAAAGACAAATATGTATGAACCAAATCAATAAAATTTTATGTGAAAAAGAGCTCAATAGCAATGACCTCCATTTTCAAGCTATTTCTCTTTCTTGGTATTATTAAAAACAACGATAATAGCAGTAGCCATAGCGACAAAAATAGCTATCCAAAGTGGGGTACTCATTCAATGACCTCCCAATATTGATTTACCAATTAATACGCTGCAACAGATAAAAAGTTTCATCGTAACGTTAAATTCTAGTAAAGAAAAGTTCACATTTTTCGAATCAACAGAAAGGTATGTTAATAAGCTTAGATCAGTATTGAATCTCATTCAATCAATCCAACGAAAGCAGTTAGCTTACAGAAGAAAAGAGATTTTTGGGAGAGTTATTTTTTATGGACAAATATTGAAGGAGAGGTTATTTTTGAACAATCACTTGAAATACCATAGGTAGAGAAATATGATTCCAATCATAATCCAAATAATCGCTCCCAGTTTATTCGAATGATTCTTTTTCACCTTATTTACAATAAAAGTTAGTAATGTACCAATGAATAAAAGTAAAACTAGAATTGTAAAATCATCCATGACCACCCACCGTTCTTTTTAATAATAAGCCTCGGTATTGTATAGAACATAAGTTAACCAGAGAATATTTAAAATAACTAAAAATTCTAATTTCAGGTAAGCGGCTGCATAGTAAAAAAGACTTTAAAATAAGGGCTTGAATAAGGATTTTAGCACCTATCTAATTGGATAGGTGCTTTATCGTATGGCTCTAATTGTTTTTAATTGTTAATATAATTTTATAAATGATTGAAGGTGGGGTCTATGTCTAGAGAAAAATTAAAAATGGTATCTTTCATTTGTCTTATACTGTGTATTGTAATTTGGATTCCAAATCTAGTTTTTCAAGTTGCGAGCCCATTGTGGATTTTGACATATCTTATAGCTGCTATTGGGATGGCTTTTGCAATTATTAGCAAGAGTTTCTGGCTGGCTTTTTTCAATTTACTCATGTGTTTTAGTTTCTTTATTTTGATGGCTCTTGGATATTATATAAGTTCAAGAGTTTGAAGGCTTTGGGAAATGGTCGCTCTATCACCGATTGTGGTCAATGGTTTTGTTTATATTCTGAGCAGGGCTTTCTTTTATTGTGCCCTAATGATATAATTAATTGAAATGCTTAACGAATGAACTTGAAATATCATAGATGAAATAAATTTTTGGCGTTCTTGATTATTTATAATGAAGAACTTAATCACACTGGATCGACTTCGGAGTCGTAAGGATGTATGAGAGGTAGGGCTTACGTCGTTTAGGTTTTAAAAAGAGGAATACTACCGCGGCAATTTGTCTTGAGATATACAGTAATAGCAAGTTTTTATATATTCGTAAGTATTAAAGTCATCATTGTATGATGGCTTTTTTTGCTAAAAAGAAACGAAGACATAGCATAAGATACATGTTGAAGCAGTGTTTAGTTGTAATGGAGTTAATCGTTATGACCTTCTAATTTTTTATTTAGTAGAAGTCTCCCACTTTAGTAAGTGGTGAATGTGTATTGGTATTCTATTTAGTAGGGGTTCAATCCCCGGCTGAATATAGTTAAATCCACCAAAGCGCATTTGATTTGTTGACAAACGCTTACTGCTTGCATATCAAATAGTGGCTTTCCTATAATATAGGTAACAAAGGAGTTGTGTTTTTATGAGACCAGGTATTGGTAGTATCATTATTATTGCTATTGCCGCTGTAATTATTTTTGGTCCTAACAAATTACCTGAACTAGGAAAAGCATTAGGAAGCAGTTTGAAAGAATTTAAAAAAGCTACCCAAGGTTTAGCAAATGAAGATGACACTGAAAAGAATGATCTCTCATAAAGCTAGGTGAAACATCTGTTAATCATGCTTTAGTCTTAAAGGAGGACAAAATAATGCGAAAAAAATTACGTGATTTATTGTTATTGATCCTCCTATCTATTTTGATTGTTGGCCAGTTTGAAACATCAACTTTTCATCATGAGGCTGACTTCAATGAAGTTACTATTTCCTCTATTAATCATATCCTTGATTTAGATGCCACTCATTTCACAACGCATTCACATCTGTCTATTAAAAATAAGAATAAGAACAAGAACCAAGGACTGGATAATTCATATCTTACTCCTCTCTTTATGCATGCTCCGATAATTCCCTATAATAAATACCAACCTAATGCGTTTTCTCATAAAACTAAAATGGCTGGTTTTTTCAGTGCGCGAAAGTACCAATCTAATTATCTCTCCTAATATCGTTATGATCCCATATGCAAACGACCATTCCTTTAATGATTGAAAAGTTAAGGGTGTTTTGTAATGGATTTTTTAATAGAAGGAAAAGGAGATTAATTAAATGAAAAAACCAGAGAAATCACATTGGAGACAATCACTTGAATGTTATTTCTTTATTTTGATTTTATTATTATTGTTTTTTAGCATAATGATTATTTGTGCAGAATTTATTGGAGGGGGACTAGATATCCTAAAATACTTCAAGATAACGCATGAATAAATTGACTTCGCGATGCTTATGTTCACTACTAAGTTGTTCATTCAATAATATGAAATCAGGGGTACATCTATGAAAATCATGATGTTTGTAGTTGATTTTATTATCAATATTGATAAGCACCTAATCGATATTATTCAGATATTTGATTTATGGTCTTATGCAATATTATTTCTAATTATATTTGTTGAGACAGGGATGGTTATTTTTCCATTCTTACCAGGCGATTCTTTACTTTTTGCCAGCGGTGCTTTTGCGGCCGCAGGCGCTTTTAATATAGTCCTTCTCATTTTTTTGTTTTTTACAGCGGCTGTTTTGGGAGATACTGTTAATTATCATATTGGTAAGATGTGTGGCAGGTCTATCTCTCCAGAAAGCTTGATAGGAAGGGTCATTAATCAAGATAAATTGGAAAAAGCAGAGCTGTTCTTTAATAAACATGGTGGAAAAACGATTGTGATTGCTCGCTTTATTCCGTTCATTCGGACTTTCGCACCATTTGTTGCAGGGGCAAGCCGTATGAATTACCGATATTTTATTGCTTATAATGTTGGGGGAGCAGCTATATGGGTGCTGGTGTGCACGATTACAGGCTATTTATTTGGTAACTTGCCAATAGTTCAGAAGAATTTTTCGGCCTTTCTTTTAGCGATTATTTTCGTGTCATTATTACCAGCATTAATTAGCTACTTAAAAAGTAAATTTAATCAATTGAAAAGTACTCACTGATGTTGTTGTGAAATCTGACCGCAGTTTAAAAAAGGCTTTTAATCGGTAACACTTAATTCTGAGAGGAAAAAAATGAAAAATAAAACAGTAAACTTCTTGAATTCGGCTATTCACTATTGCATCTTAGTGGAAAATTTAAACTCCAATCAGGAAACAGACAAATTAAAAAGTCTAGTTATTTCTCTAATGGACTTATATTCCAAAGCCCTGCTTCTTCCCGATGTTGAACCTGAAAATGCAGCTTTACATGAATTTAATATTTCACTTCCCCAAGTTAACTTCGAACAATACGAGTATTACTGGGAGGTCTTTAACCCATATAACTTTGAAGCGCCAGTGTGTAACAGCTTGTCGGATGATGTCTTAAATATTTACAAGGATGTTAAAGAAGGAATCCTATTGTTTGAACGAAAAAAGCAAAAAGAGGCGATCTGGCATTGGAAATTTCAATTCCAAACACACTGGGGCGGTCATGCTGTGGACGCCATAAGAGCGTTACATTCAGCCAATATAGCTGAATAATGACAAGGGGGAATAACCGAAACACGGATTATATCGATGATGTTAAAGCAGGTCAAAATGTTATAAGTGGGATGAAATTGTTCTATTTTTGAACGGGATAAAAGAGGAAATGTCTGATAGATTGAGTTTGAAACAATAGACGAAGAAAAATATGTAGATTAAAACAAGCCCGGTATTCTGCCGGGCTTTATTATTTATCTGCCGATAGTAATAACGATATATACTGAAATAAAATTCGAATAGCCTAGCGGGGGAACATCATTGATAATGCTCGTTTAACGTCCGGCTGCCAGGATTTCCAAGAGTGCCCACCATCAATTTCTTCATAAAAGGAATCAAATCCTTTTTCCTCAAACGCTTGGTGCAGCTCACGGTTTGGTGTTAAAAAGTCTTCCACACGTTCCGGTGAAAATTTGATTTCATTTTCTCTATTGCCGATTACATGATAAACGTCCAATAGATCAGGCGTTTTATGGGAGCGGACGGTGGCAAGCACTTCATCATTTACATAAGGAGAATGTAAAATTACTTTCCCGAAAGTATGCGGATATTCAATTGCTGTCATTAAGGAAACAGTCGCAGCAAGGCTGTCTCCCATAAGGGATCGGCATTTTCCAACACCACCGGTAGGATATTGCGTTTCCAGCCACGGAACAAGCTCATGTGCCAAAAACCTTATGTATGATTCATTCTGCTCGCCATCTGGATGATACTTATTCCGACGGTCTTTCACATTTTTATAAGGGATGCCGACGATAACCAGATTTTCAATTTTTTCCTCAGCGATAAGCTCATCAGCAAACCTTGCCAGCCTGCCCATCTGGAAATAATCTTTTCCGTCTTGAACAATCAACAGAGAGTATTTGTATAGTGGTGAATATCCAGCAGGCAGATAAATTAATAAGCTTATCATCTCATTCAGTTCTTGACTTGTAAATTCCATTTCTTTAATAGTTCCTTGGCGCATCCCAATGCCGTCCTCCTTTTGAATAGGTTGTCTGGTCTTATTGTATCATACGAACAATTCAGAGGTTAAAAACCAGGTTTGTATTCTTTTAATAGGGAAAGGATAGAAATAGTGATACGACAAGTGTTTAGAGCTTGTAAAAAAGGCTGTCTAACCTGGATTGCATCAAAAAGAAGGAGGATTTTAAATGACTAGAAAATTTCTAGCTGAAATCGCATTTATGTTCATGCTCTCATTAGTACTGGCAGCTTGCGGTGGAGGAAACGATAAAAGCAAGGACAAAGCGGGAGAAGGCGAAAAGGGGAAGGGATATGGTGTAAAAGATATTAAAATAGCTACTGGGGGGACAGGTGGTACCTATTATCCACTCGGAGGAGACCTTGCCAATTTCATTCAGAAGGCTACAGGGGTTGAGACGAATGCGGTCACTTCCGGCGCATCTACTGAAAATCTGGCAATGATCAAAAAGGGAGAAGCAGAAGTTGCCTTTACTCAGACGGACATCGCTACATATGCGGTTGAAGGAACTAACATGTTTAAAGAAAAAGTGGACAACATCAAAGGAATGGGAGGGCTGTATCCAGAAACAATCCAACTGGTCACAACAGAAAAATCTGGAATTCACTCAGTAGAGGATTTAAAGGGAAAGAAGGTTTCTGTTGGAGAATCTGAGTCGGGAACACTTGCCAATGCGGAACAAATTCTTGAAATGTATGGATTGTCTCTTGATGATGTAAAAGCCCATGACTTATCTTTTGATGATTCCATGGCTGGAATGCAGGACGGTACAATTGATGCTGCTTTTATAACTGCATCAACACCTACAGGTGCAGTGGAAGGTTTATCCGCAACTGAAAAAGTTGTCATTGTCCCAATTGATCAAGATAAGATCACTGCTTTGATTGAAAAATATCCTTATTATTCTAAGGAAACAATCAAAAAAGGAACATATGATGCAAAAAATGACATTCATACAGTAGCAGTCCAGGCCATGCTTGTTGTTAAGTCGGATTTATCAGATGATCTTGTCTATGAAATGACAAAAGCCATTTACGAGAATAGAGATAAAATCAGTCATGAAAAAGGGAAGCAAATCAATGTTGAACAAGCATTGAATGGAATGACCATCGACCTTCATCCAGGTGCAAAAAAATACTTTGATGAAAAAGGTATTACTACAGGGACTAAGTAGCGGAAATGAGTGCGGAGAATAAGGGGATGCCTCCTTCGAAGACGAAAAGGATAATAAAAACCATCTAATATCAACATTGCTTAAGAGATGCTGAGAAAGGAGTTTAAGAAGGCTAAGAATCTCGGTGGTGTGAAGGTTGCAGAAGATACTGGTGTCACTCGCTTCCGTTCCCTCTTAATCTATCGAGCAACTGTTGAAGAAGATCGGAAGAAGCTTTGGAATAACAAAGAAGCTTGGAGATCACTGAATGTGGTAAATGGACCTGATCTCATTGATAAAGTGTTAAAGGCAGGAGAGAAAAAGGCCATTATCGACAAAATCGATGAAATTAGTGGCTATAACGACGAAACGGATGAAATCATAAAAAACTCTTCGGTGCAGAAGGAAAGATAACCCTCCTGCATGAGATTTTTCAACGAACGGGTAAACTCCCCGACGAAATTATGAGCAAACCGGAGGGCATACAAAAGTTTGCTCTTTTATCGATGCAAGAGCAGTTAAAACGAGAACATGAAGAACGCCAAGCGATAAAATGACAATCGAAGGGAGGGAAGTAGGTGGCTAAAGAGATATATCGGATTGAGATTCCCATTGAGACGAAAGACAATTATAGCAAGGGGTTAGACAAGGCAAAGAGAGATGTTGAAAGCCTTGAGAAATCAGCAAAGCAGTCCGGAAAAGGGATGTCAGAACTGGGCAAGAGTGCTCAAAGTGCTGCAAAAGGCGTTGAAAAAATTGGCGGATCTGCAAGTAGGTCTGAGGGACAAGTGTCCAGATTTCAAAGTGTCGTGCAGCGGACCAGAGACAGACTGAGGGACTTGTCTGGCCGGAAATGGGAATTAACTTTGCGTGCAGTCTATAGAGCATCGCATGTCATCAGAAGTGCAAGCTCGATGGCCAGTAGTTTCGCTGGTAAAACGTACAGTATCACGTTACGAGCCGTTGATATGGTTACACGTCCTTTGCGAGGTATCATGAACGCCGCCACTTCCACTCTCGGAGTTGTGGGAGCAGCAGGAGGAATCGGTGCAGGTGTGGTACTTCCTCTTAAAATCAAGATGGATCGGCAGAGTGTCACAACCGCCTTTGAGGTATTGCTAGGAAGTAGGGGAAAAGCAGATCAGCGAATTACCGAACTGACTGAATTTGCCGGGACGACACCCTACACTCGCGACACGCTTTCCGCTATTGCTAAAAAATACAAAACGACTGTTAATGAGTTGGTCAAGCTCAATGGCATTAAAAATCCAAACCTCATCAAAGTCGGCCAAAAAATTAAACTGCCTGTAGCAACATCTCCCAAGCCAAAAGGTGATCAAAAGACAACATCAGTTGTCGATTATCTCAAATCAATTGGTGCTGATTCATCTCTTGCTAATCGGAAGAAGTTGGCGGCCAAATATGGTATTAAAAACTATACTGGTACAGCTACTCAAAATACGCAGCTACTTAAAAAGTTGCGAGGATAAATTATAAAAGGCCCGGCGTTGACCGGGCTTAGTTTTTTCACGGCATACACTTTAATTCTCCGGGTTTCTCCACAATGGCGCCCTTTTGCGGAATAGCCACCAATCCTTGTTTGTCATTCGTATGATGTATTGAGCTCTCGTTCTTCGTTAGCTTAACAAAGAGGCCTTGATTTTTCTTGTTTGAGATTATTATTTGCTTTTCATTTTTAGACAAAATCTAGTCTACAACCAATCGCTGCAACTTTTTTCAACCCGTCTTGTCCTCTCTTCATATCAGTCTATGAACGGGGCGGGAAGGCTGCCATAAAGAAAGAACGGAAGCCGCGTTTTCCGCGCAGCTTCCGTCCCGATCTTCCGGACAACTAACTCAAATACCGATTTCGGATGACCCCCATGTGATGAATCTCGTGTCCTGCAATGCCGTACGCGAGGGCACGCGCCGTAATGCTTGCGTTGTTGGCTGTGCCTTTGCAGGACCACGCCTTCGCCGGTAACCCGCGAAGCAGTGTGATCGTCGATTGCCGTACGGCCCGGTAGTCTTCGGCCAATTGCGCGGTTGTCCAGCTCCCGAAAGGAGGCATGAACAATTCCTGGTCGAAACCGGACAGAGGCGTCTGGTCCCCTCTTGCGATTCGGAGCAGGCGGTAGGTCATGACGCGTTCTCCGTCTGCGATGTGGCCCACGACTTCTTTCAGCGTCCATTTTCCTTCTGCATACCGATACGCACCATGGCTTTCGGTCAACGATGCCAGCAGCTCGGTCATTTGCTTTTCCTGGGCGAGTAGAATGTCGATGATGTTGCCATCCGGCACCAACCGGATATACTCTCCGAAGTCCCCGGCATATTCTTCTTCTGACGGTCTTTGATTCATGCGTAATCACCTCTCTATGGAGTTATAGAAAATTAAAATGCTCTTTCCAATGCTCTACCGCGATTTTTTTTTTGCGAATTTCGTAATTTCGGCATGTATAATGAATTCGCGAAAGGATAAAACTTTCCTTCCAATAATTGAGTGTAAGCAACCACTTAGTTGGTTGGTGGCCACGCTAAACTGCAATTCAATAATAATTATCTCAATTTTTCATAATTTCCGCAATAAATTATTCGATATAATGACCCTTTAATGGAATAACCATGATTTTAGTTTTTAAACAACTTTATCTCATTAACAAAAAAATCCCTTGGATTATGAAGTCGTGGAGGACCAAAATCAAGGGAAAAGTAAGATTTGAAAATTACATCTAGCATATCTAACTTTGGGATAAAAACAAGCCTCTTTCGTTCGACATTACTAGACAGTCCGGCGTTGACTGTGCTTTAATTTTTTCCAGATTGAAGATTATGCAGCCGACCAATTAGAAAAAAGAAGCTCTTATCGTACAAAATGAATATTAATTTTTGCAGAAGCCTTTTAAAAATAGTCAAAAATGAAAAAGTTAGGTAAAACTTCCTCGGAATTGGTTTAAGATCGTTAATAACATCAAAAAACAAGACCAAATATAGGGGACTGCATGGATTTTTTACCATGAGGACAGTATAAGAAATGTATTTGATAATGTTATATTGAGCCACTTTTAAGCGGTTCGATCACATAAAAAATGAGCCACTAGATTTCCAATTTTTATAACCTCTCTTATGATTGAAAGTGCCTAAACTTTTAATTTGTGAATATTTTTGTTCATAATAAAAATGAATAGTTACCTGTAACTTTGTCACATAAATATATTAAAAAGAAAATAGTTTAAAGGAGGGGGAGAGTTTATGAAAAAAATTGTAAAGAGCACAATAGCAATTATTATGATGTGTATTTTATCTGCGACAGTTTCTGCAGAAAAAAAGAATAATATCGATGAATTATTAGAGCCTTATCAGAAGGCTGTTGACAAAGTTAATGAGGATGGTTCTGACTTCTTTATTCCGGAAAATACAAAAGAGGAAGTTTACAACAATATTAAAGATATGACTCCAAAAGAAGTTGAGGAAATGCTTAAGTATGAATACAAGACATTTACATTAAATCCAACCTGCAGGAATTCATCCAACGCTGATAATAAAAAAGAGAGTGCTATAAATGGTTCTTTAGGGTCTCAAACAAAAGATGAAGACTATATTAAAGAAAGTGCTAAGGGTAAAAGGACTGAACCAGGTTATATACCTAACGCTAAAGGTGATATAAATTTATTACCACTTAAATAAAATGGCTTCGTTTCCTTCGTTCCAGGCATACCCCGAACCCTCACTGTAATAGGAAATGTTATGTGTGAACAGGCTAACTAAAGGCAGCAATGGGCAGAGTTTGGAATACGTTATGGTCCAGATGTCACCATTAATTTTAAAATGTATTAAAAAATATTGATGAGGTTGCAAATAAAATTGAAGTTTTTTTATTTACTAACACATAATAAAACACTTAAAAACATTACATTACAAGCGAATTGTCGGCAAGATGTCGGCGAAGCATTAAAAAAATAAAAAAGAGCGACTCCTTATTAATATAGGAATCGCTCCATTTCAACGTTTTGATTGATGATTCCGACTGGGTTCGAACCAGCGACCTCCACCCTGTCAAGGTGGCGCTCTCCCAGCTGAGCTACGGAATCAATATGTAATAATCAATTCGACAATTAATAATATATAATGTTTAGCTCTAAAAGTCAACTAGTATTCTTAAAAAAGTTTTTCACTGTTAGAAAGTCAGCCAGTTGATCAAGGAAGAGCCCTTTTTTAAGTTCATAATTTTGTTTTTTTAGTAGGATAATTCCGAATACTAATCCCTAAATAGTTATCACAACACCGACTATAAGGAAAGTTATGGATATATTCACCTATCGGTAAATAATACGTTATTGTGACTCTATCCCAATAAAAAATCATGAAATGAACTTTACCTACTCTTATAATTTAATTTTACAAATGATGATCAATTCTTCTTTATGGTAAATACTATCGTGAAGCGCAAAAAGCATGGGTGATTGGCTTTTACTGGAGGAGCGTTACTGCTTTAAATATGGTCCCAATCCCAAGTTTATCATTATAGTTTTGAAAATGTCCTTTAACGTTTGTCCATTAATCTTTGCTTTTTCTACGAATTCCTTAGGGTTTTCAATATAATGGTTCATTTGCATTAAGTAATATATTAATCTGTTATAATCCATTTTGTGTTCAGGTGAAGCATCATCAAGAATGTTCATTGTACTTCTGCTTCTTAATCCTTAGCATACAATTGTTGTTCTGTTTGATTTTGGATATTTATGTAAAATTTATGTAAAATAAAACAAAAGAAAAGGTTGCGATTATAGAAGTCTATATTTTCGGGAAAACTGTATAATTCATACTAATTAGAGGTGTATATGAATAACTTTATTAAGATATTGGCTACTGCTACTATAGCGATTTCTTTGCTGCTTTGGGTACCTAATATTATGTTTCAGGAAGCATCATCTTTATGGCTCTATACGTTTGTTGTTGCTGGACTGGGAATTATTTTGTCAATAATGATTAAATCAAAAATATTGCTTATAGGGAACGCCATAGCATTTTTAAGTTTTTTTCCTGTCATGTTTGTTGGTTATATTTTCGACTTTGTTACGCAACTATTGTAGTTTTTAGCTAATGTGTTACTACTGTCACAGCTAAGTAAACAGTCAATAACTTTCATAATTTATTTCCAGAGGGAGCATGGAAGATGAGTGTTGGTAAAGATAACGAAGCGTAATGCCATGAATAGGGGTTTTGTTTCTAGCTAAAGTATTTCTGTATATGATGAGATGAAAGCATATAGGGTTCAACCCCCGCTGGATTTCCAGAGGGAATTTATCGAGCAGAGCTCGAGAAAATCCTCCAAAATGTTTGATTTGTTTTCAGCTAGTGAAAGTTTTAGTGGGTTCTATTAGAAAAGGATTATTTTTGTTTTTTAAATATAAATGCTGTAAGAGGGATTGTATTCCTTTGTAAGTACAATGTAACTTAAAGTGAGGTGGAACCATGGGGGTGTGGTATTTATTAATTCTCCTTATTGGTATCGTTTTTTTAATAGCTGGAGCAACGAAAAAAGGGGTATCTCGTTCAGTTAAAATCGTTATATTACTATTTGTTTTTGGAATTCTATTCATTCTAGTTTCTCTCCTATTACTGCTGCCGGGAAGCTCTTATATTTTAGATGAACTATTAAGAATAAGATAAATGAAGAAACAGCTAAATTTTTTACAGATTTTGCAATTCTTAGCTGTATTGTTTGTTAGCGGTCAGGTGTTGTTAGCACATGACCGCTTCTTTATTATAAAAGGGCTAGGTATTCCACCCAACCTTTCCTTGATCACTCCCCCATAATAATCTGTTTTGGCATGTGGTTCTTGAGCCCACTTAACAACTGAGAAAACGTCCTTTATTTAGGAGAATAATAATCCTCAAAAGGAAAGATTATTTTCTTTCTGATAACGGATGTAGTGAAATACTTTGTCTATCTTTGGCAAGTGGCAATGAGTTTATGGTAATATATGTAAAATTAAATCTCAGCCATCTCGAAAGACAGAGCTAAACCAAGGAGGATGTATTTTTCGAGAAGCCTGTGAACAGGAGGATAAAGCGTGGAAGAAACCAAATTAACGATTACGACGATTTGTGGAAGTTTGCGTAAAGATTCATTCAATCGAAAGGTATTAAACGCTATTGAACGAATCGCACCCGAACATTGGGAGTTTTAGCACACCAATTTATCGGATATCCCTCTTTATAATGCGGATATCGAGAAAGAAAGGGACCCTCAATCGGTGGTTGAGTTTAAAGAAAGTATTCGAAAAGCGGATGGCGTTTTGATTGTTACCCCTGAGTATAATACGGGAATTCCTGGGGTACTAAAAAACGCTTTGGATTGGGCCTCGCGTCTACCAAAAGATTCCGTATTGATTCATAAACCTTTTGCGATTACAGGTGCAACACCGGGAAACGGAGGAACAGCGCAATCTCAAGCACAGGTAAGGCAAACTCTTTTGGCGATGGATGCTTATACCATGCCTGGCCCGAAAGTTCTCATTGGCAGGGTTCATGAAAAACTTAATGAGACGACTGGAGAGTTTGATGATGACCGCACGTTAATCTATCTTGACAGGTTTCTCGAAACCTTCGAAAGGTTGGATCCGGACCTTCGATAAGGGTGATTAATTTCATTCAGGATTATAGATAAACGGTTAGGGGAATGAAAGTAATAGAGCTATTTTGCTAAAAATTAAAGGCAGGAGGGGTTAAGGTTGGAAAATACTTATAAATTGTACAGCGGAGAAAATATTGATGTGAAGTTTCATGCTAAACGTTGCCTTCACGCGGCTCAATGTGTCAAAGGGCTTTCTGAAGTATTTGATGTGAAGAAGCGGCCATGGATCAGTCCTGATCAGGCACCAGCTGATGAAGTGGCCAAGGTAATTGAACGTTGTCCTAGTGGAGCTTTGGAATATGTGAGGAAAGACGGGGAAGATCAAGAACAACCGCAGACTGAAACGACCGTTGACTTGTTGCCTGGTCATTTAATGTATGTCAGGGGAGATTTAAAAATCAAGGGTGGGGATGAGACGATACAGCTTACTCGAGCAGCATTTTGTGGCTGTGGACATTCCGACAATAAGCCATTTTGTGATCATAGCTCCGAGTGTCGCCCATAAAAATCCGATAGGAGGCTGAAGAATGGTAGAAATTAAACAAGGGGAAAATAAATTTTATGTTGGGGACAACCAAGAAGATTCGCTGGCTGAAATTCATTTTGTTCCAACAGGCGCAACGAAATTGATTGTCGATCACACATATGTTTCTGACGAACTCCGCGGTCAAGGGGTCGGGGAAGCTTTAGTGAAACGGATTGTTACGTTTGCACGTGAAGAACGGAAACAAATTATCCCTCTTTGTCCGTTTGCTAAAAGTCAGATTGATCAGCATGAAGAATATCAAGATGTTCTTGAGGGGCGTTAAAACTGACTAAAATGGTTCAAACATTTTAGTAGTTAGAATCATGCAGAATCACAACTTGAACCAAATGTAAAGAAGTGTGGAGAACATCCCGTTCTTCGCACTTTTTATGTTCAAAATCCGGAAGATTCTCGAAAAAATTTGGAAATAGGGTGTATTTTATGAAATATGTGATTATCGGTGGCGATGCAGCGGGGATGAGCGCAGCCATGCAAATTGTAAAATATGAGAAGGATGCGAAAATTGTCACACTGGAAAGAGGCGCCATTTATTCTTATGGACAGTGCGGGCTCCCCTATACCATCAGCGGATTGGTTCCATCAACTGATGATCTTATTGCGAGAAGCGTTGAGACCTTCCGAAATAAATATGGTATCGATGCGAGAACTTATCATGAAGTACAAACCATTGACCCCAAAACAAAAACTGTTGCTGGACGGGATATACAATCAGGGAAGATATTTCGTCTCTCATATGATAAATTATTGAACGCCAGTGGCGCAAGCCCTATCGTTCCCGACTGGAAAGGAATAGATCTCAGAGGTGTGTATACTTTGAAAACCATTCCGGATGCTAATCAAATCCTCCAAAATCTTCGTGATGACATTCAAAATGTAACGATTATTGGTGGGGGATATATCGGGATTGAAATGGCGGAAAGCTTCAGGACGCTTGGAAAAAGCGTTCGGCTGATTGCCCGCGGAACGTACGTTGGCAAAATATTTGATCCAGAAATGGCTCAATTCATCCATGAACAAGCCAAAAAACATCAAATTGAACTGATTGTAAATGAGAACGTGACATCTATTGAGGGGGATCGATCTGTTGAGGCAATAAGAACAGATCGATCGTTGTACAAAACCGATCTTGTTTTGATTTCAGCAGGAGTTAAGCCTAATACATCTTTTATTCAAGAAACCGGAATCACTTCTGGAATAAAAGGAGCCATTCAAACGGATCGTTATATGGAAACCAATGTGAAGGATATTTATGCGGCAGGAGATTGTACGCTGCAATATCACATGGTAAAAGGTCAGGATGATTATATTCCTCTTGGAACTACAGCCAATAAACAGGGGCGTATTGCAGGACTGAATATGGTAGGAAAGCCACGTGAATTTAGAGGGGTTACTGGCACATCTATTATAAAATTCATGGATTTGACCCTAGGAAAGACGGGATTATCAGAACAGGAAGCACAGAAGTTGCACATTCCTTATGAAGCTGTGAAGATTGAGGCGCAGGACATTGCCCGTTATTATCCGGAAGCTCGCCCTATTCATATTAAGCTCATATACAGAAGTGACAATTATCGCTTGCTTGGTGGGCAGATCATTGGTGAAAAGGGTGTCGATAAACGATTGGATGTATTGTCCACGGCCCTTTTTAATCAAATGACCGTCCGGGAGCTTGAAGATCTCGACTTGAGCTATGCCCCTCCATACAATGGCAGCTGGGATCCAATCCAACGAGCTGCGAGAAAAGCCATGAGGGGTTGACAGGAAACGCTATCCTCTATTTAAAAAACCATCTCTCTCTTTGATAGGATATAGGTATTTCTTGTTTTAAATTTAAAATCAGAACAACTTAAACTGGAGTAGTCTCTTTATTGTATGATTTCTTAACTAGACGGCATAAATCTGTCTGTTTTGAAATCGAGAGATTTGCAACAAGTTTCTAATCAATGAACGATCAAAAGCTGTGAGCGATTGTCCTCTTTGTGTTGAATAAAAAGGACAGTGCGCTTTTTTATGGTTAATCTGGGGGATTTTGATTTAGTGTAAAATGGAGCATCAAAATGTTAACACATATATTTAATTCTACTTTTCTTTCGATCGGTTTATTTTCTTTGAAATTTAATAATTCTTTTTCGCTTATATCCAACAATTTGGAAATATTCATTAAAGATAAGTCAAATTCTTGTGTTAAAGTGTCTAGTATGACTTGAGCTCTTTCTTTTGATTCAATTCCTGAGAGTCCCTCATGCAACATAGCTGATTTATGCTTGATATTTTCTTTTTCATGATTGGTTAAATCTATTTTCTCTTGATGAACAATATCATTTATCCTTTTCAAAGGCATGTTTAATATTTTTGATAGTTGCTTGAGGTTTAAAGCAAATTTGCTTGTTAAGCTTTGTAAGTCTTTTTTATAAACATTGATGTTTTCTCCAGATATTTCAATGTATCTAACTTCTTTTTGATTTGTCATGTTTCATTCTCCTGTTTAACATAGTTGTCATTTGTAAGACAAGATTGGGCTATATCTAGTTTGTTATAATAAACCATATATCATTGAGAAAAAAGGGAACCACATGGAACATGGTAGAAAACAACAGGGAAAGTCCTGCTAACTTAAGCATTTCTAGTGTACTTAAATTACAGGAGGATTTATCAGTCATGTTAACACCTCCCTTTATATGCTAAATAATACTTCTACATTTAGATTGTATTTCCCTTTAACTTTATTCAGTAGAAGTCTCCATTTTTGTAAGTGGTGAGATGAATTCAATTCAGTCGGAGTTGAAACCCGGGCTGAATGAAGTTAAAGTCTCCGGCGAATGCCACAGATTTTCAGTGGGGATTTATTGAGATCTGGGTGTAAATACATCAAAGCGCATTGATTAAAGTAAGACTTTATTTGAATATATTTGAGGTGGGAAATTGGGATTTATTCAATTGACAAAAAGCACAATTGAAACCGAACATATCTGTTGTGCTTTGGGAGCAAAACAATATGAGCATGCAGTAAGCGAGAAGAAGAAGTGGTTGGCAGAACGAATGGATGAAGGATTAGTATTCTATCGTTTAGATGAACGTGCGAAAGTATTTATAGAGTATTTACCTGCACAAATGGCGTGGGTTCCTATTCAAGCACCCAATTATATGTATATTAATTGTTTATGGGTTTCTGGGAGATATAAAGATAACGGGTATGCAAAGCAGCTATTGGATTACTGCAAGGAAGATGCGATCAGTCGGGGTATGGACGGAATTGTCCATATAGTAGGAAAGAAAAAATATCCGTATTTAAGTGATAAACGTTTTTTTGAACATATGGGGTTTGAGCTTGTGGACCAGGCAGAACCATATTTTCAATTAATGACATTAAAGTGGGATGAACAGGCTAGCGATCCGTTCTTTAAAAAAAATGAAGAAGCTCTTTGCAGAGATGAAGGTATCTCTATTTATTACACTGCCCAGTGTCCTTTTGCTGTTGGCATATTGGAAGACCTGAGAAAAGTGGCAGAAAGCAAAAAGGTTCCCTTCCACACTTATAGAATAGCAACTAAAGAAGAAGCACAAAACTCTCCGATAATATGGACAACTTTTGGCATGTTTTATAATGGAAAATTCATTACACATGAAATAATGAGTTCAAATAAATTTGAGAAGTTATTAACGAAGCTATTATCGGAATGATATTTTTTTACATATATTTCAATGAAGTGGAATAATATAAAACGGAAGTTCCAAGCTTGTAGAGAGGTGTTTTCTCTACAAGCTTTTCCTTTGTTTCTTTCTTTGAAAGAAACAGACTTTTATTCACTTGGAGCGTTCAGTATATTTATGTGCGTAATCTGAGATAATACCTTGTGATACGATGATTTGTATCAATTTATAATGGAAGGCATTCATCAAACCAAATCGTTGACAGAAACGATCGCGGTATGTATATTATTAATTTGTTAAATGTACTAAATCTATAGGAATTATTTACTTTCCTGTGGCATAGTAGATTCACGGCGCATATGATGAAAAACACATATTGAGGCCCAAACAAAGGAGGGGACATCATGAATATATTTTTAATTAGCCTGAATATCATTGCGTTACTGGCGATTATTGGACTTCTTATATTTATGCAAAAGAAACATGTATCGTTTACAAAACGTGTATTTACGGGTTTAGGTGCCGGGATTGTGCTAGGTGCACTTTTACAGGCTATCTACGGGGTAGATTCAGAGGTATTAACGAATACAGCAGATTGGTATAGTATTGTCGGGAGCGGGTATGTCCAACTGTTAATGATGATTGTTGTACCGCTTGTTATGGTATCTATTATTCAGTCCATCATTAATTTGGAGAAATCTGCAGACCTTGGAAAAATGTCTGCCTGGATTATTGGTTTCTTAGTTTCGACAGCTATGGTTGCCGCGTTGATTGGTATAGGGTCTGCGGCATTGTTTGATTTAAATGCAGATCAAATTGATGCTGGCCAGGCGGAGGTTGATCGTGGGGATATGCTTCAGGAAAAGCTTGGAGATGTACAGGATTTGACTGCACCACAAAAAATCTTGAGTTTTATTCCTTCTAATATATTTTTAGATATGACAGGCCAGCGAGCAACTTCGGTTATTGCGGTAGTTATTTTCTCCATTATCGTTGGGATTGCAGTGCTTGGATTGCGGAGGAAAAATCCGGAACAAGCAGAAATGTTTACGAAAATCGTAAATGCACTATACGCTGTTGTTATGCGCATCGTAACTCTTATTTTACGCCTGACACCATTTGGAATTTTGGCTTTGATGGCAAATACAGTGGCTAAAACAGATGTTGCGGGTATTGTTCAGCTTGGAAAATTTGTGGTCGCTTCTTATGTTGCCTTATTGGTCATCATGATTTTCCATCTTGTATTAGTGGGCCTCTTCGGTTTAAATCCGATGACATATTTGAAAAAGGCCATCCCTGTATTGGGATTTGCTTTTACATCACGTTCGAGTGCAGGGACGATCCCACTGAACATCCAAGCACAGAAAAACTCTCTTGGTGTTGATTCAGGAATTGCGAACATGTCAGCTTCTTTTGGAGCGACAATTGGGCAAAACGGGTGTGCTGGAATGTATCCTGCTATGCTGGCAGTCATGATTGCACCGACGGTCGGAATTGATCCACTTACACCAGCATTTATCATCAAACTGGTCTTAATTATTGGAATTAGTTCATTTGGTGTTGCTGGTGTTGGCGGTGGAGCAACCTTTGCTGCATTGATTGTTTTATCTTCGATGGGGCTCCCAGTTGCTTTAGCTGGTTTGCTCATATCAATCGAGGCACTTATCGATATGGGACGTACAGCTGTAAATGTAAATGACAGCATGGTCGCCGGAACGTTAACGGCACGAATTTTGGGGAAATTGAATTTGAAAACATTTAATGATAAAACAGCTATTGAAGATAGTAGCTCATCACTTTAAGGAAAAAAGCTAATCACCATATTTGGTGGTTAGCTTTTTTGATGGAGAAAATGGCGAAAATCAGAGTTTTGATCATCTGAAAAGATGATAAGAATTGTTCTCGATAAAGGTATGGAAATGCTCATCATGGTACAATTTAGTTACATAGGAAATAATGGAGGGAATTTTTTAATGCTTAAAAATAAAAAGATAATCATAACTGGTGCGGGTTCTGGGATTGGTAGAGAAATTGTTAAGCAATGTTTAGACGAAGGTGCTTCCGTAGTTGCATGTGATATTAATGAATATTCCTTACAGGAGTTACAAATATTAATGGGTGACCATTCTTTACTGCATATCAGATAGATGTAAGTAATTATGAAGAGGTTGCTAGATTTTTTGCATATGTTGAAGCTGAACATCCTAATGTTGATAGCTTAGTGAATAATGCGGGGATTTACTTGGCAAAAAGATTACTAGATTATCAAACAGAGGAAATTGATACAGTCTTAAATATAAATATTAAGGGATTTATTTATTTTACACAGATGTTCGGAAAGCTATTGCTTCAAAGCCAACGAAAGGGAGTGATCGTGAATATGTCTTCCGTATCAGGGATGGAAGGCAGTTCAGATGCGATTTATGGACTGTCAAAAGCTGCTATACTGGGTTTAACTAAAAGCTGTGCAATGAATTTCTCCCCTTACATCAGAGTGAATGCTGTTGCTCCCACGATGGTTGACACTCCGATGATGGATACAATTCCCGATTGGAGGAAAAAAGAAATTTAAATCATCAACTCATTGATATACCTGTACTTTCTGAAGATGTCGCTGATACTGTTATTTTCTTATTATCAAATAAATCTAAGCATTACACAGGAGCAACCTTCGATATCAATAATGGAGGATATCTAAGGTAGACTTTTTCTGAAAATATCTATTATTCATCCCAAGAGGAAATGGAAGAAAGAAGAGGTTAGAAATGAGCATTGCACAAGAGCTGTATGCAGCAGTAAAAAAACTAATTGAGCATAAATATCCATCTGGCTGGGGTGGTGCAGCAGCTATTCGGGTGGAAGACGGAACGATTTACACTAGTGTTGTACCAGATGTAATAAATGCTTCGACTGAACTTTGTATAGAGACAGGAGCAATATTACAAGCCCATAAATTTAACAAGAAAGTAACACATTGTATTTGTGTAGCAAGGGAAGATGAAGACTCTGAACTAAAGGTTTTATCGCCTTGTGGTGTATGTCAAGAGCGTTTATTTTATTGGGGGCCACAAGTACAATGTGCTATCACAAATTCAGAGCAAGTTGTCATTTTCAAGCCATTAAGTGAGTTACAACCATATCATTGGACAGAAGCGTATCATGACGAAATGGTAAAAGAATGGAGGAAAAGATAATTTGTAATAGGAAGGTTGCTCTTTTAAAGAATTCGCCCCCTAATTTTTATCAGTACGTTGAAATGAAACATTGATACGTTATCTTCTTATTATCAATAAATTCAATCATGATTTAACATAATCAACTGATTTATTCCAGGGAAGCTGAGATTCTAGAACAATGTTACATGTTTATTTTTCATTCTAATAGTGGGATTTTTTCAAAACGTTAGGAGGACACGATGTTATTAATGGATATTAGAAAACCTACTGATTCGGAACTTAAAAAAATTATGTTACTTTCTCCACAAGCTATATATGATGGAACATTGGGAGAAGTACTACCTTCCAATGAAAAAACCGAACACCTTATTGCGACTCTATTAGAAAAGGGAAGTTATTATTTAATTGCAACACACAACGATAAATTGATGGGCTGGATTCTGATTGGAGCAAGTAAAGACCAATTTACTGATATGATGAATGGATTTATTTATGAACTATTTGTTATAGAAGAATTTAGAGGCAACGGAATTTCAACACGATTAATGGGAGCTGCCATTGACTGCTTAAGACAAGATGGATACTCTGAAATACGTCTTAGTGCTTTTGCAGGGAATCAAGCTATTCAACTATACAACAAAATGGGATTTAGCATAAGAACGGTTGCTATGAGTTTGACGTTATAATCTACCTTTTTTACCAAACTAGCTCAGCTTTTTTCATCTATTTCTGATATCAAGTGACATATAGTTGAACAAGAGATAATGAAATTAACCTTAAGGAGAGTCATAATGACAGAAAAAATAATACCGATTACTAGTGAGAGAATAGAAAAATGTATTGAACTTTATATCAATGTTTTTAATAGTGGTCCTTGGAATGAGACTTGGACGTATCAAACTGCTAAAGAAAGACTTACTGACTTACTGCTGACGCCTAAATTCCTTGGATTTTTATTATATGAAAATGACACTTTAATTGGATTTATTGCGGGAAATAGTAAGAAAACGTTCACAGGATTAACTTTTTATATAGCTGAGTTCTGTATAAATAATCAAATTCAAGGCAAGGGTTACGGTTCCAAACTACTCCTTTATTTAGAAGAAGAACTAAAGAAAAGAGATATTTATAGTATTTATTTATTAACTGCGACTGGAGGGCATGCAGAAGCTTTTTATTTAAAAAATGATTATTCAATAAATAAAGATAGGATAGTTATGAAAAAGATTTTATCATGATACTACCCGTGTATCCATTTCATCCGCATGGCATGGAAGAACTTCATGATTTATTAGATGGCTAAAATCCTCTACCCTTTCTCACAGCCGATTTGATTTAGGTCATCAACATTTTTTCAAATTCCTTTGTCAGGAAAGAGGTAAATAGTTGCACTTCGGGAGTTTCGATTTTAGTCACTACATATGTAAAAGAAGTTGTTGGTAGGACCTTATCATGTTTAATTTCAATCATTGTCTGCTGTTGCAGTTCTTCACGGACCATAGACAAAGGAAGGTATGACACTCCTAATCCCTTTTCAATAAAACGTTTGGAGATTTCAATTTGAGTGACTGGCATTGTACGAATGCGTGGATATGATCTTTTAATCTCGGTTAGAAGATTGCTCCAATAAGTGGGATGATTGTTTGTTAACACCCTGTATTGTTTAAGTACTTCCTCCTCAACAGGAAAGTTTTCATTTTTCCTATAGGGTGCCACTAGGATAACTGGATCTTCGTGAATGACCTCACAAGATAAGTTTTTCTGAACTGGCTCCATTCTGGAGATGCCGATCTCTGCTTTTCCAAGACATAGCTGTTCTCCTATTTTGAATGAATTTACAATGTCTACAATGATCTCGATATCAGGATATTTATCTATAAACCCTCGCAGAATTCCCGGGAGTATAGAGGATGCAATTTGTGGAGCTACGGCAATGGTCAGTTTTCGATTATATCCTTGTTCCCAGGCTTCAAATTCTTCCATCCCCTTATCATATTTCTCTACCATCTCTTTAGCATACGAAAGAAACTGATAACCGGCAGGGGTGAGAGTAATATTTTTACCAACTCTGTCAAACAATTTAGTATTCAAATGGCTTTCCAGTTTCTTTATATGTTTGCTAAGAGCTGGTTGTGTTAAAAAGAGATCCTCTGAAGCTCTGCGAAGGTTTTCATACTTAGCAGCTGTGATAAACGTTTTTAACCACTTTATGTCCATATGTTTCATCCCTTTTATTGATAACAGTTCGTTATCAATTTTCAATAATATTGTTATTTCTAATTATATACTAGATGTTTTACAATTGAATTAGAAATCTTCGGGGGGATGGATATGGATACTGTTATTGATAAGGTAAAAGAAAAATTTAATCAAAATGCACTTCAATATGATAATCAACGAAGAAAGTTAATTCCTTGTTTTGAGGACTTTTATTCAGTTCCAGTCTCAATTATTGAGACAGACAAGGAGACACCAAAAATTTTAGACATAGGGGCGGGAACAGGGTTATTTGCTTCTTTCATAAAAGAAAAGTTCCCCAAAGCTACAATCACCCTAATTGATATTTCCGAAAATATGTTGGAAAAAGCTAGGAATCGATTTAAAGAAGAGGAGAACATTGCTTATATAAACGCTGATTATTCCGAGTATAAATTTGAAGAAAAGTTTGATATTATAGTGTCTTCACTTTCTATACACCACTTAACGGATGAAGCAAAAAAGAAGATGTTCAATAATGTTTACAACTTATTGACCCCTAAAGGGATTTTCGTAAATGCTGACCAAGTACTTGGCCATACGCCCTTTATAGATTCTATGTATAAAAAAGACTGGAATAATAAAATAACTATGTCTGGTTTAACGGACAGCGAGATTCAGGCAGCGCACGAGCGAACCAAGCTTGATCGGATGGCTACACTAGATCATCAAATGAAATGGTTGATAGATAGCGGTTTTCAAGATGTCGATTGTGTCTACAAATATTTTAACTTTGTTGTATTGTTTGCTAGGAAATATTAATTTTTAATGAAATATTCATACAAAGAGCGCGTTTTGATCAAGATGGATCAAAACGCGCTCTATCTACTGTACTGTTTTTCAAATTCGTAAAAAGTCGCTTTATTCTGCACACCCATCAAGACTGGGCACTTCTTCTGGAATAGTAATGTCCTCTATACTTCAATGATCGCTGAAGCTGCGTGTGAAATGCCAATTGGCATTTCGTGTGATTATTTTACTGATGCTGTCCCTTTTTTACCACTGCAGCATTCTTACCAAATATAACGGAAAATACAACGACTATAGCCATAAGGACAGTAAATGAGGTGATGGATTCATTCAAAAATAATGCTGCAAATGTAATCATTAAAAAGGGTTGTAGATATTGAATCTGACTAACTCTTGAAATTCCTCCCATCGCTAATCCGCTGTACCATGCTACATAAGCTAGAAATTGACTCACTACTGCCAGATAAATAAAGCTAACCCAGGCTTTTAAAGGAGCATGAAGCATCTCACCAGTTACGTTTAGAAAAACTGGAACAATGAAAAACGGAGCAGCGCTAATGATGCCCCATGCAATCACTTGCCAGCTGCCTAATTCTTGAGCTAGCTTGCCGCCTTCAGCATAACTGAGGCCAAGTATAATCACAGCTCCTAGCAAGGCCAGATCTGCATATTGAAGCTGCCCAAATCCCAAATAGGCAGCATAGCTAATCACTGCTAAAGACCCGACAAAACTTGAAATCCAAAATTTAAGAGAAGGGACTTCACCAGCTCTTAATATGGCAAATCCTGCTGTAGCCAACGGTAATAGCGCTAATTCTACAGCTCCATGAGAAACCGGCAGACTTTCCATTGCCCACGAAGTGAGTAAGGGAAATCCTAAAACAGCGCCAAGGGAGACAATAATCAAACTTTTGAACTGTCGGGCAGAGGGCAGCTTTTCTTTTCTAATGATCAAGACGAGAATAACTAAGATAAAGGCAACGATCGTTCTTCCTAAACCGACAACCGTAACGCCAAAATATTGCACTGCTACACGCGTTGCGGGGAGAGTTAAGCTAAAACAGATGACCCCTACTAATCCTAACAAAAGTCCAACTTTTTCTTTTCTTTCTATTTGCACTGTGTCCAGCTCCTGACTTTATATATTTTGCATTCTGTATCTGCTCCAATAAATGGAGGTTCTTCCTTTAATCGTTTTATTGAAAATCTGTCCTAGTATAATTAAAATGTTAAGAGGAGTGACTTTAAAAATAAACAATATTTTTGTTGATCTGTCCTGGTACAGAAGGGAGAACGAATATGAATGCAAAGTATATTGGGATTATGGACGAGATTAAAGACCAGCTGTCCAATGGAACCCTCGTGTCGGGCTGCAAACTTCCCTCAGTGCGGCAATTGTCTGAAAAGTTCTCTTGCAGCAAAAATACGGTAATGAAAGCTTATAATGAACTGGAAAAAGAGCATTTTATTTATTCAGTTCCTAAAAGCGGCTATTATGTAGTGAATGAATTTCAAAACCATGAGGACAAAAAGAATGCAATTGATTTTTTGTCGGCGGGTCCGGATAAAGACGTAATTCCTTATGTTGAATTTCAGCATTGTATCAATCAAGCGATTGATACATATAGAGAAGAATTATTTACGTACTCCGACCAGCAAGGACTTTACTCACTACGAGTTGAATTGATGAAATATTTGCAAAGCCTGCAGGTTTTTACCAATCCTGAAAGGTTATTTGTAGTGTCTGGCTCTCAGCAGGCCCTTAATTTATTAGTTTCTATGCCATTTCCAAATGGAAAAAACAACATTCTCATTGAACAGCCTACTTATTATGGTTTTATTGAGTCAGCACTCATTCATCAGCCCACTACTTTTGGTATTGATTTAACAATGGATGGGATCGACCTTGAGCGTTTAGAGTACATTTTTCGAAATAATGATATTAAATTTTTTTATATTGTTCCGCGATTTCAAAATCCGCTTGGGCATAGCTATACGAATAGGGAAAAGAAAAAAATTGTTGAATTAGCTGAAAAATACGATGTGTATTTGGTTGAAGATGATTTTTTAGGGGAACTTGATCAAGATTTAAAATCAGATCCACTTTTTTCGTACAATCCTTCCGGCAGGGTAATTTTTATTAAAAGCTTTTCTAAAATTTTTCTTCCTGGTTTACGGGTAGCTACGATTGTTCTTCCAGAATTAATGATCAACAACTTTTTGCGTTATAAATTTAGTGCAGATTTTAACAGCTCTGTACTTTCTCAAGGTGCACTGGACATCTATTTGAAGAGCGGAATGATTAATGGACATATCAAAAAAATAAAAGAGTTATACCATAACAAGATGAAGCTTCTTCAAGAAGCATGCAAGTTATTACTTCCAGAGCATGCATCTTTTACCAAGCCGACTACAGGATTCTATCTATCTGTATTTCTTCCAGAGGGCGTGACAGCGAAACAAGTAGTGAACTTGTTAAGAGAACGAAATATTTATGTTGATGATGCGTCCAGAATGTTCTTGCCTGAGTATAAGAAGGAAAATCTACTTCGATTATGCACTTCTCAAGTTAACGAGAGTCAGATTAAACCAGGAATAGAGCACCTGGCTCGTTGTATTAAATTCATTGACAGCAGAAAAAATTATTTTACACAGCATAATCATTTGCTCTTTTAGGGTTTTTCCAGTGACAGAGTTTTTAAAGGCACCAGAAAAATTGGAGCTTATGCAGGAAACTAAACAAAGAAGACAGTTTCAATTTACGATTTACGAAAATCATAAAAAGCAGCTATTTCATATGACTATGTTTGGATTAACAGGGGCTGCCGCAGGAATCTACCTATCAAACCTTTTAATCTTGAAACTTTTTATCGCACTCTCTGCTTTTTCGATTGCGGGTTATACGATGACCAGTTATAAACTGAAAAAATGGATGAAGTATATGCATAAAAAACGCTGACTAATGCAGGGTGCTATTGAAAAAAGGACATCAAGAAAGGGGAAAGGCTTTTGAAAGCAGGATTGACCTTGGTTTTAGGCTTATTTTTGCTGATGGGGTGTGACATGCAAGAAGCTGAACCAATGGTTCTATTAGATAAAAAAATAGTAGAAGTGAAAATTTCCAACTCAAAGGGGTTTGGAGGGATGAATGAAAATAGTTTTCTATCCATAAAAGATAAAGAATCTTTGAATATAATGGAAAAAGCAATTACAACTGCCATGAAACAGCCGGGAAAGGCCGACATCAAGGATCCTGATTATGATGTCATGGTGAAATATGAGTCAAAAGAAGGGGAGTTACCGACACATGGTCTCCATTTATGGTTGGGAGAAGAGGATGAACAGAGTATGTTGATGTATATTGCTGACGATTCAGTTTATCTAACTTCGGCGGAGATGACCCGAAAATTAAGGGAGCTCTTGCAAATTAACTAATATTTGCAAAGAGGTGCTGAACTTTGATTGTCGTTGACGAATCAATATTTGTGTAGGGAGCTATTCATTTTATGGCTAAAAGATCTATTTGAAAATGAATCAACAAGGTTTTATACATGATGTTTTTTAAAAGGTGATTAAAATCGAAAGATTGATATTGAACAAGTGTACCAGCTTTACTTCGGACTTAACCTTTGTGGCTGGTCAAATAACAGTGGATGGGACACTGCTCATCATTGAAACCAGTTTGAAGGAGTTTGATTATTTTCAACGTCCCGTTCCAAAAATCAATTTGATAATTCTGATAATTAAAGATGAAAACATTGAAACAATTGAATTAAATAATGTAGCTTTGATGCCGACGGGAATAGATTTATTTTCAGACGGCACATTATTGCTTGTACAGACCCGCTGTTTAAAAGATGGCGCAAATATTGAGAGAAATGCGAGAAGGTATAATCCTAACGGGCAGTTAATTGATGCTTTCACGCTTGGAGATGGAATAGAAAGCGTACAAATAGATGAAACAGATACAATCTGGGTAAGTTATTTTGATGAAGGAGTATTTGGAAATTTCGGATGGGAGCAGCCTATGGGGAGTGATGGTGTCATTGCCTACACAATGAATGGACGTAAGCTTTGGGGAGCAGGCAGTTTTGATATTGCTGATTGTTATGCGTTGAATGTTGCGGGGACAAAGGAAGTTTATTTTTACTACTACGCTGACTTTTATCTTGTTCAATTAAATGAAAACAAAGACTTTGTCCGTTATCGTGTTGAAGGTAAGAATACATTACAGCAATTCATGTTTGACAAGGCGGGGTTGATCGGTCAAATAGATAGTTATACTATAATGCGTTTCACTGTAAGAAATAGGACGATTACGCCAAAAGAAAAAATGCAGTTAAGGGATGAACGGGGTAAACGTATTATTGGTCCAGTTTTTATGCGGGGAAAATATCTGTATGTTTATGGAAGGGATGGAATCTATCGGCGGAGTTTTTAAATTGCTAGACGTTGAAATGGTCACACCCAATGTTTTTTCGCATATACAGGGTAGTGGTACTCATCTTTTTAGGAGGATTTCCATGACCAAGTCTGGTTTTGTCCCTGATAATACAAACATAAAGAAAACGAGCGGTACTCCCAACCTTTTTATTGACTCAAAGGATAATATTTTCTTTGAAAGAGACCCTGAAAATATCGCTTATAAAGTTACGTCTACGCAGATACCGGCAATGGTGGGGGGCGCGTTTGTTGATCTTTATCTTACAAAAGGACATATTCGAGAGCCGCATTGGCATCCAAATGCCTGGGAGCTGGATGTTGTGGTTTCAGGAGAAGCCATTATTTCCATTGTTGATCCCGACACTAAAAGTTTGCATAACTACAGAGCGAAGCCGGGCCAAGTGGTATTTATTCCAATGGCATGGTGGCATTGGATTAGACCGGTAACAGAAAAACTGCATCTTCATCTATTCTTTAACAATGATCAATTTGAGTCTGCGGAAGGGTCCGATACGTTACGTCTAACACCTCCAGAGGTTTTTCAGCTTTCTTATGGTGTTGATGCCAAAGAAATAGCTGATGCATTGCTTCCGGTTACAGAATCTGTCGTAATAGGACCGCCGTCCAAACCAGCACGTTCAATCCCCCGTACCAAAGAGATTTCCATAAATATTAACAACAAGTCTATTAAAATATAAAAATTTTACAGCTAATTTCGACTTTTATATTGACAACTATCAACTCTCAATATATGATTGCTTATAATCAAATAATAACAAGCAAAGATTGGAAATAGTAAAAGGACAGTAAGCTTTTCAGAGAGCCGATGGCTGGTGAGAATCGGTAGTTATTCCCTTTGAACTCCTCCAAGAGCTGCTCCCTGAACAAATTTCAGTAGGGGATGCCGGGTTTCTTCCGTTAAGAGGATAGGTGGTGATAGCCGCCGAAAATGAGTGGGTTATTTATGTTTTTAATTTAACCAATTAGAGTGGTACCGCGAGCACAGCCTCGTCTCTATATTTTTATAGAGACGGGGCTTTTTATATTGAAAAGGAGTGTATTGAAATGGCGAGAAAAATTTGGGTGTTTGATACGACTTTAAGAGATGGAGAGCAGGTTCCAGGTGCAAAGCTGGACCAATATGAAAAGCTGGAAGTGGCTCAGCAGCTTAAAAAGCTTGGGGTTGATATGATTGAGGCAGGCTTTCCTTCATCTTCTACTGGCGATTTCAATGCTGTGAAAGAAATTGCTACAAAAGTGGGGAATACAGATGATATTATCATTACTGCTTTGGCAAGGGCGGTAAAATCTGATATTGATGCGGTTTATAACAGTGTAAAATATGCTAATAATCCGCTTATCCATATGGTTTTAGGTACTTCAGATATTCATGTGGAAAAGAAATTCGGAAAATCGAAAGACCAGATAATGGATATTGGTGTAGAAGCCGTGAAATATGCAAAAAGCTTATTACCTAACGTTCAGTACTCAACAGAGGATGCATCCCGTTCCGATTTTGAGTACTTATGGAAAACCATTGAAGCTGTTGTTAAGGCTGGGGCTACTATTATTAATGTTCCCGATACGGTCGGGTATGCTGAGCCGGAAGAGTTTGGTGAACTGCTTTTTAAATTAAATGATCGTTTGAAAAATTTGAATGATACTGTTCTTTTAAGTGTCCATTGTCATAATGACCTTGGTATGGCGACAGCCAATACTTTAGCTGCAATCAAAAACGGAGCGGATAAAGTAGAGTGTACGATAAATGGAATTGGAGAACGTGCTGGTAATGCGGCTCTTGAAGAAGTCGTAATGGCGATGAATACTCGTTCATCTGTCTACCAGACTTACACGAACGTCAATACTAAGGAGATTATGAATACATCTAAGTTGGTAAGCAGTTTTATGGGACTTGATGTTCAAGTGAATAAAGCCATCACAGGAGACAATGCCTTTGCTCATTCCTCCGGTATTCACCAAGACGGCTTGTTGAAATCGAGAGATGCTTACGAAATCATCAGTCCGCTTGAAGTCGGACTGGAGGATATGGAGCTTGTATTAACAGCACGATCCGGTCGTCATGCAGTTAAAAACGCTCTTAACAAATTAGGACTTAATGAATTTACGGATATACAATTTGAAGAGATTTTTGAAGACTTCCTTGAAATGGCTGATAAGAAAAAAGAGGTTTATAACCATGATTTATATATCATCGTAGAGAATTATTTCAAAGAATCCCATATCAGCGATAATTTCTTTGAATTGGTAGATCTACAAGTGATTAGTAACACAAGCTTTCCGTCAGCCAGCGTGAAATTGAAAAAAGAAGGCCAAATATTGGAGGGAAGCGCAGTCGGCTCAGGTCCAATCGATGCTCTATATTCCGCTATTATGGAAATCAGCCAGCTTGACATTCAACTGCGAGAATATAACATCAGCAGTGTCTCAAGAGGGAAAGAGGCAGTGGGGAAAGTTAAAATTCAAGTGGAATTTAGAGGAGAGAAGTATACTGCCAAAGCGACAGACACCGATATTATGAAGGCCAGTGCACTTGCATTTATTAATGTAATCAATAATATCGTTGTTGATCATTTAGTTCCGGCTAACTAAATTAGTGATGGAATAGATACTCACAATCAATAATAAAGCTTCTAATTAACTTTTTTAATGTGAAATGATCATCAAAACACATATCCCCCTAAAGTTAGACGAGCCATTCTACTTTAGGGGGTGTTTTTTTGCCTGTTGTGAACTTGACGAATTTGCTTCTAAGTACTATCATCCAGTTTATTACCATTAGAAAAACAGCGGAATCCTGAATCTTGACAACGGATTTTGTATAAATGAACGGGAAAAGGGGGCAGCCAGATGATTTTGGTGAGTTCTTGCTTAGCAGGGCTAAAAGTTAGATATGACGGAAGACATAGTCTGCATGAGCAAATACAAAAGTTGGTGGCGGAAAATAAAGCAATCACGATATGCCCTGAACTGAGCGGCGGTTTCTCCACCCCAAGGGAGCCAGCGGAAATAGCAGGTGGAGATGGGTATGATGTTCTTGATGGGAAGGCGAAGGTAATAGATAGGTCAGGTAAAGAGGTCACGGATTTGTACATGAAAGGTGCTCACGCGACGCTAAAACTAGCAAGAGAAGTCAAGGCATCACTTGTTGTATTGAAGGAAAACAGCCCATCCTGCGGCAGCTCTATGATTTACAACGGTGAATTTAGTGGCATTAAGATTGCTAGTGATGGCGTTACGTCCGCCTTACTGAAAAGAAACGGCTTTCGGGTTATTTCGGAAGAACAGTTAGATGAAAAAACGATTGAATCCTTCCTTTAACTTAAATTGACGGCATTGTTACGGCTCATGGACCAATAGGGAGGGGTGGAACCCTCCTCCCTAAACAGTGACTATTGACTCTGATCACCAAATGCAAATAACAGGTCTAGCTCACATGCTAAATCTCCATCAACAGTAGCGACTCCTTTACCTTTGCCTACGGCTCCTTTTAATCGTGTAATTTCAACTTGCATCCGAAGCTGATCCCCTGGCTTAACTTGCTTTTTAAAGCGGCAATTATCTATGCCTGCTAACAAACCTAAGCGTCCACGGTTGTCTTCTTGGGATAACATGGCAACCGCACTTACTTGAGCCAATGCTTCAACAATCAATACTCCGGGCATTACTGGATCTTCAGGAAAATGACCATTAAAAAAACGCTCATTTACAGTCACATTTTTAATCCCAACAGCCTTTTTACCTTCCTCAACCTCGATAATCTTATCCACTAAAAGAAATGGATGGCGATGTTTTATCGTGTCTTTGATTTCTTGAACATCAAACATCTTCAACGTCCCATTTCAAAATGACCCCGGCATGTGTCAGTCCTCCGCCAAACCCATAAGCTAACAGGGTATCGCCTCTCTTTATTTTTCCTTCATCTATGCCTATTTGCATCGCTAACGGGATCGAAACTGAAGAAGTATTTCCAAGATATTCAACGCTTGTCAATGTTTTTTCAAGTGAAATCTCTGATTTTTCACAAATGGATTCGATCATACGCAAATTAGCACTGTGCGGAATAAACCAGTCAATGTCATCCTTTTTTAATCCAGCTTTGTTCAGTAATTCATTTATACCTAATGGAAGCGTGCGGGAAGCCCATTTATATACTTCTCTTCCGTTTTGTACCAGCATTCCAGACGGATTCAAAGGCTGCCCCTGCATTGTAGTAGATAGATTTGTGCTATATACATGGTTGCCTCCTTCCCCGTAGGTTCCCATGTGGCTGGCGATAAAGCCTGGCATTTCATCATCTCTTTCCACTAAAACAGCAGCGGCTCCGTCACCAAATAAAATACAAGTTGTCCGGTCTGTGTAATCCGTGATTTTGGACATGGTTTCGGCAGCAACAAATAAAATTTTTCTATGAAGTCCAGACGTAATCAATCCGTTGGCTACATGCAATCCATAAGTGAAACCAGCGCAAGCTGCATTCAGGTCAATTGCACCAGTCTGTTTTATTTGAAAATGTTTTTGGATTTGGCTGGCTACATTCGGAAATGTGTAGTCGGGTGTAGAGGTGGCTACAATGATGCAATCTACATCAGAAACATCTTTTTTGTATCGTTTGATTAAGTTGTCTACCGCTTTAAGAGCCAATGTCGAAGAAAATTCGTTTTCAGCGGCAATTCTTCTTTCTTTCATACCGGTTCTTTGGATGATCCATTCATTATTTGTATCAACCATATTTTCTAGATCTTCATTTGTTAATCTCTTTTCGGGGACATAGCTTCCCAATGCTGTTATTTTGGCTTTGGATTGAATGTTAGTCATTAAAACGCTCCTTTTCTTATCATAAGGTACTATCACTTAGTGATAATGAAAATGTATGAAAAGCCCATGGCTGCCTTGTTAATGTTAATTGGTTTTAAGGGAATTTATTTTTTCTGACAAGAGATCTGTTGATGCAGCCAACTCAGATCTATTTTTAGTATTTACATAGAAAGGTTCTCCAAAAATGATGGCTGCTTTTCTTTCTTTCCAAAACTCTTTTATATTTGCTGGTCCTTCATATGCGGCGGGAATAATTGGAACCTTTGCTAAGTTTGCAATGGTGACAGCTCCCCGCTTCAATGAAACTTCTTCCGCTGTTCTTGTCCCGCCTGGAAAAATGCCCACAACTTCACCTGATTTCAGTAGCTTAATAGGCGTTTTTATGCTGCTTGGTGAAGGATTTTCACGGTTAACAGGAAAAGCATTAATCTTAGAAAGAAAAAAAGAAGCCAACCTATTCGTAAACAGTTCTTGCTTCGCCATAAAATGAATCGGGCGCGGCGTACAAATTCCCAGAATGACAACATCTAACCAGCCTTTGTGTGAGCATGTTAAAATAAAACCGCCTTCTGATGGAAGTACGTGTTTATTTCTTACTTCCACTTTACCGAGGGTACGCAAAATAATGGTGGCCAATATAAGAACAAATTTGTACATGAAATCACTCCGGATTACTATCAAGTTATAGCACCTGGTGCTAATTATAAAGAAAATGAAAAAAATATTCAACTTTACTAAAGTGAACAATTGAAAACATTGTCTAGTTTGTCCTTTGAAAGCAATGATTCTCTAGCTCATGGATAGGTGAGAGGAAACAGATTGAATTTTGATTGTACGTTGCGGTTAAAACGGGATATTATTAAGTAAATGGCAGTTTTTCAAAGGAGACTTTTGTCTTGAAAAAAGCAAAAAGCATTAGATTTCATGAGTTTGGTAATCCGAAAGACGTTTTAAAAATGGAATATAAAAGTGTTCAGGCGCCGTCTGATAATGAAGTTCTTGTGCGTATGTTGGTTCGTCCAATTAATCCGTCTGACTTAATCCCGATAAGAGGTTCTTATTCTCATCGAATTTCTTTACCGGCTATTCCTGGCTATGAAGGGGTGGGAATAGTTGAAGAGGTAGGTGCAGCGGTATCTAAAAACCTTATTGGAAAGCGAGTGCTGCCTTTACGAGGGGAAGGTACTTGGCAGGAATTTGTGACAACATCAGCAGCATTTGCGGTACCTATACCTGACTCTATTGATAACATCATTGCATCTCAAATGTATATAAATCCAATTACAGCATGGGTGATTTGTACTGAAAAGCTTGGGTTACGTCCTGGTGATACGTTGGCGGTCAATGCTTGTGGCTCTTCGATCGGACGCATTTTTGTGCAGTTGTCAAAAGTGTTGGGTTTTCGATTAATTGCAGTAACCAGAAATGATCGATACGCTGATGAGCTAAATCAGCTGGGTGCCTGGTATGTCATTAACACATCCAAGGAATCATTGCGTGAGACCGTTTTGAACTTAACGAATGGGCGGGGGGCTTCCGCTGCTATTGATTCAGTGGGAGGACAGTCTGGTACTGAATTAGCTCATTGTGTACAGGCTCAAGGGATTTTTTTAAGTATCGGACTTTTATCCGGGGTCCCCGCGGACTGGGCGGAGATTGCTAGGAAAACAATGGTGAGCTCTCAAATATTCCATTTGCGGCATTGGAATGACAAAGTATCGACTGAAACCTGGCAAGGAACCTTCAGTCATTTGATCGCATTAATAAATAATCACCAACTAAGTCTAACGAAGCCGGCTTTCCAGTATGACTTATCAGAAATTAAAGCAGCTGTTACATCCAGTGAAACGCCTAATAGGAGGAGAGGGAAAGTATTTTTAACTTCATTTGGCGAAAGTCTTCCACTTCTGTAAGTGGTGAGATGAAAGCATTCCATTCAGTTGGGGTTCAACCCCCGTCTGAATAAAGTTAACGACGGAAATGTGTCGAGCTAGACTTGATAAAATTTGGGCGCAAATACGCCAAGAATCTTTTGATCAAGCTAAAGAAGTAGATTTTCTTTTCAAACCCCCTATACGTCTAATATAGAATGCTATTTAGTAACCCCCCTCATTATTAAAGGGGGGTTACAAGTGGTGTGCAGTTAGATTAAATCCATGATTAGATAAATGGCGGTGGCCCATATGAACAAGGCGGAGCACTTGTTGAATATGTTCATTAAACCTCCGCTATCATCCAATTTCTTCATCATCATACCTGCAAAAGTTAATCCAAAGAACCAGATCCAGGATACTGCAATACAGGCAATTGTAAACAAGGCTTGTTCTGTTCCAGTGTATTTTAATGCACTTGTTCCAATTACACCAATAGTGTCTAAGATAGCGTGTGGATTTAATAAAGACACGGATAGTGCAAAAAAGATTTGTTGCCGGATGGGTAATGCTTTATTCGTTTCAGTTGCTGCAGGCTGGGCCTTCCAGATCGTATATCCCATATAAAGTAGAAATAAAATTCCAGCTATCATAAGAATAAGACGAAGCCATTCAAACTGTAAAACGATGACAGAGACGCCTAAAACGGCCAAAAGGATTAAAAATGTATCGCATAAACCAGCAGTAATCGTGGCTGGAAGTGCCCGGACCCAATTCGGTTGTGTGGCTCCTTGTGAGAATACAAATACATTTTGCACGCCCAAAGGCAATATGAGTCCAAATGCCAAAATAACTCCATGAAAAATACTTTCCAAGTGGTCAACTCCTTTCAATTATTATCCTACTATGGTAAAAATAAAAGAAAACGACCAATTGGGTGGCTTTTCATCCACCCAATCTAGGAGGGGTTGGATGAATTGGCAACCAAAAAGGTATTCTCATTTGACTATTCATGATCAAATTGTGGATTGGGTGAAATCTAGAATTGAACGGGGAGATTGGACTGTAGGGACGAAGCTCCCGACGCAGCGCCAGCTAGCAGCAGAGTTTAATGTGAATCGGAGCACTGTACAACTTGCCCTTGATGAGCTAAAAGCGGATGGTTTAATCGAATCCCACGTAGGGTCAGGAGTATTTGTGGCTAATAATTCTTGGAATATGCTATTGGACAAAGCCCAATTGAATTGGAATCAGCACATTGAATCAAGCATATATAAGCCCAATTACCACACAATTCAACTGATTAATGAACATGAACAAATGGATCACATTATCCGTCTGGGTACAGGTGAATTATCACCAGACATGCTTCCCACGAAACAAATTGAACAGTCATTAAGGGAAATATCGCTAAAACCCAAGGCAATGGGATATTCATCACCACAAGGAAGTGAAAAGCTTCGTGAGATTTTATGTGAATATTTAAAAAACAAAGGGATTGAAACTGGCCCGGAAAATATATTGATAGTGTCAGGAGCCCTGCAGGCACTTCAATTAATTGCTATGGGATTATTGGAAAAAGAGTCGATTGTCTTTCAGGAACAGCCTTCCTATTTAAATTCGGTTCACCCGTTTCAATCAGCGGGAATGCGGATGAATTCAATTTCACGGGATGCAGATTTCACAAAGAATTTACGGAAATTCAAAAGGAAAAGGCAATCTGTCTTTTATTGTGTACCATCACTACATAATCCAACTGGCCAAAGTTGGTCGATGAAGGAAAAGAAATCCGTATATAATGTGTGCAAGGAGCTACAGATACCGATTATTGAGGATGATGTTTACCATGAGTTGACATTTGAAACCCCTGCTCCCCCGATAAAGTCAATTGACACATCAGGACAAGTACTATATATCGGCAGTGTATCGAAAACCTTAAGCCCAGGACTCAGGATCGGCTGGGTAGTTGCACCTTCGCCAGTCATCGAACGGCTAGGGGATATAAAAATGCAGACAGACTACGGTTCCAGTGCTTTTTCTCAAGAAATTGTAGCTCATTGGATTTCTTCTGGCCTGTACGAGACACATTTGATTAAACTTCGTGAACAATTAAAAAGCAGAGCTGAATTTGTCGAAGCTATATTAGAGCGCGACTTTAAAAGAACAGCAACCTGGGAAAAATCCGAAGGTGGTTTCTACATCTGGCTTAGGTTTCATGAACCAATTGTGAATAAAGCGCTTTTTTTAAATTTGCTTCATCATAATGTTTTAATTAATCCAGGCTATATATATGAGACAAGGGATCTTCATCACATTCGTCTTTCCTATGCCTATGCGACTTTAGACGATTTAGCGAAAGGGTTGAAAATTTTACTGGAATTAGTTGAGAGCCAGCGCGGAAGGGACTGAAACAGCCTTTAACTTATTCAGCAGAAGTCTCCTATTTTTGTAAGTGGTGAGATGAATGCGTATTGGATTTTATTCAGTGGGGGTTCAACCTCCGGCGGATACCAGAGATTTTCAGAGGAAATGTATCGAGTGGAGCTCGATACAATCTAGGCGCGAATACGCCAAGGCTTATTTGATATAATTCAGTGTATAGAAAAAGCTATCAATCTATGAGATATTCACTTATAATAGGAACAAACGTTCCTGTGGAGGTTGAGAGATAAAATGAAATTACCACGTCAATTAGAACCATTTGCCGAAGATTTACAAAAGACTAAAGAGCCGAGTTTGATAATTGATGGAAGAATTCAAAAAACAGGGCCATTGGAAAGCAAGTTTGGCGGTCAGCCATACTGGCTGAAGGGAGAGCCGTATCCAACAGCCCAAAATGGTGAACCGCTTCGATTTTTGGCTCAAATTAATTTTAGTGAAATAGAATCCCAATTATCTGAATTCCCAACGGTAGGAATCTTACAATTTTTTGTTGCGGATGATGATATTTATGGTTTGAATTTCGATGATATGACGATTCAAGATACATTTCGGGTTGTTTATCATGAAACGATTGAAACTGATCAGTCCAAATGGATGACAAATTTTCCAGCTGTTACAGATGAAAATTATTTTCCTGTAGAAAAGGAATGTGCTTTAACATTTAAGCGTTCTGAAGAAATCATGTCTGCCAACGATTATCGTTTCAACGCTTTAACAAACCTCAATGAACTGCTGGAAAAAGAAGATTACGATGAATATGATGATATCATGGATCAGTATTACGAGTTGGCGAGCGGACAGGGGGCGAAAATAGGAGGATATCCATTTTTTACGCAGGAAGATCCTAGGACATATGGAGATTATCCATCCTACGACATGCTTTTATTGCAAATAGATACGGATGATGATCTTGACATCATGTGGGGCGATGGGGGAGTTGCCAACTTCTTTATCTCATCGGATGATTTAAAAAGGCGGGATTTTTCTAAGGTTCTCTATAATTGGGATTGTCATTAAATCATTCATAATGTTTATGAAAAAACGGATCAATTGAGATCCGTTTTTTTACATTCCAGGGTTTATCCAACTTTCAGTTATGCTTTTCGGCATCTTGAGGAATAATGAGTTAATGACCAATAACAAACGGAGGAAACATAATGCCGGAATTGCCAGAGATGGAAACATACAAGTCCTTGCTTCAGCAATTGATTGGGGGGCATCCTGTTTCAGGAATTGTCATCAATCGTCAAAAATCAATTAATGTTCCAGAAGACCAATTTTTCCAAAAGGTATTGAATCAAAAAATCGAAGCAATTGATAGAAGGGCCAAATATTTAATTTTTCGCCTGCAAAATGGTTCTTGTTTATTATTACATCTGATGCTTGGGGGATCAATGTTCTATGGAACGAAAGATCAACAACCAGATCGTACAGTTCAGGTCCAGTTGTCATTCGGAGACCAGCATCTTTATTTCATAGGACTGCGTTTGGGATATTTGCATCTGCTCACTCCAGAAATGATACACAATGAGCTTCAAAATATCGGTCCGGAGCCGTTAGACCCAAATTTTACTCTGAATGCTTTTCTAGACATAATGAAAAATAAAAGAGGCAGGTTGAAAACAACACTGCTGAAACAAGAAGTCCTTGCTGGGATAGGCAACCGTTATTCAGATGAAATCTTTTGGGATGCACAGCTTCTGCCAGAAAGAAAAATAAACGAGCTGGAACAAGACGAGATTGTCCGCCTCTACCATTCAATCAAATTGGTCCTTCAAAATGGCATTCAACATGGAGGGTATATGGGACCGTTGTTTAAAGGAGATAGCAAAACAGGCGGTTATAAAATGATTATTCACGGGCTTGAGGGAAAGGCATGTAAGCGTTGTGGGGCTCCTATAGTGAAGATTGAAGTTTCCTCTCGGAAAACATATTTTTGTGAAAATTGTCAGCATTAAGCAAGGAGAATGCATATGAGATTTGGTTGTCATCTTTCCATTCGGGATGGGTACTTTGGAGCTGCAAAAACAGCCCGCGCTATGAATGCCAGCGCTTTTCAATACTTCCCAAAAAATCCTCGGAGTCTTTCTGTAAAAGACTATAACAGAGAAGATGCGGCATTATGTAAAGCGTATTGCGCAGAAAACGGTATCTTGTCTGTTAGTCATTCGCCTTATCTCACTAGTCTGACCCCCTACAATGATCAAAAGCGTACTCATGTCATTGATTCATTGCTGAATGACTTGGAAATTACCGAAGCATGCGGTTCCATAGGGGTTGTTGTTCACTTTGGCAAATCTCTACCTCATTTGACCCTCCTTGAAAGCTATCAACTTATGATCGAAATGTTAAATGATATTCTCAGACAATGGGAAGGAACTGCTAAAGTTTTGCTGGAAAATAACGCAGGAATACCGGGTACAATGGGGACAACTCTAGAAGAACTTGTGCAAATCCGCAAATTAAGTGAGTTCCCAGAGAAAATTGGTTTTTGTCTTGATACGTGTCATGCTTTTTCCAGCGGTTTGTGGGATGGTGAAAATTGGAATGATGTATTGGAAAAAGGAAAGAAACTAAATTACTTCGATGACCTGGAAGTGATTCATTTGAATAACTCCAAGTATGAAACAGGAAAGGGAAAGGACCGGCATGCTCCTATCTTCGGGGGCGGCCGTATAACAGTGGAGCAGTTCGACCAACTTATCAACACGCCCTTGCTGGTAAATACGCCATTTATTTTGGAAACGCCCAAAGAGGAACTGTCCCATGCAAAAGAAATTCAATTTCTTCAGGACACATGGGGTGATTGAGAAAGAAAATTAGCCAGGTGCATGATCCCGTTCAATCAGTCAGCTCCTGGCTAAAATATGCCCAAAATGAATTTAATGACTTTCTGTTACTTTTTTATCTTCCAGTTTCGCTCGATAAACGAAAAACGCCATTATGACCGCGGCAATCGCCAAAACAAAACCGACAAAATAAACCAGTTCTACACCTGCGACCATCGCTTCTTTGATTGTGGTTGGGTCTGTAGGGTTGCCTGCTTTCTGCAAAAAGTGATTCTGTCTGGCATTCATAATGCTTATAAATACTGAAACTCCAATAGCTCCTGCAACAGGTTGAAGTGTGCTTATCAGAGAGGTGCCGTGTGGATACAGCCTTTTTGGAAGCTGATTTAAGCCATTTGTTTCTGCGGGCATCATAATGGCTGAAACAGTCAACATCAGCAGCACATATCCGACAACAACAACCCATAGTGGTGTTGTCATGCTCAGTCTGCTCATCATAAACATTGTCAGGCTTAATACAATTGTAGCTGGTACCATTAATATTTTTGGCCCGAACTTATCAAAAAGATGGCCCATGAATGGAGACATGACTCCATTTAGAATGCTTCCCGGCAATAAAACCAGTCCTGCTGTTGCGGGCAACAAACCAAGAGGCCCCTGCATATACATTGGTAAAATGATTTCTGACGAAAACATTGCCATGATGATGATCAAAAACATGAAAACCGCATGCGTATACATAGGGTATTTAAACACTCTTAAATCCATGACTGGCTCATCCAGTTTTAACTGTCTAATGGAGAACAATACGATTCCTGCAATTCCAATAACGATGGTTATCACTACATTCGGACTCAGGAATCCTGCTCCACTATCCCCAGCTGAACTGAATCCATAGACGATACCTCCAAATCCAATGGTAGAAAAAAACAATGATAAAATGTCAATCTTTGGCTTTGTCACTTCTGATACATTGATTAAATATTTATAGGCGAAAGCTATTGAAAACAAGCTGAATGGTATGACAATGATGAACAGGTAGCGCCAGCCTAAATATTCAACGATGACTCCTGATAAAGTTGGCCCAATGGCTGGGGCAAACATAATAACGAGTCCGATCGTTCCCATGATTTTTCCGCGCCTTTCCGGTGGAAACAACAGTAAAAAAACATTAAATATAAAGGGAACCAACACCCCAGTGCCGACAGCTTGAATTAAACGTCCCACCAGCAGCATGGGGAAATTCACCGCTAAAGCGCTGATGGTTGTTCCAATTGTAAAAATGGTCATAATTCCCAAAAACAATTGACGCGTGGTGAACCATTGCATTAACAGTGCTGAAGCAGGAATAACGACTCCCATGACAAGCATAAATCCAGTTGCCATCCACTGAACAGTGGGCAGAGTAACATGGAATTCCTCCATTAAGGTTTTTAAGGCTATATTTAACAATGTTTCGTTTAATATAGCAAAAAAGGCACCAATAATGAGTGATACCATAATGGGCATTACTTTTACGTTTGGATTATCTGCTAAATATTCATAATTTGTAGGGTTATCTTGGTTTTTCATTTAGGGAAAGCTCCTCATGTTAAAGTGATAGATGAATAATGGGGTGTGAATGAAATTTTGAGGCATGTAGTTGATCTTTACACTGACATATTACAGTATGAGTAATGTTTTTGAAAGCAAGATGGTACCTCCAATATTTGCTTAATTCTTCTAACTGAGTAAAAGGTTGAAATTGGTCATTTGTATATACGGTAAAATCCCTTTATAGTTTCAAGATATATTTCCTATTTTAAAAAATTCGCTGTAGTTTTTCATACCATTGCTTCTATCGTATCAGCATGAAAAAGTTTTTTCTTTTTAAGTCTGCAGCGATGATTCGGGTTTGGTTTTCGGTATGAATATTCCATGTATTTAGAACTCTCTACAAAATGGAGTTCGCCAATGTGGTAGTATAGATGAAGGTATTGTTTCTATTTTCTAATTCTGTACTGTAACTTTGGCATGTTTGCGGTGGCTATGTACTTTTCTTAATGTCCGGAACAGAGTCGATGGGTGATTAGACGAAAGAGGTGGTATCTTTACCATGGAAGAACTAGATAAATTAATAGATAAACTTCCCTGTAGTGAGGCAAAAGGTTTGTTAAGCAATGTGATGTATCAATTGAACATCATCAAGGAATTCCAGGAAGATCGGGACGAGATAATCGAAGGGCTCATTTCCTTTTACGATGAGACGCTAAATGTAGGCAAAAATAATCAATACTTGGCAAGAGAATATAAAACTGTACATATTGTATGCGGAGAAGCCGCCGCGGGTACTTTACGGGTGGGGCTGGGTTGCGGGCATAAGGTGATCGGCTTTCCTGATTTCTTTGCTGAGGGACCGATTTGGCAGCTGCACCAGGATGTCGGACGCAAGCATCGTTATGAATGGCTAAAGGACCACCTTAATATAGAAAATAATTATATGGAAGAGGAATATGAGCAGAGGATCTTCATAACACTCGAAGAAATGAAGGCCATTCCTGATGATGTCCCGATTGTGCTATGGACGGCTGAGAATGCGCATGAACAAGCAGGAATGCGCTACTTGAATTATTTGTTGAGGGATAAAGTAAATGATGTTTTTCTCATTAACTCGACTGCGGGTTTTAAGAAGCTATATGAAGCAGAATCAGAGAGGGAGGACGAGTTTTTTTGGCATACAGGCGGAATTGAACCCGAAAAAATAAATTCAATCGCCGAAAATCGATGCTTACATCCCCTCTCTGCAGAAATAAGAAGAAAATACGAAGAAGAATGGATTGCACTGGCGGAAACGAAAGAGATTTTACGGGTATGGGAAAAAGGCAAAATAAAATCCGTTCATGATCATTATTTCGATCCAATCATTATTGAGCAAGCCCGAAAACTCCACGCTGAGCAGGAAAAACATGATTTCATATTATCTGCTAGACTCATTGGGGAAGTTTTAGAGCACTTGGATCAGTCGATAGGCGACGCTTATTTAGAAGACAGGCTAAGGAGGCTTATATATAATCGCGTTTTTGAGATAAAGGGAATTCCAAAAGGAATACGGTACTATAGCGTAAAATTGATCTAAGAACGTTTTAGGAAATGTTCCCAATTCTATCAAACTCAAGTATGATGTTTAAGGTGGGAGGGAATTCTGGATGACCATTAGAATTATCATTGCGGATGATAACCCGTTTATTCGGGAGGGATTGAAAATCATCTTGAATACATATGAAGAATTTGACGTAGTATCATTAGTGAATGATGGGGAAGAAGCGGTGGAATATTGCAGGACGCATAATGTGGATATTGCGTTATTGGATGTGCGCATGCCCCACATGAACGGCGTTGAAGCGACCAAGAAAATTGTGGAATCTACGAAAACGAAACCAGTCATTTTGACTACCTTCGATGATGATGATTACATACTTGGAGCGATTAAAAATGGGGCAAAAGGATATTTATTAAAAAACAATGATCCGGAACGAATCAGGGATGCACTCAAAAGCGTCTACCATGGAACAAGCATTATTCAGGATGAAATGCTGGATAAAATTAAGGATTCCTTATCAGGCGAGCTGCAAGTATTCGAGGCAAAAATTGATACAACAATGTTCACACAACGGGAACTGGAAATTATGTCCTTTATTGCCAAAGGGTATTCCAATAAAGAAATATCAGAACAATTGTATATATCTGGAGGAACTGTTGCAAACTATATCACCTCTATTTTAGATAAAACGGGCCTAAAGCATCGTACTCAAATAGCTGTTTATTATTTGACGGGGAAAATTTACTGACAATGGAACGCTGGGCAATCATCAATAAACTGGTTCTTATTTTCTATATTGCGTTGGTTCTTGTTTCTGAGGACACTCAAGGCATTTCGTGGGCTGTATTTTTACTATTGATCTATTTATGTATCAATATTTGTTCACATCTCTTTACTCAACGCGTTCTCATGACTCTGCTTTTGCTTGTTTCTATGACCACATCCATTATTGGGGGTATATATGTTTATCCTCTGTTCTTTTTACTTTTACCGTTATCGGTGGTAGAACTTTTAGGAATATGGAAGGCACCCAAAATATTATCCTTTATTGTGGCCGTTATCCCTGTTTTTTATATCCAATCAGATATACAAGCTCAATATGTATTGGTGATGATTTATACGTTTTTAACATATACCATGAGCATGATTTTTCACGAACGGCATATGGAGAAAGAAAGTCAGCTAGATGTTCTGCATATGAAGCAACAGAAACTTCTCAAGCAAATGAATGAAAATGATGCGTATTTAAAACAATCTGCTTATATGCTTAAGCTAGAAGAGCGAAACAGAATCTCACAGGAAATTCATGATACGATTGGGCATTCCATTACCGGCGCTCTGATTCAGATGGAGGCGGCGAAGCGACTGATGAAGGAGGACCGCAATAAGGCAACAGAACTGCTTCAAAATGCGATTGGTATCACCCAAGACGGTATTGACAGTATTCGGTTAACATTGAAAAATATGAAACCTCCAATCGAGCAGGTAGGGATTAATCGGTTGCAGCTGTATATTGACGAATTTACAGCCAAGCATAATAAAAGGACTGTTCTCACACATAATGGAAATATGGATGATATTACCCCAATCCAGTGGAAGGTTATCCAGGAAAATGTGACTGAAGCTTTAACAAATTCGCTAAAATATGCATGGGGGAGTACGCAGATTTCAATTGATGTTCAAGTCTTGAACAAGCTAATTAGGGTTGAAGTTAAGGATAATGGCAAAGGCGCGGAAAAAATTAAAAAGGGATTAGGCATTATTGGAATGGAGGAGAGAACTGCTGCAATTGACGGAAAAATCATTATCGATGGAAGCAATGGATTCACAGTGACAATCCTTCTTCCAGTTAATCAGTGAAATTTTCACTTTGAAATCATGAAAAACTTCATATCAAGTTATGAAGGAATGCACTTATGCTGTGCGTTCTTTTTTTTTATACTTATTACAAGAGTTTGCGCTATAGATGATTGGAGAGATCAGGATATGAATATTTTGGAGATTCAAGATTTAACAAAGAAATTTGGTGATTTTATTGCTGTTGATGACATGTCTTTATCTATATCGGAGGGGGAAATTTTTGGATTTTTAGGCTCTAATGGAGCCGGTAAGAGTACGACCATCAATATGATCACAGGTCTATTGCGTAAAAATAAAGGTTCAATCAAGATTCTAGGGCAAGAGGCGAGCAAGCATGGCGAGTTTATCAAAAAGCATATCGGTTTGGTACCTCAAGAATTAGCAATTTATGAAGATTTAAGTGCCTATGAAAATGTGAAGTTTTTTGCGGGATTATATGGATTGCGCGGACAGGAGCTTGAGAAGCGGACAGTAGAAGCTTTGGAATTTGTAGGGTTGGCTGATAAAAGGAAAAGCTATCCGAAAACCTTTTCTGGCGGAATGAAGCGACGGCTGAATATAGCTTGTGCCATTGCTCATCAGCCTAAATTGATTATTATGGATGAACCGACTGTTGGGATAGATCCACAATCACGTCAATATATATTGGCATCTGTTCGAAAGTTGAATGAAATGGGCTGTACGATTATTTATACGAGCCATTATATGGAAGAGGTAGAAGAAATCTGCACACGGATAGCCATTATTGACCATGGAAAAATCATTGCTGAAGGCACGAAAGAACAGCTTAAATCGTTGATAACGGATTCCAAGGTCATCTTTATTGAGGTGAAATCTCCGGATACGGTTGATGTGCAAGCAATACATGGTATTCAAGGGGTGGCAAATGTAAAAGTGGTTGAAAACACGGTGCAAATCCATTCGGAACTAGGTGTCAACAATTTGAACCAGATCATTGCTTATTTTATTAATCATCACATTGAAATCCGATCCTTGGATGAAAAAGAACCGAATCTGGAAACGGTATTTCTAACCTTGACGGGTAGGAACTTGCGGGACTCGTAAATAAGGGGGGAAAATGTGATGAATATGCTGCAAATAGCTTGGAAGGAAATTAAGCATGATTTTAGGGATGGACGTACACTTGTATTTATGCTTGCTTTCCCCATTGTACTGATACTGGTGCTCGGATCAGCGCTTTCGGGAGCATTTAAAGATGAGATCTCCATTGATGATTTGTACGTTTTATATGAGGATACGAGCAGCAACCAGTCCCAATCATTTGAAACTTTTACAAAGGAGACGGCTAAATTAGGGGTTCATTTTAAGTTGCTGCCAAATGGTTTAAACGGAAAAGAAGAGGTAAAGCAGGGAAAGGCGGATGGGTATGTAATAAGTGATCAAGCAGGAATTCATCTATATGTGAATGACCAAAATAGTTTAAAAGGGAGTATTTTACAGGGTTTCCTTGCTTCCTATGTTGACACATTCAATTTGATCACAGAGGTAGCAAAGAAGGATTCTGGCAAATTTGAGGAAGAATTTACGCCATCAACTAAACAAGATTATATTAAGGAACATGCTATTCTTCCGAAAAAGCAGCCTGGATCGATGGATTATTATGCAATTGTGGTGACAACGATGATTGCATTATATGCAGCGATGGCCTCTAACCATTTAATTGGCCACGAGCGATCGCGCAATACAGCTGTAAGATTAATGGTGGCTCCGATTAATAAGCGTGACATTTTTATTGGCAAAGTGTTGGGAAGTATCGTTATCAATTGTATTTGTGTTGCTTTGGTTGTTGTATTTAGCATGATGGTATACAGGGCAAATTGGGGAGAGCATTTGGGTTTGGTATTCTTAGTATTGCTGACCGAGGTAATCCTTGCTGTTAGCTTCGGGATTGGAATGGGTTTCCTGATGAAATCGCCGATACCGGTGATCATGATCGTTGTACAGCTTGCATCGTTCTTCGGTGGAGCTTATTTTAAAATTGAGAACCCTGAAGGAATATTGAAGTTCATTACTTATCTTTCTCCGTTGACTATGGAAAATAAAGCAATAATCAATATGATTTATGCTAATGATTTGTCATTCATTTTACCAGCTATTGGAATGAATCTTGGCCTTGCCTTTTTATTTTTGCTGATTTCGAGTATTTCACTAAGGCGACGGGAGGGGTTGTAAAATGAAAGATATTTTCTGGCTGGTTAGTAAAACATTGCGTACAACATTTCGGAGCAAGAAAAACATTATATTATATTTAATCACTCCATTGGCAGGGATATTTATTGCTTTACTTGCTTATGGGGGACAGGATAAAGTTACGACTATTGGTGTGGTAGACCATGATAAGGGAATCATCTCAGCCGAGACTATTGCCTTTTTAAGAGGGCTGGACCATCTCAAGGTGGAGGAAATAAAGGATACATCCGTTACAAATAAACTAACGTCGGGTTCGATAGAGAGTGTCGTAACTTTTGAGCAGGGCTATTCAGAAAGTGTTCTAGCTGGAAAACCGGATCATATTGACATTACATCTATCAAGGGAGAAAGCGTGACGGGCTTTATCAAAACCTATTTGTATCAATATATCGATAATCTAACTGTAATTGCCGCAGCTGTAGATGGAGATTCGGACCAATTTATGAGAATGTATAACGATTATCGACACGCGGATTTCCAATTAAAAACGACAGCTCTTAAAGATTCTTCTACTAGTAAAAATATGACATATATGACCGTCGGTTTTTTAATTATGATCATGATGTATTCAGCGAATAATTTGTCAGAGATTATTTTGGCAGAAAAAGAAAATCGCACATATTTTCGTCTATTGTCGACTCCAGTTACAGCGCAAAAATATATCTTTTCTAATGTAATAGTGAATATGATTGTAATGATCGTTCAGGCAGTCGCGACCCTCAGTCTCCTTTCATTCGTCTTTCATATTGATTTAAATATGTCACTTTGGAAGGCTTTAGTGGTTATGATCATTTTTTCTTTGATTGCTGTCGGTCTCTCACTTGTTATTGTCGCTTTCTCCAATAGTAGAAAGTCAGCCAGTGGTTTATCCATACTGCTTATTACTCCTACGGCCATGCTTTCAGGGTGTTTTTGGCCAATTGAAATCATGCCAAAGTCGATTCAAAAAATATCTGAATTCCTTCCACAGCGCTGGACACTAGACACCTTGACCAAACTGCAGGAAGGCCACGATTTTGGCAGCCTAAACTTAAACATCCTGATATTGTCTGCTTTTGCAGCAGCGTTCTTTCTTGTTGCCATTTACAAATTTAGCCGTAACAATAGTGCGAAAAGCTTTATTTAACTTTATTCAGCAGAAATCTACCATTTCTGTAAATGGTGAGATGAATCCCTATTGGTATTCAAAGCCCAGCTGAATAAAGTTAAAGTCTCCAGCGGATGCAACAGATTTTCAGAAGAAATGTATTGAGCGAAGCTCGATAAAATCTGGGCGCAAATACACCAAGGCGCATTTGACACAGAAATAGGAGTGGCGCATTTGGGGCTTAATAACATATATGAAAATGTGAACCATAAGAACCAAAGCATTTGACAATTTTTCTCATACGATATAAAGTTTATGTAAATCAATGAACGGAAGGGTGAACCAACTAGATGAAGTACTAATCCTATTTTCGAAAACCATTTATTGAAGGAACTGCAAACTGAAGATTTTTATCTTCTTTGTGATGCCTTCAATCAGAGTTTTCAGAATAGGATAGGACTTCTATAGTTGTGCCCAAAAGGAGTGGTCTCTTTTTGGCGTCCCACTATACTTGTACCTCCTATTCTGAATGCAGATAGGGGGGCTTTTTTTATGCCTCATATTCAGAGAATGGGGGATGATTGAATGGTTTTATTAGAAGCAACTAGCATCAAGCACTATATCAAGGAGCGTTTGTTGTTTGATATTGAACAATTACAAATAAATAAACAGGATCGGATTGGTTTGGTTGGCCGCAATGGGAGCGGAAAGACTACATTGTTGAATATTTTGTCTGGAAGCCTGGCCCCGGATCACGGCTTAGTTACACATCATGTAACGAGAGAGCTTTTGCCTCAGCTAAAAAGGACAGACACAACGAAAAGTGGTGGAGAAGTGACGCAAGAGTACATTAATCAAGCACTCATCAGTGATCCCGAAATTTTATTTGCGGACGAACCGACAACAAACTTGGATTCTGAGCATATTGAGTGGGTGGAAAGGAAGCTGGCTGGTTGGAAAGGTGCTTTTGTGCTTGTATCTCATGACCGTGCATTTTTAGATGCCCTTTGTACAACAATTTGGGAAATCAATGACGGTAAAATAAAGGAGTACAGGGGTAATTACAGCGATTATGCAGAACAAAAAGACTTAGAGATTCGTCAAAAGCGTCTAGCTTTTGAAACATATGAAGCAAAGAAAAGGCAATTAGAAGAAGCCTTGAGGGTAAAAGAACGTAAAGCTGAAAGAGCAACAAAAACACCGAAAAAGGTGAGCAAATCAGAAGCGAAGATTACCGGAGCAAAACCATACTTTGCGAAAAAGCAAAAGAAGCTGCAAAAGACGGCAAAAGCGATTGAAACGAGGATGGAAAAACTTGAGAAGGTGGAGAAAGTGGCAGAAACTCCACCGCTGAAAATGAATCTGCCCAATGCGGATACATTCAAAGACCGGATTATTCTTCGGGCAGAGAGTGTAACTGGCGTCGTTGACGACCGCCTTCTTTGGAACAAAGCGAACTTTCATGTTCGCGGTGGAGAAAAACTTGCCATCATTGGACCGAATGGAAGCGGAAAAACGACTCTTGTAAAAAAGATCATCAATCAGAGCAAAGGCATTACGGTTTCACCAGCCATGAAAATAGGTTATTTTAGTCAAAATTTAAATATATTAGATATCGAAAAATCAATATTAGAAAATGTCAGTTCCACTTCCAAGCATGAAGAAGCACTGATTCGAACAGTATTGGCAAGGCTGCATTTTTTTCAGGATGATGTTTTGAAAGCAGTGAGCGTTCTCAGCGGGGGTGAGCGAGTAAAAGCGGCGCTGGCTAAAATATTTTTAAGCGATATTAATACATTGCTTTTAGATGAGCCGACGAATTATCTTGATATCGAAGCGGTTCATGCGTTGGAGCTGCTTTTACAAGAATATGAGGGAACGGTCATTTTCGTCTCGCATGACCGCCGACTCATTGAAAATGTGGCTACACGGATTCTGGATGTCCGAAGGGGGAGAATCGACTGGTTTGAAGGGACGTATAGGGAATATAAAGATCATAAAGCGAAAAAGGACCGAGATAGCAAGGAGGATCAACTTCTTGTACTTGAAACGAAAATAACAGAGATATTGAGCCGTTTAAGCATAGAGCCTAGTGATGAGCTTGATCGAGAGTTTCAAAGGCTTTTGAAAGAAAAACGAAGCTTGGACGCCAACAATTAGTCTATCAATTGGAGAGTGAGTATGCATAGAAAGTGGATGTTCTTTTGCCCCTATAGCTGCACATAGCAAGCGGTATCAAGCACAGCCGGGTACGGAGTGAAAAAGATCTGCACGTTCCAGTATGGTGGAAACTACTCGAAAAAAGAAATATTGTCCGTATCTGCGGAATACTATCCGAGAAAAGGAAATACAGTCTGAATCAGTTAAATACTATCCGAGAAAACGGGGTACTGTCCGTATCAGCAAAATACTGTCCACATTTGGCGCAGTTATTATCCGATAACCTTTCAACGGATGCAATTAGGAAAAATAACTGCTCAAAATGCAAAATTAGCCGGCGATGAACCGTCGGCTAATTTACTTTATGACAGTAATCTGAGATTACCAACCTAACAAGCCTTCAGGCAGAGGAACATGAAATACGTATCGAAACAATATATAAAAGGCTGAGCTGATTATGATTGAAATGGGGAATGCCTGAAACAAAAATAAATGTCTTCTTTTTGTATTGCCTTCTTTTTGTAAAATCCAGATGGATGCCGCAAGATAAATAATACTTGCGGGCAAGAAACCGATGAAACTGATTAAAATGAAATAACAAACCATACTGGAGGTCACCAGGATGACCTTGCGCTTGTGATTTATAAAATAGTCCGCTGCTTCATTTTTAACTAGGCTTTTTATAAAATAGATGAGGCTCAATAGGAATAAAATGATGCACACAGTTCGCGGAAAAACATAACTCATTTCGGACAATCCTCTTGTGTCCAAAATTGCGGCAAGGGAGATGACCAGAAGTAAAGAGGAGCTGATCAGATCGACTTTTGATTTAATTATTACCATCTTTCACCACTCGCCTTCTTTTCCGGATAGGTCTCACTTGATGTTTTCCCCCTTTTCTTTTTGGCTATGGAGGCAAGCAGAGGACTTATGATAGAAATCATACATAAAATAATTAGCACGACAGAGAGAGGGCGGGAAAGGAACAAGGTATAAATACTGCCGGAAGCTTTACCAAGGAGAAGGGACTGAGTAAGGCCTCTTTCAGCAATTGGCCCGAGAATAAAACCGAGTACGATGGGTGCGGGATGAAAACCAAAATTTTTCAAGAAAAATGCCAATATCCCCAATCCGATTAACAAGGCTATATCCAATAGGCTGTTTCTAATGGAGTAGGTTCCAATGATTGTCATAAAAACAATAGAAGGAGCTAGAATATAATTGGGTACGGCAAGAATCTTTCCAACGTATTTTGATCCCATCAAAGCAAAAATCAACATCAGTAAGTTCGCAACAATAAATCCGATTAAAAACGTATAGACCAAGCCTGTTTGTTCTTTCATCAGATTAGGGCCTGGCATAATACCTTGCATCATTAAAGCGCCTAAGATGATAGCTGCCGGAGGCGATCCTGGAATCCCCAACGATAAAAGGGGAACCAAAGAACCTCCGACTTCTGCATTGTTGGAAGTTTCTGCAGCTATTACACCATCAATATTACCTTTTCCAAACGATTGTTTGTCTTTGGAGAATCTGACTGCAGCATCATAAGATAATAAAGCAGCTACATTTCCACCAGCTCCCGGAATGATTCCAACAATGATTCCTATAATGGAGGAGCGGAGGATGAATATCGGTTTTTTTATCAGGTAGAAAAAAATCTTCATTATTAAGTTTTTTTCATTTGATATAAATTGCTGGGATTTTACTTCATTTTTAACCATTGAGATGACTTCTGGTATGCAAAAGAAGGCAATGAGAATAACCACCATATCTAATCCTGACTGCAGGCTTGAAAAGCCGAGGGTAAACCGTGACTCTCCACCGACAGGCGATATTCCGACGGTGCCCAAAAGTAATCCCATGCATCCTCCGATTAATCCCTTTAATAATGTGCCGGAAGAAAGGGTTGCAATCATAGTTAAACCAAGCACGGCCACCCAAAAATATTCTGAGGGTCCAAAGCTCAGGGCCCACTTTGCCAGTACGGGTGTCAGGAATAAAAGGGCAAATCCTCCTATTACCCCACCAATGCCAGAACTCAAAGCCGCCATGATTAATGCGTGGGAGGCTTTCCCTTTTTGCGCCAATGGGTAACCATCAAAGGTGGTCGCTATCGCCGAAGGAGTTCCAGGTGTATTGATCAGAATGGCTGAAATACATCCTCCATAAATACCGCCGACATATAATCCACCCATTGTAATGAGCGCAGTTTCAGGGTTCATGGTAAATGTAAAAGGCAATAGGAGAGCAAGTGCCATTGTAGCGGTCAAACCAGGCAAAGCCCCCACAATAATTCCGATAAGCACGCCGAGACAAAGCAGAAGCAGATTTGTTGGATCTGTTAATGAACTAATAATATTTGTTAAATAGTCCATTCTTTTGCCTCCTTGTTTAGGGGCACATCCTGTCCTTCGTTATTTGTACATACTCTTGTATTCTTCTATTTTCGATTCAATATAGTCCAATGATTCCTTGTGTCCCATTGTTTTAGGCTCGAATCCTTCTTTGTACATTTGCTCCTTTATACCAGGCTCTTTCAATATGTTTAAAAATGCATTTTCCAAAGTTTTGATTATCTCTGGATCTGTCCCGGGCGGTACAGCTATTCCGCGGTCGATCGAGGCGGTCATTTTATATCCAGCTTCCTTAAATGTCGGGATGTCAGGCATTGGTTCAAATGTTTCCTCAGATCCGATTGCCAGGATTTTCATATCTTTTGTATATGTTAATAAATCGCTGGAGTTTGCCAAAATTGCCTCTGTATTTCCTCCAAGGAAAGCTTGCATAGATGGGCCTGCACCATCGAAAGGAACATATTGCATCTCAATTCCAGCCAACTCTTGTAATTGTAAAAATGCCATGTGATGCCCTGTATGATTGCCGGAGCCAGCGACAGTAACCTTTCCGGGTGAGGCCTTTGCTTTTTGTACGAGTTGCTCCAACGATTGAATATCACTGTTCTTGGAAACAGCGATTGCAATCGGTGTTGCTTGGAAAATGGCTATTGGAATGATCTCTTCTGTTTTATATCCGGTGTCTTTGTTGGCCAATGGCTGGAGAATGATGTGTGGGATATTAATACCTGCAAGAAAATATCCATCTGGTTTTTTGTTCGCTAATTCGCTCCAGCCCACCGAACCCCCGCCGCCCGGTTTGTATTGGATGACGATTTTTTGACCCAATATCTTTTCAAGATAAGGCTGCTGGCGCCGTGCTTCAACATCCGATTGTCCTCCCGGTTCAAATGGGATACTGTATGTGATGGATTGATCAGGGTAAGGATCTGAGCCTTTTTTAGCAGGAGCGGAGCATGATATCAAAATGAATATCAAAATAGCCGTTGACATAAAGATGAACATTTTTCTTTTCACAAAGCTTCCCCCCTGTTTTTCGTCTATAAGAAACATAGACTGGCGGTAAGTCTTATTCATTGTATTCAGCTTAATCTTTGTCCCATTACACTGAGAAAAGAGTTTGGGAATTACTATGAAGAGAGGGGATACCAGTGTATCTAAAATTAAAAATAAGTCATACTAATCCTCACTTCCCTTTTAGTTCCTCTGGTTATATCATCAAAAGGTGTATACATATTCTTATATCTTTTCTTTCTCACCACGACATTATATACACCTAAAATTATCAGTCCTAAAAATATTACTCCTATTGCAAGAACTATTATATTTATTATCAAATTTAAAACCTCCATTTCCCAAATTTAAATGTTGATAATCTGAAAAGATAAAGAAAATGTTATCTGTTGCATTATTTCTAAGTATATTTACTGTGAGTTTTGCTAGTACCGCCTATAAAAGCGGAACTAAAACTGCTACTAAATCAACAATTGGTGGTTTACCTTCATTCAGCAGAAGTCTCCCACTTCTGTAAATGAATGCGTATTGGTATTTCAATCAGCTGGGTTAAAATCCTCTGGCAGATGCCACAGATTTTCAGAGGAAACAATCGGGCGACGTTTCTCGTCGCCACCGTCTAGAATGAAAACTGATTCTTACCTTATGCAGAGTTTATCCCTTTATTACCCTGATAATAATGAGTGTAACAACAATACAACCAGGCTGAAAAAATTTTGGTGGCCCTTTTAACAAGGTACCCTGTAGAGGAAACTGGTTAT
>NZ_JACSPV010000030.1 GCF_014836955.1 Bacillus norwichensis
ATCGAACTTCCATTTTTGGAAGCGAAAGTGTTCAAAATTAATTAGCAAAAAGTGTTCAATTCTACTTGACGGTCACACCAAAAGAAACTTAAAGAAATATTAGGCTACAATCCTAATGAAAAAAGAATCAACTACATAATAAAGAAAGATGGCTTGCTTGATCAGATGGAATATACAAGAACTGATAAAGATTATCCAGTTTCATGGGAGATTAACGATGACCTAGAATTTATTATGCTGTCGGATTTTACGGAAGATGTACAGGAAATTATGAAGAAGTATACAAATAGTAAGAGGTTTACAGTTAAATTTCCTATCAAGGCATTTCATGGATCAGAGGAATCCTATAATGACGGATATTTAGATGGAACTTTTTACGAGGTAGACAATACCCATCATATACCATTTGAAGTGTTTATGTATTGTATGGGTAGTAAAGAAATCGGGAGTACTGGCTTTTATTTGTATAGTTACCTAAAAATGAAGAATCAAATATTCGAAGGTGGCTATGATGTTTCAATGAAAACACTAGCAGAGGATTCAGGATTATCATACAGTGTCATGGTTAGAACCCTTTCCAATCTAAGAAAGTTTAATTTGGTTGAAGCAATACATAATCAAAAATTCTTTTGCTTAACGTTGGAAGATGGGAAAAGGAGAGCCAACACATACATTACTAATGACTATGAGTTATTTGATGATAAGCCAAAGCAATATAAGAAAATGAAAGTTGTAAGTGTTGAAGATTATGCTGCCCTGAAGGAATTAGAAGAAAAGAAGAAAAAGGATAAAGAAGGAAGGGTAAATATTGCTTTAGAAGAGTTGCCATATTAACAGTTTTTTAAAAGGTTACGTTTTGAACCTACATATAATATAGGTGTATCTAACCTATAAATATGTAATTAATTATATAAATATTCAATTATAATATTATTAAAGTAATAACTAAATAATTAAATAACTCGTATTATATATAGAACCAAAACGTAACCTTTTTAATTTCTATTCTAGGATTGCTCATTATTGGGCAGTCCTTTTTTTAATCTAATCAAAGGAGAATCGTAAATGGAAAATATAATCAAAGAAGTTAAAAAGGATTTAGACAAATTAAACAATACCATAATAAAAATTAAAGCTAACAATAACTACCAGGAAATCCTATACAGTAAGATTTTGGATTGTTTAGATGAATTGGATGGTCTGGAAGGTGATAAAAAATGAATATCTACGAAGCCTTATCAAATGTGAAGGATTGGCGTAAACGTGAGTATTTTAAATGGAAACACAATATCAGATATGACCAACGCCTAGAAAAGAGATCGGAAGAAGAATTTTTACGATATGTCGGCAGGAAAACAATGAATCCTTTTATTGAGTTTGAAAGATCACCCGAATACAAGCAATTGTTAATGGTCTATTTGGATAGCCAAGTAGCAAATGACTTTGATGAGATCTACAATGTGGTATCAGATAAAGCAAAGCAAGGGGACGAAAAGAGTATTCGTTTGTTTTTGTCGATGCAGAAGGATATACAGTCAAATGCTAAACTTGCAGCAAAGAGTTTACAGTTTGTTGAGGATGATATTGAAGATGATGAAGAAGAATATGAGGAATTGGATTTGAGTTAAGGGGTGTACTTTTTGGTACGCTCCTTTTTTGTTTGGAGGTGGAAATGATTGATAACAAAGAATAAGAGTAAACCTAAGCAGAATAGAGCATTGCAAAAGGTAATGAAAGATTTTAGATTATGGGCAAAGAATTTCTGCCGTATCATTGACAATGATGGAAATTCGGTTCCATTCGTCCTCAATCCTGAACAGGAACAGTTTATAAAGAATATGGAAAAGTATAATGTGATTCTTAAAGGACGCCAAATAGGATTTACTACGCTTTCACTAGCCTATATGTTGTACAGTGCCATTACTAAGCCCGATACATCTTATATGATGATGACCCATCATAACAAGGTTACACAGTCGTTATTGCGTAAATTAAAGCGTATGTATCATTCTTTGCCACATGAGAATGAAAAGTATGCAGAATTATTTCCTAAACTTGATTTATCCAATAGGGATGAATTGTCGTTTAAGAATGGCAGCCGTATCATGGTTGCAACGGCAGGGGGAGAGGATTCAATATCAGGAAACACTTTCCAACTAATCCACTTTTCGGAAATGGGAAAGTACGATGATGGACAAGAAGAAATCATGGCTACAGCCATTCCTGCATTAGCCAAGAATCCTGATAGTAAGATCATTACTGAAAGTACGGGTATGGGCTATAATTTTTATCAAGAGTTATTTATGAAGGCGTACAGGGGCAAAGAATCTGTATGGAAAGCCCATTTCTATTCATGGCTTGCTAAGGCTTACCAAAAGCAATTTAAACATTCCTTTGATGAAGCAGAACAATGGTTTAGATTACATAACAATGGCCGGAGATTAACTTATGATGATTTGGAACATGATGAACGGATATTAAAGGATAAATTCAAAGCAAATTATAGGCAATTGATGTATAGACGTTATTACATAGAAACTAATTCACTTGAAAAGTTTAAAAGAGAATTTCCTACAACTCCTGATGAAGCATTTCAAACAAGTAATGTAAGTGTATTTGATACAAATAAAATAGTTGAACGGTTGCAGCATGTTATTCCACCACTGGAAACGAAAGAAATATATGATCAGTTGCCTGATACATTAAAGCCATACATAAATAAGAACCTATTCATTTATCATCTTCCTAAAAAGGGTATGCGTCATTATGGGGGCGTTGATGTGGCATCGGGTACAGGTGGAGTCAATGACAACAGTACAATGAGTATATTTAATGCAGATGGTCAGCAAATGGCTTCATTTTATGCAAATGATATTCCTGTCTATAAATTCGCTGAAATAGTGGATTCATTAGGCAGGTTTTTTAATTATGCTTTCCTTTGTGTTGAAAGGAATAGTTACGGTTTGCCGTTGATTGAGAAGTTGAGAAAAGAATATCATTACATGAATTTGCTTAAACAAAAGATATTTGACCAAAAAGGAAAACGTAAATTACAACTAGGATTTCAAACAACAAAGATAACAAAGCCTATTATCATCAATGATATGAAAGAAAACTTTGAACTAGGCATGATCAATATTGAATGTGTTCAGACATTAGAAGAAATGAAAATCTATCAAGAGTCAAACGGCAAGATGAATAATAAGCGTGGAAATGGGCTTCATGACGATTTAGTAATTAGTGTCGCTATGGCTTGTCAGGCCATGAAACAGAATAAATACTATGTAGATATTTAACTGCGACAATATGTCTGAGTTAGAGATTGGGTAGATTATGGACTCTGCATTTTTGGAGACTCCGACATAATGTCGGTTAGTTAAAAGTGAGATTATCTCACGTCTAGAAGTCAGTCCTTTTGATGGATTGACTTTTTATTTTTTGCAAAGGAGGAATTAAATTGACTGATAAACTACAACAATACATTAAAGATAAATATGACGGGGCTTCCGATTGGTTTGTTGAGGAAGTACAGAGTGTTTCTAATCAGCAACGTGTACAAGATGTGATTAGTAAAAAAAAGTATTTGAACGGGGAACACAAGATTCTGCAACGGCAACCGTATAAATATAATGGTAAGGTTGTTGAGCCTAGACGAATCGTTCTTCAATATGCAAAGACATTACTAAACTTTCAAAAATCGTACTTGCTCGCTAACAAAATTACATTAACTGGAAATGAAGAAGTTGTAAGGGCATTAAATAATGTCAATCGTAAAGGCAAATACGACAGAGTGAACATGTCAATTTTGGGTTCGGTTCTTAAATACGGCAATATGGCTGAGTATATTTATGTAGAAGATGGCGTGATCAAATCTAAGTTGATTGATCCAAGTGAGTGCTATCCAGTATATGATCATGAGAATAATCTTATTGCCCTTATACAAGCGTATATGTGTGATGGAGTGGAATACTATACGGTATATGAAAAGGACACTGTAAGCGAATATAACAATGCTGGCGGTACATTAAGGATGACAGGAAGGTTTCATAATCTTAGTGGATTACCAATTGTTTATAAGTCAGATAATGAATTGAGTAATACAGAAGGTAGAAGTGAACTGGATGACTGGATTGAGATACTTGATAATATGGAGGATTTAATCAGTAAGTACACTGATAGTTTCTATCGCTTCATGAATCCTGTGCCCGTTGTAATTGGTTTAGACTTGAAGGGAGAGGGCTTACCATCTGATGTGGTAGGGGCTGGCATACGATTGGATGACGGTGGAGAGTTTAGGTTTGAGGGTAACGGATTAGATTATAAATCCTTTGAGACAGTTTATAAGACGCTACTACAGGAACTTCTTGACATTAGCCAAGTCCCAGCAGTTTCAATGAATAAGACAGACGTTTCTAATCTTTCAGAATTCTCCATCCGTTTACTCTATTCACTAGCGGACGTTAAGGCAAGTATAAACGAACAGTATATGCGTGATGGCATTGAGCAGCGTCATGATGTGATCAGGCGGTTACTTGGATATCAGGGTGTTAAGTTTACTGATGAACAATGGGACAGTTTGAACATGGTGTTCCAATACAATACTCCATCGAACAATACGGAGATCATAAGTAATCTTAAAGAGTTGAGGGAAATGGGTGGAATCAGTTTGGAGAGTCTATTAGAACAGTCACCATATACAACAGATATTGCATCGGAGTTGCAAAGGTTGGGCAGTGAAAAGGTAATTGCGGGAAATGATTTGGGAAATAGTGAAAGTAGAAAAGTAGAAACAGAAAGTGAAAGTAAAAGTGAAAATGTATTGTAATAATTGAGGATAGGGTAGGGGAAAGTTTAAAGGGAATGTTGATATGACGTGCTTTAGTGTGATAAAGTATATGTTGACCTTCGCGCGCCTGTTATATAGGGGAGTGGCTTGACAATTAATACTAAAAAAAGGTAGTATGGTATGTACAAACTATTCCCCTGAAAAATCCTCTTATAACTACAATTATTTCCCTTGTAAGAAACTGTAAATCTACTTCCCATAACTTGCATTATGTCTACTAGGGCTCAAGTTTATGATAATGAATATTAGGTTCAAGTTAAGTTGTAAGAAAATGGCAGCAAATCATAGTATAAAATGATAGGTGGATACCCCTAATTGATAAAATGAGTCGCCTAGCATACCATTTTACACATACAGGAAATTTTCAGTAAATTATACTCAATTCTCGCTATTTTTATGGTAAGATTTTACTATATATAATAGGGGGGATTTTTTAATGAGGAGTTTGAAGTTTCTAGCAATTTTTATACTTTTTTGGGGATTAATAGGATGTAGTAATAAAGCAAGTGGTAAGAGTGAGTATAGAGCCGATTTGCAATCCGTAGTTGATGATATTATGGATAATGCAGCAAATGCTGAAAATATGGTGTCTACTTATGCGGATTTATGGAGTTTTAGTATAAATAAAAGTGGTCAAATGAAGATTCAAGACATTGCAGATAAATTAAATTTAAGTAAAAGTGAAGTAATAGATTATTTTGAAATACTTGAGTTTACTGATGTAGTTATTGGTGGATATAGTGGGAATATACGGTCATTAAATAAGTATTATACTGAAACAGGAAAAATTGAAGAGTTAGAAGATGCTTCTAATGAGATTCAAAATAAAATTAAGAAATTAAACAATCCGCCAGAGGAATATGTAAAAGTATATGATAAAGTTGTTGAATTATATACTTTAGCGGAAGAACTAAAGGAAATGGCAATAAGTCCTAACGGTTCTTTAGTTACCTTTAATCAACAACGTGGACAATTATCAAATGATATTGTAAGCAAGTATAAAGAAATAGAAGTAATCCTTCCGAATGAAAATGATTAGCGATTAGGTTTACATTAATAAAATTGATAGAGGTGTTTTTAATTGAATCATGATCATGTTCAAGATACAGTTGAATTTTATTTTAATGGAGAAGCGATTTCAGGAACCTTATTCACATATTTTGATGGAGTTACAGAAAGACAAAATACATTTATGTTTAACTATAAAGGTTACACCATACATATATCACTTAAAGAAGATCAAAAATATTACTTTGTTGCCCCAAAGCATTGTGAAATTATTGATAAATTAGGAATTGAAGGACATAAAAAGTATGAGGACAATTTATCAACTGTGCATTCAATTGAGCGTGATTTTGTTGTTATAAATGAAAAAGTATATAACTATTATTGTAAACTTATTGTTCATTCACCAAAGGTTTATTATCTTGATTTATTGTTAGAAGATGGAACACATTTAGATGGTACTAATAAATTAACGGATATGAATACAAGAGGGAATAAGCGTCAAATGATTAAGAATCTCCAATACCAAGCACAAGATTATTTCAAACGTAATAAAATTGAGCCTTCTAAAGATTTCTTGAATAAAGAAAAAACGAATGAATATGAGCAAGCCAAAAAGATAATTAAAGAAATAATTGAGTCACTTTAATTAGTGGCTCTTTTTTTTTGCAAATTTACAGAAAGGACTGATCACATGAATAACCTACAACGCTTAGAATTAGAGACAAAAGGTATCCAGTTATCTCAATCAGAGTTAACCATCTACCTCCAAGAAAACGACTTGCAGCCATTTGATGAATACGATCCTTCTAGCGCCACTAATAAGAAAATGATATACCAATCTTCTTTATCCATTCTTGAATCCATCGCAAACAACCCTGTCAATTTAAAATCATATCGTCTTGATGATATGACAGTAAGCGACTTTGCTGAATCATTAATGGCAAGGATTGATCAGTTAGAAAGAAAAATACGGCTTTTGAAAACGGATGAACAAATTCAAAACGAATCAAATTTCTTCATGTTGTTTTCTGATTAAGCCTAAAAAAAAAAGAAAGCTACTCATTCCAAACGCTCAGCCAAGCGCAAATCTAAACGGAAGAAGTAACTTTCAGTATCACCACAGGAAGGGGAAACTCTTCCCTTCCTACTCATTAATATTATATACTTTCCAGATTTAAAAATAAAGGGGGTTTTTAAGTGAATCCATTTGCAATAAACGAACAGGATATTCAATATTTATTTGAATCGGCAGGAACGGAAGTATTAATCAACGATAATCCACATAAAGCCATCATAACTAATTCAGGTTTTAACAGTGAAAATGATGAACGTTACATAAATACACTTAATCCTATTCGTATGGGCGATTTGGTGACGTTTAATGATCATCAATACATAATCATTACGGAGTCAACTAGCAAGCGATACGCAAAGTATAGAGCCATTATGAGACATTGTAACTTTACAATACAATTCCCTGGTGAGATTGAACGTGTTCCAGTGTTAGATGAGGACGGTAATCCAGTACTAGATAAGTATGGTAGGCCGATATATGAGGATATAGAAGGTGATCCAATTTTCATTCCTGCTATTGTTGATGATAAATATTTCCAAGTCAATAACCAGTTCCAAATGAGAGTAGCGGATAATCAAATAATGGTCATTGTACAGGATAATGAATTGAATAGGGACAAGTTTGAAGTAAACGAACGATTTGAATTGATGGGTAAAGAATGGAAGGTATTACAGGATGATTTAACGAAAGTAGGAATGTTGATTTTGACATGTGAGAGAGTTGTTTGATATAGGAAGATTAACCATATTTTTTTACCTTTTTGATAATTAAAGTGGACAATTAGATATAAATAAGGTATATTCTTCATAAGCGAATTAAGCGGTCTAAAAATCAATCTTAACTTTGATATATCAACATTTGTGAATAAATATCAACTCACCTTCGCAAAAGAAAATCAACCAGATGATGGGCATGATGAAAAAGCAGATGGACAACAAGTAAGGGGAGTTCAAGGTTTGGAGGAACCGCCTTCAAGCAATTGATTATTTTCCTTTAACCGTAATTGAAAACAGGTTGCTTTTTCTATCAGTATTTTATACTAATTCAACGAATCACTTTTCTGATGAAAGATAAATCAGGAAGGTGATTTTTTGTCGTCCTTATATCATCTGAGAGACGAAAAAATTTTCTGGAAAAACCAAGAGGCAAGAAAGTAAATGGTATTTTTTAAAAGAATAAAGAAGGATTATACATTATCCCTACACCTTATGAAGAAGTTTCTAAGATTCAAGAAGCAACATTCATAATGATTTGCCTACTCAAATAGCTCAATCTTGTCTAGTAAAGTATATTAAACAAATTGTTAAAGAAGGGGAAGTTACAACCGGATTACCTAATTAAGGCAGAATTGGATAGTGTTTATTTGAAAGATGATAGTTTTTAGGTTGATAATTTTTCGGATCGTAGTTACGATGTGTTCGGAGGTTATGAGAAGTTATCCTTGTATGGAAAATAAGTTAGGTCTATGAACTTATGCAGTATACAGGACTTTTTTAACCTTGTTCTCTTGGACTATCCAACAAGAGAAAACAAACTTATCATCATGGGAGCTGGTTTCAGTAGACAAAGCTGCTTCTCAAAATATCAAAAGCGATAGAGTAAAAAACAGTATGAACCACGGTACAGACAAATGAGATACAAGATCAGGTATTAAAGTTTCCGAAAACATTATCATTTACATACAAACAGATATCTAGTAGAAACCAGTTACTAAACTGATGATGTTCACATACAACGAATATAGCATGTGATTTATAAAATGAACCTTTTAATAAATTATAAAAATACTAGACATCAGGACACATACTAGCTTATAAAGCGATTCAAGGTGTTGCCTCATCTCGTAATGCCCTCTACGCAGAAAGTCCACCACTGCAACTAGCGCTATTTCTCTAACAAATATAGAAGTGGAGAGATGATATTTACCAGATAGCTAGAATAAGATAAAATATTATTTAAGAATAACATATTCATGTCTGGCTGCAGCCATTGTGCTGGGCTTGAAATAAAAACTGAATAGAAGGAAGGAAAGTAGATGGCTAGATTGTTGGATAATAAAGTATATGCTCTTTTGATAGTTTTATTTTTAGGAGCATTTGTTTTTGCTGCGGTTCCAGCTGATGCATCGACACAAAATAGGCAAGAATTAATCATAATTAACAAGATGAACAACAAACTAGCCTATATTAACAGCCAAAATAAGATGTACACTTTTACAATCTCTACGGGAAAAACCAAAGACCTGACTCCGGTAGGGGAATATAGAATCGTCAATAAAATAATAAATAGACCTTATTATAAAAAAAATATTCCGGGGGGAGTTCCAGAAAACCCTTTAGGAAACAGATGGCTTGGGCTGGATGTAAATGGAACATCTGGTAATACCTATGCGATTCATGGGAATAATAATGAAGATTCAATTGGGAAGTATGTAACTGCGGGTTGTATTCGGATGAAAAATGATGAGATTGCTTGGTTGTTTGAACAGGTGGAAAATAATACAAAAGTTTGGATTGTAGATAGTAGTGACTCATTTGAAAAAATCGCTGTGAATGATGACTTTAATTAAACAGTTCTATCTATTTTCCTATGATTACTACCCTGTAATATGTTTGGTGTGATATTTACATAGGATAGGGCAATCATTTTGTAAAAATATGGCCAAGATAGTTATTGCAAAATGAAAAGGGCTTAGCCACTTTTCAAGATTGTAAAAATCCAAAGGATAATTTTACGTCCTTTGGATTTTTTTATCAATGAATTTCATTTTGAGATCGCGAATTATATTGAAAAATGCGATAAGCTTAATCAGCTAATTACCGTTCACAATAGTATCATTTTACATACTATGGCACTTTAAAGTGTGTACTATCTTTTTCGTGCGGCTTGCTTCACAATGATGTATAGGGCAACCATTGTTTATATGTTTAATTAAAATGAATCGCCTTTAGAGAAGAAAGAGGCGCAAAGAACGATCTAGAATTATAAGTCAAGTTAAAAAGAAAGGAGATAAGATAAAATGATGTATAAAATACTTGGTCATCATCATGTTTCAATGATTACGAAAAATGCTCAAATCAATAATGATTTTTACCAAAAAGTTCTTGGGCTGCGCAGAGTGAAAATAACAGTAAATCAAGACGACCCATCAATGTATCATTTATTTTATGGCGATTTAACTGGAAGTGCTGGAACGGAGTTAACGTTTTTTGAAATGCCCTATGCGGGAAGCACGTATCGCGGTACAAATTCGATTACACGAATAGGCTTACTTGTTCCCTCCATCGAAAGTCTTGCTTTTTGGAAAAGTCGTTTTGAACAGTTGAATATCAAGCATGGCGAAATCACACAATATGCAGGCCGAGATGCGCTTCATTTTGAAGACTCTGAAGGGTTGCGAATGATTTTATTGAATAATGCTGGCGACTATTATCCTGAATATTGGTCACCCTGGGATCATTCTGATATAGAGCAGAAGCATCGGATATTAGGGATGGGGACAATTGAAATCACAGTTCGTCGTTTGAAACGAACTGCTAAAACATTAAAAGATCTGTTCGGTTATGTGGAAGTAAGTCTTTCTGATACTGAGGCAATCTATCAGTCAATCGCTGGGCAATCTTTTGGTGAAATTGTCATTAAGCAGAAAGAAGGGGAGCGAGAACGACCAGGTAAAGGAAGTATCCATCATTTAGCAATACGTGTTAAGAATGATGAAGAGTTACGGTTTTGGGACGAGGCGGTAAAAGAACGTGGCTTTCAGTCTAGTGGAATTGTCGATCGCTTTTATTTCAAAAGTCTATATTTCCGTGAATCAAATGGCATTTTATTTGAGGTTGCGACGGATGGTCCTGGATTTACTGTAGACGCTAAAGTCGAAGAATTAGGGAAAGAATTGGATTTGCCGCCATTTTTGGAAGAGCGGCGTGAAGAGATTGAAGCAAAGCTAACACCAATAGATTAAAAATTAACTTCATTCAGCAGAAGTCTCCCGCCTCTATAAGTGGTGAGATGAAGGCACATTGGTATTCCATTCAGTGAGGTCAAACCCCGATTGAATAAAGTTAAAGCCTCTGGCGATGCCGCAGATTTTCAGCGAAAAAGTATCGAGCGGGACTCAATAAAATCCGTGGGCAACAAATACACTAAGACGCATTTGATAAGGGATTTTTTTAGCGGATAAGTAGTTTCAAAAGAATGTTTGCAATATACAAGCACGTAGAATAAAAGAAGCAACATATGATTTTAAGCACATAGAGTAAATCAATGAAGAAGTGTTTAGTGAAGACGGTTAGCTTTAATTAAGCGGGAGCTGGATTTTAATATATTGTATTGATGCTAGAAAGCTTAGAATGGTAATGAAAAATTAGCAGGTCCCGTAATTTTATAGTTTTATCAGTTTATATAATGGAAACTTGCTTAATTAGGTCGGTTTTGCAGGGATAATATCTCGAAATAAAGAATTATTATATGGTATTAATTAAGGAGAGATTATTAAAATGCCGATTTTATCTATAGTATTACAAGTATTATTAGGATTAGGATTTTTAATGTTTGGTTTTCAAAAATTCACTTCGGAGCAAATGAAAAAAGGGTTTGAATATTTTGGCTATAGTGATGGCTTCAGGGTGTTTACCGGATTTTTCGAATTAGCTTCCGCTGTTATCGTTATTGTAGGGATTTGGATTGGCTCTCTAGCAACTATAGGGGGAATCATGATTGTCATAACAATGTTTGGGGCAATTATTACACATATTAAGATAAAAGATGCAGTGAAAAATATGATGATGCCGATCATTCTGCTCATCTTAGGAGCCGTTGTTGTAATTATCAATTGGAGTAGCTTGTTTTAACTTGTCTCCCACTAACTGTAAGTGGTGAGATAAAGCATTATATTTCAAACCCCAGCTGAATAAAGTTAAATTCTGCGGCGAGGCCACGGATTTTCAGCGGAACTGTAATCGAACGAATCTTGATAAAGTCAGGGCGCAAATACGCCAAGGAGCATTGGTAAAAGGGAGATTTGCTTTTCCTCTAAAATGAGGAAGGGAAATTGGAATCTCAAGGAGTAGGCTATGAATTTGGCGGTATGTTTGAAAACTGTTAATCAAAATGATATTAGTATAAAAATATGTCAATCATGAGGATCAAACAATTGTATAAACTCGAAAAAAACCGGCGAACCTTGTGTCAGCCGGTTTTTTCTATGTTAATTAGCGGTTTGCTGTAGATCAAGAGAAACGATGTTGTCATATTGATTTAGTAATAAATCTAGTTCTTCGCTGTATTGAAGTGCTAATCTTGATGTGAGGCTAGTGCTTTTTGTAACTTCAAATAATTCTTCCCGCTTTTTCTCAATTTCCTCACGCAAATAGTCTCTCACCTGAAACTCTTCCCTTCCTTGCACCTATATATTTAATTTAAATGTTTGTCTTTTTTATTATAGCAAAGATATATCCAACTTTTCTACCATTATTCTGAAAATACATCCTCCTTTTTTCGACTAATTCTGAATATTTTATGTGGAAACTTGACAAAAAAACTTTGGATAGACTTCAGTTTTAGTATATAATTGGGGAGTAAAAACTAACATAATTTAAGGGATGACTGACATGAGCATTATTATTTCTACTGTGGCCGCTCTTTGCATGGGGGTTCTAGCCATTTTTGTACGCATGAAAGCATCTCAGAAACCAGTATCTCCGAAGAAAATCCTTCTACCGCCAGTTTTTATGAGTACAGGAGCTTTAATGTTTCTCCATCCTTACTTCCGTGTAACAACAATGGAAGTTTTGGAGGCTGTGATTGTCGGTATGCTGTTTTCCATTCTGCTTATAAAAACTTCCAAGTTTGAACTCCGGGAAGAAGCCATTTACCTAAAACGATCAAAAGCATTTGGGGTCATATTGATTAGTCTTTTGCTTATTCGATTGCTTTTAAAATCCTTTCTTAGCCAATCGGTTAATCTAGGGGAGTTAAGCGGAATATTTTGGCTATTGGCATTTGGCATGATTGTCCCTTGGCGTTTAACCATGTATTTGCAATATAAAAAGCTGCGTTTGAAATTGAGTCAGGAACAATCTGTGTCTATTTGATTTACTCTGAAAATCCCCTAGAGGGGATTTTTTTACTACTCTTAGAAATTTGGGTTACTATGAGAATTAGGGGGATTATACTCGAAGATGCAGGGGAGCTTTCTCGAATTGATATAGTATGTGGATAAGGAATAATGTGCCCTTGGGACCAGGTGAAAGGAACATTGCATTGAATCAGCACCAAAAAACATAAGAATTAATGGTGCATAGTGGACATTCGACAATTCCTGTTGCAGACAATATGGATAAAGAACTAGTGGGGAGCAAAAGCGCTTTTGATGAAAATCTCAGAGGGACCAAAAAGCTTATCTAGTAGTAGGCTTATTAAAGATAGCTAGGGCTCAAGAGATTTTGGGAAATTAGACGATTTTCCCGATTGAATTTCTGTTTACAGAATCAAACAGTACAACTTCATATAATGGAGGACAAAAAGAGCTTCGCGCAGCCGTAATTAATTTCTGATATTCCAAAACGGCTATAGATTCTGCCCTGATAAAAAGCCAAGAAATGCAAGCAGAATGCCGCCGAAATAGCTAAGAAGCATATAAGCTAGTGCCGGTTTCCATTTCTTTTCTTGAAATTGACGAATCAACTCAACTTTAAAGGTAGAGAAGGTTGTATAGGAGCCCAGAAATCCTATACCGAGGAATAAGGTCCATTTAGATGGAGGCATGATCCCCATTAAAAAACCAAGTAAAAAAGATCCGGTTAGGTTGACAAAAAAAGTGGCAGAAGGAAAAGTGCCTTTTATAGGCGGAAATTTATTTGCAATAAAATATCTGGTAATGGCCCCCAAAAAGCCACCAATAGCAATAAGCAGGATATTCAACCATTCGTCACTTCCTTTCCTGATCTCTTTTGCCCAAGATAAAAACCGCCTCCAGCCAGTAGCAAACCTATTCCGGCACTCAATAGCACATAGATTCCTGCCATATAAATGGAGGAAGCTTCATACAACCGAACTGTTTCTACACCAAAGGTCGAAAACGTTGTCAATGAACCAATCATACCGGTTCCTAAACCAATCATGATCGGCTTGGGGATGATTTTCTTTTGTTCATTCAGCCCGGTTAACAGTCCCAGAATCAAACAGCCGAGCATGTTTGCTATAAAGGTACCGTAGGGAAAAGCAGCGGTTCCAACATTCATTGTGCCCAGGCTAATCATATAACGGATAACGCTACCTGCCATTCCGCCAATGCCTACAGCCAAATAATTCATCAAGAATCACCTTCCAATGACGAAGGCTTCCGTGAATTGGAAGCCTCAGAATAGATGTTCGTAAGGAGAAATATCAATGTTCAATTCATTCATTTTCTTGCGCAAGAATTTATGATCTCGCTTCGGCGTGGCCAGTATATACCCTCTAATAATAGTATCAAGATCTAGACGCTTTACTTTTTTCTCCAATGCAACTTCCCCAATTTTTCCGGCGATTTTCTGCCTCGCCACATCTCTGAACAACTCAGGCACTGGACTGACCAGTTCATCGAGCAATTTATTTTGTTCGTCTGTCCAAAGGCTCTGTGTCTCTTGGACATAGTACTCTTCCCAGTCCATATCCGATTTTCCATCTTCTTTTGGAAGGCGTTTTAAAAACTTTCGAAACATGAAAAAGCCGCCGATTGCGAACAGGCTAATTAATACGACCACCCAAAAAAGAATAAATATTAAAAACCAACCATCAAGCATTTCTTTCCCTCCTGAATCGGCATTTCGCCATACCAACATTATATCCAATAAAAAAAGCGGGTGACAAGCTGTTGCTCTTTAAAATCAACATTTTAACGTCATTCCGCGAAATCTCCCACTTCTGTATGTGTTGAGATGTAAGCATATAGTATTTCATTCAGTGGGGGTCAACTCTCCGACAGATACCATAGATTTACATAGGAAATGTATCGAGCTACAGCTTGTTAAAATCTGGGGGCAAATACGCCAAGGCGCATTTGATATCTTTAGGGTGTCCTTCCTGCATCTATTTCTGTATATGGAATGTGAAGGAGGTGATACACTTGGCAAATGCTTTTTTGAAAACATCAAAGCTGAGGCTGGTATTTGAAATTATCACTGAGGGGATGGATAAGCCGGTTTATAAAAGCAAAACATTTAACAACGTCCATCGTGATGCTAGTGCTTCTCAGCTGTATCAAGCTGCTCAAGCGATTAGCGGGTTATCGGAACACGCAGTCTGGGCGATTGAGCGAAATGACACCTTTGATATCGATGCATAAGCACCAGAAACAGGGAAAGGGGGTATAAAATTGAAAACACTGGAATTACATTTTATTACGGGCGGCGATAAGACGGCAAGGATCACAATTGAGCAGCCACAGGAACCGGTAAACTCGGAAGATGTGAAAAATGCTATGCAATCAATCATTGCCTCAGAAGTATTTATTGATAGTGAAGGAAACAAATATGAAGAAATGAAAGCGGCTCGGCTAATCGAACGTACGGTTACCGAATACTCATTGGATTAAATGAATGAGGCTTGGCTAAGTCCAGGCCTTTACCGATTAGACAGAGAGGAGGGAAGGTAGAGTGGAGGAGTTTTTGCCCTTCATCAGTGATGTCGGAATTCCGGCACTGGTCACTTTCTATTTATTGTACCGGATTGATACGAAACTGGAGGATGTTGTTCAATCCATCCAAAGCCTTCCGGAAAGGATGGAAAGATAGCAGTCTTCCAAAAAGTCGATCAGATTCTTTCTGCTCGGCTTTTTTGCTGTTTTTAAGAGATTGTGACTATCATTTGCTATAATAGTAGATATTTAGAGGAAATAGGGTGATGAGGGTGAAAATCATTCATACTGCCGATTGGCATTTGGGCAAGCTTATTCATGGAATCTATATGACAGAACAGCAAGAAGCGGTCCTAGAGCAATTTATCGAACTCGTTGCTGAGGAGAAACCCGACGTTGTTATCATCGCCGGGGATCTATATGATCGCTCTGTGCCTCCAGTAGAAGCTGTACAGCTACTTGAAAAAGTGTTGTTCAGAATCAATGTGGAGCTGAGGACTCCGGTTCTTGCCATTTCCGGAAACCATGACAGCGCGGAACGTCTGGCATTTGGCTCTTCCTGGTACCGCCACAGCGGCTTTTATTTGAATGGAAAACTATCCGATTGTTTTGAGCCTGTTCGGATTAATGGTGTTCATTTTTATCTTGTTCCCTATGCAGAGCCTGGTGTTGTACGAGAGGTATTTCAAGATTCAAGCATTCATTCACACCATGACGCGATGAGCAGGGTTACTTGGGAAATAGAGAAAACAATGGATGCAAATGCTACTAATGTCCTTGTAGGACATGCCTTTGTAACAGGCGGAAAAACGACCGACTCGGAACGGATATTATCAGTCGGGGGTTCCGGCAGCGTTGATTCAGATTGTTTCAGCCCTTTTACATATACTGCACTTGGCCACCTACATAGCCCAGATGCTATTAAGCATGAGACGATTCGTTACTCCGGTTCGCTTTTAAAATATTCTTTTTCAGAAGTCAAACAGCGAAAAAGTATCTCAATCATAGAAATTGACGCAAGCGGACAATTGACAATGAATGAGAAGTCACTAATACCTCCTCAAGATATGAGAGAGATTTCAGGCTACATAGATGAATTGCTTGACCCGACATTTTATACAAGTCAAAAGCTGGACGATTTTTTGAAAGTGACTCTTTTCGATGAAGGCGCATTGATTGATCCGATCAATAAACTGAGGGCTATCTATCCAAACATCTTGCATTTGGAAAGAAAGATAGAAGCGATTGACTTGAAGAAAAGACAGGCACTACGTTCTATTCAAAGCGAAAGAAAAACAGAACTGGACCTTTTTTCTGAGTTTTATAAGGAAATGACAACGAGCGAATTTACCGAACAAAAGCAGAAACTGATGGAAGAGGTAATTGACAGTGTTCGTAAGGAGGTGCTCCTTGTATGAGGCCGCTTAAATTGGAAATGCAGGCGTTTGGCCCTTATGCAGGGATTGAGATTATTGACTTTACCCAATTGGCTAGCCGGACAATGTTTGTCATTTCCGGAAAAACGGGCGCTGGAAAAACATCCATCTTTGACGGAATCAGCTTTGCTATTTATGGTAAAGCGAGTGGTGAGGACCGGAATGGGGCAGATTTGCGCAGCCATTTTGCCAAGGATGATCTTCTTACGGAAGTGTCTTTGACATTTCAATTGAGGGATAAGGTTTATTACATTTGCCGATCCCCTCAGCAGGAAAGAAAAAAGGCGCGAGGGGATGGCTATACAACGGTTAATGCAAAAGCTGAGCTGTACTTGGTTGATGAGTCTGGCAATAAAAAGCTGCTAGCAGCAAACGTAAGGGATACGGAGGAAAAAATAAAAGAAATCATTCAGCTTGACGCAAACCAGTTCCGGCAGATTTTAATGATTCCTCAAGGTGATTTCCGGAAGCTGCTAACATCTGACAGTAAAGAGAAAGAGGTTATCCTGCAGCGTCTTTTCCACACTGAACAATATAAAAAAATAGAGGTAATGCTCAAAGATAAGGCTGGATTGCTTAAACATGAGGTGGAGGGCGGTATCAATCAAAGGGGCCAAAAGCTGAGGGACATTTTTACGAATGGAAATGATGAGCTGGAATCAGCCCTTGGCGAACCGGTACCTAGTGATACAATCATCCTTCCCTTGGTGCAGAAGATCACTGAGGACATGGACCGAAGCTTGGCTGAGCTTGAAAAGGAAATAGAAATCAGGCAAAAACAACGAGATGAGGCAAAAAGGAAAGTAGATGAAGCGGAAAATATTTTGATTGAAATGAATAACCGCAATGCTTTAGAAAAGCAGAAAGCCTTGTTGGATGGGAAAAAATCGTCAATCGAGGAAAAAAGAAAAGCTGTAGATTTTGCCAGACGCGCAGATAATTTGGCTCATCAGGAGAATATATGCCAGCGGTTAAAAAAAGATATCGATGACAAGGCATCAAGGAAAAGAAAGGTAGAAGAGGACTTAGTTTTTACTGAAAAAGAGAAAATAAAGGCAGATAAAAACCTGAAGCTAGAAGAAGATAGAAGGGGTATACGGGAAGAACTTCATGTGGAAATGTCACGACTGGAAAGTCTGCGAGAGGATGTCCTTTCATTTTCCAGCCGAAAAGCTGATCTTGAACGATTGGAGCTAGAAGCGAAAGATTATCGTAAAATGCTGGATAAACAAAAGGAACAAACGACTGAATGGAGAGACTTGATCGAGAAACAGCAGGAAGAGTTGAGCCGACTAAGACAACTTCAAGATAAAAATATTATGCTAAAAGAGGAAAAGTTCCGTGCTGAACAAGCAATTGATTATCTTCATCAATTGGCGGTTTCAATAGAAAAAAAGCAAGCCGCAAATAAATTGTTCGTTCAACGAGACAAAGAACTGCAGCTCACGAATGCGAAAGTGGAGGACGCGTTGAAAACACTTAAGCATATCGAAGAAAAATGGTTGTCGGGACACGCGGCAATTTTAGCTGGAAAGCTTGAAATTGGCTGTCCATGTCCTGTTTGCGGTTCAGCTGAACATCCGTCGCCGGCCCATGCATCAGGAGATTATGTGAGCGAAGAAGACTTTGAAGCAGCAAAAAAAGATGCGCGTATACTAGAAGAGCAGTTGGATGAAATTCGGCAAGAATGGATGAAGGCAAAAGCAGACTTGGAGCTATGTGAGAAAACAGTATTGGACAAGTTTGATGCAACAAAAGGGCTGCTGCCGGATGTAAATCTGGAGGATGCGGCTCTCCATTTGAGAAAGCTTCAAGAGAAGCAACAAGAATTCTCCTTTGAACTGAAAAGCAATGAATTGAAAACAAATAAAATTCCCGAAAAAGATGCCGAAATAACACAGCTTTCTAAGAGACTAAAAGATCTTTCAGCTAAGATGGACGAAACCTTAGAGAAGGAACGGGAAACTACCCATCAATATGTGGAAATAAAAGCAGCTCTTCAAAGCCTTGCACTTAACCTTCCTGAAGGCATTGAAACGAAAGAACAATACGAAAGTAGATTGTCGGTACTACAGAAAGAAATCAAACAACTGGATGATACTTATAAACAGGCTCAGGATGCTTGTTCTAAACTGAGTCAACAGCTGGCAGCTCATAAAGTGGCCATGAAGAATTTAGAAGAAGAAATTGAAAAGCTAAATAGCTCATTAAATATTGAACGGGAGAAGTTTTTACATCAGCTCCACCAAGAAGGATTTACTAATTACGGTGAATATGCTGAGTCTAAAAAAGATTCTGCTTGGATTCAAACTTCTGAAGAAGAAATCAGGGCTTATGGTGAAGAATACCGCTCTGTTACAGATCGTCTAAAGGATTATGAAGAACGTTTAAAGGGAATTGAACGGCCGAATATGGATCAATTGAATGAGGAATTCAGGGAACAGGAAAAAATACTTTCGTCCATGAATAACCAGTTCTCCAATCTGAAGATGAACATAGATAAAAACAAAAGTATTCAATTGGATGTCCAGCAGTTGAATTTACAGATTAAAGAATTAGAGAAACAATATGAACTGATTGGACATTTATCCGATATAACAAGAGGGCAAAATACATATAAGCTTACATTTGAACGATTTGTATTAGCATCGTTTTTGGATGATATTTTAGCAGCAGCTAATGGAAGGCTGCTAAAAATGACAAGTGGGCGCTATCAGCTTTTGAGAAAGAAAGAACGATCAAAGGGGAATGTTCAAAGCGGGTTGGAGCTGCTTGTGTTTGACCAATATACTGGCCAGGAACGCCATGTTAAAACCTTATCAGGCGGAGAAAGCTTTAAGGCGGCGCTTTCGCTTGCGCTTGGACTGTCGGATGTCGTGCAGGAGCATGCAGGGGGTGTCTCGCTTGAAACGATGTTCATCGATGAAGGGTTTGGCACACTAGATTCAGAATCCTTGGATCAGGCTATTGAGGCGTTAATGGAAATCCAGAGCAGCGGAAGGCTTGTGGGCATTATCTCACACGTTCCGGAATTGAAAGAGCGGATTGACGCCCGTTTGGAAGTGTTCGCTGGTCAAAGTGGAAGTAGTACTGAATTTGTATTTTTATCATGAATAGGAGGTGCAGTCCTCTTGGAGAAGACTTTTTATATTGCCACTCAGGCATTTGGCTGGTTCATATCCATCAGTTTGGCAGTCTTCGTTGTATTTGCCTTTAAACTGAAGTATCCTTTCATTGGAACCCTATTAATTCTCATTTTTCTTGCTTCGTGTGTCGTCAATTTTTTATTCAGGAAAAAGTGGAAGGAAACGTTATAATAGCGTGTGCTAAATAACATTGTCGCGCCTGTTATTCTTTTCAATCGGCTGGCATGCAGACGGTATTCACCGGACTCATGCCAGCCGATTTCTGTTTGGTAAAAATAGGTGAAATTCGAGTTAGGGAGGCTACTTTCATATTAAAATTGAAAAAATGAACATTTTGTCTAATAGCGTAAATAATAAACAGAATATTATTAACAGTATGTCTAATGAAAGCTATTTAAAGAAATAATACAATATTAGTAAGAAATGAAATTTATTGTTAAATCTCTTGAATATTTTATGGAAGGCTATGCAGCAAAATTTTTAAAGAAGCATTTTGATAGAAAGGGAGGATGCAGGCTGATATTGTATCGTCATTACTGAGATTGTGATTGGAATGGTTTTAGTGAAAGCAAACAACTTGGAACAAGGTGGACGAAAACGATTCAGAAGGAAAATTGATAAGTAAATTAATCACATCGTAAACGTGAACATGAGTGGGATTGATAGTTAATGTTCTTCATATCACTTATATCTCATGTGAAAATCGAACCAAAATCACATCGTAATTTTTAAAAAAGGAATGAGTGTAAAATGAAACAACAAAAAGTATTAATTAATGGAAATCGTTTAAAAGATACACTTGAAAAATTCGCGGATTTTGGACGTACTATAAATAATGGGGTCACACGTTTAGCGTTGTCTGAAGAAGATCGTTTAGTTAGGGATTATTTTTGTTCCAGCTGTGAAGAGCTAGGCATGTCAATAAAGGTTGATGACATGGGAAATATATATGCAACATTAGAAGGAATGGAAAATAACCCACCTATTGTCATTGGTTCACATATGGACTCTGTTAAAAAAGGCGGTCGCTTTGATGGTGTTTTAGGTGTCGTAGCTGGTTTAGAAGTAGTTCGCACATTAATAGAGAATGAGATTAAAACAAGAAAACCGATTACAGTTGTTAATTTTACAAATGAAGAAGGGGCGAGATTTGAACCTGCATTAATGGCTTCTGGCGTTCTATCAGGTAAGTTTGAAAAAACAAAGATGCTCCAACAAACAGATGTGGATGGCATCACTTTCGGTGATGCATTGCAGTCTATCGGTTATGCTGGCGAGCAGGAGATGAGGTTACAGGAAGGTACGGCATTTTTAGAGTTGCATATTGAACAGGGACCAGTTCTCGATCAGGAAGGGGTAGCAATTGGAGTTGTTGAGTGTGTAGTAGGAATGGTTTGCTATGATATTGAAATTACAGGAGAATCCGACCATGCCGGCACAACTCCAATGGATATGAGAAAAGATGCTCTCTTTGCGACAAACAACATAATTACCGAAGTACGTCAAAAATTAAGTGCACTTGATAAGGAATTGGTGTATACGATTGGAAGAATGAATATATTTCCGAACATTCCAACGGTTATTCCGAATAAAATTGTATTTTCTCTGGAAGCAAGACATAAAAATCCCGGCGTTATTAAAAAAGTTGAGGAAATTATTCAAGGATTAACACATTCAAATGTTAAAGAGGGATGTGAAATTAAAACAACTAAGTTATGGGATCGAGACACAGTTTGGTTCGACAGGGACATTTGCAATTTGGTAGAACAATCGAGCAAGTCATTAGGGTATTCATATAAAAGAATGGTGAGCGGTGCTGGGCATGATGCGCAATTCGTCGCGAGCTTCATTCCAACGGCAATGATTTTTGTTCCAAGTGTTAACGGAAAAAGCCATGATGAAGATGAGCTCACTTCTTGGGAAGATTGCGAAAAGGGAGCAAACGTTCTCTTGGAAACGGTTCTAGCACTACAAACGTAATCCGAAATAATTGAAAGCGCTTTAAATTAATGAACTTTCAAATCTTGCGGCGAATTTAAGGGAGGTTCTCTTATGAAATCTATTAAACTCTTGCTTTGGATTCCTTTTATTGGAATGTTAGGCTTCTTGCCTTATGCAAATAAAATAGAACCATATGTATTGGGCCTGCCATTTCTTTTATTTTGGATTGCATTTTGGATGGTTTTAGCTTCTATTATTTTAACAGTTGTTTATAAATTTGATCCTGATAATCAAAGGAACGATGTTGAATGAACACAGCATTAGTCATTATATTCGCCTCTCTTCTATTAGCTTTATATTTAGGGATTCGAGCAAGACGAGGGAAGGATATGGATATGGAGCAATTTGCTGTAGGCGGCCGTGGCTTCGGAACATTGTTCGTTTTCCTTTTGATAGCCGGTGAAATTTACACAACTTTCACATTTTTAGGTGGAAGTGGGTGGGCCTATTCAAAAGGGGCAGCCGCTTACTACGTCCCGGCTTACATTTTCTTAGCGTATGTTTTATCTTATTGGTTAGTTCCAAAAATATGGAGGTATGCTAAGGATAACTCGATTATTTCTCAACCAGACTATTTTGCTGCGAAGTTCAACAGTAAAGCAATGGGCATGATTGTTGCCGTTTTAGGAAGTTTAGCCCTTGTGCCATATATATCTATCCAACTGAAAGGATTAGGGATCATTGTTTCAGAAGCATCTTACGGAGTGATTCCTCCTGTAGCGGCAAGCGTCATAGGTACAGCTGTAGTGACTACCTATGTTATGATATCAGGGATACATGGGTCAGCTTGGACTGCTATTATAAAAGATTTCTTGATTTTGGTAGTTGTTATATTTTTAGGTTTGTATATTCCTTTTCATTACTTTGGCGGAATTAAACCGATGTTTGAGTCTGTTCAATCGGTTAAGCCTGAAATGTTAACATTAGCTGATCAAGGGTTAAGCCAATCTTGGTTTATCTCTACAGTATTATTAAATGCAATTGGCTTTTATTTATTGCCACAAACATTCATGGTCGTTTTATCTTCTAAAGGGGAAAAAACACTAAGAAAAAATGCAATTGTGTTACCTTTATATACACTATTATTACTTTTTATATTCTTTATTGGTTTTTCAGCAATTGTGCAAATCCCGGGGCTGCAAGGAGCTGATGGAGACCTTTCTCTATTAAGATTATCGATAGAAACCTTTGATCCATGGATCATCGGGATTATCGGCGCAGCTGGATTACTAACAGCTTTAGTTCCCGCTTCCGTTATGCTTATGGCTGCATCTGTTGGGTTAACAAACAGCTTCTACAAAGTTATAGTGCCAAAAGCTTCTGAACAACAACTATTAATTGTGTCAAGAATCATTATTATTAGCCTATCCATTATCGCGCTAATTGTAACGATTACAGGTGGAGAAGCCTTGGCCATTTTAAATATCATGTCGTACAGCCTCATAACACAGTTAGCTCCGGCATTGTTTTTCACATTATCTAAAAAGAATTATATCAATAAAGCGGGAGCTATAGCGGGAATAATTACAGGAGTGGTGGTTGTAGCCTATATAACTATCACAGGTGTGAAACTTGCAACTTTCTGGCCGGGTGTTCCTCATGTTATTAACGATATTAGTACGGGAGTCATTGCCTTAGTAATGAATCTAATTGTGACCATTCTTATTAGTTTATTTAGGAAAAGTAACGCATCCTTAAATTTGAAAAGAGCAAGTAGGGTTTCATAAAGAGATACAAAATAATACTGTTAATTTGATAGAAAATAAATGATTGCAAAATGAAAACGTTTGTATTAATATAAACATATCGTCGATAATGTGATGAACATTTGTACTTAATACGTGCAGGTGCCCCGCACGTTATCTGGCTGCAGGAGGATCGACAGTGTTTCCAGATCATACTGTTTATATCATTGGTGATAGTAAGACAGCTTCAAACAATCCCATTACACAAAAGTTTAATACATTTTTCATCGGTTTTGTCATAGATCGGGACAGTCATGAAATATTGGAGGCAGAGTGCTCTTCAACAATTGCGCTTACATCCAAATTTGTCCAGTCTATATTCAAGGGAAAATCAATGAATAAGCCAGAAAGTGTCATACAAGAGATAGAAAAGAGATATTTCGGTTCTTCTCAAAAGGCCATCATTGTTGCCTTTAAAAATGCGCATATTAAATATACCCAAATTATAGATAGTTAGCTGCTTCATTTGTTATTCGCAATTGAAATCCAGCTGTTAGGGAGTTTATTTCCTAATGGCTGGATTTTTTTGATTTTTAAAATATAAGGAGGATTTGAATATGATTCAGGATGGCATTATATTTGTATGTTTTTTATTGGCGTTTACCGCCGCTGTCGCGGTTGCAGAAAAAAAGATCGGAGGCAAGTTCTTTAAATATGTACCGGGTATCGTACTCATCTATATTGGTGCCGCTTTAATGAAAACCTTCGGGCTTTTTTCGTCAAGCGAATCAGTTGAAAATGCTTACTCAACTGTGCGTGGACTTTTGCTTCCAGCTATGCTCATGTTAATGCTGCTTCATTGTGATCTCAGAAAAATCTTTAGGTTAGGGCCGAAAATGCTGCTGACTTTCTTTGCCGCATCAATCAGTATTGTAGGAGGATTCACGATCACCTACGCACTTCTGAAGGGCTTTTATGCTCCTGATACGTGGAAAGCTTTTTCGGCGTTGAGCGCAAGCTGGACAGGCGGATCAGCTAATATGGTGATTTTACAGGGGATATTGGATGTACCGGAAAACATTTTTGGCTATGCGCTGATTATGGATACTGTTAATTACTCAGTATGGGTCATGTTTTTATTCTGGCTTGTACCTCTTGCTTCGAAATTTAATAAATGGACAAAAGCGGATACTACTTATATTGATGAAGTGACTGCACAGTTAGAGGCAGAGGAGGAAAAGCAGGAACCGATCGGTTTTGTAGAATTAATTGGCTTCCTTGGACTCAGTTTGATGGTTTCTGTCTTGGCGACAAAGATTGGCGAAAGATTGCCTGAACTTGGTGCTGCTGTCAATGCGACAACTTGGACAATCATTATAGCCTCCGTTGTCGGTCTTGTTTTAGCCGTCACCAAAATTGGAAAATTGCCAGGTTCCATGGAGATATCAAAAGTCATGCTTTATATCATCATTGGGTTGATTGCATCACATGCTGACTTCTCTCAATTGTTCCAAGCGCCAGTTTATATTTTATCTGGTTTCATGATTATGTTCTTCCATGGATTGATCATGGTCATCCTGGCAAAAGTTTTCAAGCTCGATTTATTTACGATGGGAGTGGCTTCGCTGGCGAATATCGGCGGCGTGGCATCTGCGCCTATTTTGGCAGGATCATTCAATAGAATACTGATTCCAGTCGGGATTTTGATGGCCGTTCTTGGAAGCTTGCTCGGAACGTATTATGGAATTTTGACATCTTATATTTTATCAACATTATAAGGGAAGGTTACAATGATGAACATTCAATCAATAGATGTTTCAATAGAAAAATTGCCGTTAATCAAGCCATTCAAAACAGCGCTAAGGACAGCAAATGAAATAGAAAATGTAATAGTTATGCTTCGATTAGAGAATGGGGTAGTTGGAATGGGTGCCGCAGCTCCGACTGTGGCAATCACCGGTGATTCAACAGAAGGAATAAAGGAGATCATTCAATCGGTCATTACTCCTCAATTACTCGGGAAGCCTATTACCCAACTAAACCAACTTTCGAGCATCGTGCAACAAAGTTGTGTCGGCAATACAAGTGCAAAGGCTGCTGTCGAAATAGCAATCTATGACACGCTTTGTAAGTATTGGAACATACCTTTATATCAGTTCTTAGGCGGTAAAACGAATGAGCTGATGAATGATATGACTATCAGCATCGGTGAAGCGGAAAAAATGGTCACTGAGGCCAAGCAGATTGTGAATAATGGATTTTCAATCATTAAAATTAAGGCCGGAAAAGACTGGAAGAAAGATATTGAAAGAATTTCGGCCATTCGCGAGGCAGTTGGGAATAATGTGACCCTTCGTGTAGATGCCAATCAAGGATGGAGCGTCAAGCAGTCTGTTGAAGTGATAAGGGAGTGGGAAAAAGACAGGTTAAATATAGAACTTGTGGAACAGCCTGTAAGAGCTCATAATATCACTGGATTAAAAGAGATTAAAAGAAATGTCCAAACGCCGATAATGGCTGATGAAAGTCTGTTTTCTCCTAGAGACGCTATGAAATTGTTATCAGAACAGGCAGTGGACTACTTTAACATCAAGCTGATGAAAACTGGAGGTATTCGCCGAGCGCTTCAAATTGCCGACATGGCAGAAGCGGCGGAAATAGAATGCATGATTGGCAGCATGATGGAATCGAGTGTCAGTGTTGCGGCGGCAGTCCATCTAGCAATCGCGCATCCAAATATAACAAATATTGATTTGGATGCGCCTTTGTGGATCAAGGAGGAGCCATTTGAAGGTATAATATATGAAGGAAATACAATACAGGTTTCAGGAGATTCTGGTTTGGGAGTGAAAAGGAAAAGATAGATTATGTTGCTTAAAGAAAATGACGCCTTCTCATTTTGGCATTGATTTGCGTGTTTTTGATTTCGCATATGAAGAAGGAGAGTAAGGGTACATCATGTGGGAGTGTATGTTGGAGAAGAAAACATGATTCACTCAGCAAAAACACTTCCTCCATGTTCGAATTGATACCAGAGGCAATGGTGAAGAATATTCAGGTGCATGAAGATACATTGAAGAGTAATATTGGCAAAAATACATCCATCATCCACTGCACTTCGATGTACAATCTAACTTAAAAACAATGCTGAAGATAGTAACGTGGCAGTAATGAAGTTAGATCATCCAGATTGTGTAGGGTGTAAATCCCTGTTCCTTATACATTTATCATGTAAATAGAAGTCCTTTCCATTATAATCATTAATAACCAATTAAAATAAAGGAATGGTGGAAATGGCCAAAGTATGTGCAGTTTGTGGGGGAAATGCGGTTGTTTTATATCGACGTAAAATCGCAAACGAGGGAGTTGTGTGTGATGGTTGTTTTAGAGAGGCGCTACTTACTCCAAAACAATTTTTAGGGATTAAAAAGCTAACTTCGGATGATTTTTTAAAAGCAATGACAGGTTTAGGTAAAAACAAGGAAGATTTAAAAATCAATGCAACCAAAAAAATAGGGGTAGCGGTTTATTTTGATGACGAGAAAGAACAACTCCTTATCCCAACACCTACTAAATCTTATCTTTTTAACTATAGTGACATTATCAGTTTCGAACTGTTAGAAGACGGTGAAACAATAACGAGAGGTGGTTTAGGCAGGTCATTGGTTGGGGGAGCTTTATTTGGCGAAACAGGTGCCGTTGTAGGTGCAGTGACTGGGAAAAAGAAAAATATAGCATACTGTACAAATTTGAAAGTGAAATTGACAGTTAACGACACTGCTCAACCAGCTGTCTACATAACGTTTTTGAACAAAAAAATAAAAACAGACAGCACTACATACCGCATCGCTTATGGTCATGTACAAGAATGCATCTCGATGTTGCAGCTAATTTGTAATAGAGAGCAAAACAAAAAAAATACTCAAACTAGTGAGATTGACAAAATACTAGAATATAAAAAGTTACTTGATCAAGGTGTGATTACAGAAGAAGAATTTGCACTAAAGAAAAAAGAATTATTAGGTCTATAAGGCATCCTTCGGGGTGCTTTTTTAGTAAAGGTAAAATGGTTGCAGGATATTTTTCAGCCATAGAAAATAGTATGGAAAATCACTGCAAAACAGGCTAATTTCTCTCTTTTTTTCTGTACTATTCATATATTTATTGAAAATAGCTTTGTGTGTGTTCTCCGCATTTTGTTTAAGTTCACCTATTTCCCCAGAATTTAATTCCATCGTGTGACTTTTTCCATAAAAAAACCAAAGATTCGTTTTCTTGCAATATGCTATAATGTAATTTCAATTTGTCATAAAGGAAGTTTTAAGATGAACTTTGACTACAAGTTATTTGAAATGATCAATCAATTTGCAGGGAAAAACGACGTTCTTGATCAAACGGTGATGTTATTCTCAAAATTTGGTCCAATATTATTTGGGCTTGTGCTCGCATGGCTATGGTTTTCAAAGTCAGGAAGAATGATAGAAAATCGAAAAATCGTCATGTATGTATTAACAATTACGATCATTGTCATGGGAATGAACAAGGCAATTGAATTGATGTATTTTCGTCCACGGCCTTTCGTTACACATTCGGTCCATTTATTAAGTCATAAAACGAGCGCAGATCCTTCATTTCCGAGCAATCATTCTGCAGGGGCGTTTGCAATGACGTGGGCACTATTTTTCTATCGAAAAAAGATTGGAAGTATCTTGTTAATTCTAGCGATTTTCATGGCACTTTCAAGAATATATATTGGTGTCCATTATCCTTTGGATGTTACTACTGGTGCAATCATCGCATTGATTATTACAGTTGTAGTTATGTCGCAACGACGTTTTCTTGACCCTATTTTTCAAAAATTGATTAAAGGATTTAGAAAATCTTTTACATGAGGCTGTCATAGAGAACAGCCTCATATTTTATTAATTTTCCAGCACTATTTTTAGTGTGTCTATATTCTTATTCATGAGACTGAAATAATCCTCTTTTTTTGAATTGTCATCCTCTGTAATATATTCCAGGTTGTGTAAAGCAATAGGTTTGGTTCCAGTTTCTTTTTGGACCGTATTCACTACTTTAGCAGAAGGAACCTGATCATAAATAATGTAGTGAAGATGATGCTTCTTCGCTGTCTCAATAATAGTTTGCAAATGTTTTTGTGAAGGCTCATTTTCTGGACTTAACCCTGTTATACTGATTTGGTTAATGCCATAACGGTGTTCCCAATATCCATATGAAGCATGTGAAACTAGCAAGTCTTTATGTTCGGCTGCTTCTATTACTTCACTCAAATCAACATCAAGTTGTTCAAGTTTCTGCTTCAAGTCTTGAAAATTCTGTTCGAACTCCTCTTTGGCAGAGGGCATTGCTTCTGATAATGCTTCTTTAATATTTTCAGCCATTTTAATTGCATGAATGGGATCTAGCCAAACATGGGGGTCTTGATCATGGTGATGGTCATGAGCATTGTGCTCATTTTCTGTGTGAGCATCGTGTTCATCATCGTCCTCCGTGTGAGCGTCATGATCATGGTTCTCATGCTCAGCCTCACTATGGTCCTCATGATCGTGCTCATCCCCGCTCAATAACTCAATACCATTGGAGGCCTCCACCATTTTTACCTTTTCATTGGAGACAGTTTTCTCTGCTTTATCAATAAACGTCTCAAACCCAGCACCATTATAAATAAATAAGTCTGCATCGGCTATATTCATCATCATTTTTAAGGTTGGTTCAAATGTATGGGCATCAGCACCGACAGGATATACACTCTTAACATCAACATATTTTCCACCAATTTTCTTTGTAAAGTCTTCTATCGGAAAGATCGTTGTATATACTTTAAGGGCCCCATTCGTATTCTCATTCATTGTCTTATTGGATTCGGCTGGTGAACTCTTATGACAGCCACTCATAAATATCGCTAAGATTAAAACAAATGTAAAAAAGATGGTTTTAGTTCTCATTAGTCAATTCCTTTCTAGCAAATACCATGATAATCGTAATCATTATGATTTAAAAGACATATTAATATACTGTCGAAAAAGAAGGGAAGGGGTCTATAAACGATTCCCCGTTTTCATTCATCTCATTTGGCGTCAATAAGCAATCATCAAGTTGCTTTTCAATTTGATCCTTCGCCATATCAATCCCGATAAAAGCGATTTCTGTCATCCGATCACCATAGATGTCGTCCCATCCGTCCAATAATTTACTGTCTTCTCTTAGCATGATTCTGCGCTCATCTTCTGGAAGGGATGCTACCCAATATCCTGCTAATTGTATTGTGATGGAAGTTCCTGCCTGTGACACAAGTCCTGCCATATCGTTTCTAGTTGCAAGCCAAAAGAATCCTTTTGATCGAACTACCTCTGCTGGCCAATATTCAAGCCATTTATAAAAACGCTCAGGATGAAAAGGGCGCCTTCTGCGATATACGAAGGAGGAGATTCCATATTCTTCAGTTTCAGGAACATGTTCTTCATTCAGTTCTTTTATCCATCCAGCGGATTGGCTTGCCTTTTCAAAATCAAACATTTGAGTATTTAAAAGTTCATTTAATGGGACTGAACCATAAGATGTTTGAATGATTTTTGCCTCAGGATTTAATGATTGCAGAATAAGGGCCATTTGTTCTATATCAGTTTTATCAAGAAGGTCTGTTTTATTTAAAACGATGACATTGGCAAATTCAATTTGATCAATCAATAAATCTACAACGTCTCTGTCATCAGACTCGTCGGTTCCGTGATTGCGGTCCAACAAACTTTCACCAGAAGAAAAATCTGACCAAAATTGATGGGCATTTACGACAGTGACCATTGTATCTAGCCGGCATTTTTTTGTTAAATCTATATTCAGTTCTTCATCAATATACGTAAATGTTTGAGCGACTGGTATCGGCTCACTGATACCAGTTGATTCAATCACGATATAATCAATGTTTCCAGAATCCACCAACTTCTCAACCTCGATCATTAAATCTTCCCTCAATGTGCAACAAATGCAGCCATTTTGCAGCTCCACGAGCTTTTCTTCTGTTCTCCTAAAACCTCCAGAATGTATCAGATCCGCGTCGATATTCACTTCGCTCATATCGTTGACAATCACCGCGACACGGAGACCATCCCTGTTATGTAAGATATGATTCAATAAAGTTGTTTTTCCTGCTCCTAAATAGCCGCTCAAAACGGTGACAGGTATTTTAGTCATCAAATTCCTCCTCTTTCTAAATCGTAATCATTACGATTTGTATGTTATAATAAAAAAACCAAGATAGCAAGGGAATAATTTTATTAATTTTTTTCCTTATTGCTTTTAATAATCTCGATAGTGATTGTGGAGGGGGATTTGAATGTGAAAACAAAAAACAACTCATGAGGGTGTCTGTTATTAGTGGCGATCCAAATGTCTATGGAGACTTCAATATAGTACAAAAATAAGAAAAGAAGGAGAGACAAAAATGAATAATAATCACCGGATTCCGGTATATGTATTAAGCGGGTTTCTTGGAAGCGGTAAAACGACTGTTTTGTTACATATGCTTGAGCATTGTAAGGAACTGGGACTTCAGCCAGGTATTATCTTAAATGAGTTAGGAGATAGCAATGTAGAAAGTCATTTGTTCAAAGGTAAGAGGGTGTTTGAGCTTCTCAATGGTTGTATTTGCTGCACTATTCAAGATGATTTAAAAGAAACAATGGATGAGTTGATTTTGTTAGTGGAAAATCAGCCATTGGATATTTTATTTATTGAAGGGACGGGTGTTGCCAATCCGTTGGAAATACAAGAAGTACTTTTGAGTAACCCCTATATTGATCAGTTTGAATTAATGTCTGTTATTACTGTTTTAGATGCCAACAATTATTTAGATTATCAAAGTGTTTTTTCGAGTTCAGCTGAAGTCCGAAATCTTTTAAGAGAACAAATGGTATGCGGAAGTCTTTTGATATTAAACAAGACGGATCTAATACCTGATGGACATATTCAGAAAGTAAAACAAAAGATTAGGAAGATTACCGGAGATAAAAAAGAGTTAGTGGAAAGTCGATATGGGGAAGTGCCTATGGATCAACTGTTTGAAAAACGAATTCAATCCTACTTGATTGGGAAAGAAAATTCGGAAGCCGAGCACCATCATCATTCCACTGTTCAGGCCATCAAGCTTGAAGAACTGCCTCCAATTAAACAAAAATTATTTGCAAAGTGGCTTAGACAGCTGCCTTCCAATGTGTTGCGGGGAAAAGGCTTTGTTAACGTAAAAGGATCTGATCGACTTTACAGTTTTCAGTATGCCTCGGGGAAAACTGTACTTGTTCCAGTACCTGACTTAACTGATCGAAAACCGGTGATCATTCTTATTGGAGTTGGTATAGATGTTGAACAAATTAACAATGAATGGAAACAATTCTGTCACTAGTATTTTTGGTATGAATCTAATTAGAATGGAGTAACAAATATGAGTCATGGAATGATTTGGTTGAAGCAAGGGATCAGCCTACTGCTAATGGGGATATTACTTTATTTGTTTTTGTTTGCAGATTACACGCAAGTTCAAGATTTCATTCCCATGGGATTGTTAAATGTAAATACCATTTTTTTAAGTATCATATTGGAAGCTTTGCCATTCGTATTACTAGGTGTTTTTGTATCGGCATTGATTCAAACCTATGTAGCGGAAGAGACTGTGCAACGGTTTATCCCAAAAAATCCGATTGTAGCCATTGTTCCAGCAGCAATCGTAAGTGCGATTTTTCCTGTTTGTGAATGTGCGATCATTCCAGTTGTGAGAAGGTTAATCAAAAAAGGAATGCCTTTGCATCTAGGAGTAATATTTATTGTCGGAGCCCCCATATTAAACCCAATTGTGTTTGCATCTACTTATTATGCATTTCAGACAACTCCAAGTATTGCTTATGCCAGGATGGGCTTATCATTCCTGCTAGCAATCATTATTGGCGGCATGACGTACGTCATTTTTCGGAATAGTGATCAATTAAAGTGGAATACTACTGAACTGATTTATCAGCCGGAGGTGACAACGAAAAACTCAAACAAACTGAAGTCAACCTTTTACCATGCAAGCGATGAGCTTTTTGATATGGGAAAATATTTAATTATTGGTGCGGTTATTGCCAGCTTGTTTCAATCAATGTTTGATAGAAATGTATTAATCAGTTTAGGTGGCAGTGAATCAACGTCTCCATTAATTATGATGGGCTTTGCCTACATATTATCTCTTTGTTCAGAAGCGGATGCTTTTGTTGCATCTTCGTTTGCACATACATTTTCTGCAGGGTCGCTACTGGCCTTTTTAGTATATGGTCCTATACTTGATTTAAAAAATACGTTTATGCTGTTTGCTTTTTTTCGATCTAAATTTGTCATTATTTTTATTGTCATTGTGACAGTAACAGTTTATGTGATTATATTAGGCTATCAATACTTGTTTTTGTGAGGTGCACGTATGAATAGAGCACATGATTATAGTTTCCATGCCATGCTGAGGGGAATCATTTTAATCGGTTTTTTCCTCTTGATTTTTAAACTGATCATGACAGGAGATATCCGGCATTTCATTGCGCCTAAAATGGTTCCATTTTCATATTTCTCAATAGCTGTTTTATTCATATTGGGAGTTATGCAAGTTTGGAGAAGCGGTTCGGATAACATCGAAGATCTATATTGCAATTGTGGTTTTGACCACAATCAAAACGGATCATTTTTTCAGTCAATTTTTATATATGCATTATTTATTTTACCAGTTATTTCTGGAATGTTGTTTCCGAATAATGTTTTGGACAGTTCCGTTGTTGCCAAAAGAGGAGTTAAGTATGGTTCCGGGGAATATTCGGAGCCACGAAAGTCTGATTATGACCGTCCTGATACCTCACTTGCAGAACAGTATTTGGAGGATCCAGATGCTTACATGAAAAATCTTGATAAGAAAATAGAAGAAGAGTTCAACAGTACAATTGAGGGAGAGGAAAAAGATGATTTTACTTATGGACAAATCATGACAACAGATGATGAGGAAAAATTGAAGTCGGAGCTTCTAAACAGTGAAAAAATATTTGTAGATGACGATCGATATGTTGCAATCTTGGATATTTTTTATGATCAGCAGCATTTGTTTGTAGGTAAGGAAGTGGAAGTCACGGGGTTTGTATATAAAGAACCTGAGTTTAAAGAGAATCAATTAGTCATAGCAAGGTTTGGAATTTCGTGTTGCGTTGCTGACGCTGTAGTGTACGGCATTTTTTCGACGATGGAGAACGCCCAAAATGTAAAAGAGGATGAATGGGTGAAAGTTACAGGCACTTTATCAACAACTCATTTCCAAGACAGCGAACTTCCATATTTGCAAATAAGCCATGTAGAAAAGGTGGAGCAGCCTGAGAATCCGTATGTGTATGAAATATTAAAGCCAATGGCAGAATAACCTCGAAAGAAGTGCATGATGAAAATGCACTTCTTTTTATCGTTGACATTATTTCAATATTGGAAAAGCACATGTATTGTATTTTAGTAATAAAATAACCGAAAACAAAAGGGGTTGTTGCTTAAATGACAACATGGACAATGTGGCTAATTATTACAGCTTTTGCTGTATCGTCAAGTATTGATAATTTAGGTGTAGGGATTTCTTATGGTATTCGAAAAATAAACATTCGAATGGGACCAAATTTTATGATTGCTGTCATATGCTTTCTTTTTAGTATGGCAGGAATTTCTTTCGGACTGTGGCTTTCAAATATCCTTCCTGGAATGCTCCCTATTATTTTGGGCTCATTCTTGCTGTTCGTTATCGGAATTAGAATTATTTTATTGGCTGCTCCTAGAAAAAGAGTTCCTTCAAAAGGAATGGAGAAGCATAAAGAACAATCAAAATCGTTAAAAGGATTACTAAAGAACCCAGAGTCGGCTGACACAGATCAGTCCGGAGAAATCAGCTGGGGAGAATCGGTTATCTTAGGCGTTGCTTTATCTGCAAATGCGCTTACCAACGGGCTCGGTGCAGGTTTACTCGGTCTTTCACCTTTAGCCATTTCTATAACCGCAGCGATAGGAAGCTTTATCAGCGTTTGGGCCGGAGTAAAATTAGGAGCGAGGCTGGCAAACGTTCGGATTGGTTCATTTACAGTCGGACAATTTGGAACGGTCATAAGCGGGGCAATTATCTTAGTGATTGCTGTTACTGCATTCTTTTAACTTCATTCAGGAGAGGTTAAAACCCTGAGTGAATAAAGTTAAAGCCTCGGACAGATGCCACAGGTTTTCAGAGGAAATGTATAGGGAGGAGCTCGATATATTTTGGGCCAAATATGCCAACGATAGGAGCAAGAAATTTCTACAAATCTATTGAGAATCTAATTATATCTTTGAATTTTCGTAAAAAGATACTAATGAAAATGACCAACGTTGATTTTTGTTGACAAAAAATCAACGTTGGTTTATCGTAAATTGTAATAGCGCCTTTTTAGTTTTTCATAATGCTATTTTGATAAATAGTTAGAAAGGAATATCAAATATGTCTAAAGAAGAGAAACATAATATACTTGGTTCGTTGTTAAGGCGGTTATTAGATGAACGTTCTTTATCCATGAGGAAATTTAGTGAAATGACACAGATTGATACAGCTACAATTTCCCGGATTATCAACGGGAAGCGGGAAGCTAACCCCCAGCATTTAAAAAAATTTTCAGCATGCCTTCAAGTACCTTTGTCGGAATTGTTCGAGGCCGCGGGTTACCAGATTGAAAATAAGCAGGAAAACAGCCCCTCGGATATCCATACATCTGTTGAAGTGATCCAAAATTATCTTGAATCCTCTAATTTATATGATAAAGATTTCAGCATTGACGAAGTTGACCAGAAATTAACGGATTATAGTCATTATTCACAGACTGAGGAAGGAAAAGAAACCATTCTTAATGACTTTGAAAACAAACTTCAAAAAGTGGGGAGCATAGGTCCTTTTATTAATCATCTAAAGGATTTATATAAGAGGTTTCTGCAAAGAAAAGGAACGGCTTATGAGTTAGCCATCATTGGAAGTGTCCTTTTATACTTTATTATCCCTGTGGATGCAATCCCGGATTATATATTTCCTATTGGCTATATTGATGATGCCATTGCGGTGCAAATCACATTGAACTCCCTTGCAAAATAACTTAATAAACCTGGAAAGAAGGGGTGGCTTTTTCTATGAGAGCCAGAAAGAGAAAAACATCTAAGCTCAAGTGGATAAGAAATATCTTTATAATGGTCTTCGTACTAGTTTTAGCGGTAGGAGTATATAGTATATGGCAATATTATAAAGGAATATCTGAAGCGAAGGATGGCCCTTATAAGGATGATGGTACAACCTTTGATCCTTTTAATGGACCGGAACCGCAATATGGAGAAATCAATATTCTTATCGTCGGCAGTGACTCAAGGGGAGAGGATCGTGGAAATTCCGACACTCTTATGATCGCCCATTATGATCAGAATAGTCATGATATCAAGCTTGCTTCGATCATGCGAGATACCTATGTAGATATTCCCGACCACGGAATGCAAAAAATAAATGCGGCATTCGCTTTTGGCGGGCCGGAATTATTGAGGCAAACAATTAAGCATAATTTTGATATTGATATCCATTATTATGCGGTTGTTGGTTTTGATGGATTCTCGAAAATCGTGGATGTTCTTGTTCCAAACGGTATAGAAGTTGATATTCCATATGAAATGTCATATGGGATTGGAATGACCTTAGAACCGGGTACACATATTTTGCATGGAGACGAGCTCTTGGGCTACGTCCGTTTTCGCCATGATCGATTGAGTGATTTTGGGCGAGTGGACCGCCAGCAGGAAGTGATGTCCAAATTGAAAGACGAAGCAGTCAGCATTCATAGTTTAGTAAATTTACCTAAGATGCTAGGGCTTGCAGATCCATATATTGATACAAATGTTGATAATAATACCATTCTATCGATTGGCAAAGGCTTAATTGCAGGAAAGTCCAAACAAATGGAGACAATAAGAATACCAGTCCAGGATTCCTATGTGAATGAGCAGGCAGATGTCGGTGCTGTTCTTAGTATTGATTTTGATAAAAATAAACAAGCGTTAAAAGAATTTTTAACAAGTTCCAATAATGATAAAGTTGCAGCTGAGTAATCAGCATTTCACAAGTGAGTCTATGCGGAAATGTTGCTATAATGTCAATTAATTTACAAGTGTTGACAATATATTTTTTCATGCTAATATGGAATTTGTGTTAAAAAACAATTAAACAAACCTCGTTAGGTGAGGCTCCTATATGGAGACACGCTGCTGCCCAGAAACGTCGAAAGACACCAATGGGTCAACAGAAACCATCGACATAAGGTGGTTTTTAATGTAGCTGGATGAAATATTCATCCTATGCCATATAGTGCTAAAGCTCAACGAATAGAGGCTTATTCAGGCATGGACTATTTGCGTGTGTTTAAAACACCCTCTTTCGTTGAGGGTGTTTTTTGTGTCTTATGGAGGTGATGGGAATGGACAGTTCTTCTGAATCGGAATCGTCGAGGAGAAAGATAAGAATAAAGCAAAGGAGAGAGTTCACTTTCCTTCATCGAAGTGAAAGTGGACTTAATCAGGAGGTCCACCATATGAAACTGAAGAGTTCGCACGAAATCCATATCGCGTGACGGTGGAGAATTGGTTCTAATATTTTTATGACACCATTTCCACACTATTTTCAAAAAGGTGCTACCTTCGAAATCGATAGTTGATGAATAAGGAGGTATTACAGTGATTAAAACATTAAGTGACATCATTACAGAAAACAATAAAATCAATATGGATGAATTTATAGATAAATACCAGCCGTATGATTTGGCCAAAATGGTAACTGGTCTGGCAGACGTAGAACAAATTTTATTTTTTACAAAAGTTCCTCGACCTGTGGCAGCAGAGATAATAGAGTATCTGGAGCCGGAATTACAGTATCGAATATTGGATCATATAGGGGAAAATCTTGCGATCAAGTTGCTTAACGACATGTCGAGTGATAGGGCGGTGGACTTATTATTAGCCATTCATCCACATCAAGCTAGGAGATTAATGGAATTTTTGCCGAAAGAGTACCGGAAAAAAATTAAAACCTTAATGACCTATGAAAATAATACTGCTGGTAGCCTGGCAACCGTTGATTATATTGGGGCGCGAAAACATTGGACAATTGAATATACATTAAATCATATTAGAAAAGTCGGACAGGAAGCAGAAATCGTTTCTTATATTTATGTCATTGATACGCATGGAAAACTGACAGGTGTTGTGTCACTTAAAGAAATAATCTTGGCAAAGCCTAATCAAAAGTTAGAAGATATTGCAAAAGCAGATGTGATTACTGCGTTGGTTGATGAACATCAGGAAGAAGTGGCCGATACGTTGGCAAAGTATGATTTTGTTGCTATCCCTGTAGTTAACAGCAGCCAAAGAATGATTGGCATTATTACGGTTGATGATTTGATTGACGTCATACATGAAGAAGCAACGGAGGACATTCAGAAATTAGGAGGAAGTCAGCCTCTAGAGGAGTCATATTTTAAAAACTCCATTTGGGACTTATTTCGAAAGCGCATCATGTGGCTGTTAATTCTGTTTGTTGCAGAAGCATACACGGGCAATGTTTTAAGGCATTATGAGGATACTCTTGACCAAGTCATTGCTTTAGCTTTCTTTATTCCATTGTTAATAGGGACTGGGGGAAACTCTGGTACGCAAACTGTAACTACTTTGGTTCGCGCAATGGCTATGGGAGAAGTGGAGTTTAAGGATATGTTTAAAGTAATGCGCAAAGAGGTATCGACGGGTCTGCTGCTTGGAGCAGTGATGGGAGTGGTGGCCTTTATCCGGGCAAATATTCTGGGAGTTGGTTTTGATATAGGATCCGTTGTGGCAATTACAGCAATTTGTATCGTAATATGGGCTTCATTTGTCGCAGCTGCCATGCCTTTGATTTTACACAAACTAAAAGTTGATCCAGCTGTCGTATCCGGGCCATTTATCGCAACATTAGTTGATGGAACAGGGTTAATTATTTATTTCTCTGTAGCTAGGTTGCTTTTAAATATTTGAGCTCCAATCGAAATTGTCAGTTTTATGAGCTGTACCTCCAACTAGTGAGGTGCAGCTCATCTTTGATAAAAAACCTACCTGTTCCCATACCGCTTTTGCGATTGAGCACAGGCTTTTAGTCTTTCAACATACGCAGTCCATTCAAAATAACGATTAATGTACTTCCTTCGTGTCCAATCACACCTAGAGGCAGATTGACAATCTGAAGAAAATTTGAAGCAACCAAAACTAAGATCACAGCAATCGAAAGGGTGATGTTCTGCTTAATGATCCGGTTCATCTTTTGGGAGCGCGCAATTGCTTCAGGGATTCGTTTTAAATCATTTTTCATTAACACAACATCTGCCGTTTCAAGCGCAATGTCTGTTCCACCGCCCATTGCAATACCGATATCAGCAGTGGCAAGAGCTGGAGCATCATTGATGCCATCTCCCGTCATTGCGACAGGACCATAAGCATCTCTTAATTTCTTGATTTCAACCAGCTTTTCTTCAGGTAGTGTATTTGCCAGGAAGAAATCCAACTCAGCCTCTTTGGCAATGGCACTCGCAGCACCTGCACCATCCCCGGTAATCATGATGGTATGAAGGCCAAGCTCCTTTATTTTTTTTACAGTTTCTTTCGCTTCATCTCTGATAACATCTTTGAAAGTGATGATGCCAGCCAATTGATTATCGTAACCTGCAAAAATAATGGATTTACCTTCTTTTTCAAACTGAGCAGCTTTTTTAGAAAAAAAAGGATCAGGATTTCCTGAAACGAATGAAGCTTTCCCAAGTTTCCATTCTTTTCCGTTAACAAAAGCCGCTACGCCTTGTCCAGGGAAATCATCAAGATTATCCACGGGAAGTAGTGTGATATTTTTATCTTCAGAGTAACGGACAATCGCAGATGCAAGCGGATGGGTTGACAGCCGTTCGATGGAGGCTGCTGCTTGTAAGAAGTGTGCCTCATCCATATCTTCCCTGACGATGACATCAGCGACTTCATGTTTCCCTTTGGTAAGCGTACCCGTCTTGTCAAAAGCAATCGCTTTTAATCCTGCTAACATCTCCAGGTGGTTCCCGCCTTTAACCAATATGCCTTTTTTTGCCGATGAGGCAATGGCAGACAAGGTGGCAGGCATAATGGAAGCGACTAACGCACAAGGGGAAGCTACAACGAGTAGGACCAAGGCACGGTATAGTGTCTCTCTCCAATCCCAGCCAAATATGTAATGGGGAAGAAATAGCATTAGGACAAAAACAATTAAAACAATTCTCACGTAGGTCCCTTCAAACCTTTCAATGAACTGCTGAGTGGGGGACTTTTCATTTTTTGCCGCTTCAACTAGTTCGATGATCCTTTGGAAGAGCGTATCTTTTTGTTCCTTTAAAACTGTAACAGTCAGAACTCCATTTATATTTACAGTTCCCGCAAAAACCTTATCTCCTTGTCGTTTTCCTATTGGAACCGACTCACCTGAAATGGCCGCTTCATCAACAGATGAATGCCCTTCTTCAATCATTCCATCAACAGGTATCCTCTCCCCGGGTCGCACGGATATTATATCGCCAATCTTCAAATCTGCTACGGGTACAATCTTCTCTCCGTCATCGGTCACTAATACGGCCATATCTGGCTGTAATTTCACAAGTGAAGATAATTCTTTTTGGCTTTTGTTCATGGCATATGTCTCCAAGGCTCCGCTCAATGCAAATATAAAGATCAAAATAGCACCTTCAGCCCAAAAGCCGATGATGACAGATCCGACAGCTGCCATAATCATTAAAATTTCCACACTCAGTTTTTTGTTTTGAACTAGCTCCGTCAATCCTTCTTTGGCTTTATAAAATCCCCCGATCAAAAAAGCCGGTATAAAAAAGAACGTGGATAAGGATGGTATTAAAAATCCGGCTGCTATGAGGATGCCGCTAATTACAGCAGCAATCAATTCGCCATGTTTTTTAAAAAAAGCGGTGTTTCCTTCACTTTTTTTGTAATTCGGCATTCATTCAGCTCCTTTTCACTTATTTAAAATGATTATAACTTATTTAAATAGAAAGGACACGAAAAGACCCTGATTGTTTTTTGTCTGAGAATATTTAACGAGATGATTAAAAACACGAGATACAACATTTGATAATAATTATCATTAACAAATAGAGAATAATATCATAATTCCAATTTAATTGGGCGTAATACCAATAATCATTCTCAATTAGAATAAAATATTCTCATTTAAGTGTTGACTTAGAAGAACTTTTTTAATATGATATCTATATAATAATTATTATAAAGTGGGTGTTGTAAGCTACCAATTTTAGGAGGTGCAGAAGTATGAATCTTGAAATTCAAACAATCGAAAGTCAACATGATTTTCAAAAAATAGATTTTATCGAAAAAGTGAAAGCGAATGGTGAACTGATCGCAGCAATTGTCAGTGGTTTTTTTATCTTATTTGGATGGATTCTTGAAAAAAACGGAATGGACATCGCATCCGTAGTTTTCTATCTGCTTGCGTTTGGAATCGGAGGTTTCTCTAAAGCCAAAGAAGGTTTGGAAGAAACAATTAAAGATAAAAAGTTGAATGTAGAATTATTGATGATTCTTGCAGCAATTGGCTCAGCTGTTATTGGTTATTGGACTGAGGGGGCCATCTTGATCTTTATATTTGCATTGAGCGGAGCCTTGGAGACATACACGATGAATAAAAGTCATCGAGAAATCTCTTCTTTAATGGAGATTCAGCCGGAAGAAGCCTGGCTGTGGGTGAATGGTGAAACAAAACGAGTTCATGTTTCAGAGCTGAATGTTGGGGACTTGATTCTGATCAAGCCAGGTGAAAGAGTTCCTTCAGACGGTCAAATCACCCGAGGCAACACTAGTTTAGATGAAGCTGCTATTACAGGGGAGTCTTTGCCCGTTTCTAAGGGGGGTGAGGATGAAGTCTACGCAGGAACGCTGAACATTAATGGTTCTATTACAGTTGAAGTTACCAAACATAATGAAGACACTTTATTTCAAAAAATTATCCAACTCGTGCAGTCAGCTCAAAGTGAAAAATCGCCTTCACAGCTTTTTATCGAGCGCTTTGAAGGTAAATATGTCAAGGTTGTCTTGATTGTTGTTTTCCTCATGTTATTTGTACCACACTTTGCTTTTGGCTGGAGCTGGAACGAAACGTTTTACAGAGCTATGATTTTGCTGGTCGTAGCGTCTCCCTGTGCTCTCGTGGCGTCCATTATGCCGGCGACTCTATCTGCAATTTCAAATGGGGCTAGGAAAGGCGTTCTATACAAAGGTGGAGTACACTTGGAGCAATTGAGTGATATTAAGGCGATTGCCTTTGATAAAACGGGTACTCTGACTAAAGGAAAACCTGAGGTTGCCAATGTGATTACACGTGAAGGTGAAAACAGTGATCAGGTGCTGCTGACTGTAGCATCTATAGAAAAACATTCCAACCATCCTCTTGCAAATGCGATTGTTAAGTACGCACAAAATAAATTAACCGACCAATTCATTAATTTGGAATCAGTAGAAGATGTTGTTGGCAGGGGAGTAAAGGCAGTAATAAACAATGAAAGCTGGAAAATCGGAAAAGAAGACTTTATAAAAACAGGGGAGACAGATCAGGTTTTAGTCAACAGTGCGAAAGCTCTAGCCAATGAAGGCAAAACTACTGTTTATGTCCAAAAAGACGATGAATTAGTAGCAGTTATTGCATTAAAAGATATGGTAAGGCAAGAATCTATGAAGGCTGTCGATGAGTTGAAAAAACAAGGGCTTTTCACGGTTATGGTTACGGGTGATAATGAAAAAACAGCGCAGGTTATTGCTTTAGAAAGCCATGTTCAGGATTTTATAGCAGACTGTTTGCCGGAGAACAAGGTTGCTCAGCTGAAGGAATTGCAGAAAAAATACGGATCGGTTGCGATGGTGGGTGATGGAATCAACGACGCCCCAGCATTAGCCACGTCAAATGTTGGTATTTCTGTTGGAGACGGTACGGATGTCGCACTTGAAACAGCAGATATGATCTTAATGAAAAATGATTTACTGCGCATACCGGAAGCGATACGTTTATCGAGAAGAATGAATAGAATCATCAAGCAAAACATTTTCTTTTCAATAGGGATTATTGCTTTGCTGATTTTATCAAATTTCTCCCAGGTGATTGATTTGCCTCTAGGGGTTATTGGACACGAAGGTAGTACAATTCTTGTTATTTTAAATAGCTTAAGACTTTTGAAATAAGGTACTGGACTAAGTTCCTCACTTGAGTATTAGTACAAAATTAAACCGCATGAAATTAAACGTAAAAACGTTGATTCCATGCGGTTACTGATTTTTATAGAGTTTTAGATTTAGATTTTTTTCAACTTGCGAGTGAATGTGTGAAACTATTTAGGGGACTATTCGTATACATGATAAATCATATATAAGGATGAGTCAGATATGACCGAATATGAGAAAAATATAATAGAAGAAATTCGAAAATGGAGTAGAAAAATAAACAAACGTTCAAGCCTTATGAACAGGATTTCAAAAAAGGCGCAAACGAAGGTAAATGGGTTCATTCCGGAAAAATTCCATGAAATCATGACAGAAAGTATTAAAAACATGGTGAAAGCAACGCTTGTTGGTTCTGACTTCCTTACTCGGAAGAATCAGGCTTCAGACATGAGGTTATTTGAACGGGATGAACTTGTTAAAAGAAAGCTGGATGGTTATCGGAAAACCGCGGTCATCGAAGGTGCTGGGACTGGGGCGGGCGGAATATTGCTTGGGTTAGCGGATTTCCCATTGCTCTTATCCATTGAGATGAAATTTTTATTTGAGGTTGCAGCTATTTATGGTTTTGATACAGAGGATTACTCTGAGAGGCTGTTTATTCTTCATGTATTCTTGCTTGCTTTTTCCAGTGATGATACCCGTAAGAGAACATTCAATATTATAGCGAATTGGGAAGAGGAGAAGGGTCAGCTGGCAGATATGGATTGGCGCGAATTTCAACAAGAATATAGAGATTATATTGATTTAGTGAAAATGCTCCAACTGATACCTGGATTTGGCGCCATTGTTGGTGCATATGCAAACTATAACTTGCTGGATCATTTAGGTGAGACAGCCATGAATGCTTACCGACTCCGGTTATTGAATGAAAATTTAACTTCCTTCTGAAAAAGTCTTCCACATCTATACGTGAAGGTGTAAAAGCACGAGTAAAAGTGGAAGATAAATCGAGGAGCAGCCTGCTGTCTCTTTTAGCCATATGGTTGGCTCTTGTTGAAGGCTGCTCTGAAAGGCCTTCGGAGCAAAGGTTTTTACACTTTTAAATCCTCACCAAAAAATAAAACTTCGAAACACATCCGAAATAACTAACGCTTGTATTTTATTGGTTAAAGGTATAGCTCTTCTAATAAAAACCTATTTTCAGCGTAATATATACCCACCATCAGGGAACAGTATGCTGCCCGTCGTATACGTGTTTGTCATCAAATAGATGACGGAATGGGCTGCCTCATCGGATGTACCCACTCTGCCGGCCAGATTAACCCGAGCATATTCCTCGTAGGATTGCTCCCGCACTTCCTGCTCGACCCCTTCCCAGTTAAATGATGTCCGAATCGTTCCCGGAGAGATCGCATTGACCCGAATTGGGCTAAGCTCAACTGCTAGGGCTTTGCCAAGACTCTCGATTGCTCCGTTACATGCAGCATAGGAGGCACCGTCCGCCGGAGGTCGCTGGCCAAACGCTCCTGACATTAACACGATGGAACCGGTTGGCTTGATAAACGGCACTGCGTATTTCACGGAGTTATACTGTGGCCAGAATTTGGCGTCAAAGCAGCTATGCGCTACTTCAGGGCTGGATGTGATTGGTCCTCTGACATACGAAGCGCCTGGCGTGAACAAATGTTCAAAGCTCCCAACCTGTTCAAAAAAAACTTGCAGCTGCTCTTCATCCCGGTTGTTTAATGGAAAGATATCAGTATGAGCCGGTCCGATTTCACGCATGGCACGTTCCAACTTCTCGCGAGAACGTCCAGCCAAAACAACCGAAGCCCCTAACTCAACGGCCTGCCGGGCCGTTGCTAGCCCAATGCCCGAACTGCCGCCGACGATGACGACGCGCTGATTTTTCAGAGAATATATAGACATATCTTCTTTTACCACCTTTCTTGCGAATAGATTGTTTTCCTTCGCTATTCTTCTATTATTAGCCCAAAAAAAGCCGCTGCAAAGACGTCACTTTAATCGGACTAAGTACGAAATTTCGTACTTTTGTTGCTGAGATGGCTTTACCACCACATTCTTGGAAAAATAATCTTGGCAGAGTATGATAGTAGCGAGGTGATAACATGATCAGGGATTTGAAGGAGCCGCGTCTTCAAGGGGTGCTCACTACCCTAGAAATAATCGGTGGTAAATGGAAAACGCTTATTTTGTTCATTTTGTTGATCGACGGTACCCGGCGTTTCGGAGAGCTCATGCGTCTGATTCCGGATGTATCCCGGGGCACCTTGGCCAAGCAGCTTCGGGAACTGGAAGAAGCTCGGTTGATTGACCGCATCCTTTATCCTGAGGTTCCTCCACGGGTTGAGTATCGACTGTCTGGTCATGGCCAAAGCATCGTTTCGGTGTTAGACGCAATGTGCGGATGGGGACGACAGCATGATGAATATATCCAATCCCTAGAGAAGGTGAACGATCTTGCTACATTCCCCAAAGCTAATCCTCTCGATAGTTGTGATAATATAACCGATTGAAGCCATGAATAACAGGATCGGCCCATTGAAGAAGGACGAAAGCTCTAAAAGCTTCGTCCTTTTTTAGCGTTGCCGGGCATTATCTTTTTGGAAAACCCCACAAGAAAAGACCCAACCAACAGATGCTGTTCCTTGTGAGTTTTTTGAAAATTCCTGCTGTCCTGTAAGTACCCCTCACGAAGTTCAATGCTTGTTATTTGTTAAAAATAAGGCAAATTAAATGTACGGGAAGTACTAATAAAAATAAATCATTAGGAAACCGTCGTGTCTTTTCTGACAACAGGACGTCGTCAAATGGATCAAGCGTACAGAAGCACCCTAAAGCTGAATGTGCCTTTATCACACAATCAATATAATGTAATTCTGTCGCAGAACCATCTAAAGCTTACAATGAGAGAAGCCCTTCATGATATGATTAAAATCATTTTGGTAGCTAAAAGGGATTTCTTGACTAAGATTGCGAGTCTTGTTCTTTTCTTACCTTTTCAACAGATTGCTTGGGGAAACTCTCGATCATTTGATTGACTCTTTTCAAACAGGTGCTATAATTAATTTGAGCCTTAGTGATAATGATTTTCATTCGCCGCCTATATTACATAAGGATGTTTGGTGGGGGATCCGTGAAACTTAAACTTTTGATACCAATATTATTGGTTTTATGTATTTTATCTTTATTTATAGGGGTTAGCAACATCACTCCTATTGATTTATTGGACTTTCAATCTGAGGAAACACAGGTATTTCTAATCAGCCGTCTGCCAAGGTTGTTGGCGATCGTATTGGCAGGAGCAGGCATGAGCATTGCGGGACTAATCATGCAGCAATTGAGCCGCAACAAATTTGTTTCGCCTACTACAGCCGGCACACTGGATGCTACCAGATTAGGAATTCTTGTTTCGATGCTGCTGTTTGCTAATGCGACGATGCTGGAAAAAATGGCCGTATCCTTTGCCTTTGCGCTTGCAGGGTCGCTTTTATTTATGCAAATCCTTGACCGCATCAAATTTAAGGATGCGATTTTTATTCCGTTGGTCGGTCTTATGTTCGGGAATATATTATCATCGGTAACGACGTTTTTTGCATATCGGGCAAATGTCATTCAAAATATGTCAGCCTGGTTGCAAGGGGACTTTTCCATGATTATGAAAGGGCGATACGAGCTATTGTATATAAGTATCCCTGTCCTGTTACTCGGCTATTTCTATGCCAATCGGTTTACTGTTGCTGGCATGGGAGAGGACTTTGCAAAAAATCTGGGGTTATCCTATAAACGGATTGTTAATATTGGATTGATTCTAGTTGCCTTAATTACAACGACAGTTGTTTTAACGGTGGGCATGATTCCATTTCTCGGCTTGATCATTCCGAATATCGTATCGATTTTTAAAGGTGACCATCTCCAGAAAACACTACCGCATACGGCTTTGCTTGGAGCCATATTCCTGCTCATATGTGATATATTGGGGCGTGTCCTTATTTATCCATACGAGATTTCTATCAGCTTAATGGTGGGAATTATTGGAAGCGCCATTTTCTTATATTTGCTGTTTAGGAGGAAGGCCTATGCGTAATTCAGTAAAGATGGGCATTCTCTTCCTAATTGCTTTGGGTCTTTGCCTGCTCTATTTGTTTCATGATTTGAATGGAAGCTTCGATTATGCATTGCCCCGGCGGGTAATTAAAGTGCTTGCGATGATTATAACAGGTGGAGCTATTGCATATGCAACGGTTATTTTTCAAACAATTACACATAATCGGATATTGACACCAAGTATAATGGGGCTGGATTCTCTCTATTTGCTCATTCAAACATTTTTTATTTTCTTTTTAGGCTCTGAACACATAACAGTTGTAAATAAACAGGTGAATTTTCTACTATCAGTCGCGGCGATGATTATCTTTGCGCTACTCCTGTATCGGTTTTTATTTAAAAAAGGGCAGCAGTCGATATACTTCCTTCTTTTAATCGGAATAATTGTCGGTACTTTTTTTCAAAGCATCAGCACCTTTTTACAAGTATTGATCGATCCGAATGAATTTTTAATTGTACAAGACCGCATGTTTGCGAGCTTTAACAATGTCAACAGTGATCTTGTATGGCTGTCACTTCTGTTCATCCTAGGCGTCTTTGCGATTGGGTGGCGATCTGTCAGCAGCCTGGATGTAATGTCGCTTGGACGTGATGCTGCTATAAATCTTGGGATTCCCTATGATAAAACAGCACGAAAGATGCTTATACTGACTGCCGTCCTTATTTCAGTTTCAACGGCGCTCGTTGGCCCGATCACTTTTTTCGGACTAATCGTCGCCAATCTGGCTTATCAGTTTTTCAAGACATACAAACACAGTATTCTCATTACCGGAGCAATCCTTTTAAGTGTTATCGCCCTTGTCGGAGGACAGTGGGCTGTGGAACGGGTGTTCACTTTTTCCACGACGTTAAGCGTTATTATTAACTTCGTTGGCGGCGTTTATTTTCTTTACCTATTGCTTAAGGAGAGTCGATCATCATGATTGAAGTCTTGGGATTGTCTAAATTTTACGGCAAGAAAAAAGTGGTTGAAGACGTATCAGTTAAAATTCACAGTGGTCAAATTACGTCATTTATAGGTCCGAATGGTGCAGGTAAATCGACCCTTCTATCCATGGTCAGCAGACTATTGGATGCAGATACAGGGGAAGTCCTGCTTGATGAGACAAATATGAATAAAATGAAATCCAACGAACTTTCGAAAAGGGTTTCTATTTTAAAGCAATCTAACTATGTGAATGTAAAACTGACAATCAGGGAGCTGGTGTCGTTCGGGAGATATCCATATTCAAAAGGCCGGTTGACAAAAGATGATAAACTTATGGTCGAACAGGCTCTTGAATATATGGAATTAATAGATATCCAAGATTCCTATCTGGATGAATTGTCAGGCGGTCAGCGTCAGAGAGCTTTCATTGCAATGGTTATTGCCCAGGATACAGATTATATCCTGCTGGATGAGCCACTTAATAACTTGGACATGAAACACTCTGTCCAAATTATGAAAATTTTGCGAAGGCTTGTAGATGAACTGGGGAAAACCGTCGTGATTGTCCTACATGACATCAACTTTGCCTCCGTTTATTCTGACAGGGTTGTAGCGATGAAAAACGGTAGAGTAGTGAAAGATGGTCCGACTGAAGAGGTTATTCAGTCTGCGGCACTGAAAGAAATATACGATATGGACATTCCAATTAAAAACTTAAACAATTGCAGAATATGTGTGTATTTTAATTCGTAGACGAAGGAGATTCTTGTGAAGTGAAGAAGTGGACATTAGTTTTAGTGCTTTTCATTGCTGCGCTTATATTTACAGCCTGTGGAACGAAAGAAGAAAGCCAATCCGGTGAAAAGGACTCGAATGGTACGGAAAAACAAACGGAAGAAATTACGATCAAACATGAATATGGCGAAGCGAAAATTAAAGAAAACCCGAAGAATGTCGTTGTCTTTGATTTCGGTGTACTTGATACCCTGGATGAATTAGGGGTTGAAGTAAAGGGTGTACCGCAAACTGCCATTCCAGCCTACCTTGAAAAATATGCTGGAGAAGAATATACAAATGTAGGAAGCTTGAAGGAACCAGACTTTGAAGCTGTTCATGAATTGAAGCCGGATGTTATCTTCATTTCTGGACGTCAGGCCGAGTTATATGATCAATTTGCTGAAATTGCTCCTACAGTATATATGGGAGTCGATGACGCTAAATACATGGAATCCTTTGAGGATAATATGAATACTATCGGAGAAATTTTTGGTAAAGAAGACCAAGTCAAATCCGAGCTTGAAGATATTGAAAATCAGGTTTCTGCTGTAAAAGAAAAAGCAGAATCCCTAGATAAAAAAGCCTTAATAGTTTTGGCAAACGAGGGAAAAGTGAGTGCTTATGGGTCGAAGTCAAGATTTGGCTTGATTCACGATGTTGCCGGCTTTAAACAAGTTGATGAGAATATTGAAGTCTCCACTCACGGGCAGGGTATTTCGTTTGAGTATATTTTAGAGAAAAATCCGGACATCCTTTTCGTAATTGACCGGAATGCAGCAATAGAAGAAAATGCGGAGCCTGCCAAAAAAGCAATCGAAAATGATTTAGTGAAAAAGACAAACGCATATAAAGACGGAAAAATCATTTACTTGGATGCAGACTACTGGTATCTTTCCGGTGGAGGACTGAAATCCATGAAAGAAATGGTTAAGAGTGTAGAACAAGCTTTTTAATGGAGGGAGCCGCTGCAAAACATGCAGCGGCTTTTTTCTGCTTTGAGGCAAGAGCCGCAGGTGAGGATACGACTGGAAAACTGAAAAAAATAGTAAAGATCGAGAAGCTATTATCTAGACGGCCTTGAAGGTATCAAAATGATAAAATCAGTTAGTCTTTTCCAATTTTCATTTATTGGATTATTCTGTTTAATATATCAGATCTGGCTAGGCAACTGATTTTAAATGCCAGATTAAGGCACACAATAAATGGAAAGTTGCAAAGAATGGAGCTGCGCAAATTCAATGAAATTAAGCGTTATTGATCAATCACCCATAGCATCCAATAAAACGGCAAGGGAAGCCCTAATGGATTCAGTGAAAATCGCCAAGGAAGCTGAACGGCTTGGATATACCCGATATTGGATTGCAGAACACCATGATCTACCCGGAGTTGCTTGTTCAGCTCCTGAAGTCATGCTTGGTTTGATTGGCAGTCAAACGAATACAATCAAGATTGGATTCGGTGCTGTTTTGCTGCCCCATTACAAACCATTTAAAGTGGCGGAAGTATGTAATATGTTAGCTACACTCTTTCCTGATCGCATAGATGTAGGGATTGGGCGTGCACCTGGCGGGTCCGCCGAAGCGACCGAGGCATTATCCAGCCATTTTCTACAAAATGTTTGGAAGCTTCCAGAGTTAGTTGATGAACTCTTAACATTTTTGAACGATGATTTTACTACTGGGAGTGAATATACCACGCTTTCAGCATCTCCAGTCCCCTCAATGGCTCCGATTCCTTGGATTTTTGGTACAAGTGAAAAGAGCGCATTTCTTGCAGCGGAAAAAGGGACTGGGTATAATTTTGGCCATTTTATGAGCGAGAAAGACGGTAAAGCAATTATCCAAAAGTATATCGAGTCTTTTAAGCCGGGCAAAATAAGGCTCAGCCCAGAAGTGCTCATAACTGTTTCTGTAATTTGTGCAGAAACAACGGAGGGAGCTTGGAATATCGCGCGTTCTTCAATCATTTGGTGGATCCAAAAAGACAAGGGTGAAGGAAAGAAAGGTATTCCTTCTATTGAAGAAGCATTAAAGTATCCTTTATCCATACAAGAACAAGAATTAGTTGCAAAGATGGAAAAGAGAATGATCATTGGAAATCCAAAAGAGGTGAAGGAAAGAATCATGAATTTACAGAAGGAGTACAGAGCGGGAGAGATCATGATTCATACGAATACTTCTCCATTTATGACAGGATTCAATCTTATAAATTAATTGCCAAAGAACTACTCTTATTTAAAGAATAATTTTCGCTTCCTGTTACATGATAAAAGAAAAACGGCAGGGAGTGATGAAAAAGTGGAACTAAATCGGGCTAAGCAAATTTTATCTTCATCGGCGGATATTGAAGTGAAGTACAATGGTGTCTCTGTGTGGATTGATCAACTTAATGAAGACGGGAAAACGGCGACAGTTCATTTGCGGGGACCGAACAAATTTGAAGAGAGATCCTATGCTGAAATATCGGAGTTGAAAGAGGAATAATGGATGCCGTCCACGGGCGGCGATTTTTTTATTATTAAAGACTCAACTTTCGCACCAACAAAATAAGTACTAATCGTTGGCTAGACTGAATCTTGAGCCTATCAATTATGTTGCTTG
>NZ_JACSPV010000031.1 GCF_014836955.1 Bacillus norwichensis
AAGTATAAAAGAATTGGATGTTTGCGTGTGTTTTTTTGTGCAAATTGTGTGGTAACCCCAACATTTAGTATAGAGCCAATAAAAAAAAGAACCTCACAGCCAAAACTGGAGGTTCCCATTTCTTCATTATTTTTTCAATAAAGCCGCACCGGCGATTCCCGGGTTGGTCATTTCAAATGGATCTAAAATTTGATCCAGCTCTTCCGCAGTCAATACACCGAGTTCAAGGCAAAGCTCTCGGACAGAACGCCCGGTTTCGATAGCTTCCCGTGCGATAGCCGCTGCAGCCTCATAGCCAATATGTGGGTTAACCGCAGTAATGATACCTACACTTGATTCTACGTAATGTTTCATTCTTTCTTCGTTGGCAGTAATGCCCGATACGCAGTATTCAGTGAACACTCTGAAACCGTTGGTCATTACCGTGATGGAGTCCATCAAATTATAGACTAGAACCGGACCCATAACATTCAATTCAAATTGACCTGCTTCTGATGCAAGGCTTACAGTTTGATCATTTCCAATGACTTGGAAAGCGATTTGATTGATAAGTTCAGCCATGACCGGATTCACTTTTCCAGGCATGATGGAAGAACCCGGTTGTCTTGCAGGAAGATTTAGTTCCGCAAGTCCCGCTCTCGGCCCTGACGCCATAAATCTGAGATCATTTGCAATTTTGGACATGTTTGTCATGCAGATTTTCAATGCTGCAGATACCTCTGTATAGGCATCTGTATTTTGCGTTGCATCGACCAGATTCTCCGCTGCCTGCATTGGCAATCCGCTAATATCTCCAAGATACTCAACAGCCAGTTTGATATACTTGGGATCAGCGTTTAAACCTGACCCAACCGCAGTTGCTCCTAGGTTCACTTCATAAAGTCCCTCTTTTGAGCGACGAATACGTTTGATATCTCTTCCTATGACCCGGCTGTATGCACCGAATTCCTGGCCAAGGCGGATAGGAACAGCATCCTGAAGATGTGTTCTTCCCATTTTTACAACATGGTCAAATTCTTTCTGTTTCGCTTCAAAGGTGGTCTGCATGTTTTCCATGACTGAAAGTAATCCGTCAAGAACATTCAGCACTGCCACATGGATAGCTGTTGGAACACTATCATTTGTTGATTGAGCCATATTCACATGAGAGTTAGGGCTGATAGAGGCATAGTCGCCTTTCTTTTTACCCAGCAATTCAAGTGCCCTGTTGGCGATTACTTCGTTGGCGTTCATATTCATCGATGTACCGGCTCCGCCTTGAATCGGATCCACAATAAATTGATCGTGCAGCTTCCCTTCAATGATCTCCTGAGAAGCCTCAACAATTACCTGCCCGATTTCACCTGACAGCAACCCTACTTCAGTATTTGCCATGGCTGCAGCTTTTTTAACGACGGCCAATGCTTTAATCAGCTCTTCATGAAGCTTGTTGCCCGTAATTGGAAAGTTTTCTACAGCCCTGAGCGTTTGAATCCCGTAATAAGCATCGACGGGTACCTCTTTTGTTCCTAAAAAGTCTTTTTCCTCTCGCGTTTCCATGACTGACGCTCCCATTCTTTTCCGTCCCCCATCTGGTATCCTTTTTTAACTGCATTAAAAGTTTACCCGGATCAGTTTTTCAAAATCCGGGCTTTCATAGAATATTTATAGTTCCATATTACATCGTTATACAGCATTTGGAAACAGTAAGTTTTCAAAATTTAATTTTCGTCTAAATTTTCTGCCATATAAACAAAAGCGCCGGCGCCGCTTCAACGACGTACAGACTGGGCTAAAATGTGGCGAGCGACAAGTGCTGGCCGCCGAGTGTTACCAGTCCTTTGCGTCGGAACCAATGTTAACTTTTCTGAAGAGGATCTGCTAGTTGATAGGCTCTGGAGCTGGACACAGCACAATCTGATAAAAAAGTTACGCGCAAACATTAAGAACGGGGGAATAAAAGCCTTTACATTCAGCTTATGAAAACAATCAACATAAATACAGGAAGGGTGACAAAATCGACGAAGTTTTAGCTCAGAATGCCTGGAACAATCGTTCCCAGAAAAAATTCATGAGGTCGTTTCGTTAAATAATTCTCTTTCTCGCCATTTACCAAATCGGTAATAGGTAAACGCAAGAATACTACTGATGACAAAGCTTGCGGCAATGCCGACGCCAATGCCTTTCTCACCTATTAATTGCGCGAAAATAAACGTAAGCGGATAACGCAGGACCCAGAAAGAAATAATATTAAGCACAAGCACCTGGAACATGGCACCTGATGCCCGAACGACTCCGTTCCATACGAAGTTAAGACCAAGGAACGGATAGAAAAAAGCGATGATTCTCACGTAATTTGTACCAAAGGCAACCGCTCCTTCATCTGAAATAAACATGCGGATACCCCATCTGGCAAAAATAAAAATGAACATTGCTGCCAAAAACATTGCCGCCAGGTTCAAAAGTAAGGCATACACTGTGATCTGCCTTACCCGATCCCATTGTTTGACGGCAATATTCTGACCTGCCATACTATTAACCGCCGTCCCAAGTGCATGTGCTGGTAGCATGATAATGCTGTCCAGACGCTGTGCTACTCCGAAACCAGCCACTGCATCAGAACCGAATGAAGTGACAACACTCATAATCGCTGCAAGTCCCGCAGAAATTACCATCATTTGAAGACCCGAAGGAATCCCCTGCTTCAAAATAATGGATGCTTCTTCTCTTTTCGGAAATTTGGGAATGGAAAAGGGGATCTGCTTGAATCGAATGCTCACGATCAAACCGTAAAAGAAAGCTACTCCCTGCGCGACAATTGTTGCATAAGCCGCTCCTTAGATTCCCCAATCAAAGACATAAATAAACAAAGGGTCGAGAACCCCATTTAAAATAACGGCTATCAAAACAAATCGGACAGGTGTTTTACTGTTTCCAAGCGCTCTGAAAACAGTTGAGATAAAGTTATAACCGAACAAAAATGCTATTCCAAGAAAGTTGATCTGCAAATAACTAACAGCCTCCGCAATCATTGAGGAAGGAGTGCCTAAGAACTCAAGAATATCCTTTGCAAAAATAATCCCTGCAATACCAAGAGCGATAGCCATACCGCTTAAAATCGCAACAAATGCATTGACAAAACTTCTCAGCCTGGCCTCGTCGTCCTTTCCTTTAAGCTGAGAAAGAACTGTCAGCGTCGCATTATTTACCCCAATGATAAAAGAAAGAACAGTAAAAATAACCGTGCTCGAAATCGCTACAGCCCCAAGAGCATTGGCTCCAAGCAAATTCCCAACCCATAGACTGTCAATAAATTGATAAGAAGTCTGAAGAAGATTAGTAATTAAAATAGGGAGCGAAAAAGCAAGGAGCTGCTTTCCAATCGGCCCGGCGGTAAAATCCTGCTGTTTCATTGTAGATATCCTTTCTATGAACAAAGGTACTCCTCACATTATATATGCAGAGTGAAAGAGAAAGCATGAATTTGACTTATTGTTTCTAATCAAACGTTTGATGGAAAAATTGTCTGGAACAAAGGGATGGAGGCCGGAAGCCATCCACTCCCATCGGGGAGCGGCTTTCCCGGAATCGGCAGGCTTTAATCAAATGATTGATGAAGGAGCAAAACACTACAGCTTATTGACACGAACAGAATTGAAAGCGTCAGATTGTAGCATTCCTACACTAGCCTCACCTTCATAAATGATCCGACAAGAGCACTGCCAGTCATGCAGTGCTCCCCTCCTTTGCCAATCCGTCATCCAAAGGGAGTACAATCGTTATGCTCGTCCCTTTCCCAACCTCGGATGCCACTGCTATATCTCCATCATGTAACTCGACAATCGCTTTGGCTATACTCATCCCTAAGCCGAGCCCATCTGTCTTTTCACTCGTATTTGTGCCGCGATAATAACGATTGAATAGGTTTTGAACAGCTTCTTCATCCATACCAATTCCGTTATCTTCAATCTGGATATTCACTGCTTCGTCCGTTCCGAGAATCCTCACGACAATGTCCGTATTCGGCGGGTTATGCTTGATGGCATTATTCATCAGATTATCCAGTACTCTCGTAAACCATTTTGTATCCAAAGTTATATAGAGAGGTTCCGCAAACCCGAAAAACTCAAAGGAATAAGCTGAAAGCGTATAGTCTTCCTTAAATTTACCTATCGCTTTCTGTACAAAGTGATTGACCTCAATAGTGTTCTTCTTCAAGGTAACGCCTCTATTCTTAAGCTGAAAAACCAAAGAAAAGTCATTGACCAGCTGCAACATGTACTCACCTTTTGTCCTGATTACTTTTCCAATTTCCTCAAGTTCTGCAGCCGAAAAATTGTATTTACTACTTTCCAGCATATGACCGTACCCTTGGATCGATGAAAGCGGTGTGCGCAAATCATGGGAAATTCCCGCCATCCACTCTGCTCGGCTTCGTTCAAGTATCTCTCTCTCCCGTTCAGCGTGATCCAATTTTTCAGCCATCAAGTAAAAGGATTGAAATACTTCTTGATATAAACGATAACGATGCCGGGTGTTCCCCTGTTTCTTAAACACTTTTTTCTTCTCTTTTTCTGTGAAAACTTCACCATAGTTCCCTTTACCCATCCGCTCTAGCCAATTGGCAAACAACAACAAAGGGCGACCGTAACGATAACCATTCCATACTGAGATGAGAACCGTAAAGAATAAGCTTGTCAGAATCGCAATCAACAGCATCTGTGTTCCCTTAGAAAAAGGCCAGGCAAGTGACCGACTTTCTTTTTTGGGCAAATAAAGCAGCCAGGAGCTGTCGGTTTCAGAATCATTATAGACTTTCACTTCGGTCGGATACTTACCCGGCTCATAAATCCGCTCGATGATATCCAGTTGTCTGACGTTTTCCTCGTGTTCTGTACCAATCGTTTGGACTAGCTCACCCTTTTTATAAATCTGGACATAGCCGTCTAGTTCCTGTAATTTTTTTTCGAGGCCAGGCAAGCGGTTTTTATCTGCAAGCCCTTGATGATGATATGACTCAAACCACTCCTTCAACATGTGAGCATCATGATCCTGAATGCCGAAAAGAAAGTAATATTTTCCGTTAAACCATGAATCATATTCAGGATAGATACGGTAATCTCCTAATTCCCTCGTTTCCTCGATCCGCAAAAGCTCATTAAGCGTATAGGATTGCTTCAACGATTTCGGCACATGTTCATTGTAAATCACATCGCCATTCTGATTGATGACTTGCATCCACATTTTATTTTCAGCCATCAATTTAGACCATTTCTTATCAAGCTCCATTTCATCATCCTCAATTACACTGACCGTTGGAATCGTTTCGACGAGGCCGGTAACCGTATTCGTATCTAATTCTTCCCGGATCAGCAAATTGGTGACAACAAAAAATAAGAAGAGAAAAAAGAAAAAGGCAAACACGAATAAAATGACCAACTGTATGAAAAAATGGAAAGTGATTCTTCTTTGTAGTTTCATGCTTGTTTGTCCTTCACCATTTTATAGCCCAGACCCCGAACAGTGCAGAGAAAAACCGGCTGCCCAGGATCAGGCTCAATTCGCTCACGGATTCGGCGTATATGGACCATTACTGTATTATCATCAGCCATATGATCATATCCCCACACTGCCGTAAACAGCTGTTCTTTTGACAGAACCTGGTTCGGATGTTTGCAAAAGTAAAGCAATAGTAAAAACACCTGGGCTGGACAAGGCACTAATGCTCCTTCAACAAACAGTTCTCCTGTTTCTTCATCCAAAACAAATCGTCCAAAGTCATACCTTTTTTTATTTTTAATGAGTGGCTTTTGCCGTTCATTACGGTTTCTTCGCAGCTGTGCTTTCAATCTCGCAACAATTTCCAACGGGTTAAAAGGTTTCGTTACATAATCATCCCCACCTTGTTCAAACCCTGTTAAAATATCAAAATCTGTTACTTTCGCTGTTAAAAATAAAATAAAGGCATCCGTATATTCACGAATCTTCTTACATAGCTCAAAGCCGTTACTGTCAGGCAGCATGACATCCAATATAATAAAATCAATCGCTTCCTGCCGAATGATTTCCATGGCCTCCCTGCCATTTTCCGCTTTAAAAATATGCAGAAATCCTTCTTTCCTCAAAACCATTTCAACCATTTGCAAAATGGCATATTCATCGTCGACCAATAAAATTTGGCATTGTTCCATAAAATCACCCTTATAAAAACAATAAAAGATTGTTCACTAGTTTCTTAATCCAATATCTATTGTATCCTCCTCTTTCAATGTGTCACAACCCTATCATTTATGCAGGCTCCAAGCCTATTTTCTGCCAGCTGTCCATCATTTCCCACGACAAAGCGCCAATATTGTTTTGTCCCTTTTGTCCGGACAATGATGTTCAAATCTGCCAGCTCTTTCCGCAGCTTCGCAGCCTCCTCCTCATCCTTATCTTCTAAAGCTTTTTTACGCACATTCAAAAGCGCATGAGCGGCTTTGGAAATATCTTTTTCACCAGGAGTCCAGAGCTGAAATTGTACCTCAAACGGATCTCCACCCTGCTCCCACGGGTATTGATGGAAAACAAAAGCATCTTCCACAATGTTTTCCTTAAGATGATGAGGCTCACGCAATAATTCATGTCCATTGCAGGCTAAGATGACCAATTCATCCCCATCCAAAAAAACATGTTGCACGTCCGCTTTTGATATTTTATACGTTCGCTTGTCTTTGTATAGAACGATTTCCTGATCGGAAATGTCGGCACATAAAACCTTATCGATTAATAGAAAAGCGATCAAAAGCCCAATGCCAGCTCCAGCCCCTGCCAATACGATGGTCATCCATTCTCCTAATAGTGGTTGGATTTTAAGGAGGTGCTTATGCAGGACTTCTAGCAAACGTTGATATGGAATCCAGGAAAGCCCCAATACCCATTCCGACATGCCAACAGCAAAATAACCACAAATAAAACCGATTAACGCAAAGCCGGAAAATAGGATCGCTTTTACTTTTTTCGTAGGCCCCAAGAAAGTAGAAGACTCCATAGGATCACTCCTTCTTTAAGCTTTATAACATTCCGATTGATATGCTTATAAGCTAACACTGTAACCTTACAGGCTGTTGAACGGAATACGCTAAGAATTAAGGTTCCCGTAAGGTTTTAATTTCAGTGACGTTAAGCTTCCCGCTCTATGCTGATTCATAAGCATAAAGTAAAGGAGTTTCCAATCATGAAAAACAGGACAAATCGTGTACATGCAATTGATGGAATAAGGGGTTTCAGCCTCTTAGGGATTTTACTGGCCAATATGCTGATTTTCCAATACGGATTATGGGGGAAAGATGAATTGGAAGCTTTCTCTGTGTCTGCAGCAGATTCTTTTTTTTACGATTTTCTTAAAATTTTTGTTGAAGAAAGTTTTATCCCCATTTTCACCTTTCTGTTCGGCTATTCTATGATAATGATGAAAGAAAGCTTAGAAGGCAAAGGTTTAAAAGTAAAACGGCATTTTGTACGCAGATCGATTTTTTTACTCGTAATCGGCTGGGTGCATAGTAGCTATTTATGGGAAGGGGATATTTTATTCTTTTACGGCCTGATGGGATTCTTTCTTTTATTTTTCTTAAAACGGAAGGCAACGACCATTCTGGTCTGGGGGGTGCTATTATCAGCACTATGGGCTTTACTTTTAATAATTGGTACCATTGTCAATACAGACAGTGCTGATTTAGTCGATCCCAAGAAGCTTGATACTTATATTGAAGAAACTAAGGTAGTTTATGGAAGCGGCACTTATCTGGACATCATGCATCACCGGAATCATGAAGATCCCTTGGAGGAAGAAGCCTACGTCCTATATGCCGGTTTATTGGTCCCCTTCTTTACAGCCCCCATGTTTTTGTTCGGTATGTATGCGGCCAAGAAAAAAGTCTTCCTCGACCCATTGCGAGAACAAAGACGCAACCGGCTGTGGGCTACATGTTTCATTCCATTAGGGCTTGGGTTCAAATCAATCGGACAAATTATACCAGCAAGTGACTGGGCGGAGGTGTTCAGCCTTTTGGGCGGTCCCCTTCTTTCACTAGGTTATATATTTGCGATGGCTTATGTCTATGGACAAACAGTAGGCAGTCCTCTGCTCAGACTGTTTGAAAATGTTGGTAAATTATCAATGACAAACTACTTATTACAGACCGTCATTTGCACAACGATCTTTTATGGTTATGGACTTGGACAATTCGGAAAGATGGGTGTAGGAGCTGGAATCATTTTAGCACTCGCCATTTATGGCCTGCAGCTGTGCCTAAGCCATTATTACTTAAAACATTACCGTTTTGGTCCAATAGAAAAATTAAATCGAATCTGGATGTACTTATCCCTAAATGGACGGCCAAAAGGAAAAAAAACGGAAGCCAAAACTGCTTGAATGAACAATGACTGAAGCAGTCAATTTTTTAGACCTCGTATCCGGCAGGTAGATAGCTACAAAAACAAGGCGGTCTATAGAGGCCGATTGAGGGAAGCTGCACAATAATTTAAAACCCAAGAATGTTAAATTCACACCATTCTTGGGTTCTAATTTACTTTTCAAGCTATGCTATTTTCGGGCAGTCTATATCAACAAAACATGGATTAATTTCCCTTTTTCACAATCTCCCCGCACACAATCCTGTCGCCCGCATTTCCCGCTGGATCTGTCACATAATCGTCCTCACCGGCGTGAATGACGAGGGCACTTCCGTCCTTGTCCAGCAGGGAGTTTGGCTTACCGCGTTCCAAGGTGACGTCAGCAGTCTTGATTACCGCATCTACCTTTCCTTCAGCCGTTACTTCCAGATTCGGCAGATCTCCAGCATGATACCCCTTAGGATTATGGAATCCATGTTCCTTGTGACCTGGGTTAAAATGCGCACCTGCAGACTGAAAGTCAGGCGGTGTACATTTTCCGATTTCATGAAGATGGATTGCCATCTTCCCCGGCTCCAGTCCTTCTGCTCTCACATGAATAGCCACACCTTTTGAGTTCTCAGAGAGCTCCGCTTCTCCAACTTTTTCACCTTCAGCATTAATCAAAGGAATATTGATCGGTGTTTCCGCGTTGACCGGTGCCGCCTCCTTCTGTTTCCCTGGTTCGACAATGTCTTTATTACTACTGCATGCACCTACAATAAACAGCAACATAATAGTTGGACCAATTAATTTCTTCAATATAGCTACCTCCATTTAAAAAGTTATTACCTGTATTTACCACCCTCCCTTGATTTATACTTTTTCCCCGTATCCTTTCTATCCTTCAAGCCTGTCGGCTTTACTTATATACCAGGGTTCGTTAAGATAAAATCAATATTTCATTGTATTCCTGTAGGAGTTGGTCAAATGATTGATACATGGGGTTTATTGCATTCAGGCCACGATGATGCCGCAGTCAATATGGCCATGGACGAAGCATTACTGAACTGGCACAGTGAAGGGAAGATTCCTCCTATTCTCCGTTTTTACGGATGGTCTACCCCAACACTTTCCATTGGACATTTTCAAAAAGTCGACCGGACGATTGACTTTGGAGGAGTAAAGAAGCATGGTTGCCAATTTGTCCGACGCCAGACAGGCGGAAGCGCTGTCTTGCATGACGATGAACTGACTTACAGTGTAATTGTTTCAGAATCCAAGTCTTATATTTCCCAATCAATACGGGAAGCGTACTTTGAATTGTCAAAAGGGATTATGGAAGGCTTCAAACAATTGGAAATTGAAGCAGACTACTCCATCCCCAAAGAGCGATTCACGGATCGGACAGCTGTCTGCTTTGAAAGGCCATCAGACTATGAGATGCTGGTAGATGGCAAGAAAATTTCAGGACATGCCCAAACAAGGAAAAAGGGTGTTCTGTTACAGCACGGCTCCATTCCTTTCACCATGAATAAACAGATGCTTTTTGACCTTTTCTTTTTCTCAGATGAAGAGACAAGGGAAAAGAAGCGTTCTGCTTTTTCAAAAAAAGCGATAACTATCAACGAGACATCCAATCAGCCTGTCACTTACGAAATGGCTGAAAAAGCTTTTCAAAAAGGGTTTGAAAAGGGTTTAAATCTTGAGCTGGTTCCATTTAAGCTGTCAGAGGAACAGTGGAACGAAGTACACGAACTGGCCGAAACAAAATACCGTTCAGATGATTGGAATTTATATTATCGAAAGAGAGTGTTAGCTGATGGCAAAAAATGATGAATACATAAGAAAACCCGATTGGCTGAAAATCAAGATTAACACGAATGAATCATACACTGGCTTGAAAAAATTGATGCGTAACAAGAGTCTAAATACGGTTTGTGAGGAAGCTCGCTGCCCGAATATCCATGAATGCTGGAGCGAGCGAAAAACAGCCACCTTCATGATCTTGGGAGATACTTGTACAAGAGGCTGTCGTTTTTGCGCTGTCAAAACGGGACTTCCAACGGAGCTGGATTGGGGAGAGCCTGCACGTGTAGCGGAATCAGTTGAAATCATGGGATTGAAGCATGTTGTGGTCACCGCTGTAGCTAGGGATGATTTAAAAGATGGGGGAGCTGCCGTTTTTGCGGAAACAGTAAGACGAATCCGCGAGGGAAATCCGGGTTGTACGATCGAAATCCTTCCATCCGATATGAAAGGTGATTACGAGAGCCTCTCTACACTAATGTCTAGTGCTCCTGATATTTTCAACCACAACATCGAAACAGTCAGGCGCCTGACCCGTCGGGTTCGCGCACGTGCCATGTACGACCGTTCTTTGACACTGCTGAAGAGGGTAAAAGAAATTTCTCCAAATACACCGACGAAATCGAGTATCATGGTTGGACTCGGGGAAACGAAAGAAGAAATCATTGAAACAATGGATGATTTGCTTGCACACGACGTAGACATCATGACAATTGGCCAGTATCTACAGCCTACGAAAAAACATTTAAAAGTTGAGCGCTATTATCACCCAGACGAGTTTGAAGAACTAAAACAAATCGCTTTGTCCAAAGGCTTCAGTCACTGTGAGGCCGGCCCCCTTGTCCGCTCATCTTATCACGCTGACGAACAGGTCAACGCCACCTCAGCCCAAAAAAGAATCAATTATATGAAGGGCTACGAAGAGCAGGAGAAAAAAGAAGTCGACTTTACCTTTTAAATCAAACCGCATTCCCATTGGTGGGAATGCGGTTTTTTCAACTATCTCTAATTTAATGCGCCTTAACGTATTTACTCCCAAATTGTATCTAGCCCTGCTCAATAAATTTCCGCTGAAAATCTGTGGCCTCTATTCAGCAGGGTTTAACCCCTAATGGCTGGAATACAAATATACATTCAGCTCACTACTAACAGAGGTAAAGTTAAATTTCCCCGAACGCTAGCCAAGGTAAGAATCCTTTTAAAAATCTTTCTGTTGCAGGCATAAAATACGATCCATAATGATAATCGGGATCCAACGTAGTCACAATGAATGTCCCTTTGGTACTTACCTTATCAATATAAAATATAGACCCGCCATCCTCCATAGAAATGAGCGTTTCCGTATTTTCAGGCGGCCAAAAGACCCCGTGCTGATGCCAAGTCGCGTCTTTCAATGTAATATAATCGAATAAACTAGCATCCGGTTTCTCCAACACTAGACCACTCTTCGCGTCTTTATCTAACCACCACCAAAAATTCGTTTCACGATATTCCCAATTTTGATTTGGTAGCCATTGTACAGGCTGTGGACCAAAAGCGACCACAATACCACCGTCATTTGCGAAATCTATGATTTTTTCTTTGTTTTTCTCCAAAAGCTTCAAATGAAGTTGAGATGGAACAAGTAAAACGTCAATCTGCTCCAATGACGCCTGATGGAATTGAGGCAAGTAAAAATAGTCTATAAAAAATTGGCTGAATTCTGATTCAATATATGTCCGGTGATGGTGTGAGCTTCCTCCATTCAATACAGCAATTCGTCTCATTTTACTTATGCCCCTCCTGAAGTGATACGTATTCCCTCTCAACCCATTCCATCAATTGAGGTTTAATTCTTCCTGTCGTACAGTCTGGATCATTGTACTTAAATAAATCATTCCCAGCATGAACTAAAATCGTTCCTTTTGTGCTCACACGATCAATATAAGTAATGGGAATATCACCGCGAAGTGTCAGAATGACTTCTGCCCCATCCGGAACAGGATGATGGCCTCTTGCAAAAAAGCCTGATACTCCTCTTTTATATGTCATATGATCCGGTTCAACTCCGGAAAAAATGGGATGTTGCAGTTTATTTTCAACCTCATAATCACGATGTGTCTGAACCTTTCTGGCAACAAAATTAGAAACTCCTGGCAGCCAAGACAAATATAGATTCCCGCTGAAAATTACAATTTTCCTTTGATTTAGAAATTGCTCAATGATGTTTCGATGCTCCATCAAATAGCGTTGATCAACAAAACTATCAATCGCCACAGACTTATATGGAGATAAATCAATATCCTTTAAATCGTATACATCAATTTCTGATACCGTATGTTGTAATTCTTCTCTCGTCAATCGATGCTCACCAAAAACAGCTCCCGATTGAATAAACAGTACAGTCTTCATACCTATTCAAACTCCCTTTTGAAAGTTCCTATAATCACACGCCTGTATTAGTTGCCTTGTATACTCTGTTTGCGGTGCAGATAAAACTTGCTTTGCTGCTCCCTGTTCGACTACTTGTCCTTTTCTGAGGACCAGTATTTTGCTTGCAAAGTCTTTGATTGTTTGAATTCGGTGCGTTATATACAAGATGGAGAACTTTGTTTCACGTTTTATTTCCTTCAATAGTTCGATCATATTTTCTTCCGTTCTCGGGTCCAAAGATGCAGTAATTTCATCCGCGATTAAAAGCTTAGGCTGTAAAGCTAATGTTCGGGCAATGGCAATACGCTGTTTCTGACCTCCAGAACATTCCCTTGTTGTACTAGATAACAAACGATCTGGTAGATAAACCAGCTCTAAATTACGCTGAACTATTTTTCTTGCTTCATCTTTCGGCACCTTTTTTATTCGCAGCGGCTCCATTAATAATTGTTCAACTGTCCACAAAGGGTTGAGAGATCGATCTGGATTTTGAAAAATATATTGGATTTGTTGGCGGTGATGTTTTGACAGCTTCTTGTCTTCCCAAAACATTTCACCGCCAGTAGCCTGCTGTAATCCAACAATCAGTTCTGCAATCGTTGATTTTCCGGAACCTGATTCTCCAATCAATGCCATAATATCGTTAGCTGGAATGATAAAGGAAACTTCATCCACTGCATGAACTTCTGACCTTTTTGAACAATATGTTTTTGATAATTTATCAACCCTTAGCATAACAACGACCTTCCTTTATGAACGATCACGCAAATACCTCATGTCTGACTATTTGTCCATCCTCTAATTCAACGAGCTCATCCGAAATGTACATAGCAATATCAACATCATGTGTAATAAATAATAAGGTACTATCATTTTCACGTGCTTTCGCCACCATCAACTCGATCATTTCCCGTTTAATGATCGGATCCAGTCCACTTGTTGATTCATCTGCAATGACCAACCTAGGCCGATGGATAAAAGCAAGAGCGATCATGACACGGTTCAACATTCCCCCGCTGCATTCATGTGGCAGTTTATGTATGATGGTCCTAGGAAGCTGTACTTCCTCCAGTGCTTTTACAACTAATTCTTTCTTTTGCTTCGTAGATAATGATGAATCCAGTACCTCAAAAAACTGATGCCCAATAGATAAAACCGGATTAAGCGCCGTGCTAGGGTCTTGATAGATAAACGCCAGATCTTTCCAATAAGTAAGCGTAGCTTGTTCTGCTGGATTATATAGCTGTATTTGTTGAACGAATGCTAATCCTGTCACCTGTTCACGATCCATTAATCCATAAATCGTTTTTCCGAGAGTCGTTTTGCCAGAACCGGACTGGCCAATAATCGTAACGATTTTGTTATAGCCCACCGATAAATCTATATCTCGTAAAATCATATTTTCACCATAATGAACTGAGAGCTGATGTAATTCAATGATATGTTGCTGGGAAGGCTGAACTGCTGCTATTACCCCACTGCCTTCCTTCTTCTTTATCCGTGCTCCAAGCGGCTTGACCTCTCCAATTAAAACCACTGCAATGGTCAAGAAAATAAGCAGGACAATTGGCGGTACGAGAACCCACTGCCAAGCATTCGTAAAAAACACTGTATTTTTGCTAAATCCTTCATGTAGCATTTTTCCCCACGTAATTACGTTGGGGTCGCCAAGCCCTAAGAAAGACAGCCCCGCTTCTGTTAAAATGGCTGATCGAAAACTAAGGATAAATTTAGTTTTAATTAACGGCTTTAAATGCGGAATGATATGTTTTCGCAAAACATATAATGAGCTTCCTCCATAAAGACGTGAAGCTTTGACAAACTCCCTTTCTTTTAATGTTAAAGTAGAGGCCCGAATAATCCGCATATATGGCGCCCAGGTTAGTAATCCTAAGACAATAATTAATTGCGGCAAACTGCTGCTAGTAAATGATGTAATAATAATGATTAATAATAATGAAGGCAAAACGATCAATATATTGCCTAGACCATTAATGAATGGATCCAAAGTACGACTGTAGCCCGCTATTACACCTAGTGAAGCACTCAAAAATGTGCTTAATAGCGCAACGGCAAAACCAATTAATAATGTCGTTCTCGCGCCGTAAATTAATTGTGTAAAAACATCTTGACCTAAATGATTCGTTCCAAGGAGATGGGTAAACGATGGTACAGCATATACCTCTTGGTCGAATGAAAAAGGTGAATACGGTAAAAATGGTGGGATCAGTAATGCGCCCAGTGAAAAAATAGCAATATATAAATAACCAATCTTTGCTGAACGCGTCATTCCTCTGCCCCACTCTTCATTCTAGGATCTAATCTGACATACATAACATCCGCGATAGCATTAAACAATAAAACGATAATCGTGAACACGAAAAATAGGCCATGCATTAAGGGATAATCTCTTGCCATGATGGCTTCTTGTAATAACCTGCCAATCCCAGGATAAGAAAAAACGGTCTCCACAAATACAGCACCGGTGAATAATGTCGAAAGGCGAATCATTATAAGCGTGAAAACCGGCAGGATAGCTGCTTTCCCTAGATGAGTCAATAAGATTCTTTTTCGGGAAATTCCTTTTACTTTAGCAAATTCAATAAAAGGCTCTCTTAATATTTCAATGGCTGAATTTCTCATCATTAGATAGACGCTCGCAATATTAACCACAACTAATGTAATAATGGGTAAAGTTGCATGATACATACGGTCTATTACCATATGCCACCAAGTAGCATCCCTTAAAAACGGTGTTTGAGCCCCGCTTAGTGGAAACCACTGAACTTGCACAGCAAGTAATAATAGTAATACCAAACCTATTAAAAATTCTGGTATAGCACTAATGGTGAGTACTGCATATAAAAGAGATTGTTCCATTTTTCTACCATTCCACCAGCCAGCTAGCAGCCCGGCAATGATTCCGATAATCGTTGAAATAACCGATGCGATACCAACGATTAAGAGAGTATTTGGTAAATAGGAGATGAGGAGATCCCGCACTGGAGCTTTATAAATAAACGAAATACCAAAGTCGAAAGTAAAAACACCTTTCACATAATGAAGAAATTGTACTGTTGTAGACTCATTTAATTGGTAATATTCCAAAATAGCATTGCGTTGCGCTTCCGTCACAATTGCCCCGCTATCACTACCCTCGATATAATCTAATGGCCCCCCAGGCAAAAGCCTGGGGAGCAAAAAGTTCAAACAAATCACAATGACTAATACTGCACCATATGTTCGTATAGAGGATTTAGTCAGCATTGATGAAAGCCGCCTTATTTTCCCAAAGCGGAATACCGTCTGCAATTCCGCCAGCTGTATTAAACCAGCCATCGAATTGCTGTGCATCATAAATGAAATAGAATGGACGGTGATATAAAACTAAAGTCGGAAGCTCGTCAGCTAAAATATCTTGCATTTGATCGATGACTACTTTTCTGTCCTTTTCATCTAAAATCCCGAGTTGCTTATCTGCTAACTTATGGAACTCTTTATTTTTAAAGCTTTTTCCTCTAGCAGCATATGCATTGCTTGCTTCACCAGTAAACCATAAACGTAAGAAATCAGGGTCACCACTTAATCCGATATGACCTGTAATAGCCATATCATAATTATTTTCCCCTAGTGCTGTTGTAAACGTTGCTTGGTCTACTTGTTGAATATTCAGCTCCACACCAATCTTTTTCAACATTTCCTGCATTAATTGAGACTCAGATGAGGTGTCAGAGACCATGACATTTAACTTCAAATCTTCACGAATTCCCTTGGAATTTTTCTTATAGCCCAGCTCATCTAACATACGTTCAGCTTTTTCAAGATTATAATCATACTGTTTTACATCTTTGTTATACCATGCAGAATCTGGAGGAACGATACCCGCACTACCGACAATTGGCTCACCGCCACCTGTCGCTTTCTCTGCCAAAGTCTCACGATCTAAAGCGTAAGCAAGTGCTTGACGTAATCGTTTATCACCTAATTGATCATGCTCCAAGTTAAAGACAATCCGAACCGCACTTCCTGTCGGTTCACTTTTAATCACATCAAAACCTTTTTCTTTCATTTCTTCTACATCAGAATACATGAATGTCATCCCCGCATTAATCTCATCGTTTTGTAATGAAAGCACACGGTTCTCAACATTTAAGTACTGGACTTCTTTGACAGCAACTGTACCTTTGAAAAAGTTCTCATTTGGTAAGAACAGATAGTTTCCGTCTTTTTCGTCATAATGGTCTAACACAAATGGCCCAGATCCAATCACCGCATCTTTTTCAGTGTACTCAAGCGGCTGATCGACTTTTTCCCAAATATGCTTTGGTAGAATCGGTAAAATACCCGCTACTTCTGTAATGAACGGCGAATATGCCTCTTTCAACGTAACTTCTACTGAGTAATCATCCAGTTTCTTTACAGACTTAACGTAACTGATATCGGCATTCCACGGAAATGGATTCTTTGCAAAATAATCAAATGTAAATACAACATCATCTGCTGTCAGTGGCTTTCCATCATGAAAAGAAACATCTTTTTCCAATTGGAACTCATATGTTAAACCATCATCAGAAACGTTCCACTCTTTCGCTAACCAGGGAATGATGCCTGTATCGTCCTTCCACGTCAATGTGTCGAATAAGAAGTTATTATGTAAGAATCCACCTGGTCCTGCTGATGAAAATGTGAAAGGTGATGGATATCCATTATTACTCCATCCAATTTTAATCGTTGGCAATTCATCGCCAGTCTCTTTCACTTCATTGCTTGCCTTCTTTTTATTTGCGCCAGCCGTTTCACTTGAATTCACCCCACATCCAGTGATAATCAGCAAAATACTTATAAATAAAAACATAAGTGTTTTTTTCATTCTTAGCTCTCCTTATCATGTTTTACATTCATTGCTGTAAAAAAGATTACCACAATTGATAATGACTTTCATTATCACCTAAATTCCCAAATTGTAAAAAATGCTTTGAACACAACACTTTTTTAAGTTTATAAAATTTATTAAGTGATCTATTCAATTTATTAATAAAAAGCTATCTCGTTTTTCCAACGATAAAAAAGCTTCTCTTTGGTGGAGAGAAGGCTTCAAACAATAGTTTAAATTGTATCTGCTGCCAGGCTGGTCATTATATTTTGGCAAAATAAATGTTCACTTTTCGTTAAATCAACGTTATTTTGAATAACAAGCCCATTTTGACGTTTAATATTGATTGAAGAAACTGGTAGTGTACAAAGTTCGCCTTTTCTGATCTCTTGAGCCACAGCGGTATAAGGTAAAAAGGCAATTCCAAGGCCTGCTTTGACCGACATTTTAATCATTTCAAAATCGCCCATTTGTGAATAACGAAGTTGAATATTCTTCTCATATAACGATTGAATAATCAATCTCTTTAAAAACAAGCTTTGTGGCACTAGTAACGTTTCACTTTGTAAATCACGAGGATATATGATTTTACGGCTGTGCCAGTCATGGCTTGGCGGAAACACTAAAACAAACTCATCTTCAAATAAATAAGATATGGAACATTGCTGAACTATTTCTTTATCTTCAGGATAAATTGGCATAATTGCAAAGTTTGCTTTTTTTTCTTGGAAAGACCGCTTCAATTCACTATAACAACAAATATTTATATTCAACTTGCTAGAAGGACTCAGATGATGCAATTGCGTATACTGATTCGAAAAATAATATCGAGCAATATAATTGCTCATATAAATAGAAAGAACATCCCCCTCTTCAAGCTGTCTAATATGATGCTCTGCCTTCTCAATCAATCCGTTCATTTCTTTGGCATACTGTAAAAGGGCTTCTCCTTGTTTCGTAAGTTTTACAGCTTTTCCTGTCCGATTGATTAAAGTTGTTTTAAAATGTTGTTCCAATTGATGTATATGATTACTGATTGTCGGCTGAGAGCAATACAACCTTTTAGCTGCTTCTGTAAAAGATTCACTCTCTGAAAGCACGACAAAGGATTTCAATTTCTCTAACATATGAGACACCTCGATCATTGCAATGATAAAGTTTTTTGATAGTGATAATCATTATCAATTATATCATATTACTACTAGAGAAACTGGTCCATTTACTTCCAAATTGGTGGTCCTCTTTCAGTTTTATTTGGGCCTTCTGACTTAAAAAGGCTTCTCCCCTGCACTTTTGACAAATAGCAGGAGAGAAGGCCTTCAATCATTTGTTTTATATTAAATTCGCCTTGGCGTATTTACGCCCTATTGAGCTTAAGCCCGATAAAATCTGTGGCATCCGGAGACTTCCACTTTATTCAGCCGGGTTTAAACCCCACTGAATGAAGTTAAAAAATAATGGGGAGTTTCTTTAATGACCTAAATCCTACAAGTTTTCGCCATTGCAACTCATCCAGAGCTATTTTAAAATCTGGGATACGCTGTATTAGTACGGAAATGGCCATTTGAGCTTCTATTCTTGCCAGTGAGGCCCCTAGACAAAAGTGAACGCCATAACCAAAGGAAAGATGCGGATTCGGATTCCGTGTAACATCCAGTACATGGGCGCGATCAAACCTGCTCGGATCCCGATTGGCAGCCCCCAGAAAGATATATACATGTTCACCCTTCTTAATCGTTGCTCCATTAATCTGCAAGTCTTCTGAAGCTATCCGTGCTGTCATCTGGGTCGGGCTTTCATAACGGAGAAATTCCTCGACCGCTGTTTCAATCAGCTCCGGATTTTCCTTCAGCATGATGAATTGCTCCGGATGGTTCTCCAAAGCCAGTATTGCATTGCTAATCAGATTTACAGTGGTTTCATGCCCCGCAATGACTAATAAAATGCAGGTGGCCAATAGTTCCTCTTCGGTCAATTTGTCTCCCTGCTGTTCTTCCTTGATTAACAGGCTAATGAGATCATTTTGAGGAAGGCTTTTCCTTTCTTTGATCAATCTCTTAAAATAAGCAAGCAGCTTGACAGTCCATTCATTACCACTTTCCAAAACACGTCTTGTTCGAGTGAAATCAATAGTTTGCAGTAAGCCAGCGGACCATTCTCTAAATTGATACCGCTCCGCAGCTGGAACTCCCAATATTTTGGCAATGATCAGGCTGGTCAAAGGAAAAGCAAAATCTGAAACGATGTCCATTTCTCTCTTTGCCTCTGCCTGAAGAATCAAATCATTGACCGTTTCAACGATAAATGGTCTATATTCTTCCATCTTTTTCGGTGTAAAGGCCTTGCCAACTATCCCCCGAATACGCCGATGGTCCACTTGATTTTTAAAAAGCAGCATATTATTTTGAATGTCTTTCAGGTGACCATATTTCTTTGTAGCAAAAGGCAACGGGATTCTGTTTTGAAATCTCGTGTCCAGAAGAATCTCTTTTGCTTCTTCATATCCAGTGACATACCATCCAGGATATTTGAAGGATTTGACCTGATAGACTGGATGAACGGAACGCATCCTATCATAAAAAGGATAAGGATCTTCCAAAAACTCGTTAGAGGTGAGTGAGATTGACATAGACTGATTTGATTGCATAACCATATTTTCCTTCCTTTTCAATATATGTTTGTTAAAGTGAAAGACCTGCTAGACTCTTAATCTGTCTAACAAAAATGTGATGTCAACATGATCCTCTACCGCTTTTTGTACACTTTCTTTCTCCACATCCTTCAGCTTGGGAACAATGCCTAAAACTGGAACACCACAATATTCCTCGATTAACTCCGGATTGGATTTTTCAGCCGTACTTGGATGATCACTGATTCCGTTGATGATGATCCCCACAATATATATTCCTTGGCTCTTTGCATATTGAACAGTTAAAAAAGTATGGTTGAAAGTGCCCAGATCAGGCCGAGCAACGATGATAGCAGGAAGATGCAGAGCTTTTATTAAGTCGCTGACCAAAAATCCTTCTCCAAGCGGGACGGAAATTCCACCAGCCCCCTCTACAATGAAATATTCATGTCTGTTTTTCACTTGATCCCAATGATCCAGTACTTCTTCCACTTTGATATTTCTGGATTCAAGCTTTCCGGCAACATAAGGGGCGAGCGGCTCTTTAAATTCAAAAGGGGTAATGTCTTCATGTGACAGAGATGTTTGAGACATTTGCTTCAACAAGCTCGTATCACTGCTTGGATCATCGCGGGAAATACCACTTAACAGCGGTTTAAACACCCCAATATTTTTCCCTCTTTCCTTTAAAACTGCTGCTAGACCACAGGATATGATCGTTTTTCCGACATCAGTATCTGTTCCTGTTACAAAAAAACCTTTCAAATCATGTTCAACTCTTTTCCGATTACATTAAATGATTCCAGCAAGTGATTTATATCTTCCGATGAATGACCAGCTGTAACAGTTAAGCGAATACGACTTTCCCCCTCCGGTACGGTCGGAGGACGGATGGCGGGAGCGTAAATGCCATTTTCCTGGAGCTTTTGTGAAAACAGTACCGCTTTTTCCGCCTCCCCAATTAGGATAGGGATAATTGATGTTGCGCCCCCTTTTACTTGGTAGCCCATATCGTTTAACGCAGACTTGACCTTCTTTACTTTTGAAAAAAGCCCTCTCCGCTTTTCTTTGCCAGCTTCAATTAATTCCAGGGCAGCATATGAAGCCGCACAGCTGGATGGGGGAATGGCTGTTTGAAATATGAATGTCCTTGCATGGTTCAAGAGAAAATCAATCAAATGATGGGATCCAGCAATAAACCCGCCTTCCGTACCAACAGCCTTACTTAATGTACCAATCACCACGTCAGGAAAGACATGAAAGTACTCGCTTGTCCCCCTGCCATTCTCACCCAAAACACCTGTTGCATGTGCGTCATCAACAATCACATAAGCCCGATATTGGCTTGCAAGCTTCATGAGCAAGTCAAGAGGAGCAATCGTTCCGTCCATACTGAATACTCCATCCGTCACAATAAAGCGGCGATGATAGGATTGAGTTTGTCTTAACTTTTCCTCCAAATCATCCATATCCACATGTTTATACACAATTGTCCTGGCCCTTGAGAGCCTGCACCCATCGATTATGCTCGCATGGTTCAATTCATCACTTAAAATAACATCCCCCTGTTCAGGTAAGGAGGACAGCACGCCGATATTAGCTAAATAACCATTTGAAAATAAAAGGGCGGCTTCCGTCTGTTTAAAAGCTGCAATTCTTTTTTCAAGCTTTTCGTGCCAGATGCTATTGCCGGTAGTTAACCGTGAGCCGCTGCTTCCCACTCCGCAATCATGCAAGACGGCTTCAGCCTGGCGAATCAACTGGATATCGTTTGCCAGACCAAGATAATCATTTGATGAAAAGACGATCTCCCTTTTCCCGCCCGCAGCGGTATCTATCGTTTTCAGCTTTCTATACAAACCAGCAGCTTTTGTCTCGTTCAAGCGTTGATTTAAATCTTTATCAAACGAGTGCATGTGTTACCTCGTGAATGGCTTCTTTTATAATCGCAGCCATTGCTTCAAGATCTTCTATTGTGCTTACAAGCGGAGGCATGAATACGATTGTATCGCCCAGTGGTCTTGTCAGCATTCCCAGCTCCCTCATTTTAAGGGAAACCTCGTATCCCACTCGTTTTTCAGCTGGAAACGGCTTTTTTGTTTCCTTTGACTCGACAAGCTCAATTCCGCACATGAAACCCAGCTGTCTAATTTCTCCAACATGGCGGAGCTTTTGCAGCTCTTCAAGGATTGACTTTAGTTCAGCTGCTTTATGGGCCACGCTGTCGACGATTTTTTCAGATTCAAAAAGACGCAGATTTTCCAGTGCTACTGCACAGCCAAGCTGGTTGCCTGTATAGGAATGTCCATGGAAAAAGGTCTTCATATGATGATAATCATCATAAAATTCTTGATAGACTGCTTCCGTTGTTAGAGTGGCGGCAATCGGCAAATATCCTCCGGTGATGCCCTTACCAACCGCCATAATATCCGGCTGCACCCCTTCATGTTCACAGGCAAACATTTTTCCTGTTCGCCCAAAACCTGTCGCCACTTCATCGACAATCATCAGTACATCATATTTCGTACAGAGCTTACGTACTCCGGACAAAAATCCTTCCGGCATCACAATCATACCCGCGGCTCCCTGAACCATGGATTCTATAGAAAGAGCCGCAATCTCCTTATGCTTTTTGGCAAGCAACTGTTCCAGTTCATTCAGGCACTCTTCACGGCATACATCAGGATCGCTGCTTTCGGACCGGTATACGTATGGAACCGGCGCCTTGAAACCTTTAAACATTAGTGGTCCGTAAACCCGGTGAAAAAGTTCAATCGCCCCGACACTAACAGCCCCAATCGTGTCACCATGATAACCATTTATCATGGAAACAAATTTTTGCTTTTCCTGCCTTCCTTTGTTCGCCCAATATTGAAAAGCCATTTTCAGAGCAATTTCCATCGCTGTTGCTCCACTATCCGAATAAAAGACCCTCGTTAAGTTTTCTGGACTTATCTCAATGAGCTTTTCAGCCAGTTTCGTAGCCGGAACATTTGTCATGCCAAGTAATGTTGAATGTGCAATTTTATCAAGCTGTTTTTTGATAGCTTCATCTAATTCCTTTTTGCGATGCCCATGCACATTGAGCCAAACGGAAGAAAATCCGTCATAATATTCCTTGCCATCAATGTCCCTGACCTTGATTCCCTCTCCACTTTCAATGATTAATGGGTCCTCCTCATAGTCTTTCATTTGTGTAAAAGGCAGCCAAAGACAGGCTTTGCTTTTTTCAATCAAGTTTTGTGTCATTCTGCTTCCTCCCATCGGATAAAAATAGGCTGTTTTTTTAAATAATGTATGTAAGATTCTATATCTTCCCTGCCATTCACAAAGAAGATGCGGCAGCCCTGTTCATCCCCAAATTTTTTTAGTTTGTTAATGCGTTGATATCCAAGGCGTTTGCTCGCCACATATCCTGTAATATAATCCGGATCGTCTGACCAGCATAACTCTGCTACTGCAGCGGGGTGACTGGTCACTTTTGTTGCAAGGACCAGCGCCTCTTTCATTCTGAGATTTCGGGGCACCCCATGATATGCCGCCCACTGTTCATAGTTATCCGGTTGCCAATCCATCCTGGACACCCGAATACCTCTTTCGTCTATTGGACGGTCTGAATGAATATCGAATAATACAGCACCACCTTGTCTCGAATAACTGGGCAAAAGTTGATCTAGGGTCTCAATGCTGCTTTTTGGAACCCCAGCCTGCCTTAATAATTGTCTCGCTAATGCTTGCCCTTTCTCGACGGACTCTATTTGATGCGATTGAACGTCCAAAGGCTTTAGCAATCGGACAGAATCGTGAATGCACTCAAATTGGATTTGCATAAAATCCGGACTTCCTTTGGAATGGGTCAGTCCTTTTTCCAATAAAAAGTTCACTGCATGCGTGATCCCTTCAAAGGTGGAAATCTGTTCTCCACCAGAAATATGCTTTCCGCCTTGTTCATGTGCTCCACCCTTGGCAGCTCTCATTCTCACGCTGTAGTATGTTTGCGATTTATTTGTCACTATCCTCCTCACCCCTATTGTTAACTATTAATTTAAAATGGTTGACAATAGAATTGTAGAACTCCCTTTTCCATCTGTCAAATGGTTGAAGTGAATATAAGACAAAAGAACGATCTCCTTTCATCATAAAAAAGAGATCGTTCACCACCACAAGGAATGTGAGCTACCTGCACAATTACCAAAAGGTTTTCGCTTCCGCTGTAGGTATGTTTTGGAAAACTAGTAATGCTCCTCAGGAGCCTTGATTCCTCATACTGTATTTTTAGCATTTATTTAAAATCTAAAGCCCTTCCATTCTCTGGAAAGCATCCCATAAACCGCATGGTCAACAAAGTGGTCATACAGCCATTCCGCCTCCCTAATGAAGCCTTCCAGTTGAAAGCCCAGTCTCTCTGCAACCGCCCTGCTTTTTACATTTTCCTTAGCTGCTCTAATTTCCACACGATTCATTTTTAGCTCGGTAAAAGCAAAGTTGGTCAGTGCCCCTGCGGAACGAACGATAATTCCTCTGCCTGTATAATGTTGATCTAGCCAATATCCAATAGATCCAGTTCGATTATTCCAGTCAAATTCATTGAACCCTGCCACCCCAACTATCTCATCTCTATAGATAATGGCCGTATTCATACTCTTGTGCTTGGCAAAGCTGTCCCGGCTTTCTTTAATATATTGCATTGTATTGTTCACACTGTTGGTATCATTAAGCCACGGCAGCCATTTCTTCAAGTGACTTCTTGAGCGGTCTGTCAGCTCAAAAAGCCGCACCGCATCATTTTGATCAACGAGCTTCAGATAAATCTCTTCATCTACTACATGAACGAACATCATGCTCACCCCCTTGAGTGACTTTGAAAAAATCTATGCATTGAGATGAAAAATATCCACAAAATTGCAATAAATAATATGTTATCATGCTTAGATTCAGCAAAACAACCAGTTTCTAATAAGTCCAAGACAAAATAATAGACAGGAATTTAAAATAACTCCTGTCTATCCATATAATCATTAAGCTTCTAATTCATCAAAGGCAATCTGCGGCGGTTCTTTTTTGAAGAAATCGGTCGAAATCGCAAGGTACACTGTTCCCAACAGGGCCCAGACAAGTCCTGCAACAATCGCAAAAACGTCAAGACTGGCCCATAAATAAACAACGAACGCCAATCCGATGGCTGGAAAAATAAAGCTCCCAACGATGAAACGAAACGAACGCGGACCCTTTTGTTTGAAAAAGTTAAAGAGCACACAAAGGTTTACGAATGAAAAAGCGGTAAACGCTCCCACATTGATAAGCGAAGTAGCTTCCTCAAGGCTTAGGAAAATAGCCGAAAGCGACAAGACACCAATTAACAGGATGTTCGCTACCGGAGAGTTATATTTCGGATGCAAATATCCAAAGAAACGTTTCGGCAACACTCCATCTCTTCCCATCGCGTATAGAAGCCTGGAAGCACTGACCTGTGCGGCCAAACCAGATGCAAAAACAGAGAATAAGGCACCCGCAAGGAAAAAGGAAAGAAATAGATTCCCACCAATAATTACTGCAATTTCCGGGGAGGCTCCTTCAATATCATTAAAGATGGACACGTCTGGAAAAAGAGATTGCATAAAATAGGTAACCCCGAAAAAGAAAACACCGCCAATTCCTGCTACGAGCAGAATAGCTCTTGGTATCGTTTTCTTTGGATTAATTGTGTCCTCTGAAAGTGTAGTAATCGCATCAAATCCAATAAACGACAGAGCCAGCAGAGCAGCTGCCCCAAACAGACTGGATACTTCGTCACCTGAAGGAATAATCTCACCAATAGTAATGAAGCTTTCAGGGCCTTTGACAATAGAACGGATAGTAAGGTAGGTAAAAATAATCCCGACTAATGCCTGGAATACAACAAGCAGCAAGTTAAGTGAAGCTGCCAATTTCACACCAAAAATGTTCAAAAAGCTGATAATCACAAGCAAGCCCGCAATCCAAACCCAGCCCGGAACCTCAGGAAACCCCGCGGAAAGATAAATATCCGCTAGTAAGGCGTTAATCATTGGAAGCGCTATATAAGCTATGAAGGTTACCCAACCGACGATGACTCCCAAGTAAGGATTGATAATATTTCTTGTATACGTATAAACAGATCCTGCCGTCGGAAATTGCCGGACAAGCTTTCCATAACTCAATGCCGTGAACAGGATAGCTATAAAAACAACTATATATGCAGCTGGCACATGGCCGGACGAAACATCTGAGGCGATACCAAAAGTATCAAACACCGCCATTGGAGACATATATGCCAACCCAACAGCAACAACGTGGATCAACTTTAGCTTTCTTTCAATATGATTGCTTTGTTCCATCAAATCAGACCTCTCAGGTTAAATCTTGAATACGTTTTCAGCATGCAGTCAACTTCCTACTTTCAACAGGGAGGTATGCCCGGCTTTTTACCGGGCTTGCCCCTTATTAATCCAAGTTAACCCATACACTTTTAACTTCTGTATAATTTTCCAAAGCATAGGAGCCCATTTCACGTCCGATTCCGGATTGTTTATATCCACCAAATGGAACTGCAGCGTTTGTTAGGTTGTAGCAGTTAACCCATACGGACCCAGCTTTTAACTTACTAGCCACAACGTGGGCGTTCTTTAGGTTCTCAGTCCAAAGTCCCGCTCCAAGTCCATAAGGACTGTTATTTGCACGATCAATCACTTCGTCGATTGTTTTATAAGACATTGCAGCAACAACCGGGCCAAAAATTTCTTCCCTCGCAATCGTCATATGATCTTCTGCGGAAAAGACAGTAGGCTGAACAAAATACCCTTTATCAAGGCTTTCTCCACCAGCTAATAGTTTTGCTCCCTCATCAATTCCTTTTTGAATATAGGAAGTGACGATGTCTTGCTGCCTCTGGGAAACAAGTGGCCCCATTTGAGTACCTTCCGCCAAACCATTGCCAAGCTTTACTTTTTTCGCGTGATCCGCAAGCCTTTCCATGACCTCATCATAAATTTGCTCAGGAATATAAGCCCTTGACCCTGCACAACATACCTCTCCCTGATTGGCCATGATGCCGTTAAATACGCCAGGAATCGCTTTATCCAAATCCGCGTCAGGCAAAATGATGTTTGGTGATTTTCCACCAAGCTCAAGCGTTACACGTTTCATCGTGTCTGCTGCTGTTTTCATGATGGACTTTCCAACAGGTGTAGAACCGGTAAATGCAATCTTGTTCACCTTTGGATGTTCAACAAGTGCGTTACCTGCTGACTTTCCAAAGCCAGGAACAATATTGACAACTCCATTCGGGAAGCCTGCTTCTTCAATTAATTTACCAAGGTAAAGCGCTGAAAGAGGTGTCTGCTCTGCCGGCTTCAAAATGATAGTGCAGCCTGTAGCAAGTGCCGGAGCAATTTTCCACAATGCCATCATAATTGGGAAGTTCCAAGGAATAATCTGTCCAACTACCCCCACAGCTTCGTGACGAGTATAGTTAAGAAATGAATTGGAGATCGGAATAGTTTGTCCAGTCATTTTTGTTGTCCAGCCAGCAAAATACCTAAGCTGTTCAATCGCACCAGGCAAATCGGCCTTTCTCATTTCTTGGATTGGCTTACCATTGTCCAATGTATCCAACTGAGCTAGGGCCTCAAAATCTCTTTCCATCAAATCAGCTAACTTGTGCATCAGCTTGGAGCGGTCAGATGCGCTAATCTTCGACCAAAGTCCTTCTTCAAAAGCTTTTGACGCAGCTTCAACCGCTTTATCAATATCATTTTCGCGAGCTTCATAAACATGAGCCAATACTTCACCCGTAGCAGGGTTGATCGTTTCAAAAGTTTGGCCATCGACAGATTCATGCCAGCCGCCATCTATGAATAATTTTTTTGGACCGTTTAAAAACTCGCTTACTTTCGGATGAAGCGCCAAAGTTTCACTAGTAGTCATCATTCCATCCCCTTTTTTAAAAAGTGAACTGGCTGAGTCGTTCAGCCAGTCATTTATGCAGGCTTCGACAAAATGGATTCTTGTGCGGTGATATGTTAGAACTGGGATTCGCACTGGAATTGCGTGTCCATAATCGATAATTGTGCGATATTCTGGATAATCGTGCGATATTTAAAATTATCGTGCGAAATCTCCATTTATTGTGCGAAAAACAGATTTATTGTGCGAAATAAGCAATTATCGTGCGAACGCCCTTTTTAAAAGTGATTCTCCCGCATCCATTTTATCGGTGTACTTCCTTTATATCGGCAGGAATTGCATAGTCTGTACTCCGTTTAACGAGCGTTTGCGCTTTTTTTGTCCAGCTCCGGTGCCTAGCCCCTCGAGGTCATAAGCCCATCGCTTTTGAAGGCAAACTACGCCTTCTTCAGCGCTTGTCTTATGCTTGTCGGGGCTAATCGAGGCACCTCCGCTTTTTTCCTGTCCAGCTCTAGGAGCCAGCGACTAGCAGACTTCGCTCCTTCTCCTACGATAAGTCAACATCGGTTCGCCTTTGGCTTCACCGTGTTTCCTTTATCTCGTCGAAGGCAACTCCAGTCTGTACGTCGCTTAACGTCGCCCTCCGCTTTTCTCCTGTCCAGTTCCGGACGGCAGGGGCTCGAGGTCGCTTCAGAAAAACTTCGAAGGCAAACTTACGCCTTCGCTGTTTTTCTTCCAGCGCTTGTCGCCCCTAGCAGCCGCCCTCCGCTTTTCTCCTGTCCAGCTCTGGGCACCAGCGACTAGCAGACTTCGCTCCTTCTCCTACGATAAGTCAACATCGGTTCGCCTTTGGCTTCACCGTGTTTCCTTTATCTCGTCGAAGGCAACTCCAGTCTGTACGTCGCTTAACGTCGCCCTCCGCTTTTCTTCTTACAACGTTTTCGCAAATGCTCCCAGTGCATCGTCCACGATTGCGATGATTTTTTCCACTTCGTCTTTTTGTACGATGAGCGGCGGGGCAATCGCTACGATGTTCATTCCTGGAGTGAAGTCAAATGGTCTGATTAGCAGTTCACGCTTATAGGATTCTTCTACAACTGTAGCGGCAGCTTTGATCGTTTCAAATGGTTTGCCCGCTGCTGGATCTTCCATCAAGTCAAATCCGGCAAGAAGTCCTCTGCTTCGAGTGTTTCCAACAAATGAATATTTGTCTTCCAAGTAATTCAAACCTTTTTGCAGCTCTTCTCCCATGGCAGCTGCGTTTTCAATTAAGCCGTCACGCTCAAGAATTTCAAGGTTCTTCAAACCGACTGCACACGCTGTTGGATGTCCGCTGTACGTAAATCCGTGTGGCAGCATGCCATCATATGTGAAGAATGTGTCTCTGATTTCTTCTCTCATGATGACGCCGCCAAGCTGAACGTATCCGCTTGTCATCCCTTTTGCTGCACAAATGAAATCAGGAACAACATCCCAATGATCCACACCGAACATTTTTCCGGTTCTGCCGAATCCGCAAATGATTTCGTCTGCAATCATATGGATGTTAAACTCATCACAAAGTGCGCGGACTGCTTTCAAATAACCTTCCGGAGGAACGTGTACCCCGCCGGCACCCTGAATCGGCTCTACGATGACAGCCGCAACTTTATCAGCACCTTCTTTTTCAATGATGCTTCTGATGGAACCTTCATACTCAGGATGGCTCTTGTCGCCAAGCTCGCATTCAGTCAAATGAGGTTTTGCGTTTACGATATTAGGATCACCTGATCCGGAAAATTCCCGGTAAGCGTCAATTCCAGTTGCCCTTTGGGTTGCAATTGTCACGCCATGATAGCCTCTTCTTAAAGAAATAATGAGTTTCTTGTCTTTTTTGCCTTTTATATCCCAGTAAGATCTGGACAATTTAAAAGCTGTATCGTTGGATTCTGATCCGCCGGATGTATAGAAGATAGCATTTAGATCTCCAGGTGTTACTTCAGCAATTTTTTCAGCCAAACGTACGGACGGTTCATTCGAATATCCATAGAAAGTAGTTGTGTAAGCCGCTTTTGCCATTTGCTCGTAAGCAGCTTCAGCCAATTCCTTCACACCATGACCAACGTTCACGTTCCAAAGCATAGAAACACCGTCGATGTATGTTTTTCCTCCCATGTCTTTTAAGTAAATGCCTTCTCCGCTTTCAAAAACCAGTTTTGGACCGATTTCAGAATGAAGTTTTGGATTAGTAGACGGATGAAGAATATGTTTTTTATCAAGTGCAGATAACTCATTGAATAATGCTTTGTTTTGTTGGCTCATTAAAAAACCTCTCCTTTTTTATAAAAAATGATTATTTGGCTTCTGCCAGCTTTTGAACAACATATAAAAGGACATTTGCCCCTTTTTCAATATCATCATCTATCGTTAATTCCTGTTCGTTATGGCTGATGCCATCAACGCTTGGAACGAAGATCATGCCAGTATCCGACACGCCTGCCATATATTTAGCATCATGGCCTGGACCGCTGAACAAATCCATTTTGGAATATCCAAATTCATCTGCCGCCTCCTGGATAGCATCTTTGACGATCGATGAGAATAAGGTTGTCTCCGAATTCCAATCAGTTGTAATCGTCAATTCCACTTCACTCATCAAAGCAATAGCACTAAGCTGTTCCTTTAACCGTTCGAACGCATGGAACCTTAGGTCATTGTCCTCGTGGCGGATATCAATTGTGAATTCCACCTCGCCTGGAATAACATTTGTCACGTTGGGTCTTACATTCATTTTTCCAACGGTTGTTTTTAATCCTTGAACTTCATCTGTAATCTCATTCACTTTTACAATCATTTTGGACGCAGCCACAAGTGCATCGCGTCTGTTTTCCATCGGTGTTGGACCTGCGTGGTTTGTCTTTCCTGTTACCTTTACCGTGTACAAATCATTACCTTGGATACCCTGGACAACACCAATTGTTATATCCTTTTCGTGTAAAATAGGTCCCTGCTCAATATGCAGTTCTATGAAATTTTTGACGTTTGTAATTCGGTTTTGAATAGATCCTAAATATTCAATTTCATTTAAAGCCTGTTCAAAGGATATTCCTTCGTCATCTTTGATGCCGTAAATGAAATCCTTTGAAAAGTTTCTTGTGATTCCTCCGGATCCGAGCATTGGAGGTGAGAAGCGGGCTCCCTCCTCATTGGTGAAATTGACAATTTCAATAGGGTATTCGGTTTCAATATCGTTTTCATTTAAAACACGGATTACTTCCAGTGCAGATAGAACACCTAAAATACCGTCATATTTTCCACCACAAGGCTGTGTATCCAAATGAGAACCGATGGCAACAGTTGGACCATCGTCCCTCTTGCCTTTTCTTCTGCCATATATGTTTCCAAAATCGTCTATTCTAACATCAAGACCTGCCTCTTTTAACCACTCGACAAATATATCGCGCATGTTTTTATCAGCATCCGATAAGGCCAGGCGGTTCATTCCACCATTTCCGGATGGGCCGATGGAAGAGCTTACTTTTAATGTTTCAAGCAAACGCTCTCTGTTCACCTTTAATAATGTATTCTCCATACGCATCCTCCTCACTTACTTTATTAATGCAAAAACCGTGCCAAAGTTGTTTTTCGTTAAAAATAAAAACCTTTTCATTTTGTAGTATAGTAATATATAATAAACCCGCACCGAAAGTGAATGATAACGATGCGAAAACGAATCATTTTTATGAAGTTGGGAGGCGCTTTTATGAAAAAGCACTTTTTTAAAGATCGACATTTTCATCAAGTGTTCAATCATTTAAAGGATGGTATATTCATAGCTGATAAAAACGGCGTCGCACTTTGGTGTAATGATACAAGTACGAAGCAGATCGGTGCTCCAAGATCCAAAATCATTGGCAGGCATGTCAATGACTTGGAGAACAACGGTTTTTTCACCCCTTCTGTCACTAAAATCGTATTGGAAAACAAAGAAGTCGTCGTGACTAAAGTCCAAACATCAAAGGACAGGCAGTTTCTGGCGACTGGACATCTTGTAAAGATTGATGAAGATGATACCGAATACATTCTCGTTCAAGTAAAAGATATTACAGAAACGGTGAAAAACTCCTTTAAGCTGGAAAAAGCAGAAGCGCTGATGCAACAGTATTGGGAAGAACTTCAGGCAATGAAGAGGGACCAGCAGAGGGACAAAAAGAGCCAGTTAATTATCGGGAACAGCAAAAGCAACGAGGAGCTGTTAGATCTTGTCAGCCGAGTGGCCACTGTTGACGCAACCATCTTATTAACAGGAGAGTCCGGCGTAGGTAAAAGCCTGATAGCTGGTGAAATCCATAAACACAGTTCAAGGAAGGGTAAGAGCTTTGTCCAAATTAACTGTGGAGCCATTCCGGAAAACCTCCTGGAATCAGAGCTTTTCGGGTATAAAAAAGGAGCCTTTACTGGGGCTAGCCAAAGCGGCAAGAAAGGACTTGTCGAGAAAGCAGATGGCGGCACATTATTCTTGGATGAAATTGCTGAGCTTCCCTTGTCCCTGCAGCCCAAATTGCTTCAATTGGTCCAGGACAAATCGTTTATTCCTGTTGGGGGAACAGAGCTTCAAGAAGTGGATATCCGGATTATCGCAGCCACTAATCAGGACTTGCCGATGATGGTTGAGGAGAAGCGGTTCCGCGAAGATTTATATTACCGTTTGAATGTAGTGTCCATCCAAATTCCGGCGCTCCGGGAACGGAACGAGGATATACCACCATTGGTTTATCATTATTTGAACCTTTTTAACGATAAATATATGAAAAAATCATCCTTGGACAAAAGGGTTCTGGAGCACCTTCAAAACTACAGTTGGCCAGGAAATATCCGCGAACTGGAAAACATGATCGAACGTTTAATTGTAACAGCAAAGGAAGATACAATTACGCCTTCCGACCTGCCGGATAAAATTTTATACGAGGAATTCATGGATCATTCCATTCGAAAACTAAATAACCAAAGTCTTCCTGAATATCTGGAGAAGATCGAAAAAAGATTAATTGAGGAAGCACAGATGAAATACTCCTCTACCAGAAAGGCAGCCCAGTCTCTGGGATTGACCCAGTCATCCTATCTAAGAAGATTAAAAAAGTATGAATTTTAGATAATACGGGGAGATTTCTACCCCGCTTCTTTTTATATGGCATAGAATTTGCATGATATTAGATTGAATATAATTGGAGGGGATTATAATGGCACGTACGATAGATAGTACACCAAGAAATGACAGCTTTAGAATGCCCGGAGAATTTGAAGAGCACGAAGGCACATGGATGCTATGGCCGATGAGAACAGATACATGGAGATCTGGAGCTAAACCTGCTCAAAGAGCTTTTGCGGAAGTCGCGAAAGCGATTTCGCAATTTGAACCGGTTACGGTGTGTGTCAATGCGGAGCAATTTGAAAATGCCCGCGCTCTTTTGGAAGATCAAATAAGAGTGGTCGAAATTTCATCCAATGATGCCTGGATGCGAGATATCGGGCCCACTTTTGTAAAAAATGACAAAGGTGAAGTACGTGGTATAGACTGGCAATTCAACGCATGGGGCGGTTTGGATGAGGGACTATACTTCCCATGGGACAAGGATCAGCTTGTCAAACAAAAAGTAATGGAGATTGAGAATATAGATAGATATGATGCAAAAGATTTCGTGTTGGAAGGCGGAGCCATCCACGTTGACGGAGAAGGAACACTCATTACAACAGAACAATGCTTGTTGAATCCAAACCGGAATCCGCACATGTCAAGAGAAGAAGTTGAGGAAAAACTAAAAGAGTACTTGAACATCGAAAAAATCATCTGGGTCAAGGATGGCCTTGTTGACGATGAAACAGACGGTCACGTAGACGAAGTATTATTTTATGTGCGTCCTGGAGAAGTTGCCATCGGCTGGACTGACGACCCTGAACATCCGCACTACGAAGTGCTTCGTGAAGCATATAAGCAATTGGAGCAGGAAACAGACGCCAAAGGGCGAAAACTGAAAATCTATAAACTCCCAATGCCTCAACAAATTGCCATCACAGAGGAAGAAAGCCAAGAAATCGACTTTGCCGCTGACGCTTTCGACCGTACGGCAGACACTGAATTCATCGCTACCTATGCCAACTGCTACATTTGCAATGGTGGTGTCATCATTCCATCATTCGGCGACCCGAAGGATGAAGAAGCGGTTGAAATCTTCAAGGAGATGTTCCCTGATCGGGAAATTGTAGCTGTGAATACACGCGAAGTTTCCCTTGGCGGAGGAAACATCCATTGCATTACCCAGCAGCAGCCAAAGGCTTAAGGTGAAACGACGAGGCTGAGACATAAGTAGTTTTTTAAGCAAAATAAAAAAGCGCGAGAAATCAACGTTTCTAAAATTGATTCTCGCGCTTTTTAAGTGCGACTAGTTTTGTCCCATCCTCGTTTCTTACGGAAAAGGCAGCGTTTTGCCATTGTCTTATAAGTGTGCATTTCGTATAATGAAAGTGTCGTTCATTTCCGGGATGTAGCTCAGCTTGGTAGAGCACTAGCATGGGGTGCTAGGAGTCGCAGGTTCAAATCCTGTCATCCCGATATAACAGCTAAGCTCCTAACCCTTTTTTATCAAGGGGTTAGGAGCTTTTTAAATTGTACGGCTCGAATGTTTCTTGAATAATACAGGCTTTTTGGGGTTTATTCTTTTCTTATTGTAACGTTTCCCATGTAACCTAATTTCTTTACCATACTTTCTTGATAAAATATTTTCGAAAATAGACGTTAGATTACGAAGTTTTCTTCAGTCAACTCTACTTTCATGCTGATCACCTCTTGATAAAGTTTTTTATTGTATTAACTCTTTTTGATGTCAATCATTTTTGACTGACTTTAACTTTAATAATTTAGAAGAGAAGAAATTAATAACGGGATAATGCATCTTTGCGGCTTTTTCTACCCTTTCGTTTTTTAAGTAAAAATCTAATTTTATTGGCTAAAAAGGTTTCTCTCAACTCCGTATCAGGCGGGATAAAACTGCAAAATGCTTTGTCACACAAGGAAAAAGGGATACGGGTAGCATTAGAGTTCGCTTTTCCTTTACGCTAAAACCCAACATTGAAAATAAGTTATAGAAAGCTGGCTTATTAATCTGTCAGCAAAGATATATAAACTTTTATCATTATTGCACCAAAAGTTACCATAAGGAGCAACGGTATCCATCCAAATTGTTTTTTCGACTTTCCTATTATTTCATTAAGTGTTACAAACAAAAGGGTGCCAATAGTAGTTCCTGTCAACAATGTGTCTACTGTCCTCGCTGAACCCTTAACCGTTTCCCCTAAAAAAGCACTTACTCCGAAGACAACCGATAATATGGTTATTATATAAAGAAAAGTGACTCCTTTTATTCTTGTTACTAATAGGGTAGTCATAATGGCTATACCTTCCGGAATTTGATGAAGTATCATTGCGGTAAGAAAGGAATGACTATTAAATAATGTAACAGCACCGTATGAAAACCCCATAATAATGTGATGAAAGAATACAGCTGCAACTAAAAATCCTAAAGTTCTTTCGGAAACATTAATCCCGTCTTCATGATGAAAAAAATGACCAATTATTAACATCATGATGTACCCTGTTAAAGTACCTAAAAGTACACCTCTGAACTCAAAATCTATTAGGGTATGAGGGATTAAGTCAAATGTAATAATACCAATTAAGATCCCTCCACAAATGACATATACATAAGGTAGCTTTTTCGGGAAAAATCGGTTAATTGAACTTGATAATAATCCTCCGATACCTAACCCCATAACAGAAATTCCTGATAAAAGCAAAGGCATCCACACGGATTCCAAATCCTTTCAATAATAAATTTGGTTTGTACAATCTTATGACGCAGTCTTAATGAAAATTATTCTGTTATTGGAATCCTTTTGTTAGATTATTAGCAACTGCAACTTCATAAAAAATGAGTCCTCTTTTAAAAGGACTCATTACTAAAATTATTCGATATTTATCAAATGCGCCTTGGCGTATTTGCGCCCAGATTTTATCAAGCTCCGCTCGATAAATTTCCTCTAAAAATCTGTGGCATCCGCCGGAGGCTTTAACTTTATTCAGCCGGGGTTTGAACCCCCGCTGAATGGAATACCTACATGCATTCATCTCACCACTTACAGAAGTGGGAGACTTCTGCTGAATGAAGTTAAAATGAACTGGAGCTAACGTAGGGAGCAAATACCCGCCATTTTGACTTAAAAGCGGCTCTACATAGCTTTACGTTAAAGGTGTTTTCAGCTAATGCAATATCTTCACTTGTTAATGGATCTAATACAATGTCAGGACTATAAGAGTTTTTCCATACATTCATACATTTTCCATCCTTAACAATATTTTTATGATACATCTTTTCTAATAGCCGTCTGGAGCGTCCTAAACCAGAATCAAAGTTTAGGATTTTTATTTGATAAGTAAGTCTTTGAAATGATCTCGATGTTAATAATTATAAATTTAATATCATAAACATACATATTTAAAATTTTTATGATATTATAGGATTTATTTTACTATAAAGGTGTGTGGTTTTATGGCACTATTTTTTACATATGTTATTGCAGGTCTTTCTATTGCAATGCCAGTAGGGGCTATTACAGTAGAGATGACGAAGCAAGGTCTCAAAAATGGATTTATGCATGGCTGGGTTGTTGGATTAGGTGGAATGACTATTGATTTTGCTTTAATCGTAGCACTTTATTTTGGATTAGCTTCTTTTCTGCAGTTTCCTTTTATTCAAATACCAATGTGGCTAGTGGGTGCCATATTTTTGTTTTTAATCGGCTATGATTCTATTAAAAATGCGGATAAAGATATAACATTATCAGGTGAAAAAACTACAAAATCACTATGGTTAACTTATCGTAACGGCTTTCTCGTTGCAATATCTCCCGGGAATATTATTTTTTGGTTAAGTGTGTTTGGAGCAGTACTATCTAATTCATATAGTTCAGCTAAGCCAACAAGTTTTTTAATTATTGCCGCAGGTGTTTTAACGGGAATTTTATTGCATGACCTAGGTTTATTAACCATTGTGGCAACTACTAGAAAAGCAATGAATCGATCAATGATTAAAAGATTTTCTATCATCGCAGGATTTGTGTTAATTGGTTTTTCTGGATATTTTGTTTATAAATTCTTCATTGCCATGACAGGCGTGCTGTAGGTAGAAGCTTCCTTTTTAGAAGGCCCTCTAGTAGGCCCGGTTCATGACATCACGTAGAATACCAGTCTTTGGCAACCAGCATATTTTTACTCTAGCAGTAACTTCCGTTTTGTGATAAACCTATGGCCCCAGTTTTACACTAGGGTCATAGGTTTAATCATTTAAATATGTTAGATAATTGCTTTATACCACGCTGAATTGTCTCCTCATTCACTTTGGAGTAACCCAATACCCATCCCTTTCGCTTGCTTTCAAGACAATAGGGACTTAATGGATATACTCGTATTCCATTCTCTAAAGCCTTATTAGTCATTTCTTCTTCCATAAAATCCTCATCTGCTTCCAGCAACATGTGCAAACCTGTCTCCACACCTTTTATAGAAAACAATTCATCTAATTGTGTTGAAGCAATCGCCCTTACCATCGCCTCATGCCTTCGTCTATAGACGTTTTTGACTCGCCTCATATGTCGCATGAAGTGACCCTGCTCAATAAAATGAGTAAGGGTTAACTGCTCCATGATGGGAAGATGCCGGGAAGTGAGTTTATGTACACGGGCTATTTGTGCAATTGCCTCAACAGATCCTATAATGGCTGAAATCCGAATTCCTGGAGCAATCATTTTGGAAAAGCTCATCAAATAGAGTGTACATTCAGGCTCTTGACTAAATAATGTCGGAAGTGGGTCACCTTTATGGCGAAACTCACCGTCATAGTCATCTTCTATAATCCAAGATTGGTTGGAAATAGCTCGCTTAAATAATTCCCCTCTCCGCTTTACAGACATAATCACACCGGTTGCAGACTGATGAGCAGGTGTAACAAAAATAAGCTTGGATTGTGTAGGTATGCGATCCACCACTATTCCTTGTTCATCGACTGGAACAGGCATAACGTTCATATTTCGATACATTAAAGTCAGTCCAGCTGGAGGAAATCCCGGATCCTCGACAGCTACTGTGTCCCCTTCTTTCAGTAAGGCTTGTGAGATCAGATCTATGCTTTGCTGAGCACCGGATGTTAGTAATATCTGATCTATATCAACATGAATTCCTCTTCCAACTGATAAGTAATTTTGAATTTGATAGCGCAATGGTTCATAGCCAAAAGGATTTCCGTACAGCCAGCTGGACAAATCAGCTTTGTCCGATGCATGAAGAAATGATTGCCTCCATTTTTTCAAGAATAAAGAATCTAAGTAAGGCTCATGGGGAGAAAAATCAATATCGACTTCGCTAAGCTCTTTTCCCCAAGACCAATCATGTAATCTCTCTACGGCATCTTCTAAAACCGGCAAAGATGGTGGGGACAAGTGTTGTGCCGACCTTTCCTCCTTTGAGATGTTAAGCTGACTCCAGTCACTTACACGTGTTCCTCCACGCCGTGAAGTAACAGTATAGCCTCTGCTATATAGCTCTTCATACACGGTTTGTACAGTTGAGCGAGCGACACCTAATTGTTGAGCCAGTTCACGTGTTGGAGGAAGCTGGTAGCCAGCTTTCCATTTTCCACTCGTAATATTATGAACAGCTTGATCAAGGAGCTGTTTCCAAATTGGATTTTGAGCTTGTCGATCTATTTTTATCACTGCGCAACTCACTCCTTTATGGACTGATTAAAATTGCTATTTTTGGATATATCATACCATTCCAATCGTTGTTATACTACGGTTGCACCATAAATCACATTATGAATGGAGAGAAACAACATGAAGCATATGAAATGTAAAATTCAAAATAACGGGAGTATTTTACACTTGAATGAGTCGGCAGGAAGGAAAAATTGAAAAATAGCCGTTGAAAACTTTGTATCAGATATCCCAAAAATCTGGTCGTCATAGACAATGAAAGAAGCCCCCAATATGGAAAAAACATGCTCATGAACAACAGGCGTCGCTTATGTAAAGCCGGTTCTTAATGACTGATAACAAAGTGAAGCATGAACTTATCTTATGAGATACCTCTCATTTGCTGGATTAATAGCGTCATCTTTATTCATACCCAAATCTATTTGCTCACTTTATCACAAAGAGTTAAGCAACAACCAAAGTAATCCGTTTTCTGATTATACCAATAATGAACATCATTAAAGGCATTCTCATACTTGGTGGGATTTTAACAAAATGCTTTCGGAAGGAGACACCAAAATGAAATCTAAATCAAATCCACTGCAGCTAGATGATTTATTTTTTCCTTCGGTAGCTGCCTTAGTATCTGTACTTATTAATTATGGTGGAACGTTTGCCATTGTATTCCAAGCCGCCAAAGTAGCTAATCTAAGCCCCGAATTAACCGCTTCATGGGTATTTTCTCTTTCTATAGGTATTGGGATAACTGGGGTATGGTTAAGTTACAAATACAAAGAGCCTATTATCACGGCTTGGTCAACTCCAGGGGTTGCCTTTTTAGCATCGGCTTTAGTGTTTACACCCTATAGTGAAGCAATTGGTGCCTATATGATATCTGCCATCGGTTTTATTATATTGGGTCTGTCCGGGATGTTTGACCGTCTGATTCAATATATTCCTCCCGGGATTTCAGCTGGTTTATTGGCCGGTATATTGCTTCAATTTGGAATAGCGGCCTTTGGTGGAGCTGAAATAGACCCAGCTTTCGTTATTATGTTATTTTTTACATATATAGTTTTAAAACGGCTTTTCCCGCGATTTGCTATAGTAGGTATCTTAGTTGTTGGATCTTTGTCCCTCATTCTATTCAATAAAGTCGATTTTACAGGGGTAGGGCTGGACTTTGCACTTCCGGTGTTTACCATGCCAGAGTTTTCTATATCTTCATTATTAGGTGTTGCATTACCATTATTTATCATTACATTAACCGGACAATACATCCCTGGTATGTTGATTTTAAGAAGTGATGGATTTAAAACGAGTGCGAATCCTATACTGACTGTTACAGGCATCGGTTCACTCATTATGGCTCCCTTTGGCTCACATGCTTTTAACATAGCCGCGATATCTTCCGCTATTTGTACAGGACCGGATGCTCATGAAGATCAATCAAAACGTTATATTGCCGGTATCATTTGCGGAGCGCTATATATATTTGTCGGTATTTTTGGCGTTACACTTGTCACACTGTTTTTAATACTGCCCTCAACCTTTATAGCAACTCTAGCAGGTTTAGCTTTATTGGGGACGATTGGAAGTAGTCTTGCAGATGCAATGAAAGATCCCGCAGGTCAAGAAGTGGCATTAATTACTTTCTTGGCCACTGCAGCAAATGTAACGCTTTTGGGAGTAGGCGGTGCATTTTGGGGGTTGGTAGCAGGTATGTTAGCCCATCTCGTGATAAACTTCCGAACATTCAAGAAGCCAGCAAGCTACAAATTAACCGTAAAGAATAAAAATGAGAAAAGAGTCGCACCATAAGTTTAATGAAGCTTTTTTGGAAAAAGCTAGGTCAAATTCGGACCGCACTTGTTATAAAGATTACTGAAAAAACTAAACCATAAACTTTTAATATTTTCTTGAATCCAATAGCCATGCCTATCCGTAGTTCTGTTAAAGGGACGGTGGAAACATGAATAATCATGAGATTGACTATCAAATTATTGGCGATGACATGCAATTTGTAGAAGTAGAGCTGGATCCAGGTGAAACGGTTGTAGCAGAAGCCGGAAGTCTGATGATGATGGATGACCACATTCATATGGAGACAGTTTTCGGAGACGGCTCTTCTCAAAGCGGAGGGCTAATGGACAAGCTTCTCGGCGCCGGCAAACGGGTGTTGACAGGAGAAAGCCTGTTCATGACGATGTTTACAAATGAAGGTAGCGGAAAAAAGCACGTTTCGTTCGCCTCCCCTTACCCAGGAAAAATTATCCCGATGAATTTGAAGGAGCTGGATGGAAAAATCATCTGTCAAAAAGATGCATTTTTATGCGCAGCAAAAGGCGTATCTGTAGGAATCGAGTTCCAACGCAAAATAGGGACTGGATTCTTCGGGGGAGAAGGATTCATCATGCAAAAGCTTGAAGGTGACGGAATGGCGTTTGTTCATGCCGGAGGAACGATCCACCAAAAGACATTGGGACCAGGTGAGACATTGAAAATTGACACGGGTTGTCTAGTGGCCATAACCCGTGATGTGGATTACGATATTGAATTTGTCCGCGGCGTGAAAACGGCATTGTTTGGAGGAGAAGGGCTCTTTTTTGCCACCTTACGTGGGCCGGGTACTGTTTGGGTGCAGTCACTGCCATTCAGCCGGCTGGCTAGCCGAGTATTTGCAGCCATGCCAGCGACCGGTGGTTCAAAGGATGAAGGCGGGATTGGCGGACTATTTAATATGTTCAGTGACAGATCATAGAAGGTGCCTGCTAAGCAGGCCCTTTCTCATGATAGTTGAGGTTTACTGATGCTTTTGATACCTATTTGCCTCTGTACGGTTTTCTTTCACTTTACCTGCTAACTGATACGCAAACCTTTCAACTGGGCATAAATAATAAGCTTCATCTGCTTTAAAAGGAGACCCTTTTACTGGGCAGATTCAGATAGGTAGATAACAGGCTTTTTATCAATATTATTCTTCTTAATCGGAAAACGGTTTTAACTATATAGCTTGAACAAAAGAGTTGCGCTTTATAGAGGATGATTTTGAAACAGGTGCAGTAGGATTTTCTGGCTTCAGACAGTATTTTTGAACCCTGGATAGTATTCTCCAGCTTTGGACAGTATGTGCCTAAAATTCAGACAGTATTTTTATATCTTTTTCATAACAGCATAACTGTTATTCTATAAATCTAAAAGCCCCCTTAACATAGAGCTTTTAGATTATTCAGTGACCAGCTTTTACATTATTTCCCGTATCCGTATTCTACAATTTGGCCTGTTTGTTCATTATCATATTGTTTTTGCGATAAAACAGTATGATTTTCTTAATGAGGAAGAGCATTGTTAAAAATAGTTAAAAAGTCCAATTACATAAAAATTTATTGCTCCTCCATCATCGTCTTTTTATTTTTTAGCCAGGATACTTGAAACTGTAGATAATCCTCAATTTTAATGTATGAAGCAACTTTTACATGCTTTCCTCATTCTTCAAGAGGATCTCTTTGATTTTGGCTCTATCCCTCTCATTTAAACCTTTAAATTCTTTGATCATAGCCATAAAAATAATTTTATCTTCTCCACTGAAGCCTTCAAAATTAATTTTCAGTGTATTTTGTGATTCTTGAACAGCTTGATTTAATTCAGCTAGCTCCAAAGCATTTAATGAGTAGGATATAGCAATCTTATCAATCCATTCTTGAGGAACGTTTCTTTTTCCATTTTCAACAGCTGATAAGTAAGAAGAGGCGACCCCTATTTTATCAGCCATATCTTTTAATAGCTCATCGTTATCTACTCTTAGCTTTCTACAAAACTTTCCAAAAGAGGTTAGCACAGCATGTCCTTCCTTTCTAACTAAACTATTTAATTGATTCCGTTCTAATCATACTGTACTTAAATATACAATTTCTTTTTCAATCTATTAAAGGTTTTTAAGCTGCCAATTATACAAATATTTTATTTGAGGAAAAATGCTACATCGTGCAGGCCAAGAGACTTAGGGTGCGTCCTCCTGTATGTTAAATCCAGATACAACGCACTAGAGCAAAATTTATTTTCAACTCAGAAGCTGATGTTGACGCTATATAACCAAAAAAGCGACCCGTCCAAAGGATAGGTCGCCCTCTTTGACAATCATCTTGCCTAAATATGTTCAGCGCATTGTCCTTTATGATTTTCAACACCTGAAAGTTAAATGTACCTTGATTCATTTGCGCCCTGAATTTATCTAGCTCCACTCGACAAAATCTGTGGCTTTAGCTTGATTCAGCCGGGGTTTGAACCATCACTGAATAGAATACCAATATACATTCATCTCACCACTTACGAAAGTGGGAGACGCTAAATAAAGTTAAACCTTATTTCCGTACAGCTTCAAATGTCAACAATTGCGTTTCCTTCGTTGGATCTTTCTTATAAGAATAACTAGCAGAACATGTTATTTCAAGGAAACCTATGCTTTCCAATATAAGTTTGAACTCCTCGACTCCATACCAACGCATGGCAAACCGTTGCAGCTCGGTGTCCATTAGCTTCCCTTTTTTCCATTTCTCATATTTTAGATAGGTTAGGGTAGATTGATCTACCCAGTCCATTTCTATTGATTTACTTTCCAATAAAATGCCTTCTTCATGAGAAAAAGGAAAAGTTGAAGTGGAAATTTCGCCTGTTTGCCAATCACTGGGGATTAGAAGATCAATGATCACACGTCCTCCAGGTAATAAATGATGATAAAAACACTTCAAAGCAGCTTTAGCATCTTCTAACTTCTCAATTAAACAAAAGGAACCCGTCGGTATAATGATCACTTCATACTTTGAAGGTAATTTAAAATGACGTAAATCGCCTTCATATAGATTCGGGGTCAAACCTCTTTCATTACAGCGTTTTCGACAAGAATCAAGCATTGCAGGAGAATAGTCAATCCCGTCAACGGTATACCCCTTCTCGATTAAGGGTATTAGAACTCGTCCTGATCCCACTGCAGCTTCAAGTATCTTTCCGTTCGTGCCTTTTAATCTTTCAAGATAATACTCAATGTCACCACCTACTGAATATCCAATAGGCTTTGTAAAATCATAAAGCTCTGTACTGAGCTCACCATAATAGCTAAACAATTCCTGTCCTCCTATTATGATACGGAAGAAATAGTTCGATTGTAAATGCTTCCGCACCTAGTAACTGAATATAAAGAAAAGACTATCATAGTAAGCTACTCAATTTCTAATCAAATGCGCCTTGGCGTATTCGCACCCAGATTTATCAAGCTATTTCCTCTGAAAATCTGCGGCATCCACCAGAGGCTTTAACTTGATTCAACTGGGGTTTGAAAACTCCACTGAATGGAATACCAATAGGCATTCCATCTCACCACTTACGAATGTGGGGACTTTTGCTGAATAAAGTTAAATTGAATAGCTAGGAGACGTCTTTTCGAGATCGGCCGACTTCAGCGAAAGGTCATAGAAGACGCCGGCATGTTCATTCTTATTCACTTAATCCTTTCACCAAAAATTGAATGGTTCTTTCCATTTCCTCTTCGTCCTCCCACTCTTCAGAAGATACTATGAAAAAACGGGCGATTAAATGGCCGAAAATCGTCGAAAGAAACAAGCGAATGACGGTTTTTGACGGCATAACCATGATTTCACCTTTTTCTTGGTAATGCATGACGACCTTCTCCATGCGAATATAGATTTTAGCGGCGATATGTTCTAAAAATTGCTCCTGCAGTTCCTTTTGAAAAGGAAGCTCCTGCACAAGAATTCTAAAAAGGAGTATGTTCTTCTCCACAAACGCTTCTCTGTTTTTAATCATTGCTCTGAGGAAGTCCTCCAGAGTATCGTAATCCTTATCCAATACACGATTAATATCCTTTATAACAAGAGGGGCGATCATTTTGGCCATCATCGGTGCAACAATGGATAAGAGCAACTCTTTTTTTGTTTTATAATGGCGGAAAATCGTTCCTTCCGCTACTCCAGCTTTCTTTGCAATTTCACTTGTTGAGGTCGCAGCATAGCCTTTTTCAGCAAAGATTTCGATGGCTGCCGCTATGATTTTCTTCTGTTTCGGTGTGAACTCTTCCTTATCCAAAGACAATTGATCCCAAATCTGATTTTGTTCCAACATAATAGACTCCTCGTTAGATTTTCCTATATTTTCTAAGAGCTCCGATATTCAGTACCATAAATAGAACCGCAAACCCCAGCAGAGCCAACAAATTCAAAGCAATTTCTTCCACTCCATAGCCCCTAACCATGACATCTCTTAACGCATCCGCAGCATAATAAAGTGGCGTAAGCGGACCTACCCAGCTCAACCAGTCTGAAATAGTTTCAAGATTGAACAGCCCTGAGAAAAATATTTGTGGTACGATGACAATCGGAATAAACTGAATCATCTGCAGCTCATTATTGGCAAACGAGGATAATAAAATTCCGAGAGTCAAGGCTGTCAATGACAGAAGCACAATGATCAATAATACATACCAGAAGGAACCTTCCATTAACATACCCAGGACATAAATGCTGTAGGCAGCTATGATGGTTGCTTGAAACAGTGTAAAAACGCCAAACCCAACTACATATCCAACGACAATTTCCCATTTGCGGAGCGGTGTTGATAATAGTCGCTCCAATGTTCCCGATGTCCTCTCTCTTATAAAAGAAACGCCTGCAATGATGAACACAAAGAAGAAAACGAAAAAGCCGAGGAGAACAGGCCCGAAGTAATCGAATTGGCTCATATCAGCCGAACCATGCAAATAGTGGATCTCTATGTCGGTCACTCCACTTTCTCCCTGCAAGGGCTTAAACGCTTTTTGTATCCATTTCATCGCAGAACCATTGACAAGCGGATCACTGCCTTCCAGATAAACAGATGGCGGCATCTGATCGAAAACAAGATAACCATCCAATTCGCGGGAAGAAAGAAGCTTTTTAGCCTTATCCTCTTCTTTTACATCCATGATCTTTGCACCTTTAAGGTCCATTTTATCCTTGATTTGTTCTGGCGCATTCACTAGCCCTATTTTAGGTGTGTAATCATCTCCATTAAAAACAAGATGGAGCATCGTGAGAACGAGAATAGGAGCAAATACTAAGAGGCCGAGAGTTCTCTTATCTCTTCCAATCTGCTGTAAAATCCTTTTAACCAAGGCCATGACTCTCATGAAGATACACCTCCAAATGCCAGAAAAGCTTCTTCTATTGAATTTGAACCCGTTTCTTGCTTCAGTTCCTCCGGCGTGCCAACGGCAATGAGCCGGCCCTCACGCATCAGCCCCAACCGGTCGCATTTTTCTGCTTCATCCATGACATGGGTTGTGACAATCAGCGTCTTTCCTTCCTTTTTCAATTGATGGAAAGCTTCCCAAACACTTCTTCGGAGTACAGGGTCAATACCAACAGTCGGCTCATCTAAAATTAATAGCTCGGGCTTATGCAGGAGAGCGATAGCTAAGGAAAGTCTCCTTTTCATCCCGCCGGAATAATTGGACACCTGCTTGTCAAGATGATCAGTCAGTTGGACAAGTTCCATCACTTCCACAAGCCTTTGTTTACGTTCTCTTTTCCTTAAACCATACAATGCAGCAAAAAACTCAAGATTTTCACGGGCGGTCAGTTCCAGATAAAGTGCATCTGACTGGGCCATATATCCCAGCTTTTCAATCAGATGCAAGGAGGGCATTTCCTCCTGAAAAACATTGATTTCACCTGAAGTTGGCACTTCAAGTCCCGCAAGCTCCTTGACCAAGGTTGTTTTCCCTGCCCCTGAAGGTCCCAGGAGGCCGAAAATTTCCCCTTTCTGAATATCAAGATCAATATCTTTTAAAACCTCCACTGATCCAAATGTTTTGAAGACACTTCGAATGGAAACACAGGAATCGTTCAATTTATTCACTCCTTTTCTTAGTGAGTGATTACTCACTTTTTATTATAAACCAATTCAAGAAAAATAGAAGTGATAAATCGGATTCCACCCTTTTGAGGTATTCTCACATAAGAAATCTTGGAGTATAATGAGAAGAGAAACACCATACAATCAGAATGATCGTCCCGGCGCTGAGAACACCGGAACGATCCAACAATAGCAGGTCCCGCCGGGGATCAGCACGAACTATACTGAAGCCGCCTGGAGGGTCATCTCAAAGGCGGCTTTAGTCTTTTGTAAATGACAGAATAGCCACAATCAAAACAGCAAAACCAATCATAGACGAGATAGTTTCAAATACTGTCATGGCACCACCTCCCTCCTTGCGAGAAGTGTGCACGGACCGCCCTTGAGAAACCTGTTCTATTGTTCTTATATTATACCATTTTTTTCATAAATGCGAACATACGTTTTTATTTTTGTTACTTTAGAACGAGGAGGTGAATAAGTTGGAGCATGCTCTTGTCATTGGTGGAACAGGAATGCTGTCAGGTACCACCCACTGGCTTGTCCAGCAAAATTACCAAGTATCCGTTATAGCAAGAAATCGGAGGCGGATGAAAACATTGATTGACCAATCAGAAAAGCCTTCTTCCATTACACCTGTGCTCGTCGATTACTGTAACGAAACAGATCTTCACAGCGAGATAAAGAGGATTATTCACGAAAATGGGGAGATAAGATTGGTTGTGGCCTGGATTCATTCCATAGGAAAAAATGCTTTAACCATTGTCGCAGAGGTTATTTCAAAAAACAGTAAAAACAAGTGGAAGCTCTTTCATGTATTGGGCAGCAGTACAGATCTAAAAAAGACAGTTCAAGATGTAGACATACCGTCTGGATGCCATTATCGCCAAGTTCAGCTAGGATTTATCATTGAAAATGGCTATTCTCGGTGGCTGACCCATAAAGAAATATCACACGGCATCATCGACTGCATTCAAAAAGATGCCCGGCTTCATGTTGTTGGCACTGTAGAACCATGGGAATTCCGTCCATGAAAAGAAGTCTGCCGGCCGCAGACTTCTTTGCTTATATCGTATAGTTGAGCCAATCGGCCCGGCTTCCGCCCATCTTTTCATAAAATCGTTGTGCACGGTAATTATCAGGAGCGGTCACCCAAGACATATGGAAATAACCATTCTCCTTGGTATAGTCCTCGCAGGCTTTAAACAGTTCCTGTGCTACGCCTGCTCCTCTCTCCTCTTCAACAACATACAAATCATTCATAACAGTTATTTTATCCGCCCTTGTTGTACTGTACGTGAAGTATAGAGTGGCAAAGCCTGCCAGCTTTCCACCTTCTTCGGCTACGAATTGGATTCCTTCCTCTTTTTCAAGGAGCAGTTCAATGATATGGTGCATTTTTTCAACTTCAGGTCTTGGCCTTTGGTAAAAATCGACAACATACTCATACATAAGCTTTGTTAGCTCATCTCTATCTTTCTTCTCAGCAGCCCTTACATTGATTGACATAGATCATTCCCCCATTCCACTTTGTTAAATAAAAGGTTATAGTAAATCTGTATACTATGAAAGATACAGTTAATTAAAATTCAACCAGTACAGATATGAGGTGGTTTTATGAAAATATGTCCTCGATTGGAAAATCGATCAAGTGAACCATTGTATCTACAACTCTATCAATATCTGAAAGAGGAAATTCAGACAGGTGGAATTCCCTCCCTTAAACGTCTCCCATCCATCCGCGGGCTTGCTGATGATTTACACATTAGTAAAACAACAGTTCAAATGGCTTATCAGCAGCTTTTAGCAGAAGGATATGTCGAGAGCAAGGAGCGAAGCGGATATTTTGTTGTTGAAATGGAAAAAGAGCCCTTTGGGGATCTGCCTCCTTTTTCCAAAACGACACGGGAAAAGAAGTCCACAGCCGTACGAAAACACATCCAATTTGATTTTTATATGTCCCATATTGATGTGGAGCATTTTCCTTTCCGAAAATGGAGAGCATGCGTCAATCAAAATCTGAACCCACACTTCCTTTCATATGGCGACAAACAGGGAGAGCCTGGACTTCGTGCCTCCATCAGCCGGTATCTTCGTCAAGCCCGTGCGGTAAACTGCACAGAAGAACAGATTGTTATTGGATCAGGCACTCAAACCGTCATGAGGCTTTTATGTCAGTTAATTGAATTAGATGGAAAAAAGATTGCTATGGAAGAACCCGGATATGACGGAGTACGGCATGTTTTTCAAGGAATGGGATTCGAAATGTCACCAGTCAAGCTCGAGGCGGATGGAATCAATCTGGATGCATTAGAGCAAAGCGGTGCGAAAATCGTTTACATTACACCATCTCACCAATTTCCTTTGGGAATGGTCATGCCTATTACAAAGCGGATCAGGCTGCTGCAATGGGCGGAGGAGAACGATGGCTTGATTATTGAAGACGACTATGACGGCGAATTCCGGTATCATGGAAAACCCATTCCCTCTTTGCAGGGATTGGATGCCCACGGGAATGTCATTTATGCCGGGACTTTTTCAAAATCTCTCATGCCGGCTATTCGAATGAGCTATATCGTTCTCCCAGAAAAGCTCTTACACATATATCAAGCATTTAAATATGATCAAACCGTTTCGCGACTGCATCAAAAAACAATGCAGACGTTTATGGAAAGTGGCGAATGGGAGCGACATATCCGCAGAATGAGAAAGATTTATCAGAAAAAGCATGATCTCCTTATCCAAACGATTAAGAACACCATGGGTGACTATGTGAACATTACAGGACAAAACGCAGGCCTGCATATTGTCACTCAAATAAAAAGCAGCAAAACTGCTGATGAACTTGTAGAAATTGCTGAAAGAGTAGGAGTGAAAGTTTACAGCACAACCGCCAATTGGAGCATTGAACAAGAGAAGGGATATCCACTCATTTTGCTGGGGTTTGGAGGCTTATCAGAAAAACAGATTGTCGAAGGAATTGACCTTCTCCATGATGCCTGGCTGCCTTTTTATGTGGATAAACAAAAACCTATTGACTCTCACGTAACGTGATCCTTTATATTGTGATGGAAGGGAGGAGATTTCGATGAAAGTCAAGGAAGTGGCAAAGCTGACAGGAATCAGCGTCCGGACGCTGCACCATTATGATGAAATCGGCTTGCTCTCGCCTAAGCGCATAGCCGAATCAGGTTATCGAGAATATACAGATGAAGATTTGGAAACCCTGCAGCAAATCCTTTTTTTCAGAGAGCTCGGCTTCCCTTTAAAGAAAATAAAAGACGTGTTGAATAGCCCGTCCTTCGATCGTCAGGAAGCCTTGTTATTGCAGCAAAAAATGCTGCTGGAAAAGCGTTCCCGGCTAGATCAAATGATCCTTCTGATTGAAAGAACGATTCAACACGCCGAAGGAGAGATTCAAATGACGAACAAAGAGAAGTTCGAAGGGTTTGATTTCAGTCACAATCCCTATGAACAAGAGGCGCGCGAACGCTGGGGAAACGAGGCTGTGGAACGATCCAATGCGAAGCTTGCGGGTATGTCGGAAGAGGAGCAAAAGGCAATGACCAAAAAGATGAACACTATTTATAGAAAGTTGGCCGCCCTTCGTAAAGGAGCTCCGGATTCTGATAAGGCCCAGTCCGCAATCAAGGAGTGGTATGACTTTTTAAACAATAACTTCGGGAGCTATTCATTTGAAGCATTTAAAGGATTAGGACAAATGTATATCAGTGACGAGCGCTTCACCAAAAACATCGATCAATTTGGAGATGGCCTAGCGAAGTTCATGTGCGAGGCGATGGCTGCATTTGCTGATAAAAAAGAAAATGAAAGGCGAAAATCAGACTTAGGCAACTAGGGAGACAGCGCTTCAGCCGACTATGACTTTGAGGTGATAGTCGGGACGGAAATTTTCTACTTTTTTAAATTAAATGAGGGGCCAGCTTTTGCTGAGCCCTCGGGAGTGTAAACTTAACCGTGTAAGTGAGAGAGCGTACGGCTCTTGCTTCGCGGTTAAGTTTTTTTATTGGTAGAAT
>NZ_JACSPV010000032.1 GCF_014836955.1 Bacillus norwichensis
CCTCCTTCAGTTGATACATTGATCATACTAAGAGGGGCTGCATAAAAATATGCGTTGTTTGATTGGGGGCTTACTGTCATCAGCACCAAAAAAAACACATAACAAAAGTTATGCGTTTACAAATTGATTGGCATGATACTGTATTATTTTATCTTCAGATTTTATCAGCTTTCCGCATTTATGAAGGTATTCCAAATGCGCAAGAGTTTCGGCAAGTGCAAATCTCCATTGATGGGAATTTAACTCCCTGTGTTTAAACACTTCAACCGCTGTTTCATAGGCAGTCTTTCCATCCTTTGTCAGTTGAAACATTTCATTCAATCTTTCCTCATGATGAAAATTGATTTCCTTAATCCGTGCTGACAGGTCGTTGATTATTTTTCCGTGGGCAGGAAGTGCCATTTGCACCTCTAATGAACTTATTTTTTTTAAGGATTGTAAATAATCCTCAAGAGGATTTTGACTGCCGTATGGCCATAAACCGATATTAGGTGTGATTTTATCTAGTACATGATCTGCCGCCAAAAGTAGCTGTTTTTTAGGCTGGTAAAAACAAACCATGCCATCGCTATGTCCGGGAGTTGAAATAACATCCCAATCTTCTCCACTCAATCGCACTCTTCCATCTTCAAGGATAGTGAATTCCGGTAAGGGTAGGACATGATCTCCCATTTTTATAAATTGCCGCTCTACCTGCTCTGCAAGATTACGAGGCATCCCATGTTCAACACAAGCATCCGCAAACCCCTCGACCATCAATTTTGACTCCCTAAAAGCCCGGTGAAACGATTGAATGTCTATCCTACTCATATAGACAGATGCACCTGTCTGTGTCTGCATCCATCCTGCTAATCCCGAATGGTCTGGGTGATAATGGGTTAAATAAATAGAATGGATAGAGGTGGTTTTGATAGAAAGCTTAGAAAACACCATCTCCCATACTTTAATAGCTTCCGGATAATTGAACCCTGTATCAACAACAGCCCAACCGTCCTCATCCTTAAAAAGATAGCAGTAGACATACTTCATCGGAAAAGGAATAGGTATTGCTATCCTATAGATCTGATCTTCTATTTGTTGAATATACACATTTTTGCCTCCTATGCGTTTATCCAGATCGGTTCTCTCTTTTCTATAAAAGAGCTCAGACCTTCTTGGGCATCTTTAGAAGGAATCAAATCTCGAAAGTAAACTTGTTCCACTTTACCAATCGCCTCGGCAAAATGAACAGACAAAGCTTCTCTGATTGTCTTTCTCGTTAAAGAAAGAGCCAAAGCGCTCTTGCTTTTCAACTTTTGTAGAAGTTCTGAAAGAGCCCCTTCCAATTCATAAGAGGGAACTACTCGATTCACAAATCCCCATTCAAATGCTTTTTGAACATCGATCGTTTCACCGGTTAACAATAACTCCATCGTCCGGTTCAGTCCGGTGATCCAAGGAAATGCCACAACAGAAACTGGGGGAAATAGCCCTAAATTGATTTCAGGCTGTCCAAATTCTGCTTTTTCGGTTGCATACACAATATCACAGAAAGTTGCCAGCTCACATCCGCCACCCAACGCAGGTCCCTCCACCACTGCAACCGTTGGACAAGGGATTTCAATCAGAAGATGGAACATCTTATGAAAAGCATGAAGCATAGGTTCAGCTTTGTCACCCATATGATCTTCCACAGATGCCCCTGCAGAGAATGCTTTACCTTCCGCACGAATGACTAATGCATGCAAACCTTTTGCCTCCCGAATATTTAATAGAGCATCGGAGATTCCAATCATCATTTGAATATTTAAAATATTTATAGGTGGCCGTTTTAAGCAATTTTATCTGTCACATGGAATGTAATAAAACTCATCTTATTTCTGCCTCCTATCTATTCAATGCTACCTATGAATGGATCAATTGCACGATTGCGGTCAAAAACTGGATTTGTATCCGGAGCCTGCTCAAAATTAGACTCAAAATATCTGATAGCCGGAATGGCGATCAACTGATGTATATTAAAAAACAACTCTCTCGCTTTAAATCCGATCCAGTCTTTTGGGAGTAAATCTACCGGAAAATTCGGATCAAAAAATAGGAACTTTCGATATTCATGGACAACCTCAGTCCGGATGATAAAACATTGCTCATCCGTTAATGAGTTGTGCCAAGCGGATTCCTTAATCTTCTCATACTTTTCATCATACTTATTCATGAATTCTAGATGTTTACTTTCAATCTTTTTCATATCCCACCCTTTATTAATAATCTCTTGATTATCGTGTGAGACAAATGAACTTGAAGTAAACAGGATTCCATAATCATTTAAATGATGTTCATTGACCATTTCCATCACTTGCTTTTCAAGAGGATTCGGAGTTGCCCATACACTATTCGATATTGGTCCAAACCCTAACCACATCAATTCTTTGCGCAATTGATTCCTTACTTCTCTCATTTCCTCTGGAACAGAATAAGTATAGATGCGCCAAAAACCATCCCAATTATTGCTCGGTGTCGTGTAGACTCTTGAAACACCGTCTAGCATACTCCTTTTTCCTTTATTCGTTAATGAATAATAGCTTTTATTCCCAATTTTCCTTGATTGAAAAAATCCCTGCTGCACCATCCGCAAGGTTGCCCCTCTACAAGATGATTCAGAAAGACCGAAATGTGACATGAGCCGTATCATACTGCCGATCCAAATTTCTCCTCCATAATGTTGGATGTATTCGCCAAAAAGTGTAAACATTAGTCCCCTGGGCTTCATCTTTTCACCATCTTATTTCATATTTTTTCACTTCCTTAATTATAACATTTTAAATTAATCAAATTCTCCTTGGGGTATTTTGCGCCCAAATCTTATCGAGCTAAGCTCTGTGGCATCCACCAGAGGCCTTAACTTTATTGAGCCGGGGTTTGAACCCTCTTACAAAAGTAGGAGATTTCTGATGAAAAACAATACTGAAACTCTACTGCTACTACCGTTACATTTTCCTTTTTGACTTCTGGTTGCACTGTCATCCTTTCTTCCTTTCTGTAAAGCTGCATTATTATGTTCAATCTGCCTTTTGCCATCTAATAAACTCAAAGACACTGCGACAATTGTTGCAGTAATATTGGGATACGAGCTGCGCTGTGCCAAAGGACGCCATCCTACTTACATCTTCTGACTCGCAAAAAGAACAACGTGGACTGACAGACATTTTTTGACTGATCCATTTCAATTGTAAGATCCTCCATTCTTTTTATATTACCTTTATTTCACGAACGTATTATAAACATAATATTATTGTTTATATATTTATTTGTCAATATTTTTATTTTTCCATTTATTCACGATGTACTAGTGGATTGAAAAAAGAGGTCGCTCGATAATTTCATTTTTCGCACGATAAATCGAAAAATCGCACAATAATCTCGATTTTCGCACAATAAACCAGAAAATCGCACATTTCTTGGGTTTCGAAAGTAAATGTGTGTCTGTTTTCGAAAAAAAATGGAATACAGCTTAAAATTTCAAATAAAAAAACATTCCCATATATGTTTGAGAATGTTTTTTCATCAGGGGGTATCTTGATATTCGATTCAGTTGGATTACATTTTTTGGCGATCACGAAATGCTCTTTCGATATCACGTTTTGCTTCTTTCCTTTTTAAATCTTCACGTTTATCGTATTGCTTTTTCCCTTTTCCGAGACCAATCAGCATTTTTGCAAATCCGTTTTTCAAATAGATTTTTAGCGGTACAAGCGTATATCCTGATTCCTTCGTTTCGCCAATGAGCTTATTAATTTGTTTTCGGTGCAACAGCAATTTTCTTGTCCGGATTGGATCATGATTATATCGGTTGCCGTGTTCATACGGACTAATGTGCATATTGTGGATAAAAACTTCTCCGTTTTGGATACGGGCAAACGAATCCTTCAAATTGACTCTTCCCGCACGAATCGATTTGATTTCCGTTCCCTGTAAAACAATTCCAGCTTCATATGTATCCTCAATAAAATAATCATGGTTCGCCTTTCTGTTTTGCGCGACCAGCTTTCCTTCTTGCTTCGCCATTTGTACTTCCCCCCTTGTCACTCTTCATGATTAATCATTATAACATGTGAAAGAAAAAAAGGTTAGAAGCGTCATCTTCTAACCTTATCGCCTTTTTCCGCGCTTTCCGTTTCTTACATTTGCGGGTTTATTGTCGTAGGACTTTTTCTTTCGCGGCTTCCTGGTCGTCCATTCCTCATCATCGCTATTTCCCTGAGGTCCTTTTTGCTTTTTCCCGCCGCTGTCCTTCAATTTGACGATTTTCTTTTGATTAGTATCATCTGCACGATTTTTTCTACCCTTCATGCCGGCAATCTCAAAATCAATGGAGTGCTCGTCTTTGTTGACATTGATTACGCGGACTGTGACTTCATCACCGATTCGATACACATTCCCGGTCCGCTCACCAATTAAGGCAAATTGGCGTTCATCATAATGATAGTAATCATCCGTCATATAGCTGACATGGACAAGGCCCTCTATTGTATTCGGAAGTTCAATAAAGAGACCGAAGTTGGTCGCAGAACTGATGATTCCATCAAATTCTTCTCCAATCTTGTCTTCCATATACTCCGCCTTTTTCAGTTCGTCCGTATCCCTTTCAGCATCCACGGCACGGCGTTCCCTTTGGGATGTATGCTGAGCAATCTCATCAAGCTTTGCATTCCATTTTTCACGGGTCTGTGGATCCACTTTCCCTTCAAACAAATATTCTCTGATCAATCTATGGACAATGAGGTCCGGATAACGCCTGATCGGTGAAGTGAAATGTGTATAATATTTTGTTGATAAACCGAAATGCCCAATGCTTTCCGGAAAATATTTTGCTTGTTGCATTGAACGAAGCATGACAGTAGAAACGACTAGCTCTTCTGGCTTGCCGTGAACAGATTCCAAGATTTCCTGAAGCGCCCGCGGATGAACTGTATTAGCCGCCCCTCTTACAATGAGATTGAAATTCGTGATAAATTCGAAGAACCTCTGGAGCTTCTCCTCTTTGGGGTCTTCATGAATACGGTATAGGAACGGTACTTCCATCCAATGGAAATGTTCAGCAACCGTTTCATTCGCAGCCAACATGAATTCCTCAATAATTCTCTCACCAATCGATCTCTCGCGTATAATAACATCCACTGGCTTGCCATCTTCTTCTACGATTACTTTCGCTTCTTTAAAATCAAAATCAATAGCCCCGCGTTTCATCCGCTTTTTCTGAAGAATCCCTTGCAGTTCTTCCATCAATTCAAACATTGGAACGAGCGGCTCATATTTTTTTCTTAAAACCTGATCTTTATCGAGCAAAATTTTATTTACGTCCGAGTAGGTCATCCTTTCAGTCGTCTTAATAACGGACGGAAAAATTTCATGACTGACGACTTCACCGCGGGCACTCAATTCCATTTCACACGATAATGTAAAACGATCCACCTTGGGGTTAAGGGAACAAATTCCATTCGACAGTCTGTGAGGGATCATAGGAATCACCCGATCCACCAAATAGACGCTTGTCCCCCGATCAAAAGCTTCCCGGTCAATCGGTGATCCTTCTGTCACATAATGACTTACATCGGCAATATGGACTCCAAGCTTATAATTACCATTTTCCAATTTAGAAACTGTTACCGCATCATCTAGATCCTTAGCATCCGCACCATCAATTGTCACAATCGTTTCAGCACGCAGATCACGGCGGTCCCCAATATCATTTTCATCGATCGCTTCCGGCACATTATTAGCCTGTTCCATCACTTCATCAGGAAAAGCAAGCGGCAAATCATGCTTATAGATAATAGATAAAATATCCACACCCGGATCATTTTTATGCCCAAGTATTTGAACGACTTCACCCTCTGCATTTTTACGGTTCTCAGGATATGTGGTAATCTTAGCGATCACTTTATGTCCATCAACCGCTCCCATGCTGGCATTTTTCGGGATAAAAATATCATCTACTATTTTTTTATCATCTGGAATGACAAAACCAAAATATTTGCTTTCGCTATAGGTGCCAACGACCTGAACAGTGCTGCGCTCCAAAATCCTAATAACCGCTCCTTCTCGTCTTGCTCCCCCAGTTAATGGTGAAACCCTTACGAGAACCTTGTCTCCATTCATAGCTCCGTTGATTTCATGCGGCGGGATAAAAATATCATCCATTCCTGGCTCATCCGGCAAAAGGAAAGCAAAGCCTTTCGCATTCCCGGACAGAGATCCCCTAACAAGGTTCATTTTTTCCGGTACACCGTACCGATTGCTTCTTGTCCGGACAATCAGCCCTTTTTCCTCCATCATTACAAGCGCTTTGACAAAGTCCTTAAAGTTTTCTGACCCTTCAATTTTGAACTCTTCTTCTAGCTCTTTAACAGTAAGCGGCTTATACACTTCATCCTTCATATATGTTAAAATTTGATCGGTATAGCGCTGAATGTTTTCGTCCATTTTACTCCTCCTCTCTCCTATACTGTCCAATCAAGTCGTTCCAAAAAGTGCAGGATATCCTCATGGAGTTGTTCCTTTTCCTCTCCCAATGTGATGACATGACCGGAATGCTCGTACCACTTCAAATCCTTTTCAATGGATTCTGCTTGATTGTAAATAATATTGGCACTGTCCGGATTAATCATATGATCATGCCTTGCCTGCACAACAAAAAGCGGAGCATAAATCATATCCACTTGATCACAGACATCCGCAATCAGCTGTTGTAATGCTTTTAAAGTGTTCATCGGTGTTTTTTCAAATTCATGCATTTCCATATCTATCTGCTCTTTAGACTTTCCTTCGAACTGTTTAAATTCTCTTGCATAGTTCAGTATTCCCCGGTACATGACTTCCTCGCTTTTTATGTACATTGGTGCACACATTGGAACAATTCCTTTTACAGGAACAGTGTAGCCTAATTTAAGGGAAAATACTCCGCCTAGAGATAATCCTGCAACAGCAATTTCCTCATATCCCTGATTTTTTAGAAACTCATATCCATCCATGACATCTTTCCACCAGTCGCTCGGCCCAGTATGGACTAGCTCTTCAGGTGGAACCCCGTGCCCTTTATATTGCGGAGCATGGCATGTATACCCATTCTTTTCCAAAAATCTCCCCAATATCCTGACATCGGCTGTATTTCCTGTAAAACCGTGAAGCAATAGCACAGCTCTTTTTCCTGATCTAAAAATGAAAGGTTCAGGAGCTTTGATTCTCATCCCATCGATCTCCTTTTTGTCCATGCCTCTATAATCTGTTTACCCTATTCTAAGCAAACTATGTCCATCAATCCAATGATAAACACTGAGTAAACAAAGAATAAAAAACTGTTCATTTACATTCGAGCAGAAGATACTGAAGTTATGTGCTTATTTTCATTTTAAGTTCTAGCAGCTTTCAAAAAAAAAATAAAAAACCCGGCCCTCACGAACCAGGTTCTACATCCATATTAAACTTCAAAATAGGCGACAGCCAAAGTAAGAATAAAAAACAGTACGGATAAAATAATAGTGATTCGGTTCAGGACAAGGTCCATTCCGCGGGCTTTCTGCTTTCCGAAAAGCTGCTCCGCCCCACCGGAAATTGCTCCTGAAAGACCGGCGCTTTTTCCAGATTGCAATAAAACAATAATAATTAAAGCGATCGACACAATAATCAACAACGTAATAGCTAACGTATGCACTGAGTGACACACCTCCATGCCCTAACAATAATTTAAATGTAGCATAAACAGCCCCCCTGGACAAGAGGGGCTGAATAATTATTTCACATTATAAAAAGCATTCAATCCAGGATAGATAGCTGTATCTCCTAATGTATCTTCAATGCGAAGAAGCTGGTTGTACTTCGCCACACGGTCTGTTCTGGACGGAGCACCTGTTTTGATCTGACCAGCATTCGTAGCTACTGCGATATCAGCAATTGTGCTGTCTTCCGTCTCACCGGAACGGTGAGAGATAACCGCAGTATAGCCCGCACGCTTAGCCATTTCAATGGCATCAAAGGTTTCTGTCAAAGTACCGATTTGGTTTACTTTGATTAAAATGGAGTTGCCGACCCCCTGCTCGATTCCTTGAGCAAGCTTTTCAGTATTTGTAACAAAAAGGTCGTCACCTACAAGCTGAACTTTGGAACCGATCCGCTCAGTCAGCAATTTGTGGCCTTCCCAGTCATTTTCATCCAACCCATCTTCAATAGAAATAATTGGATACTTATTAACAAGCTCTTCGTACCAGTCAACCATTTCTTCAGATGTTCTCACTACACCTTCGCCGCTTAAATGGTACTTTCCATCTTCTTTCTTATAAAGCTCAGAAGAAGCGACATCCATTGCAAGTTTGATTTCTTCTCCAGGTTTATAGCCTGCCTTTTCAATCGCTGCCATCAAAGTTTCCAAAGCTTCTTCGTTGGATTTCAAGTTCGGTGCAAAGCCCCCCTCATCACCAACAGCCGTATTCAAGCCTTTTTCCTTCAATACTGCTTTCAAGTTATGGAAAATTTCCGCACCAATGCGAAGCGCTTCTTTAAAGCTTGGTGCTCCGACAGGCATAACCATGAACTCTTGGATATCCACATTATTATCAGCATGCTCTCCGCCATTTAAGATGTTCATCATTGGGACCGGAAGCTGTTTTGAATTGAATCCACCCAAGTATTGATAAAGCTCAAGACCAAGCAAATCAGCCGCCGCACGGGCAGTAGCCATGGAAATACCAAGGATAGCATTTGCACCAAGCTTTCCTTTATTACTAGTGCCGTCAAGCTCAATCATCGCTTTGTCAATGCCAACTTGGTCAGTGACGTCCATACCAATGATTTCTTCTGCGATCACTTCGTTTACATGCTCAACAGCTTTTTCCACACCTTTGCCAAGGTAACGGCTTGAATCCCCATCTCTCAGTTCTACTGCTTCATATTCTCCAGTAGATGCACCGCTCGGTACAAGTGCGCGACCAAATCCTCCTGATTCAGTGATAACCTCTACTTCCACTGTTGGATTTCCACGGGAATCCAGTACTTCTCTTGCATACACATTAGCTATGAATGGCATCGAAATCTCTCCTTGTTATTAAAATGATTTTGCTATAATCAAATGCGCTTTGACGTATTTACGCCCAGATTTTATCGAACTTCGCTCGATAAATATCCTCTGAAAATTCGTAGCATCCGCAAAGGCTTTAACTTTATTCAGCTGGGGTTTGAACCCCACTGAATGGAATACCAATAGGCTTTTAACTCACCACTTACAGAAGTGGGAGACTACTGCTGAATGAAGTTAAACTTAAATGGACAAAATCTGGTGCCCTGAGCCTGCGACGTACAAGGACGTACGAGTGCAAGCGAGGCGACAGGACGTCGCATTCTGAGCCTCCCACTACAGGACACGTCTTTTTACTGCCCACCAAGCTCCATAGAACTCAGAAGCAAATACTTTAAGACGACTTACGTCTCTATATGCGCTAGTATGCTTTTTCCCCATACACGAGTGCTTCATCTTTTTAATCAATCAAGCTAGTACCAGTCATTTCATCCGGCTTTTTAACATTAAGCAAATCGAGCATCGTTGGAGCAAGATCCGCAAGGATACCGCCGTCACGCAAATGAATTTCTTGCTTTGTCACAATCACAGGAACGGGATTTGTCGTATGAGCTGTCATTGGCGAGCCTTCAAGCGTAATTACCTCATCAGAGTTTCCATGATCCGCTGTGATAATAGCTGTACCGCCTTTTTGCAAAATCAAGTCCACTATCCGTCCAAGGCACTCATCCACTGCTTCGATGGCATCGATTGTCGGCTGAAGCATACCAGAATGTCCAACCATATCAGGGTTTGCAAAGTTCAAAATGATGGCATCAAAGCGGTCACCTTCAATCTCAGCACATAGAGCATCTGTTACTTCATATGCACTCATTTCTGGCTTCAAATCATAGGTTGCCACTTTGGGAGAATCAATTAGAATCCGCTTTTCCCCTGGAAATTCATCCTCTTTACCACCGCTCATGAAAAAGGTGACATGCGGATACTTCTCTGTTTCGGCAATCCGGAGCTGAGTTAAATCAGCATTGGAAATTACTTCGCCAATGGTCTTATCCAAATTAACAGTTTTAAATGCAACATATCCTTTGACCGTTTCAGAAAAATGCGTCATGCAAACAAAGTGTAAGTCCTTCGGTCTGTCTTCTCCGCGATCGAATCCGTGAAATTCCTCATTTGTAAAAACATTGGAAATCTGAATAGCACGATCCGGACGGAAATTATAAAAGATGACGGAGTCTCCACTTTCGATCGTAGCATTCGCTTTTCCATCTTCGTCTGTGATGATTGAAGGAATCATGAATTCATCATAGATTTCATGAGCATATGAGTCTTCGATCATTTCCAGAGGGTCGGAATATTGTGGTCCTTCTCCAAACGCCATTGCCCGATAAGCTTTCTCCACACGGTCCCAGCGTTTATCTCGGTCCATAGAATAGAATCTTCCAGATACAGTAGCAAATTTGCCGACTCCGAATTCAGCCATTTTTTCCTTAGCTGCTTTAATATATATTTCAGCCGTTTTCGGCCCAACATCGCGGCCGTCCAAAATGGCATGAACGTATACTTCTTTCACATCTTGATCAGCAGCAAGCTTCAGAAGGGCATACATATGCTCAATATGACTATGCACACCACCATCAGAAAGCAACCCCATCAAATGAAGCTTTTTCCCGTTCTCTTTTACATTCTTCACAGCCTCTAAAAATGTTTCGTTCTTTTCAAACTCACCGTCTCGGATTGCTAAATTCACCCTTGTCAAACTTTGGTAAACAATCCTTCCCGCACCGATGTTCAAATGTCCGACTTCAGAATTTCCCATCTGGCCTTCCGGAAGACCGACCGCTTCGCCACATGCAGTAAGCTCTGTATGCGGGTAAGTATTCCAGTAACGGTCAAAATTAGGCTTTTTCGCCTGAGCCACAGCATTTCCCTTTGTTTCTTCACGAAGGCCGAAGCCATCTAGGATAATCAAAGCTGTAGGTGATTTACTCATTGATGGACGCCTCCAGTAATGACAGGAACGAATTTGGATCCAGACTTGCCCCTCCGACAAGCGCTCCGTCAATATTTGACTGGATCATAAAATCACGAATATTATCCGGTTTTACACTACCACCATATTGAATGCGAACAGAATCAGCAGCCGCTTTTGAAAAATTGTTTTCTATCACTTGACGGATATGGCCACATACTTCATCCGCCCCTTCAGCTGTCGATGATTTTCCTGTTCCAATCGCCCAGATAGGTTCATAAGCAATGACAAGCTGCTTTACCTGCTCCTCTGTAAGCCCTTGAAGCGCCTTTGTAACCTGGCTTCCGACATGCTCACGCGTTTCTCCTTTTTCCCACTGTCCAAGGGATTCCCCAACGCAAACAATCGGAATCAACCCATATTGAAAAGCAGAAAGCACTTTTTTATTCACGGATTCATCCGTCTCATTATACAGTTCACGTCGCTCGGAATGGCCCAAAATCACATAAGAAACACCGATCCCTTTTAATGCGACCGGACTGACTTCACCGGTATAGGCGCCTTGTTCTTCAAAATGCATCGTTTGTGCGCCGACTTTCACATCATATTCTTCAACTTCCTTCACTAGGCGGTCAAGAAACAGAAAAGGGGCACAAATGATTGTATCAACCTGGTCCTGCGATGGAACGAATCCTTTTAACTTTTCGGTAAAATCCACCGCTTCTTCTATTGTTTTATGCATTTTCCAATTGCCCGCAATGATCGGTTTTCTCAAGTTGTTTCATCCTTTCAATCTGTACAGGTGAATGTTCTTATTCTTCATCGAGCGCCGCAATTCCCGGCAGATCTTTACCCTCCATAAATTCGAGGGAAGCTCCGCCACCTGTGGAAATATGATCCATTTGCTCAGAGAGTGAAAAATGCTCTACCGCTCTGGCAGAATCTCCTCCGCCGATAATAGAATATGTATTGTCAGCTTCAGCCAACGCTTCGGCTACAGCTTTCGTTCCTTGGGCAAATGGATCCATTTCAAATACGCCCATTGGCCCGTTCCAGATAACGAGCTTGGATTCTCGGATAACACGGCTATATAACTCTGACGTTTTCGGCCCAATATCTAGTGCAAGCCAGCCATCCGGGATGCTTTCTATGTCAACAACTTTATAATTCGCATTCTCAGAAAAAGCATCTGCTACGACTGCATCAATCGGCAAAAGAAATTTTACACCTTTACTCTCTGCTTTTTCCATGAAGTTTTTGGCAAGCTCAATTTTATCTTCTTCTAATAAGGAATCGCCGATCTCATAGCCCTGGGCTTTAACAAATGTGAATGCGAGTCCGCCACCAATAATTAAATTATCCACTTTATCAAGTAAATTATCAATAACACCAATCTTATCTTTTACTTTGGCACCGCCAATAATTGCTGTAAAAGGTCTCGCAGGGCTGGAAAGTGCATTTCCTAGCACCTCAAGCTCTTTTTCAATCAAAAACCCGGCAGCAGACGGCAAATGCTTTGCCACACCTTCTGTTGAGACATGTGCGCGATGCGCAGTACCAAAGGCATCATTCACATACAGATCAGCAAGCTCTGCAAAGGCTTTTGCCAACTCTTCATCGTTCTTTTCCTCACCAGGATGGAATCGTACATTTTCCAGAAGAAGAATGTCGCCTTCCTGCAGATCAGAAACTTGTTCTTTCACGTCTTCTCCAATGACTTCTTCGGAGTAACGGACATCCCTGCCCAGCAGTTCCGCTAGCTTTTTAGCAACAGGAGCTAATCTGAGCTCTTCCACTACTTGACCTTTTGGTCTTCCCATATGGCTGGCTAAAATAATAATTGCTCCATTGTCAGCCAAATGGCAGATGGTCGGCAGTGCCGCCTTAATTCTTGTATCATCAGCAATAGTTCCGTCATTCATTGGAACATTGAAATCCACTCGACAAAAAACTTTTTTCCCTTTTACATCCAGATCCCTAATTGATTTTTTCTTCACTGGGTAAGCCTCCTCCTAAACGCAGAAAATAAGAGAGTGGGTTTCTTTTCCCGCTCCCTCCTCTACACCCCTCTATATTATAGATGCCAAGAGGCGAATATCCAATACCAAATCTGATTTTTTGACTAGATTCCTCTTTTTTTGATGTAAACAGCCAAATCAACAAGCCGATGCGAATACCCTGTCTCATTGTCATACCAAGACAGAACCTTGACCAAATTATCTTCCAAAACCATTGTAGATAGTGCGTCAATTATGGAAGAATGCGGGTCCCCATTATAGTCTCGGGAAACAAGCGGCTTGTCACAGTATCCCAAAATGCCCTTCAGATTTCCTTCTGATGCTAACTTTAAGGCTTGGTTCACCTCATCGCTCGTTACATACTTTTCCAGTTCAACAACAAGATCCACAACTGAAACATTTGGAGTTGGAACACGCATCGCCATCCCATTCAATTTTCCCTTTAATTCCGGAAGAACCAGGGAAACGGCTTTAGCTGCACCTGTTGTTGTCGGTATAATTGATTCAGCTGCCGCTCGTGCCCTGCGGTAATCTTTGTGAGGCAAATCAAGAATTTGCTGGTCATTTGTATAAGAATGGACTGTTGTCATCATCCCGCGACGGATGCCGAAGCTCTCGTTCAACACTTTGGCAAACGGAGCAAGACAATTCGTTGTGCAGGAGGCATTTGAAATAATATGATCTTTGGACGGATTGTAGTTTTTCTCATTTACACCCATTACAATCGTAATATCCTCATCCTTTGCCGGAGCCGATACAATCACTTTCTTGGCCCCTGCCTCCAAATGCTTGACTGCCTTATTTCTTTCGGTAAAACGTCCGGTAGATTCGATCACGATATCGACTCCAAGTTCTTCCCAAGGAATGAGGGACGGGTCCCTTTCGGCGAATACCTTCAGTTCCTGTTCACCAACCATGATTTTATCTTCTTCCGCAACAACTTCTTCTCCAAGGCTTCCATGCACAGAATCATATGCGAGAAGGTGTGCGAGCATCTTTGCGTCCGTCAAATCATTCACTGCTACGATGTCCACTTCAGAGTGCTTCATTGCAGAACGAAAAACATTTCTTCCAATTCTTCCAAATCCATTGATTCCAATCTTGACAGACATGCTTTTGTCCCCCTTTAAAAAATCATCTATACCTCAATACAACAGCTTGTTATGTCTGAGGTGATTTTTTCAAATCCAAATTCCCTTATTAATCACAAGGACTTCAAGCTTATTTTCCACGGCTGACTCAATAATATCCGAATAGCCTTGTCTTATCTTATTCCTATCTGCTCCATAAGTATGCTGGGTCTAACCACTTCATTAAGATTGCATTAAGAAAAGCACGAGTTAAATTTTGGTGATGAAGCTCCTCAGTCATCACAGCAAAGCTGCTAATTTCATTACATTGTGAAAAAGCTGCCTTGAATATATTTCATATACTGTTCCGTAGAATCACTTTCTTCCTATATAAATTTCCGCGTAACTTGCCCTTGCTTAGGGGAGTATTTAACAGACTCAGATCGTGATGTCCTGTCGCTTCGCTTGCACTTGTACTTCCTGTACGTCGTAGCAGACACCTGAAATTTCAAACAAAATATTTCCCATCTAAATTTACGCATAGAAAAAGACACCTGTCGGTCAAGGTCGAGTCAGGTGTCTTTTCGATTCGTATAATCTTTGAGTTTGTCTTCTAAATCCAGCAAATCAATACGCCCATACTGAACGATCTCACCGCTAATTTCCACAACAGGAATCATCAGTCCAAACCTTTCAGTCAGCTCATCACTGTCATCAATATCTTTTTCAATGATTTTAAAAGGGTAATCTTCTTGGAGTAATTGTAAAAGCAGTTTCCCTTCATTACAAAGCTCACATTTGTTTCTCGTATAGTACAGTACTTCCATATGCCTCTCCATTTCCTACTCATACCGTTTACGTTTTGTTGATGATGGAATGCGCAACTGTTCCCGATATTTGGCAACCGTCCTCCTTGATAAGGTAAGGCCTTTATCTTTCAGCATGTTCGCTATCGCCTGATCGGACAATGGCTTGCTCTTGTCCTCTTTATCGATAAGCCCTTTGATCAAGGTTTTCGCCTGGCCCGCTGAGGCCTGTTCTCCGTCGCTAGCCGCATTTACCTGTAGTGCTTGGGAAAAGAATTTTTTAAGTTCATGCATGCCGCTAGGCGTTTGAATATATTTTCCCCTAATCGCCCGGCTCACAGTCGATTCATGCACTTCTATTTTTTCAGCAACATCCTTCAATGTCAACGGTTTAAGGTAGCGGGGACCTTTTAGGAAAAAGTCCTGTTGTTCTTCAATAATCGCCATGCCGACTTTCATCAGCGTCTGCTTTCTCTGTTCGATGCTGCGCATGATCCAGCGAAAATCCTGACGCTTGTCATTCAAGTATTGTTTCACCTTATCATCCGCGATGCTGGACATCTCGTTATAATAATCAGCCTGATAACGAATAGCCGGCAAATGTCTTTCAAATAATTGCAATTCTAATTTCCCATCAATGATCTCCAAAATTAAATCCGGAATAACATATTGAGGCCTCTCGTAATCAAAGTGAGTACCAGGGCGCGGATCAAGCGTCGTAATAAAATCAGCCGCCTGCTGAATTTCCTTCAAGCTGACATTTAGATTTTCAGATAAAACCTTCCACTTTTTCTCCGCGAATTCATTGAAATATTCAGTCAATAACTTGATAGCCAATTCAGGTGCATCACTTCTTCTCTCCACCTGCAATACAAGGCATTCCTGCAACGATCTCGCCGCTACCCCTGCAGGCTCAAGACTTTGGACAAGCTGCAAAATTTCTTCTGCTTCGTCGATCGAAGTCCCGCATATCGCAGCAGCTTCTTCAATCGTTATCGTCAAATATCCATTTGGATCTAAATTATATATGAATTGTTCCACCAGTTTTTCTTGAAAATCAGACAGCGCTTTCATCACCAGCTGAGAAAATAAATGATCTGCAAGCCCTTCAGTTTGCTCAGCGATTTGCTCAAGCCATTTTTTTTGATCATTTTCAGGATTGGTGACTTTTCTCTTCCTCACTCTGTCGTAGCGGGGATCTATAGATCGAACGATCGGTGACTCAAGTTGGATAAGCGGATTATCCATTTCTTTCGTTTCAAGAAAAGCTGTCAATTCATGGGCGGTGTACTGCAATATAGTAATCGCCTGTTGCAGCTCCTGCGTCATCGTCAGATTCAATGTTTGCTTTTGCAACAAAGCCGGTTCCAGTTTCATCGCTCTCTCCCCCTCCTGCTATTCTACTATATTATCATAAAACCGTACATATTTTTTAAGAATTTGTGACAGATATCCTCCCTCAGCCATCCTTTTTCTTCTTTTACTGAGCAAAACACACAAAAAACAGTTTATGCGAAAAAATATAGTGCCTATTTTGTCACTTTCTGGGTAGTTGTCCATTCGCTGGACGGTTGTCCTACATACTATTTACTATACGGACCTGAAAGCACAAGTGCCCGTTTTAGCGACGTACAAATATATGGAATGATGAAAGCGAAGGAATTCATGGAGCTTTGTAGCGAGCTGAACGAGAATTTTTCGAATAAGCCATAAAGCGGATTAGGAATTGCTTAACCTTTCATAGGGCTTTAGCCCAATTCCTACAAAAGAATGTAAAGTCTGTTAATTACTGGGCATCAAAGCTAGACATAGCAGGAGTTCCTTCAAATACCATCCCTAAAAAACTGATATGATCTTGATTATTAAAAAAGGAGGATTTTGTCATGAGAAACTACAAATCTTGTGGATGCTACAAAAAATGCACATGTGGATACCCACAGGCGAAGCCTGCACAACAATTACCCGACAAAACAATGCCTGCTCAGACCAGTCCTACGAAACAGCTGAATGAGTATGTGGGCCAGGATGTCTATATTCCGATGGTACACCCTTCCCATACAACACAGGTAAACCACACAACTTATAAATACATGCATTCTTACCCGCACACACAATCAGTGGTAAACTCCGTTTCAGAGAAACATTATTGTGTATGCCCGTCTAAAGTAAGTCCATCTAACGTAGGTCCATCTAATGTAGGTCCATCTAATGTAAGCCCCGCCAACGTTGGCCCGTCCAATGTAAGTCCATATAGCCAGAAATGGGGAAACAAACCTAAACGTTACTGGTAAATTGAATGCGTAAAGGCAGGACCAGCTGCTTTTACGCTTATTTACTTTTTAAATTAAAATTCCAGAAAATGGACCTTAGGACGCATTGTTTTTAACATTTTTTTGCATTAAAATGGAAAATAAGGTTGATTATCGACCTTATACCCCCTTTTATAATACAAAAGAAGCCCTTTCAAACGAAGGGTTTTCTTATTTCATCCCGGAAAAACCGGTTTTTTTAAAAAAATAAAAAACACCTCCATTGAGATGTTTACAATAATTCCTCATAATATATATAAATGCGTCATCAAAAGCAAAAAGATTATCCCTGATCGAAAGACCATATTTTCACCTTTCCATCTGTTATGATTTAATGCATGTAATACATATATTCGTAGTCAAACTCTTCTTCGGTTATTTCATAAAACTGATCCTCATCGAACTCGAAACTGTCCTCGTAGTAATCAGGATTCTGCTTGAATTTTCCATAAAAAAAACCAAAGAGTGTTTTTAACACTTTTCCACCTCCATTTATTTGTTACATATAACTTAACATCCGCTTGTTAATGGTGTGTTAAGGCAGTGTAAAGTTTCTGTTTAAGTAGTGGAATTTTATGGGGTTTCTCCGATTGAAACAGAGATATCATATAATAATAGAAGAAAGTGGAACAGGCCTTGCTCACTCAGTAAGAGCGGAGATACCTAAATACAGTGATTACTAGGGGCAATAGTATCAGTAGGTTTTGAAGCATGAACCCTCGTCTTAACAGCAAGAAATTTTGTGCGTTTGGGGGACAAGCCAAATTTACCCGCCGAAAGGAGCGTATTGATGAAGCATGCCTACTTCTCCCCCCTTAATAACCTTTGTAATTTTCCCGAAAAATCAACTACTTCTTTATTGCCTTTTAAAAGAAATTGCCCTTAATCAAATAATTAATCCTCATCTTGACATATCACCACAGGCCTAAATAAACTCTTTATCATTTTTTCGATTTACAAATTCTTTTCAGCCAAAAGATCTGCAACCTCACAGGAGTCTCAGCTGATAATTTACCACGGCCAACTTCTAGAAGATAATAACGCTTTGTACTCTCACACCCTAGTTTTTTGCCGTTTCGGCAACATTTTCATAGTATATTACATTAGGTTTTTAACAAAATTAACACTATTATTACCTTTTTGGCAAAAATATTTCATTACCATTTTGGTAAATGTTAGAATGATAACAAATATATAAAGGGGAAGAAAAAGAAATGGGTAGATTGGGGAATCGGATTAAATTATTAAGAGAGAAAAATGATTACTCTCAAAAGACAGTAGCTGACGCTATTGGCATTTCAAATGTTCAACTTTCCCGTTACGAATCAGGTGATAGAAAACCTGATCCTGAAACCATTTCTTTATTAGCTGATTTTTTAAATGTAACTACAGACTATTTGTTGGGACGTTCTGGCAATCCCAACGGTGACAATAGAAATGAAGAGGATTATCAAAAAATCATCATTGATCCTGAATTAAAGCGTTGGCATAGAGAATTACCTAAAACTCCTGAAAAAGATTTGAGGAAACTTCGTAAGTTATGGGAGATTATGATGAATGATGAGTAGCACTTAGGTGTTAATCATAAATAATAATACATAAGGAGAGAAATATTTTGAAGAAATACTTGTTTATTCTGTTGGCCTTTGGCCTTGCGGTTGGACTAGCCGCTTGCGATGAAGGGGGATCTTCATCAAGCAGCAGTGGAAAAGAAAAAGAAAGCGCTGAGAAGAAGGAAAAGAAAGAAGATAAAAAGTATGGACTCGGCGAAACAGCTGAAGTTGGCGATGTAAAGGTGACAATAACTAAGGTGTCTTTGACTGACGAAAGAAATGAATTTGAAGAATCAGAACCTAACAAAGTAGTTAAAATTGAATACGAAATGGAAAATAACAGAGATGAAGAAATACCTGTAGGAGCTGATTTCCAAGTTTATGACAGCTCTGGTAACCAAGTTGAGTTATATGCGTTGGACAACACACTGGGAAGCCTGAAACCAGGCAAAAAGCTTCAAGGTGTTGAGCATTATGGAATTGAAGACGGACCAATTGAAGTCTATTTCAAACCTATGTTCTCCCTTGATAAAGATGCGATATTCGAATTAGATGTAGAATAATAATAGCCTTTTTTAGGCTCTCAGCTTGTAGAGAAAGTAGTTTTTTCTCTACAAGTTTTTTTATTTCATACATAAGAAATTTCAGCTCTATGTCAAATGTTGAGGTGAGGTGAGGTGAAATCTCATTCTTCCCACATGACTTCCATTTTTTTATACTTATGTAGAAACAGTCTTTTCGCCCTTGATCAAAGGAAATATCTAAAACCAATGGCGGTCCTCTTCTTAACTTTTCTCAGATTATTAATCTCCCCCCTAAAAAGCATTTCAGTAATCAAATAAAAAGCTACCGGCGCTTTTTGTAGAAGAGGTATGTCAACCGTCCAAACCACTTTAAATGTTTAATCTTTTGAGCCCGGTAATCGTGAATTTTCCTGATTTCTCCCTGCAACATGGACATTTGTGGACCCTCACATCCATTTTTATATGAAGCTCCATGCGGTCTTCCACTTTTGTGATCAATACATCTTCAAGCCGGGGATTTTTATGTCGAATTTTGTGGTAACTAGTATAGAAAAATGATAACTTTAATGAAGATACCAGTAAATTCGCAAAAATAATGCATCCAATTGTCCTGCAAAGGTAAACCATTAACAGCAATCGTAGCATGATTGTGTCTTAATACATTACTTTTTTTACAGGAATAATTAGGAGTCATATTACAACAATTGCTTATTCGTGGGATTTCTTTGAAGTATAAGTAAACCAAAAAGGACTGACCCATTAGTTGAGCAAAACAACCCCACCCTCGGATAAACGTAGAGCGCCTCCGGTGAGGTATGGGGTAGTTTCCAGAAGCGAAATTATCCTAATACCCGTTATTGTTCTGATAAATGAAAGCCCCCGAATAAGCGTGCATTTATGGGTACTTTTTAATTTTTATACTTCGTATTTTTCTTTTATCCCCTTAATCTTTTAATTAACTGTATATTCTGTACAGACGTACCTTTATAATCTTTAATCCCGTGCTTGATAGCAAGATTTTTTCGGTTAGCAAAAGATGAATCAACACCAATCTCCTTGAGGTAGTCGACAATGCTGGTCGTCTGTTGATCGTTTTTTGGTTTTGTTGCACCTATCGAAGATTGCCCTGCCATTATTTTTTTCAGCAATTCAAGGTTTTGTTTTGCCGTGCCCTTGTAATCACGGATCCCGTATTGTTTGGAAAGTGTAGTCCGGTTGGCAAAACTGGAATCTTCCCCGATACTATTGAGGTAGTCGACAATGCTAGTTCCTGTGTAGGTGTCGATTGCTTTCCCCTGTACAGGCTTTGTCTCCTTATTTATCCCTCCTTCACTTTCCACATCTTTTTTAAATTGCTCTTTCGTAATTCCAAATTGAGCCAAATATCCATATGGATCTGTGTGGGTCGTGCCACCAAGAGTACGCCTGATCCAATCATGAGACTTGATTCCTCTTGTTGTTGCTGTTCCCTCATCTAATCGTTTAGGTATACCTATTTGATCAGCCAGATATCTCAAGAGCCAAATATAAGCTGCATAATCTTTTTTGAATGTTTCCTGGTCCACCGTGCGGGCCAGTTCCACATGAGCGTAACTATAAAGGTTAGCTTTCGGTCCTGCACCATACTGCATTCTGCCTACGGGAGCAATTTGTACGATGCGTCCTCCACCACCTACCCAATGGGAAGTAAAGGCATTGCGCCAATTTCTGGTCATAAAATTGATTTCAGCCTCAAGAGAGTTTGGTCCTGCGTTGTTTGGATTCCCCGATTCATGAGCCACAATAAATCGAATCGCTGTCAGTGGAACATCTGGTAAACCTGGAATAATTCTTTTTTCAATTTTATAAGCCATTTATACCCTCTTCTTTTTTATTTTTACAAGAGCAAGCAAGACTCAGTTAAGCCCGGCTTGCTCCAATTGTTTTTTCTGCTTCTGTCCTTTTTTGCTGAGATAATTATTTTTCCAAGCTGCCCAAATGAACCAGGCACAGGATAATATAGCCACCAAGTCATTGACAAATTCGTCAGGGATAGTTTGGTAGCCTACGAGATTCAGTACTGCGTTAATAACAGCAGCTATCAAGACGGCAAACCTTCTAACACTTGTTTTATCCAATTTGTTTACCTCCTTCAAGATAATCAATTCGTTTATGAGTCTGTTTTAATGATTCTTCAACCCTTGTAACGCGCTCTGCAATATGAGCTATGTTCCTTTCATTTCCTTTAAGGTCAATTCTGATAGAATCAACTCCCTGGACAATAGCATCAAGTTTTGTGCGAACAACTGCTGATTCTGTGGCGTCTGTTCGGGTATCCTTGTCACGATTTCGGATAAACGTTAGATAGGCTACTATAAAGCCGCCTGTAGTACAGATAATTCCGATTATTACGTCCATTCCCTCTCTCCTTTTAACTACTGTTCAAAAACAATGCCTCCAACGTCTCCACTCCTAAACTTTATATATTTTTTTGAGATGGAAGAAAACTATGGCCAAACTAAGCATAGATGAAACAAATTGACTTTATTGCAAAAACTAATTTTCTTTACAAATCTATTTTAGCGATACAACCTCTTTGAAGTTTCTACTCTAGCTGGAACATATGCCTCCTTGCATGAAAGGTGACAACTGAAATAACAGTTCCTCAAAAAGTAGAAAGCCCTACACTGTAGGACTCTCTCCATTCAAAATTCTATCCACTAAATTCTAACGAACAGTAAATTCAATCGACTGTTCATCAAAAAACGATTAGAACTCTACTCCTTCAGTATTGCACAGCCATTTAAGTTACTGGAATAATTGTCGAGCTTTTTAAGTAAAATACACTTACGAACATTTTCCACATGTCAAATACGATGAAATGTTTGTAATTTTTATATTCATTTAGCTTCCTCTTCATCTACTTTAAATTGATCACACAGGTAATCATAAATTTCGCTGTCTTGGCCCTCATATTCTTCCTCTTCTAGCTTTTCCAACACCATTTTAACAGTCCGAATCATTTCGCGGTTATCGCCCCCATCGATGACGAATTTTTCTTTATTAAGTTCCTTCATATCATTAGAAAAAGCGACCATATCTTTAACGTCGTATTGCCCGTCTTCTACGATCGCTTTTCCTTCTCCATCTTTATGAGAATGTTCTTCTAACAAAGCTTTCCTGTCTTCTTCAACCTGTTTCAGCCTGTCATTCATTTGTTGAATAAAATGTCGGCGGAATCTTGATTGCTTCCTCGCCAGTTTTAATCCATACATAAAATTAATGCTCACACCTAATTTGCCGTTTTCTATTTCCACTTTCATGCTACCTTATCCTCCAATTGTTTTATTTTCTGTTTTAGATATTGGTTTTCGATTTTAAGCCGTTCAACATCATCGGCTATATTAGTTACTTTTGTATCAACTTGCTTTACACCTCTCCACAGGTAGGTTCCTAAAGCATACATTTCAATGCTATCACCAGTTTCTCCGTGGAGTACTCTCGGTGTTTCGTCAACCATTAGGCCCAGCTGTTTCTGTTCTTTATATTCATCACCTTTGATTCTATACAGATACGGGTTGGCATTCCTGATTACCGACAATACATCGTCGTTGAATACCTCAATATCCTCCTTATTTTCCCTGAGTGATGTTCCAGTCGGAAAAGAACTTGCCCGGATTGGTCGATAACTATCTATACCTGTACGACCTGTAATTCTTACCTCTCCATTTAAAGCTGGCCTAACATAGAAGTGAATGCCGCTGGCTGATGCTCTTAAGCTTAGGGTTGTTCCCTTAAATCCAGATGCAACAACATCTTGATATGTTCCATCTAAGTTTTTATCAATCACCCTTAGCTCTGAATCTGTTCCAATATAAGCGTTAGTCGTCCTTGTTATAAAAGCGTCACCATATATACTGCTTGCTCTAAGATTTCTGTAAATAACAGACCCATCATTTTGCGTAAAGCCCAGTGAAGTGATACGAACTTCCTTATCTGTGCCAATGTATCCGTTCGCTGCTGGACCAAACCTGTAGCCTAAGGCTCGAATAGGTCTGTATCTGTAGCTCTCCGCAGACCCGTTCGATGGTATTTCATTTATATCTACCACGCGAGCCTCATTAGTCGCATCCGCCGCAAGATAAATGTTTGAATTACTTGTACCTAGTGCTGCGCTAGTTACCAATGACTGATCAGCCTGAAATCTGATGCTTCCCCCTGCATTCCTGCCGTAAAATCCAGTCGGACTAATCTCCATGTATCTCCCGTTCGATTGCTCCAGACGAACATTACCACCCACAATTTCCATCCAATCAGTACCTGCTGATGACCTGAATTTAGCACCGTAGATGTCAATACCTCGAATGGCGCCGGCAGTCAGCTTATCTGCACTTAAACTTGCTATTTTGGCATCGGTTATCGCTGCATTAGCAATCTGACCCGTACCCACCGCAAGATTAGCAATTTTAGCACTAGTAATGGCAGCATTGGCTATAGCAGCTGTACCGATAGCTAAACTTTGTATCTTTGCACTTGTGATGGCCGCATCTGCGATCTTAGCCGTAGACACTGCTAAATTAGCTATCATAGCGTTCGTGATAGCAGCATTAGCGATAACACCGCTGGTCGCTACAATTGTATTTGTAGCAAGCTTATCAGCGGAAATTGTTTTTGCACCAATCCTGTCGGCAGCCAATAGACCTGTTGTAATTTTCCCAGCATCTAGGTCTTTGATTTTTGCATTTGTGATGGACGCATTGGCTATAGCGGCCGTGCCTATTGCTGCATTAGCAATTGCTGCAGCTCCAATAATCCCGTTATCAATCAATGTCTGACCTGTCAGATGGATTTTGTTACCGTTGATACGGACGCCCTCGGTCGTTACGTTAATCCCTGTAATTACTCCATTTTTATTAACCTTTAAATCTATCTCATTCGATAATAGATTAATAGACGATTCAGCGTTAGACATACGACCAGTGAGGCTATCAACGCTGGTTTGACTTGCTTTGAATTCAATTTGTCCTGCTAGTGTTGTGATAGATGCTTCGGCAGATGTGATTCGAGCATCTGTGTCTTCAATGGCTGGGCCATAAGCGGTAGCACGGTTGCCTTTTTCCAGTTGCGCTTCTTTATACTTAACTTGATAATTACTAACCCAGTTTACAGGCATCAGTCTCACTTTGACTCGATTATATGAACTATCATTTGGAATTTTGCTGGCAAAGCTGTACCTTCCATTTTTATCAAAACGTTCATTGCTGCTTACATTGCTATAAGTACCATCAGGCCTATACCAATCAATTCGTAAATATACTTTCTCACCACTCGGAATGTCTTTTACATAAACACTGAATGTTACAAAATTATCATGAGAGATTTTTTCCCCATCAATAGGGACTTCTAGAATTCCTGAATACCCATATTCTCCTATAGTGACTGTTTTAAACTCGCTACTAGTTCCTAGTGCTAGATTCCTTCCACTAATTTCAAGCCCATCCAGGTCTGCCCTAACCAAAGACACACGCAAATCAATTTGATTAGCTTTTACATCGAGATTAGCAATCTGGCTCGTAGCATTGGCCAACTCTCCGGTTAAACTGTTAATATTAGTTTCTGTATTGGTCGCTCGCATATTAAGCCCATCAATGCTGATGTCCAACGAAGCTATTTTGTTGTTATAAGCTGTATAGTCTACCTTATTACCAAGCAATCCATCTGTCTCGGTCCTAGTATAAACCTCACCCTTTTCAGCCTTAGCAGATATTAATCCAGCATGTTGTTGTAGAGTTGTCGTATGCTCACTAACAACTCCGTCTATGTTAGTTAGTTGGGTAATTGTAGTAGATAGCCTTCCCTCAATGTCATCGACTTCTTGGGTAATACTTGTAAAAGTACCCTCGATGCCTGATGTACGAGCAAATAGATCATTTATAGAAATATTGACTTCACCAATCTGCGTATTGAGTTGATCGAACAACCTATTTTCAGTCTCCTGTATTTCAGCTTGCGTATATTGAATTTCTAGCATCGGGCCTTCATTAATATAATCAATTGTCCCTTCTGCCAACTTATCTGCTGTTATGGCTAAATTGGCAAGCTTTTCGTTTGTAATAGTACCATGGCCAATTTTCTCAGAAACGATAGCTTCATCAGCAATTTTTGAAGCTTCTATTGCAGCATCAGCGATTTTTTCAGTGATGACAGCCCCATCGACTAATTTATCTTGACCAACAGACAATTCGGCAAGTTTGCTTGCATCAATCGCCAAATCAGCAATATGGTCCTTGATGATCGAACCAAACAAAATATCATCGGTAACAATCCTCACTGTTGTCGCACTCACCTGTGAACTAAAATCCCCTGGTGTCCCTCTTGTGTTGAGCGCACGGACACGGTAATACCAAACTTTGTCTGTTTCTACTTCATGGACAAAGGAAGAAGTTCTACCACGCCAAAGGAAATGCTGTGAATCTGGTGTAAAATCTTTCACTTCCGACCCATAGACCTCGTAATGGCTGATGTAAACTTTCGAGTCGTAATCCCAAAAAAGCTGAATTGTTTGGAAAGCCCCATATGCTTCAACATTCATAGGAGTTCCGGGTTTAGTATCCGGAAAGCTATCGTTTGTAATTAATCTTTCTTTTGGGTTCCTGATCGCTTCTTTCAAATTGTCGATTTCTCGATAAAGGTCGTTGTCATGAGCTGACAGAAACTGGCCCATCTCAACAACCGCAGTACCATCAATGTCCAAAAGATCATACTCAATTGCAATGACCCTTGTTTGGATTTCGATGGGCCGAGCAAATTGCCGGTCGATTGCGACAGAGGTATCTCCCAAGCTTATATTCTTATCAAGTAGATCTATGGACAATTTGTAATGTACTTCGGGTTTTTTAGCTTGTTCAAGAGCTTTCCAAGTTGCTAGTAATAGTTCCGCAGGATCCTCATAGTCTTGGTTACTAAACTCACCATATCGATGCAATAACTGACTGTTATGCTCACGGCCATATTTAAGCAACGCATCTGAATCACCGACCCATTTTTGTCCTTTTGGCTTGTCTGTAGGATCCCCCTTTGCTTTTGACCAAACGACATTACCAAAATCAATATACCGCGTATGTCCACCTGTTTGATTTCCTTCACCATCTGTGACTTCAAGACTTGCGCCCCAGCCGTACAAAGCAGTTTTGGGATAAGACAAAACAGTTCGCTGAATTTCTTCGATGTTATGATCGATTTCAAAACGGGCACCTCTGTCTGTACCTAAACGTTGTTCAATGATAATTTTACGGACGGTTATGTTATTCCCAACAAATTCGATGCTATCTCTAAACTCACCACCCCACATTTCAAGAATTTTCCATATACAATCAACGCTTGATAAGAGATTAAAGCTTGTAGATGCCAAACCCAAGCTTACCTTTACCTCTCCTTCATAGCGTGTTCCTGCTAAAGCATCATCTAAAGCCAATTGTGCTTCTTTGTTTGTATATTGCTTCTCTAGGACAATGTTATCGTTTAGTTCATCCAGCCATGCAGGAATACATGTTGCCGTGGTTTGCGGCCCGTCATCATTGTCAATGTCATCAAGCTCCTTGACAACCATTTCACGGAAATAACCATCCTTGTCCTTGAAAACCACACGATTTTCTTCTTTTACATGTTTGGCACTTTGAACATCAGCATCCACAGTAAATACAAAAGGCTCACTAGCAACACTGTTTATTTCATCCCGGAATAGCGCGCTAACCAGCCCTGATGATTCTGTTAAAGTTGTAAGTAAAACACCTTCCTGGCTGAATAAATAAATCTCTGACATGATATCCTCCTTTCATGCAGGTTAAATGACCTACTTATCGAATACTAACTATAGGTAGAGGGCGCAGCGAGATAGAATAGGCTCAAGTATTGATTTTTCTTGAGTCGATTCTTTTAAAAATTCGTTTCGCCCCAAAAACGAAATCTTGATAAAAAGAAGTGGAAAGGCTCTATTCACAAGATCCTACCCACTTCTTTTCACTTCTCATTATGTCGTTCTTATCCCTAATATTATTGTTTTAATAAAATCTTTCTGCATAATTCAATGCGGTCTCGTGACTCGCTCTCATACTAACTAATCCTGGATTCAATTCAAACCACTCAGTCTCAAGTGCAATGGATACGGCTACATCCTTACCGTTTAGAAAAACGTTGCGCGTTTCATAATTGATTTCCAGAACATCGCCATCTATAAAATCATAATGCAAGATAATCTTTCCACCATTATCAGTCTCCAACCTAAATGATGATTGGGGAGCAGTGAATCGGGTCTGACTAGTCCACGGAGTAGATTCCATGCCGCCAATTGTAAATGCTTGTGTGGTGGTCGTGATATTCAAGGTTTGTTCGTTCCTATTCTTAGCTGGATTAGTACAAATAAAAACAAGCGTTCCAACAATGTCATTAGAATCCTCTTCTGGCGTGTCTCCGCTTTGCAATGTTGCTAAAAAGTACGCATCCTCATCAGTAAATTGCAGTCTTTTCTTGCTTCCAAGCAGCAAGCCGTTTAACCGATTGAAACGCTCCCGGAAGCCTTCATTGCTACGATCAGTTAGTTTATACTTAACAGTAATCTCTCTAACGTCATATGTGTATCTTTTTTCTCTGGCCCCGTGACTCCCCGACATTTCGGTCATATGAATATTTCTAGGTAGGATTCCCCTGCCACTAACCGCTATTGTTGTAAAGCTGCCACTTTTATCTGTTAAAGACTCATCAAGATTCACGCCATTAAACACAGTATTCAACGACAAGTGAGGAGTTGATAATCCACTTCCTGCCACTGTATCAGCAAACTTGTACATAATCCCCCTCCTATCTTGGTGAACGTTTTGATCTAGATAATTTGCGGTTTTGTGAATTGGAAATATCGTCAACAAATGTGTTAAAGTCTGAATTACCAATCCGCACATGAATATAGGCGGGTTCTTTGCCAATATTCCATTCCCCGGTCACTGTACTATGCATCTGTGCACTTGCCATTTTATTAATGCTTGCCATCTGTCCTCCAATACCAACAGGCTCAATATCCGGTATTGCAACAAGGCTGCTCATTTGCCTTTGTACTATTGGAACAGCTCTTTTGATACTTTGCGCTATTGTGCCTCCGAAGTTTAGTCTATGAATATCACGCAGCGGCCCTTCTTTTGCGGGTGAAAACGGCAAGAAATCGCGCACTTTTGATGCGACATTACCAATTGCGTCAGTGACTACACCAACTGCTGATTTGATTCCATCTGCTATGGAAGTGACGATATTTCTTCCAGCATTAAAAAATTTACTGACCAAGTCGGTAACAATGGTTAACGCACCTGTAATGCCATTTGATATGGCTGATTTTACCTTTGACAAAGCACCTTGTACAATGCCACTCAAAGCATTGAACACAATGGATATGACACTTTTAATTTTGTTTACAACAGTTGATATCACGGAGCTTATATTATTCCAAACAGCTGAAATAACAGTTATAACAGCGGCCATTATGTTGGAAATAATAGAGGATATGAAATTAAAACCTGTACTGACTGCGTTTTTCACTAAATTTACACCAGTTTGAAAAATACTTTTGATAAAATTCCACATAATTTGAAGAATGTTTTTCAAACCTTGAGCAAAAAATGAGCCAATTTTTAGGATTTTCCCGATAAAATAGAGGTTTATTAATCCCCATACCAGCTGTAACGCACCACTAAATATCTGTTTAATAGCTTCCCACATAGCTGACCAATTGCCAGTAAATAACGCACTGAAAAACTGGATAATACCTAAAATCACATCAATAGCACCTTGTATTACCCCTTTTATTGCCTCCCAAGTAGATACAATTAACACTTGGATGACTGGCCATAGTGCTTGCATAATAGTCCAAATCACGTTCATTACCGTTCCAATAACAGTACTTATAACATCCCACACATTCTGTGCAGCTTGTAATATCATTTGGTTATTTTGCTGCCACCACTCAACCAATTGTCCCCATATGTTCATAATAAATGCATATACAGTTGTTATAACCGTTTGAATGATTTCGGATATAAAAGCCCAGGCTGTTTGTATTGCTGCTCTTACCGTCTCATTCGTATTGTACAGATAAATTAATACTCCTACTAATGCCCCAATGGCAAGCACTATTAAAGTTATAGGTGACGCCATAAATGCTCCAATAGCTTGAAAAGCTGCCATTGCATTAGTCAGTATGTTTGTTGATATAAATGCACTTATAGCCGCCGATTTATATGCAATAATTGCTGCCGTTAATGTAGCCAAGGCAACACCTATCAGAATGATAGTAGTTTGATTTTCTTTCGAAAGTGTATCGAAATTTCGCAATGTTTCAGCAGCATCATTGATTAAACCAGTTACAGAATTAAGTGTATCCATTATTGGATCAAGAACTGGCTCCATAATCGTTTGGGCAAAATTAAAAAAGGCTTCTTCAGCATCGCCTAATGCAGTTTGAAATAACTCGCTTTCTATTATTGCAGAGGTGGCAAACCCTGCTATTCCTTTTGGAATTTTCGCCATTATGCTTTTAAAACCATCCGTAAATTCTTTTGATGTTTTTCCTAATTGACCTATACTGCCGGTTTCTTTTTCTAATGCTGATGAAAAAGCACCAGCACCACTGGATTTTAGATATGCTTCAATGGAATAACTTTCAGCCATCAGCGATCCCCCCTTCCTAAGTTTATTTTTGCAGCCACAGAAGCCATCCGCTGCAATTTAGGGGATAGCTTACTTCTTTCGGGTCTTTCTACTTTTTTAAGCTCTTCTTCATAATTGTAGAAGTCCTCAAACCTTTTAAATACAGGAACTTGTTTCTTTCCTTGTTCTTTCGTTGAACCCGCAATGTGATTTAACCATGCTTGCATATGCATTTCATGTTGTTTATCTATTCTTTTTAATTGATAAGCTCTCATTCTATATAGATACTCTTTTAACGACATTGTATTTATTTCGTACAGGTTCTTGCATTCGAGAAATCTAAGACAATTGATTACGATTGCATCATAAGTTTCTGGCGATGTTTTTATTGTTGTACTTTTGCTTTCTCCTCGAAATCCTCGATCTTCTGCTTCAAAAAAACTGATTCCCTCATTTCATGCTCCAGTGTTTCGAACAATCCGTTTAATTGACTCTCGGAAGCAATTTTTTCTAATTCTTCTTCGATGTCATTATTAGAGGGCTTAGAATTAAGGTGATCCGTTGCAGCTTTAATGACATTGAAAAGTACGGTTGGATTTTTTGTTTTAAAATAAAACATGGATTGTTCAATACCCATACCGAATTCTACTCCATTCATACTGGCAGGATAAATTTGATCCAATTTTTTAATAAAACCAATCCCAAACTTCATTTCATATTCTTTACCGTTAATCATTAATTTCATTTTCATTATCCCCGCTTTCCTTTTCGTTAGGTAGAAGGGGAGTAAACTCCCCCTTCTACAATCTATTCTGAATCAGTTACCGTTGTTGTATCTTTAAATGCATACTGTACAGCTTGTTCCTGTTCAGCTGTTAAAGTTGCTCGTCCGAATTGAGGCTCCAATTCCACTGTAAATGTGCTTGAAATAGTTACATTTTCTTCTGCATTGGCTGGATCTTCCCATTCAGATAGATACCCCTGTGCATATACAGCAGGATACTTACCTTCTGAATCTTTTAGATCCTCATCTACTGTCACTTCCCATAATTCTAGTTTCTCACCTTTAATAACAGCTTCTTGCAACATTTTTCCTAGTGAATCATCTTTAGCTTGAATAGCATTGACCTCCACTTCAGCTTCAAGCCCTCCAACTTGAATGACTCGTCCATCTTTTGTGACGAGTGCTTCTAGTTCTCGGGAATAAGTAAATGTATGCTCTGTTTGGAAGGCTAGTTTTGCAGCTTCCATATTTTGATCCTCTAACTTTCTAAATAACAAAATCTTATTTTTACCATGTTGCATCTGTTTTTCTTCTGACATGTAAATCCCTCCTATTGGAATTGAAATTCTACTATTATGATGCCGTTCATTTCTCCGAGACGTCTTTCAGCTTTTTATTAGACTCGCTTTTTTTTGCAGTTACTTCAAAGAAATGTATGCTTCTTTTTATAATCCATCTTTTCCCCCTCTCCCTCAGATGCTTCCTTTCAACTAATAGAGAACTAATAAAGAAGAATCTAATAAAGGTCTTTTGATGTTCTTTACACATATCTCATTAATTGTTTTGAAGCCTCTGAACAATTGACATAATAAATAAGCCTTTTAATGACTTGCCTAGGTCAATCCTTATTAAGAAGGGAAGGATATTTTTTTCTTACTCTCAATCGTGTGAATTGCTTCCATACTACAATAATCCATCTTTTTCCATATTCCGTCTCCAACCTTTTTACTGGTCAAAAGATTTTTTATTAAGAAAAAGTCCCTTCACTAATAGAGACTTTATACGTCAAGCCGTACGTCATGAAACTATTTGTTCAACTTTCATTCTTGCTCGTTCAATATACTGTTGGACTGTTCTTTTTTGAATACTAAGCATTTCTGCAATTTGAGACATGCTCATTCCTTGAGCAACATGCAGAATATAGCATTGCCTTTCTCTAAAAGAAAAAGAAGAAAATATGTCCAGCAAAATTTTCTTTTCCTTTTCGTTTAAACTTAATGGTTTATCATTTGTCTCCAGCTGCTCTGTTATATCCGGGATAAATTCCATGCTTTCTAACGATCGTTTTTGATATACATGTTTGACATCAATTCCACGCATTACGCCTGGTTGGCGCCCAGTTTCAAGCCACTCAATCACAAAATCCATATCCCCAATCATACTGTTAATGTTTTTTTTATCTGCTTGATGTAAAGGGTCCGTTTCATCAAAGCTTTCACGCAATTTATGAAGCTGTCTTTTTCCTTCTGAATATTCTTCAATTAATTTATCTACCCAGCTTTCCATAAAAAATCCTCCTAATCTTTATCTATATTGACTATTGTTTCTCCCGTTTAAGTTCTATTTCAATTCGTTGCTTTGTTTTTATAATTGCTGGTTTTTCTCCCATCCTCCTACTCTTTCGGAAGGTCACACTCACTATTTTCATAGCCAATCCAGCCCTTTTCTGCTTTTTAATTACCATCTAGTCATTCATTAAAAAGGGATGTTCTCCATCCGTTTATCCTTGGTTTCCTTGAATACAACAAACTTAGGATTTCTAAAAAGTCGTGATACCAGTTTTTTATCATACATCCGAAACAATGTTTCGCTGGAAAGATTTGTCGTAATTAAAGTCGTTCTATCCTGCCTGGTGGTCGTAATAGCATATAAAATTCTTTGAACAAAATCTGTGGCCATTTTGTCTGTACCAATTGCACCTGTTTCTGCCCCAATATCGTCCAGTGCAAGATAATCAACCTCAGACATCAGCTCTACAAAATAACTTTCAGTATATTTGCTCCTCTTATTACCAAATGAATCCCTGATCAGCCGCATCATACTTTCCACATTTACGAATAAACATGATTTATCTAATCCACTTTCATTTAATTCACGTAAAGCGGCATAAGCTAAATGACTTTTTCCTGCACCTTGATTACCTTGAAGGATTACATTGAACACTTGACCGTCTTTAAACCTTGCTAATGATTCCAGGACTGTTTGTTTATTCTCCCTTTCTTCTTGGTGTTCGACTTGATAGTTCTCTAATTTAGCCGCCAAGATAGTGTTATCAGACAAAATACTCGAATTATAAAAGATATTGTATTTTTTTCGTTTGAACAATTCATCGTATTTTCTTTGTATTGCCTCCTGTAATTCAAGATCTTTTTGCTCTAATTCACAGCGAGGACAAACCAATTCACCATCTACCATCATTTTTTGAATCGGCTTAACTATCTCAAAGCCATTTTTAACAAAGAAGTGACGTTCACAGTTCTCAGAATGGTATGTTATATTCTTGTGCAACCTTTCTGGAGTCGTTATCTTTTTCACTTATTTCACCGCCAATTTGATTAAGATAAGATTCAAACTTTGTTCCGAACAATGTTTCTGGCCGAAGAAACTTATTCATATTTTCATTAAAAAGCCATTCTTTGCATTTGATATTTATGACAGTTTTAAAATCCTCCAGCCTAAAGCCTTCATTCCAGAGAGCTTTTATTAATTCCTTAGTTTTCTTGGTTGTATGTCGATAATTTGTATTAACAGCATTATTGAGATAATGAACTATCTCGACATAAGGTATATTATCTATATCTTTATCTGCATCATCACGTGACGTCACGCTAACATCGTCATTTATATCCCCATTTAATGTTGCTAGTTTTTTTCGTTCCCTATACCTTTTATTTCTTTCTGCATTCAATCTTCGAACGCGTTCCATTCCCTCAATGTTTTGATGTTTTTCCCAATTAGTAATAATGACTAAATGTTCATTTGATATACCAATCATCCCAAACTCCTGTAATGTTTTAAGAGCCATTCTTACAACATTAAGTGGCCTATTAAAAATAGTTGCCAACATCTCTTCTGTGTATGGAATATTTTCACTCAAGTAGATATACCCACTCGCATTTGTCTTTCCAGCTTGTGCCAAAAGCTTGATCCAAATAATCAAAATGGTGTCAGCCTCCGGCATACTTTCAATAAGACGAATCTTCTCATCTTCAAACATTTGTGTGCTCAATTTGATCCACTTTACACTCATCATTTCACTTCCTGTTTAAAATTTATTAGGATCGTGATATACATCAGTACTGCCTACTAAAAGAAATCATCGCTGCTGTTTATTCAAACCATGTCAGGCCGTGCACAACGATTCTGAAACTGAATAGAAGTCCTTCTTAGGATTAATGATCATCATCACGCACATTTATTTAGGATTTGGCAATACGCTCTTGACTCTTCTCCTCCACAACCGCAATTATTCCTAAACAGGAACAAAAAAATCAAAAAAAATTCTATTAAAATAAATTTCTTCTCGTTGTTCCTTTTGTTAATCTAATTGAAATCACCTCATTTTCATCTTATTTTTTTCAAAAGTTCATAATAAACTTGTTTTTGCTTAATTAAATATCAACCTTTCGTTCCATTTAAGGAACACCCTCACTATAAAACACATATTTATCACTGTCAATCAATAAAATTCCTTAAAAGGAAAAAAATAATGAATTGTTGCATTTCAGGAATCTACATTGTACTATATTCCTAAATCAGGAATACCAAAGGGAGATTGAAAATGAAAGTATTTGGTAGACGGATAAAAGAACTGAGGGGCAACCAAAGTATTGAAGAGTTGGCGAAGAAATTAAATGAAAAATATGCAACAACAATAAGCAAAAGTATGATATCTCGCTACGAAAATGGACAATCTGACCCCAAAATGGAAATCGTTAGGATATTTGCTGATCATTTTCAAGTATCTGCTGATTATTTAGCTGGGTTAAGCGAAGATGCTAGACCACGCGGCACCTCTAAAGGAGGCTTATATACGATTGCTGCCCATCATGATGGAGAAAATTGGACAGAAGATGAATTAGAAGAAATTGAAAAGTTTATGGAATTCGTAAAATCAAAAAGGAAACAAAAGGGGGAATAAAATGTATGAAAGACTTCTGAAAGAGGCTTCTGATCAAGGGGTTGACATCTATGAAATGCCTATGAAACCAACCATCAAGGGATTATACAGCGACAACAATATTTGGATTAACAAGCACATTTCAACTACTTCTGAAAAAGCTTGCATCTTAGCTGAAGAACTAGGCCATTACTATACAACTGCCGGAAACATCCTAGATCAATCAAAAATTGAGAATCGAAAACAAGAATTAAAAGCCCGTTCATGGGCTTTTGAAAAACTGTTCCCTCTCCAAAAGATTGTAACAGCACATCAATCAAGAGTAAGAAACCGTTATGAGCTGGCTGAATATCTCGGAGTATCAGAAGAATTTTTAAAGGAGGCTATTGAACGCTACCGGGAAAAATACGGCCCTTTCACCACAATTGACAATTATACTATTTGTTTTGATCCTTTGGGAGTCCTAGAACTGTTTGATTAACTAAAAACTTATAGTGGTGATTTATAGAAATGGTAAATACCCTAGGCAAATAATAATCACATTCTTGGAGTCTATATTACGAGTATGTAGAAGCTCGAACTATCTTATTTTCAAATAAGTACTGACAGTTATTACTTCTTTACAAAGAAAAAAATATTTTTCTGTGACTAAAACTGGTCATAGATACCTTGAGAAGGCAAAAAATAAAATGTAAATGTTAGAGAGTCCCTCAGTATTCAGATATCACTATTTAGCAGGAACAGGGGATAAAACAGATGAAATTAGCGCTTTGTTACTTTCTAACTTCAATTAAGACAATTTGTCCATTAACTTAGATAAAATCTTGTAAGGGAAAATAAACAGTAGATCAAGGAAACAACAAAGACAGGTGAAACCGGGGAAAGAATCATCGGTCTTGATGACTTTACAGTTGAAAAATTGAAAGAATGGCTTCATATTAGAAATACATGGATTGTAGGCATCAAAGAAAGACCAGTTTTTCTATTTATCAATCCAATTGGTGAGTTTATTAAGATACCGAACTATGCAGGGGCATTGAAAACGTTGTGCAACAGGAATAAGATCACTCACACTACACCTCACATGTTCAGGCACACCCATGAGACCATTATGTGGGAAGCTGGTATTTCGGATTTGAATTACATTGGTGGAAGATTAGGTGACGTAGATAAAACCATTTTGTTAGAAACATATGGTCATATGTCTAACCGATCTGCTCAATTAAACAATGAAAAAATAAATGAGTTTATGAAGAACTGGTCACGTAAATTAGAGGGAATAAATTAGTTGGTCGGACTAAAATCGGACTTTTACAAAAAAAAGCACCAACAAATGTTGATGCTTCAAGGTTTTAGCGCCCTCGACAGGAATCGAACCCATATTTCAAGAACCGGAATCTTGCGTGTTATCCGTTACACTAAATTAATGGGTTAGATACCTCTAAGCGTTGGCATTACTAGGCTCATGAGGATTTAAGGTGCTTCCATATTCATATTATTAGACATAATAACGTACCTTGCAATTACCCCTATGTTAGCAAAGATTCCTAAGATTGACAAGCCTTATTTTTAAACAACCCTCTCACATGTCAAAATCAACAATCCGACTTTCGTTAAATCATCCTGTAATACTTTCCATTCTTTCCCCATCAATTCAAATCGTTTATTTACTTCAAACTTACTCCGATTCAACTCATTATCCTGTACAACAACCATAATTTGATTATCAGCAACTCTCATCTGAAACTGGTTATTGACTTGAAAATATTTATCATCAACTATAGCAGGAATAAAATAAGGATCGCCTTCTCTTTCCTCAAATATAGGTCTGCCATGATTATCAAGTATTGGATTGCCGTTCTCATCTAGTACTGGTACACGTTCAATTTCTCCAGGAAACCCTATTGTAAAATTACAATGTCTCATAATGGCTCTATACTTAGCATGGCGTTTACCGTTACTCTCCGTAATGATTATGTATTGATGATCATTAAACGATACCAAATCGCCCATACGAATAGGATTAAGTGTATTTATGTAACGTTCATCATTTTCACTGTTAAACCCTGAATTAGTTATGATTGCTTTATGTGCCTGATCGTTTATTAATACTTCTGTTCCTGCTGATTCAAACAAGTAAAGAATATCCTGTTCATTTATTGCAAATGGATTCACCTTAAAACCTCCTTTATTTTTAAATTTGGAAAGTATATAATATTAATGAGTAGGAAGGAAAGAGTTTCCCCTTTCTCCTTCCTAGGTGATATTGAAAGTTACTTTTTCCGCTTATGTTTACGCTTGCCCGAGCGTTTGGAATGAGTAACTTTCTTTTTCTTTTTAGGCTTAATTAGAAAACTGTATGAAGAAATTAGATGGGTTGTATTATGTACCCATCTTTAGTGTCCGTATCTTTCTCTTCATTTGATCAATACGATTCATCAAGTTTTCATGAAAATCTGATACATTTCTTTCTATAATTTTAGGAATAAAAAACTACCACTCAAATTTGAGTAGTAGTTTATCGATAATCAATTATTTTATATGAGCATCTCTTTATGGATTCGTTATTCCTAGTCATAATACTAAACGATTTTCTGCCATTTGGCGTTAATCCTTCACTTCCAACCGCATATGCAAAGTCAGTATCAACAATATTACCTAATGAATCAAAGTATTCTGCTTGAACTTTTATGAATGAATATGTTGTCTCACTATTATTTTTAACATATCCATTTACATTCATATAATCGCCATCTTTTGAACAGGATGTTTCTTCAATGGCTAAAGTTCCGCTACTCTTAGGTGTATTGGTTGACGGTTCTTTTGTTTTAGGAGCGTTGCCATCAAATCGTCCATATACTTCCATACCGTTAATAAATAAAGAATAGGTGTCGTCTAAGCCCCGTAATTCATACGTGTTCTCAGCATCCTTAAAAACCAAACTTTTCAAAATGCAATTTTCCTTCTCATTTTCACAATTGAAAGATAAAAAATCCCCATGTTCAGTTTCTCTTTTTAATACATCAATAACATCTAAAAAGACATCATACTTATCTGCATTGCTTAACTCTGCAAACTTTTCATTTACATCTGCTAAAACCCCATAATCAGAATTGGTTGCATCTGCCGTTATCTCATTTAGAAGTGCTATATGGGCATCTCCTTTAAAATAAGAGTTAATGCTTTCTTCACTATTTATTGCGCCCTCATATTTTTTAATATCTGATTCACCAATATCTGATTTATCAGTGTCTGATTTACTCTGACAACCAAACAGAATAAAGATGAAAGAAAATATTATCACACTTTTTTTATATTTCATTAATTTAACCCACTCCTAACTCTTACATTTCTTTCTCTTTTGCTTTATATAGTTCCATTGCTTCTTTACGAGTATATCGTTCTTTTACTCCTGATCCCCATCTGTGTCCTTTGTATTTTCTTCTGTACCAAGTTTTTCATTGATCTTATGTAATAATTCGATCACTTGAGCAAATCCTATAACAAAGATACCTGATAAAGTTCCTATGCCAGCCCATAATAAGAATACAGGCCATTCAAAATAAAAATCATAAGCCATTTTAAAACCAATAAGTAAACCAATAAAAATTTCAAAGCAACCAATAATCATTAAAAGAGAAGCAACTTTATTTTGCATACAACTAACCCCCTTCTTTATATCTCTATCTAGGCAATTCGACATAAGAAGGGAAAATCCTTTAATATTCGCTTCAACCTTTAATTCGTATATATCAGATATCACTTTTTCCATTACTTACTAGTCCAAAGAGTCTGTATCATAATGGAAATATGAAAAGACAAAAAAGCCTTTCAACCAGGAACTTGTCCCAATTGAAAGGCTAATAATTATTGTGCCGTAAAATACTTTATCTTCCACCTCTTGCTTTGACGCCATTAAAAATTTCTTCCAAAAGAATCTCTGCATCATTTTTATTGCCTTTTAAGTTGTCAACTCTTAAACTGATGCCGCCATAGTCAAAGTGGTTTGTTATATTAGTTTGTTCTCCACCAATAGTTGGAGATTTAATTTGAGGCAATTTAGGAAGTTTACTAGTTAATAGATCTTTAGGAAGATTGCCAGTAAATATATCCTTAGACACCTTCATTGCTTCTAGGAAATTAGATGTATCAGGTTTACTCAAGATCATCTCATCTTCATGAACAATCATGGCTTTCCCTTCAGGCCCCCAAGATGGCAATAGTCCACCTGTTTTGGCTTGAGCAATCTTTATAGGCTTATTCTTTTTATTCCCCATATAGGAATTTGCTTGGTTTATTAAATCAATTAGATTATTGGATATTGATTTTCCTAAAATCTTAGTATTCGCTTTAATGTTTGCATAAAACTTATCCAATTCTTTTCTAATTTCTTTTGTGTTTGCATTGATAATATCTGAACGCATTTTATTAAATTTACGCTCATCGTTTAGGAGATCATCATATTTATTTTCAATTTCCTCTTTCTGTTCCTCTAGGTTTGCAATTCGCTCTTCTCTGGCTCTGTCTTCTTGCATCTCGAACAAAGACTCTTCTTGTTCCTGGAGTTGTTTTTGAAGCTCTGATATTCTTTTCTTTGCTGCATCAGAGTCATCCAAGGATAGGCTTGCAATTTCATCTAGAATTTCTTGTCTGTCTTTTTGAGCTTTTTCTAATTTCTTTTTATAGGATTCATCGTCAGCCGCTTTGTTTATTCCTTTAATAATCTCATCAATTGCATCTAAAGCAGCCTTCTTTTGAGCTTCCAATCCCTTTTTGTATGTATCAATAATGGTCTCTGCCATTGATATACGTTCGTCAAGAAGAGTGCTTTCCAATGAAGATAATGTTTTATATCTATCAACCAACTGATCTTGAAGGAGCGCTTTTTGTGCCTTATTCAAGTCTTTATTTGACTTAATTTGCTTTTTAATGAAATCAATTGCTTTCTTTTCTTGATCAATTTGCTTTTTTAGTATTTCTTCTTTTTTGGCTTGTTGATTTAACCATTGTTTAGAAGTGGATACTTCACGTTTTTGTATTAGATCAATCTTAGCTAAGTCATCTTCATAAGACTCTTTGATTCTATCGAATTCTGCTAATTGACTCTCAATTATATCCATGTATAATTGCTGGAGTTGTTTTTGTATCTCTAAAGAGTCTTGTTCTAATTGAATCAGCGTTGATTTAGCATCATCCACATCTTTAGCTTGTTGAGCAACATCTTTAGATTGTTTTGATTGAAGTTCTTTTAAATATGGAAGTGGGTCAATTGCTTTTCCACCTTGCTCAATTTGCAAATGCAAGTGTGCACCAGTTGAATGTCCAGTGTTGCCAACTTTGCCAAGTTGTTGTCCAGCCTTAATAGTTTGTCCTGCTTTAACATTAAGACCTTTCTGCATGTGCATATATTTTGCAACAGTGCCATCGTCTTGTTGGACGACAACCCAATATCCGGCAGAATTGCTGTATGTGGCTGTTATTACCTTACCACCACGCAAAGCCTTAACTGGATCACCTTGTCTACCATTAGCAAAATCTAATCCTTTGTGTGCAGATGAACGTCCTGCTGTATCGCCAAATTTAGATGTTTGTCTGAAATTATTTAAGTAATAACTAGCAACATTTTGAGTGGCAGATTTAACTACTGTAGAGGTTGAATTAGCGATTTTTGAATTATAGTCACTTACGACTTTTTTTACGTAATTCTGAGTTTCTCTAAAAGGAGGAATACCGCCATATTTTCTAACATTCCCAGGGCCAGCGTTATAAGCAGCCAATGCTTTTTCTAAATTGCCTCCAAATGCTTTGAGTTGTTGTGCAATATATTTTGTTCCACCCATAATATTTTCAGCAGGATTGTAAGCATTTTTAACACCAAGACCACGAGCTGTAGCTGGCATCAATTGCATTAAACCTTGTGCGCCTACATGTGATCGAGCATTTGGATTAAAGTTAGATTCCTGCTTTATAATAGCTGCAATCAAGTGTGGGTCTACACCATACTTCTTAGCCGCAGCATTGATTTCTTTTGAGTACTGCCCTGAGTATCCAGACACTTTTGTTGATTTAACTGAAACAGGAGTTACTCCAGAAGAAGGAACTTGAACAATTCCTTTTTGTTGAATCTTACCCGACTTGATTTGTTTATTTATGGATTTGTGTTCTTCTTGGATGAGTTTATTTTTCTCTTTTAATAAATTAATTTCTTTTTGTAGTGCTTCACGATATTTTTTAGAATGCTTAGGAAGTGACTCCTGTAAAGCACGTTGTTTCTCTAGTTGGAGATTTAGTTTTTCTAAAGCTTGTTTGAACTTATCTGATACATAAATAGAATGTTCGTATTCTTTATTTGCATCTTTTTGAGATTTTTTAGCTTTATCTGTTGCTTTTGAGGCTTTTTCTGCACTAGTTCCGACATTTTTAAGCCCTGCACTTGCGAGACTAGATAGACTATCAAGCACTTTTTCTGCTTCAAATATGGGAGCCAAGTTTTGATGAATTTCTCTGTTAACTGCTCCAAAAGCACCTGATTGTATTAAGAAACTCATGTTTCCGTCTGTTGCTTCTAGCATTTGCTTCGTTGCTCTAGCCCTTGCTTCAGCGAGAGTTTTAACACCTTGAAGGTCTACTTTGTAAAGCTTTAATTTTTGTTGAACAGCTAATTTTTCAGCCTCAAGTTCTGCTTGTTTTGCTTTTATCATGTCTTGATATGATGCTAATTTAGCATCTCTTAGTTCAAGAACAGCCTGTTGATTTACTTTTACTATCCCATTTTCAATCTTGATTGCATTTGCTAAGTCTTTTTCCTTAGAAATTAATTGTATTGCCTCATGCGCAGATATTCTTTTCCCTTCTGCCATGTCTTCTAGAAGTTTATTTATGGGGGAGAGCTGATTAGCAAATTCGTTATATATATCTGTTCCTAATAAAGTTGCTGCTTGATCATGTTGTTTAGCATTATTTAATTCATAATATGTATCAATTAATTTTTCAAGTTCAGTTCGAAGATCCTCTGCTTTGTCTGCTGCCTCCGTAGCGCCTGACGTTTCTCCTAGTTCATCATTCAAGAAGCCTAATTCAATCTTTAGTTCTTCAACTGTTTTTCCTGTAGACTTTGCAATACTTTCGAAATCAAGATTAGAGAGAATAAAATTTTTAAAGACCATATCAAGGTCACTATAAATACCTTTTAATTCTGCCCCATCAATTCCGTTATCTTTTGCAATTTTTACAAGTGATGATTTTACTTTATTAAAAGCTTCTTCTACCTTTTTGGAGTATTCATTGAGATCATCGCCTCTTAGGCCCTCTTCTACTTTCTTTTCATACTCTTCTATTGCATCCCCTAATTCAATAAAAGGCTTTTTAAAATCCTTATTATCTAAATTGTTCTTGAAGCTTTGAAAGACTTCATTTATCTTATCTTCTGATGCTCCACTTGTAGCAACGATAGAAACAAATCCGTCAATAACTGATGCAGTGGACTTCGAGATACTATCATCCATTGTCATGGCATTTTTAATATATTCTTTCGCTGCATCCTGGAATGTAAGAGAAGCTCCCGTTATTACATTGTCTAGATTTTCATATTCTTGTATTTTTCTTTGTATGTAATCATAAGAATCCTTTTGTAAAAAATCTAAGTCCTTGCCTTCTTTTAACTTCTTTTGTCTTTGTTCCTCTAGACTATCGAATTGCTTATATAGTTTTTCAGCAGAATTATACTGTGCTTGCATTCCATCAAAAAAGTTCGATTTATTATCTTTTTGCTTATCTAATTCTTTTTTTGCTGTAGAATAATTATCTTCAACTTCTTCTTTTCTTTTAATGGCGTCTAGTTTCTCTTGGAGTTCAATCTGCTTTTCTAATGATTGAATCTGTGTGTTAATTTGATCACTTGTTTTTAATATTTTATTTCCGTATTGATCTTCTCCAATTACCATATTAGGTAATACTTCTGCAATTTCATTGCGAATTCTGTTGAACTCGTTTAAGTCGTCAAGGTTATAGTTACCACTAGAAATCTTTTTCTCATACACTTCATAGCTTTTGGTTAACTCGTCTAAACTTTTTTTGCCATTTTCAAACGAAGACAATGCATCTCTTTGCCTTTGTTCCATTTCCTCTTGAGCTTCCCTTGCTCTCCCCATAGAAGCAAGCATTTGTTCCAATGCCCATCCAATACCAAGAAATGCTAAGCCCACTCCCGTACTGGCAACAATAGATTTAAATGAAATGCTTAATGCTTTTGTTGCTATTGAAGCTCGATCGGCTCCTTCTTTAAGAAAAATAAAATCAGTCGTTAAAGTTCTTAAGCTTTTACTAAAAATTACTGCTGCTATTCCGGCTGCACTAAAAATCGTGGGTAATCCGCCAATTGCCCCTGATGTTTTTGTAATAGCTTCAAATAAAGCACCAAACCCTTGATAAGCTTGAATCATTGTTTCTGATAAGAATGCTTCTCCAAATGAAAGAGACATCTTTTCAAATTCAACTCTTGCAAGTTGTGCCCTGGCTGTAATTGACTCCATATAAACTTCATTTTCTTGCAATGCTGAACCCTGTGAGTTCATACTTGAATCTAACATTTGCCTATACATAGAATCTGCACTGCCTAAATCATCCAAAAAAGCAGCCATACGTGTACCATGATACTTACCTGCTAATCCCTCAATTACTATGGATTGATTATATTTGTCCATAGTTTTCAATTTGTCAGCAACTTCCTGGTAAATGTCAATTACATGTCTCATTTCCCCAGTGTTAACATCTAACAAGTCTACTCCGACCATACTTAAAGCATCTTCAGCAGGCTGGCTGGTGAGTCTTGGAAGGACATTTTTTAGGAAGTTTCCTATTTCATTTCCTGACTGTTTAGTTGCAGCAGTTACCGTTCCTAAAATTGCATTTGTTTCATCAAATGTCAAATTCATCAATTTAGCCGTTGCACCAGCACGTGAATGCCCCTGAGCTAATTTTTCTGAGGTGGTGGCATAGTTGTTTGAAATCTGATTCCAAGAATCAACTATTCCCATTGCTTCAGATGTTTCTTTTTTCCACTGTATCAAAGAAGAAGTGAGATATTCTGAAGCCTGTTGACTTGTTAGTTCGGCTACGTTCGCTGCAACAAGTCCAGCTTCAGTTAAATCCCTTAATTCTGATTCTACATAACCTTGTTTTGCGAACTCCTCCATTGCATCTAGGGATTCGCCTATGGATCTTGCAAACTTTTCACTAGAGTCAATGGCTGTTTGCAAAAGTTTGGCAAAGTTAGTGTCTTCATCCATAACTTTCTTTAGAGAAACTAAGCGATCGTCAACCTCACGTATAACGCCTGTCATTTCTTTGAAAAGCCGAATTGTACCGAAAATTGCTGTTGAAGCTCCCAACCAAATGGGAAATTTTAACATTGCTTGTTCTAGGGCCTGTCCTAATGTCATAGATGATCTTGCAGCTTCGCTTGCTTCAGCTCTAAATTGTTTCATTCCCAATTTAGCATCTTGGATGTGCTTACTCACATTAGGCATAGATACATTAAGCTTTTCAACATCATACATTAACTTTCTAAGGCCATCACCATCAACAGTTTTTGCATGAGTCTTAAGTAACTTATTAGCATCAATCGCAAAATTCTTCTTAAATAGCTCTAATTTCTCTTTTTCTTGTTGCAATAATTCTCTGTTTAAGTTAATAGCCTTTGCTTGGTTTTCTGCTAATTTTCTATCGTCTGCAAGTTTTCTGGCTGTGGACTGTTCCCTAGCTCTAGCCATCTGCTCAATTAAATCTAATTCTTTTTTATGATCCTGTGTAATGTTATATCCACTTACATCACCATTATGATCTGTGCTAATTTTAATCTTTTTATTTCCTAAATCATCCTGAGCCTGAATAGTACCGGATATTTTTTGGCGAGAAGCATTAAACCTTTCGCTTTCTCTTATTAGCTTGGTAAATCCTTCACGTAATTGATCAACAGTAGTTTTAGCATTACCAAAAGAGTCTGTCATGGTTTTACCCATGTTTTTTGCCTTTGTAGTTGTCTCGGCAAACTCTTTATCTAAGCCATCAAAAAATGTTCTCTTTACTTTAGTTCCATCAGGCATAATTGCTTCTTCAATGACTTTGCCACTATTCTTTGCAACTTTTTCAAGCTGCTTAAATCCATCATTGAACTCTTTGATTATCGACAAAGCTTTATTGTCAATCTTTAATTCAATAGCTGTATCTTTAATTTTCTTTAATTGTTGTTGGATTTTTTGTTGAGTGGCATTGGCATCTAAACTACCGACAACTTTTATTTGTAATTCTTCACTCAAATTTATTAACTCCCCTTTCAAATAGAAATAAAAAAAGAGCGCCATTTTATATGGCGCTCTCTAGGTATTATTTATTTTATGTATGTTAATGAAATATTAAAGGACATCCCTACTTGCATCGGATGTCCTTGTCGCCCTTTGGCTAGCAATTAATTAACTATATTAGTAGTTGGGCTTATACTCACCATTGTCTTTAACTAAAACTTCATAGTGCTTCTCATAATCCATAACTTGAGTTATTTTGTATATTGTTTCTTTGAAAACAAACTGGTTGTTTAATTCTAATTTCGGATTTGGATAAGTAAAAAGCCTATATCTAACTTCAACAAAAGCACCATATTGTGTCTCTGCTAATTTTGGACTAAATGGCTCTATCTCCATTTTAAACGGTATATCTGGCTTAGGATCACCGTATATTGGTTTACCATATTTGTCTGTACCCAGGTATTCACCTTTTTCACCAAATAGATAGGCTGTCTTAGTTAACCTCATATAAATTTCATCCTTCTATGTTCATTTAACTTTTTATAAATTTCCGAAGGCAATCCATCTCGATATGATTCAGACAAATTCCCTTTTCTCTCTGAAGACATATTCTCTACACCTCTATTACGATAGTGAAAAATGGCAATATCCTCCACCGTTTCTTCAAGTGAGAGATTTAATTCATCAATATTGCAATAATCTTTTACAAAGTTCTCTGCCCTATCAAGATATAGGTATAAAATTGCATCCTTAGAGTTGTCATCAATATCTAAGATGAGTTTAATATTTTCAATGAAAGGCAAGTTAATCACCTACCCTATTCAATTTTTCTTTGAAGAAGATTTTTTCTTTTCAACTTGCTTCGGCTCAACCTTTACCTTTGCACCCTGTTTCACTTCTTCATAATTATTATCATTTTGACATCGTTTAATATGGTCAGGATGAGTCACTTCCCAAACTAAACCAGTTGTTTTATTTTTAAAAAACATTTTGTTACATCAACTCCTTAAATAAAAAGGGATAGAGCATTTCGCCCTATCCCTAATTTACGTATGTATTAAATTAACCGATTGTAGCTGTTAGAACTGCAAGTGCTTCAGGACGAATTACTTCAGAACCATAAACAAACAAGCCACGTACACCATCACTAAATGCACTTTCTAAACGCATAGCTTCTGTTTTATCGATTTGTTTACCGAAACCGATAGCAGATTTATGCATTGCCATGATTTTATACTTGCCTGAAACATTAGCAATTTCTTCAGACACAACAACTTGTAATCCATTAATCTTTTGTCCTTCCACTACACCATTTTCAAGAACAACTGGATTACGAGTAAAGCGATCATCTTTAGAAAGAAGTCCAAGAACTTCAGCATTAACCACTACAAAACGATTAGCTACTGGAACTTTCTTTTTGGAAAGTGCAGTCCCTAGGTCAACAATGTAATCATATACATTAGACTTATCCAATGGGATTGGCTCTGTATCTGTACCAATTACATTATCCGCATGTGCACCTGTATAAAGGCCGAATACAAAACCATCCATTTTTTCTTTAGCATTCGCTGCTTCATCTTCAGTGTAAGCATCTAAAATATCTCCTGCTGCTTGAACTGCATCAACATCGTCAACTGCAATAGCAAAATATTTCTTTTGATCCATATTTAACTCAATTGGAGTAGTAGTTGCTGCATCCCACTCAACTTCACCATTGTAATCTTTAAGTTGAGAAGCTCCAATACGATTGAAAATAATTTTATTTCCTTCAATTTTTGTTGGAGGAGTCGTTACCAGCTCTGCTGCTGAGAACTTACGGTATGCTGTTAATAATTTCGCTTCCCATACGCTAGGAATAAATGTTTGTACTGACATATTAAAATCACCTTAACCTTTTCTAATTTTTATGTAATAGTGCTTTCCTCTTTAAACGTCTAAAAGCTTAACAAGACAAAATAAATAGACATGAATTAACATGTCCGTAGTTAACTATTCTTTAATGCCTCATTGACCAAGCTCTGATCCATCTTAGAAATCTCATCTGGGGACATTCCTGCTAATTGCTCTCTAGTCAATGTATTTGGTTTCACATCTCCATCTTTTGGAGTGAATCCGTTTGATTTCATGCGCTCACTCACAGATTCCTGCAAATGATTTGTCCATACATCTTTTAATTTGTTAATGTTGGACATTGTTGCTTCTTTACTTTTTGTACCTTCCTCATCGTCTTCAGATTGAATAGAGATGAAGAAATCAATCAAGTCAGATGGGAGTTTATGCTCTGTAGCAATTTTAAATGCTTCATTTTTCAGGGACTCACGTAATTTATCACGCTTGATCTTTTCAATTTCGGCCTTTAAAGAATCTAACTGTAAATCCTTTTCATCTTTGCCGGATGTTCTCTTTTTGAGTTCATCCTCAATTAGCTTAGGCATTGTCTTTTCTTTAAAAGTAGACAATCCCTTGGAAAAATGCTTATCCTTTTCGGATTCAAGCCATTTCTTTAAACTTTCATCAGATTCAAATTTTCCTAGAATCTCATCAACGCTCGGTTCTTTAACAAAGCCCTGAAGATATTCTTTCACTTCATCTGATTCCATATTTGCTTCAATAAACTCTTTCACATCTTTAAACTCCATTTAAATAACCTCCTATGCCCTTCTAACGCTAATGAAGCCCTAGAAACGCAATTATATTTTGTTTTTTCATGCTGTTCTTTTACGTCTACACCATGAAAAAAGACAATTTAAAATCACCTTCTCATTTGAAAAAGTGATTGTTAAAACTTAATATAGTGAATAGATACATCTACAATTTGGATGCCTTGGAATTTTTGGTCTAGACGGATCATCAATGTCAAATATACTTCCATCTAAATCAGCACATTCAGCACATGTATTTTTTTCAAGAGCAGATACCCACTCTACTTTTGTTCGATTAGTATCTCTGTACAATTCTTCATGTGACTTAGCTATAACTCTTGCTGTTTCTGTATGAAGTAATCTCTCAGATTGATAGGCATTACTATTAAAGTGAGTTTTAAACTTATTCGAAATTTTATCTAAAGTCTCACCATCTTGAATTGATTTTACAAAGGTTGTTTTTAACGAGTTTTTTAGAGCTTGCTGATTCATCCATATGCGATCGGAAAAAGGAATTCCTGACCAATTGAAGTTTACAATTTCATTTATTGAATATGGATTCATTTGCAAAGAGGTAATATTCAATTTAAGATACCTTTCCATCAGGGAGGCTGTTTTGAGATACGTATGATGAGTAACAGTTCCCAAAATACTAAGTAAAATAGCTATTTCCAATGAGCCAATTTCTTTTAACTCATCTTCAATCTTAGTATCGAATTCTTTAATTACCCCTTTTCTATCCAATTGGATATAGTCTAAAAGACCATCATTACCATGCTGAATAAATACTTCAGCAAGAAATTGAATAATATTATCACGACTAGCTTTATATTTTAATAAAACCTGATTAAATTCATTATCTGATAAATTGTATATTTCTTTAACAACCTTCAATAGACTTTTCTCGAAATCATTCATTTATTTTCACTCACATGTTGAATATTATCTAAATCCATTGAATCAGATTGTTCCTTAAGTCGCTTCAATACTAAATCAACATCTGCAATATCTGGATGCATGGATAACAATGTTTTCATGTCAACATATGGTGCAAGTTTAACGATTTCGTCTGATATTTCGGCTTTGTTCTGTGGAATATTTCTCACAAAATTGAATCGGATATCATAAGGATCATACTCTTTACCCTGTTTATTTAATATGGTACAAATAAAACGAATACGTTTCCTCAATGCCTTTTCCATTTTACGTTCTTTGGTTGCTGCCTTAGAACTAAGTCCAAAAAGTTTGTACTCAAGAGCAACTCCACTCAAATTACTAGAAAAATTTTGTGATGTTAGATCGGGAATCGTAGAAAATTTATGTATAAGCTTATCAACAGTTTCAAAGAAGTTCTTTTGAAATTCTGGATTAACCTCTTTCGTTAAAAACTTTACTTGGTCAACATCATCAGCAAGAATTGCACCTTCCTGTTTCATTTTTTCTAGGTCTTCCTTTTTTGTCCCCTTCATTTTACCTAAAATGAGGTATGAATTTACCCATGCCTCAAGCTCATTACTACTATCCGAAAGCATAACCTCAACTGAATCTATCATTGGAATGAGTTGTTCAAAATCACCAATTTCTTCTTCATTGTTAACGTGGATACATACAGGAGTCTCCCCAAAATAATGTTCTCTTTTACTTTCTAAGGTGTAATTATCACCAGTGTAGTTGTATATACCTTCAGAATCATAAACTTCTACCTTTTGAATTTTTGATTTATCCGATAATGTTTCTTCCCAAGGGCGAACTGCAAATTTAACGTTTCCACTACTATCCTTTTCAACATACATTTCTAGGGGAGAATAATGTTTAAATCGAATATTGCCCAATTCATCAATGTAATGGAGTTCATATGTCTTTCCGTAAATTGAGAAGTTTTTTGCAATTTCCGCGTCAACATCTTCAGAATCATTAAGATAAAAAATATGTTTTAAATCATTCAAAAAATCCTCATTATTAGAAACACTGAGATATGATAAAGGCTTAGATGCAAAATAACCTGTAATCGTATCGATTATGACTGTCGGATAGGATAATAGCATCTTATTGTTAGGCTTATGTGACCGTCAAGTAGAATTGAACACTTTTTGCTAATTAATTTTGAACACTTTCGCTTCCAAAAATGGAAGTTCGAT
>NZ_JACSPV010000033.1 GCF_014836955.1 Bacillus norwichensis
CCTGTCCGGTTGGATGCCGCCGTGTCAAAAGGAACACCAAGCACAGCGAAGTCAATATCATCAGTTGTTCTGACCTGCTCCAATCTCATAAAAGTCCTGTGTCCCACAAAGCGTGGAGATTGGGATGAGTCTTTAGGCTTATACATTGGTTAACCTCCTAAAATTATTGCTTACCCCTAACTTATTAAGCAAAGAGCATGCCAACTGTATAAGCCTTCCATATATGAAAATCCCAATAAAATAATCCGAATCTGCATCAAGGAGAGGTTTATTGATGCTAATCCGGATTTAAATTCACTTATGAATTAATACCATATTTTTGCAGCTTTCTAACAACACTTGACTGGCTGATTCCTAAGTAATCCGCCATTTCATACGTAGTTTTATATTGTCTATAAGCTCTTTTCAGCCAACGGATTTCTACGTTTTGTAATGCTTCTTGCAGGTTTTCCGCCTGTTCAGGAAGCTCTTCCTCTTCCTGTTCATAAGCAACGGAAGGAGAGTGCCTCTCATGAAACGGAAGGGCCACAGGATAAATGATCCGATCTTCTGTCGTAATCACTAGCCGTTCCATTAAATTCTCTAATTCTCTAACATTACCCGGCCAGCTATAGTCAAGTATTTCATGGATTGTCGTCGCATGAAGTACCTTATCAGTTCTGTACTTGTCATTGAACATCCCTAGAAAATACTCGCATAATTGCAACAAGTCATCCTTCCGCTCCCTTAGAGACGGTATAGTAATTGGGACGACATTCAAGCGATAAAAAAGATCCTCGCGGAACTTCCCTTCCTTTACCATCTCCGCCAAGTCCCGGTTCGTTGAAGCAATAATCCGAAAGTCAATCTGTTTAGGCTCTGTGCCGCCGACTCTTGTCATTTTCTTTTCTTGAATCACCTTCAGAAGTTTTGCTTGGAGATTTAACGGCAGCTCCCCTACTTCATCTAGAAACAGCGTACCTTTATTGGCTAGTTCTATTAGCCCCGGCTTCCCTTCCCTGCTTGCTCCAGTAAAAGCTCCCTTTTCATATCCGAACATCTCGGATTCAAATAGCGTCTCCGGTATGGCTCCGCAGTTCACTTCAATGAAGGCTTCCTTACTGCGACTACTTTTTTCATGAATCGCCCTCGCAAAAACGTTTTTTCCGACCCCTGATTCACCGAGAAACACGACAGTTGCATCAGATAGTGCCACCCGCTGAATGAGCTGCCAAACATTGCTCATCTCCTTGCTTTTTAACACAATGCCATCTGTATATTGTTCCTTATCCCGCAACTCTTGAATTTCTGACTGATAATATTCCATTTTGACTCGCAGTTCTTCAAAATCTTCCTTGATTTGGCGGAGCTCGGTCAAATCATGTGAGAAGCTGATAACTCGAATGATTTCTCCATTTGCATCAAATACAGGCATAGCAGTTGCCATGACTGTGCGACCCGTGAGCGTATTTTGCATCACCTGGATTTCTTTCTTTTCTCGAAGCACTCTTTTTGTAACTGATGGCGAAAAGACCTCCATCTTCTCCAAATCATCGACCGTTTTTCCGATCAGTTCTTCAATTGCCAATCCATATATAGATTGGCAATTAGGACTACTTCTTATTACTTTTCCCTTCCCATCAGTAATAACAATATTATCATTTGATGTTTCAAGAATAGCCCGTAATTCCAGCTCACAAATATTTTCTTCCACCATTCAACTTTCACTCCTCACACAATATCCGAACTCATATGTAAAGATATTCTATCATAGTAGTGTTTGAATACATGCAGCTTTGCTACGGTGTTCAAAGCTTCTCCAATATGTTTCCACACGGCTTTCCCTCTAAACCAGCAAATAGCTTCTTTTTGAATCAGCGAAGACACTTTTATTCATTCTTTTGCTTCTGATTTGCCAAGTGCATTCCTTATCTGCAATTCTCTAATTAAAGCGACCGCTGAACAAGAGATTTTAAATCAGCAAAACTAAACGATGAATCAGGTAAAATACGTTTATAAAATCAATAAGCACACAGCTTTTTTGCTGTGCGCCCCTTCTGTAATAAAAGACATTCGATCTGATCGTATTAAAGACGCTTTATTCGCGTCTATTACGGGTCAGCATTCTTCACAGATGATCTTCAACATCCCCAATATTAAAGTGCATCTTCCTGATTTTCCGCCCCTGCCCGATTCGATTGTATCTTTTTCCATATAAAGTATACAACGGTAATCAAAATTAACCATGGAATTCCGTAGATCAGCGTTTCTTTGAAGTTTTCCGAGTACCAAGTAGAAATGACGATAGAGAAAACGAGAACTGCACCTAAAATAGATGAAAAAGGATACCCGATCATTTTAACCGGAAGCTTTCTGCCACCGATTTCATTCCAAGTTTTTCGAAACGCCAGGTGAGTAATAAAAATCATAAACCAAGTAAACATCGCTCCAAAGCTGGAGATAGAAATCATTGTTGTAAATGCTGTTTCTGGCGAAACAACTGTATAAACGGTTGCAATAGCAATACCAATAACGGACGTTGCTAGAGCCAATGTTGGGACGGATCTTTTACTTAATTTTCCAAATACCTTTGGTGCATAACCCGCTCGCGATAATGAAAACATCATACGTGTGGATGTATATAGCTGACTGTTCATTGCTGAAAGTGCTGCAACCAGAACAACGAAGTTTACAACACCTGCTGCCCCAGGTATATTTAAAACTTCCATAACCTTTACAAAAGGACTTACTTCTATACCCGCTACACCCCATGGAACAATCATGAGCATAAGCGATAAAGATACAATATAGAACAATACTAATCTTACAACCGCAGATTTTAAAGCGATAGGAACTGCCCTCTCTGGCTCTTTCGCTTCCCCTGCGCTAACCGCAATCATTTCAATACTCAGGTAACTGAAAAGTGAAATAAATACAGCGATCCACATACCCCAAAATCCATTTGGGAAAAACCCACCATTATTTGTATAGTTTTGTATACCAATTTCAGAAGAACTGTCTGCACCCACGATTACGTATATTGCAAGAATAATAAAAGCAGTAATCGCTACAATTTTGATTAGAGACAACCAATATTCAACTGCTCCAAACATGTTCACACTCGTTGCATTTACATAAATAAGAAGGCCGGCAAAAAGAAGGATCCATACGATTCCAGGCACCGTGGGGAACCAATATTTCATATAAATGGCAATCGCTGTTACTTCCGTCCCTACCGCACACACAAGGCAAAACCAATATGAATACCGGACAGAGAATCCTGACCATGTGTTTAAATACCGTTCAGCATAGGCACCAAATGAACCAGAAGTCGGGTGGGCAACGGTCATTTCAGAAAGAGCTCCCATCAATAATAGAGCGATAAGTGCACCTATTGCATAGCTTAGAATTACACTTGGTCCAGCTGTGCTGATAGCCAGCCCGCTCCCCAAAAACAATCCTGTTCCAATTGCCCCGCCAATGGCAATCATGGTCAGCTGTTTCGTGGTCAATCCTTTGTTGAGTCCTTTTTCTCTTTCAATAATCTCCTTAATTCGATCATTTTCTTGCAAGTGTCTCACCTCAAATTCCTTTTTTGTCATTCCGGCTTTTAGAGGTGTTTCATTTTTTAAAAATTGTCTTTGTAATCCAAAATAATTATTATTGAAAAGATATTAAACTTTCTCAAATTCCGCGGTAACAATGGCACTTGATATACTCTGATCCTGCTCTATAATTTGCTTTATTATAGTCTACTGGGGCCTCCTCATAGAAAACAAACACGTTCCGAGAGCAAGATTCTTATCGTAAGGCTCTCTATTACGCCTGGCTTAATCCTTTTGTCTTCCTAATCTCTTTCATTGGGAGGCCACCGGCCCCCCAATGGCTATGATCAATTTCCGTTACCAGTACCCTAACTTGCTCTGGCTTGACTGAAAGGTTTTTTACTGCAGCTTGCGTTACATCCGCAATTAGCCCTTTTATCTGCTCACTGCTCCTACCTTTTAAAACTTGAACTTGAAAGATTGGCATAACATCCCCCTGTATACCCTATTGGCAATAGAAAAAGACACTGCCCAACCCGTTAAACTGAGCTACGATTGTATCTCCTGAATCAAAAGAAATAGCTTCGGACATGGCACCGCCAAGGATGATTTCACCCTTTTTAAACCCTCTGCCTCGTTTGCTCAACTGATTGGCCGCCCATGCTATGGCTGTAGCAGGATGACCAAGAACAGCAGCACTCGAACCAGTCTGCTCTACTTTTCCATTCTTTGACATAACCATACCGATATTTCCCAGATCCAATTTACGAGGACTGACCAACTGGCTGCCCACAACAAACTTGATAGATGAGCAATTGTCCGCAACAACATCTGTCAAAGTGAATCGGAAATCCTTATAACGGCTGTCGATTACTTCTAATGCTGGAGCTACATACTTGGTTGCTGCAATGACATCTTCTTCCGTTACATTTTCTCCTTCTAAATCCTTATCCAAAAAAAAGGCAATTTCGGGTTCAGCTTTCGGATGGATTAGCTCCGACCTTTTCATTGCTTCCCATTCGTATGCCAGCATATCCGCATGCAAATAGCCATAAATAGCTTCATTGACTCCCATCATTTCCTGTTTAGCCTTGCTTGTCAATCCTAGTTTAATACCGACAGTTTTCGTTTGGTTTTCTTTTAATCTGCGGGTGAGAAGACCATCCTGAAGCTCATAGGCTTTTTCAATCGTCAAGTCAGGATATGTATCCGTAATTTTGACTACTTCACGAGCTTCACGTTCGGCAGATAACAGATAGTTAATAATCTCTTGATCCTCATTTGTTTTTAATAACATGATCATGCCTCCACTGTTTGTTTTTTAGACAAATTGGCTGCCACATCCAATATCATATCTTCCTGCCCACCGACAACGTTCATTTTGCCAAGCTCTATTAAAATATCTCGTGGGTCGATTCCGAATTTCTTGCCAGCGCGTTCAGCATGAAGTAAAAAACTTGAATATACTCCTGCATAACCAAGAGCCAAGCTGCCTTTTTTGATTTCTTGGGAGCCCGGTATAATCGGACCAACGACATCTTCCGCCAGGTCCATCATTTTATATAAATCAATGCCGACATCATACCCCATCCGATCCATCACCGCCAGCAGCACCTCCGTCTGTGTATTTCCTGCTCCTGCCCCAAGACAGCGTACACTGCCGTCGATCCGTGTAGCTCCTTCCTCAATGGCAGCAAATGTGTTGGCAACTGCTACAGACAAGTTGTTATGCCCATGGAACCCAACTTCGATATCAAGGGATTCACGCAGGGCTCTTATTCTTTCCCGCACTTCATGCGGCAGCAAAGCTCCGGCTGAATCAGTAACATAGACTGCTTCAGCTCCATAGCTTTCCATTAATTTTGCCTGTTCCACTAGTTTTTCGACTGGTGCAGAGTGCGCCATCATCAGGAAGCCCAAAGCTTCCATTCCCAGTTCGCGAGCCATATTGATATGCTGAGCTGAAACATCTGCTTCTGTTACATGAGTCGCCACTCTGACTAGTTTCGCACCGCACTTGTTGGCTTCTTTGAGCTCATGCACTGTACCGATGCCCGGCAGCAGCAAAACTGCTATCTTGGATTGCTTCACTTCCTCAACAGCTGCTGCAATCAGTTTCAATTCATCTACAAGAGACCGCCCGTACTGGATTGTAGATCCTCCAAGCCCGTCTCCATGGCTGACTTCTATATAATGCATACCTGCATCATCCAATGCTCGAGTCACATCTCGTACCTGCTGCTCTGTGAACTGGTGAGCCACCACATGACTTCCATCACGTAGAGAAACCTCTGTAATTTTAATATCCTTTCCAGGTCTACTCATAAGAGGCACTCCCTTCATATTCGATTATTATCTTCTGACTTAAGAGACGACAATCATACTGCGAGCAATATCTTCCCCCACTCTTGCAGCTGCTGCTGTCATAATATCAAGGTTACCTGCATATGAAGGAAAATAGTCTCCAGCCCCTTCTACTTCTAGAAAGATCGTAACGATATTCCCATCAATAAGAGGCTCCTGTTTTAATCGGTAACCTGGCACGTATTCCTGTACTTTTTTGGCCATGGCATGAATGGCATCAAAAACTGCTTGTTCATCCATATCTTTCACTTCGCAATAAACCGTATTTCTCATTAAAATCGGCGGTTCCGCAGGATTTAATATGATAAGGGCCTTTCCCTTGTCCGCTCCGCCAATTTCCTCGATTCCACGTCGGGTAGTCAGCGTGAACTCATCAATATTTGTACGAGTACCTGGTCCTGCACTTTTACTGGAAATAGTGGCTACAATCTCTGCATAAACCACATCTGCTGCCTGATTCACTGCGTTCACCATCGGAATCGTTGCCTGGCCGCCGCAAGTAATCATATTGACGTTATCTGCAGGAGCGTCCCCGAACTTGGTGCCGACCGCCGGGCTAAAAAATGGCCCTACCGCAGCGGGGGTCAAGTCTACTACTTTTTTCCCCATCTCTTTTAAAATTTTCGCATGGTTCAGATGAGCTTTGGCCGATGTGGCATCAAATACAATGTCGGCAAGGTCTGGATGATCAATAAGAGCCTGGATTCCATTAAAAAATGTCTGGTATCCTTTATTCTGCGCTCTTTTCAAACCTTCAGAATGCTCTTCTATGCCGATCACGGCCGTTAATTCGATGACATCACTGTTTTCAAGCTTATACATCAGGTCTGTGCCGATATTTCCCGAGCCGATAATGGCGGCCTTTACTTTTCCCATAAAATATCTCCTTTCATATCATTTCTATTTAAATGTCACACTGACGGACCCCAACGAGCCAAAATCAGCTTTTACATAATCACCGGCCTTAATCGCCACGGCAGCGGAGAGAGCCCCTGGTAAAATCAGCTCATCCTTTTTCAAAGTGATGCCGAAGTCATACAATTTATTAGCCAGCCAAGCAATAGCCTCCGCCGGGTGTCCAAGAGCCGCTGCTCCGGAACCGGTAGCTAGTAATTCTTCATTTTTATAAAGTGCCATTCCCGCTGTCCGCAGATTTGTATTGTCCAAGCCAGTCTGCCGGTCTCCCAACACCACTTTTGCTGATGATCCGTTATCTGCTACCGTATCAATCAGTTTAATTTTCCAGTCGGCGATGCGACTGTCGATGATTTCCAAAGTAGGAATAACATATTTTGTGGCCATCAAGACATCCAAATAGGTTACGTTCGGACCAACCAGATCCTCGCTTAACATGAAGCCGATCTCAGCTTCTACCTTTGGAGCTATCATGTCGGCTGTATCAATTATGCTGCCATTTCTAATTTGCATATCATCAAACAGATGCCCGTAATCTGGTTCTTCAACATTAAGCATCTTCTGCATGGCTACGCTCGTTAATCCAACCTTCTTGCCGATCGCTGTTCTTCCTTGGTCATTTTTTAATTTGACTGTCTCCAATTGAATTTGATAGGCGTCTTTTAGCGTTAGTGACGGATCACGTTCTGTTAAAGGAGACACTTCTTTTCGGGTTTCTTCAGCATTTAACAGCTCTTTGGCATAGTCCTCTAATGTAGTCAATTTTATCCCCCCACAAAGTAAGTAAAACAAAGGAAAGGTGATGAGATCACCTTTCTCTATGTCTTGTCATTTTTTTATTGTGATTGTTTTAGCCTCAGTATAGAAATCAAAGCTGTGTCTTCCGCCCTCTCTTCCAATACCACTTGCTTTGGAACCTCCGAATGGTGTGCGCAGATCACGGACATACCAGCAATTGACCCACAATAGCCCGGAATTGATGGCTGATGAGACTCGTTGGGCTCTTCTTAAATCATTTGTCCAGACCACGCCAGCTAAGCCATAGATGGAATCATTAGCAATAACAACAGCATCTTCTTCCGTTTTAAATGGAATAATCACTGGGACCGGTCCAAAGATTTCTTCCTGTGCCACTCGCATTTTGTTATTCACATCATATAGAACAGTCGGCATATAGAAGTTTCCTTCTTCAAGTCCTTCGACCCTCTTACCGCCATGCGCCAGTTTTGCTCCCTCTTCAAGCCCAATCTGTACATACTTGTCAACCGTTTCCAAATGGCTTTGAGAGACAAGAGCACCCATATCAGTAGATTCATCCAATGGATCTCCCACCTTAATAGCGCGAACTGCTTCGACAAACTTGTCTAGAAATTGGTCATAAATGCTTTCTTGCACAAGAATTCTAGACCCTGCTAAGCAGATTTCTCCTTGGTTGCGGAATATCGCTTCAATCGAACCGGCTACTGCTTCATCCAAATCTGCATCTTCGAAAACGATGTTAGCTGACTTTCCACCTAGCTCCAGCGAAACAGGAATGAGACTCTTGGATGCGTTAGCCATGACAGTCTTACCTGTTTCAGATTCGCCGACAAAAGATATTCGGCGCACAGACGGTTCGCTAGCCATCACCTTACCTACCGTACTACCCGGTCCAGTTACGATATTCAGCACACCCGCAGGCAGTCCAGCTTCGTTGGCAATTTCCCCAAGCATGACAGCACTTAGAGGTGTATAAGAGGCCGGTTTAACAACAATAGTGTTTCCCGCCGCCAGGGCGGCTGATGCTTTCCAAGTCATTTGCATAAACGGCAGATTCCAAGGAATAATCAGACTGGTGACCCCTGCAGGAGCATACTGGGTATAAGACATATGACTGCTCATATCATAGTGTTCATGAGCGATATACTTAGCCATTTCAGCAAAAAAACGGAAGTTCGCTGCTGCACGCGGAATGTCAAAGTCCCGACTTTCTTTAATCGGTTTCCCAACATCCAACGTCTCCACAAAGCTAAGCTCATCCACTTTCTCTAAAATAAGGTCTGACATTTTGCATAAAATACGGGATCGTTCTTCAACCGACATGCCGCTCCATATACCACTGGTGAAAGTCCGCTGGGCAACATCGATAGCGCGTTTCGTATCAATTTCATCTGCACTTGCTACCGAAGCTAATCTTTGGTTGTTTGCCGGATTAAGGGAATCGAACGTGGCTCCAGAATGGGCATCTACATATTGGCCGTCTATAAAAAGCTTAGCATCTTGTATTCTTGCTTTCTCCAATGCTTTCTGTTTCGTCACCTTGATTCCTCCTCGTCCTCCACTTCAAGAATCATTTCAATTTCAATGGCTGTATTGTTAGGCAGTTGTGCCATCCCAACTGCAGACCGGCCATGTTTACCTTTTTCACCGAAAACTTTTCCAAGGAGATCAGATGCTCCGTTCATGACTACCGGCTGCTCAGTGAAATCTTCAGTACTGTTCACCATACCCAGCACTTTTACAACCCTTTTCACCTTACTTAAATCACCTAATTCATTCTTGACTACGCTGAGTAAATTAAGCATTGACTGCTGGGCGGCCTTATAGCCTTCTTTTGTTGTCAAGTCTCGGCCTAGCTTTCCGTGGTATTCATCCACGCCCTGCCCTGCGGTAAATAATAGATTTCCTGTCCGCACACAGCTGACATAGGAGCCTACAGCTGGTCTTAGAGATGGAAGCTCCAATCCGAGTCGTTCTAATCTTTTTTCAGGAGTTTCAGATATATCTGCAACATTTGCTTTAGGATTCGTCATTTCAACAATTCTTCCTTTACATTGATATTTAAGAAAGCTAGTGCGTTTTCGCCAAGGATGGCTTTCTTTTGTTCTTCGGTTAGCCCGAAAGTGTCATCAATGACCTTACCTGGCGGAATCTCCCGTAACAAGAATGGATAATCAGACCCCATGACAATTTTCTCATGACCGAAGCGGTCAACTAAATATTGTAGATTCATTGGGTCATAGTTTAATGAATCAAAGTAGAACTTTTTAGCATAAAAGCTCGGCGGCTTTTCAATTTTTCGGATATTCGGCCAGACATTCCAGCCTTGATCCAGACGGGGCAGGATATAAGGGAACGCTCCCCCGCCATGTGCAAAGCATACTTTCAGATTCGGATGTTTCTCCATAACAGCTCCATTGATCAGACTGGATGCAGCCAAAGCCGTCTCACTCGGCATTCCAACTGTGTACATGAAGTTATGGCGCGGAAAACGTTCCTTTCCTAGGGTTTCCCAAGGATGAACAAAGAGTGGGACGTTCCACTCCTCTGCGATAGCAAAAAAATCGGCAAAAGATGGGTCATCTAGGTTGTGGCCATTAACGTTTGTGCCAATTTCTATCCCCTTCAGGCCAAGCTCAAAGATGCAGCGCTTCATTTCACGTATAGCCGTGTTCGCATCCTGCATAGGAACGGTTCCAAGACCAATGAAGCGATCCGGATGATCTTTTACCGTTTCAGCGATAAAATCATTTTGTATTTTTGAAAAATCCTCCGCTTGGGCCGGATCTGCCCAGTAAGAAAAAGTGACTGGGATCGGAGACAAAACCTGAATATCAACCCCTTCTTTATCCATGTCTTCAATTCGCTTTTGTGGACTCCAAACCTGATCGGTAACCTCACGGAAATTCTTTCCAGAAACCATAATATTGGCTCCACAAGAACAAGTTTTTTCCAATACCGGCCAGCGCCCGCCCCCATATTTTTCGACAAAATTTGGGATGTCTTCTGGAATAATATGTGTGTGGAAATCTACCCTCATTTCCACAAGCCTACTTCCTCAGGCATAACATGGCCGCAATTGTCACACGTGCGAAGATCCTCGCTGCTATTAAATTCTTCAATACCGGCTTTTAGTTGAGTTTCAATATTGGTCAATTGCATGGTAATACGATGCAATTCATGATCGCACTTGTCACAGAACCAAACCATATCCTCTAATTGTCCAGGCCCACGCATTTTCTCAATTACAAGACCATATGTGTCAGCTACTCGATGCGGGGAATGCGGTACGTTGGCTGGAAGCAAGAACACTTCCCCTTCCTTGACAGTGACCACCTCGCGTTTTCCCTCATCATTAATGATTTCAACATAACAGTCTCCTTCAATCTGATAAAAAAACTCTTCAGCAGGGCTGACGTGGAAATCACGGCGTTTATTTGGTCCACCAACCATCATGTAAATGAAATCAGAGTCTTGCCATAAAGCTTTATTGTTCACCGGCGGCTGCAGCTGATCTTTGTTTTCCTCAATCCATCCCTTTAGACTAAATGCTTCAAACGTCCTGATTGTGTCTTTTGTCATAATTAATACCCTCCATTCTAAATCCTCCTAAATAAAGCGCATTCATTTTTAATTTCAGCTGGATGCGCCTCCTAGCTTAGAAGTTTTTTTATTTAAGATTAGTATAATGAAAGGGCATTCTTTATATGGTCGTATTATTTCACAATATGAAATAAGCTAAAAATTCCTTAAAGTTTTTCCTTTAATGTATTTTTGGGTAAATAGCAAATGTGCCATAAAAAGCTTGTAGAGAAAAACTATCTACCTCTACAAGCCAAGCAACACCTTTAGATAAGTTATCTCAAATCCACCCTACACCCGCTCAACCTCCTCCGTACCTTCAACCTTCTGCATAAAATCATCCGCCTTCATAACATGAGCGGTAGATCCTCCCAAAATTGTTAAACATACGCGGTGAACTTCCTCTGCTGGAACCTTTCCGAAGCCAATATCTCCATAATCATAGGTACCTGTCACATCTGATAGAAAAGCGACCTTATATCCTCTATACATCGCATCCCGCGCTGCCGCAAAACAACAATCTTCTGTTGTCAGTCCTACAATCACCACATTCTCAATCTCCTGGTTCCGCAGGATTATATCCAAGTTAGTACCGAAAAAGGGACTGTATCGATGTTTTTTAATCACAATTTCATTTTCCAAAGGAGCGACTTCAGGATAGATCTCTGTCCCCGGTGTGCCATCAATTAAGCAGGCTCTATCAGCAACAAGTGGATAGATATCTCCGTACAATCCCATATCGGATCCGTCTTCGCGGTGAACATGTGCTGTATAGATCACCGAAATTCCTTTTGTCCTTGAAAACTCCAGAACATCCTTGAGTCTCGGCAGCAACTTTTGTCCCATCGCAGTCTCCAGCGGCGCTCCTGATGCGACAAAATCATTTTGCATGTCAATGACCAATAAAGCTGTTTTTTTCGGATCAATATGATTAATTTGTAACCCCATACCTATCCCTCCTTATCAAATGCACCTTGGCCTATTTGCGCCAAGATTATATCAAGCTTCGCTCGATAAATTCCTCTGAAAATCTGTGATCCTTCGAGGGCTTTGAGCTTAATTAGCCGGACTTGCAACCCCCACTGAATGGAATATCATATGCAATCAGTTCACCACTTATAGAATTGGGAGACTTGTGTCAACTTACCTTATCACTACGCCCACCCAAGCAGAGGCAAAGCCTGATCCTGCTTCCCCTGTAAAATCAATTCTCTGATTCTACTGGAGGAAATTCGTTCTCCATTCGCACAACAAATAGGATGAATCGGGTTGACGAGGAAATGTTTTTTTAAAAGAGAAACATCCCCACCCCGCTCATATCCGAACCTAAAATCATCTCCAACTATGATTGACCTTGGATTCATCACAGATAACTCATTAATAAAATCATCCGGCGTCCGTTGCAAATAGTGTTCATCAAATTTAGCGAGCACAACATGATCTACACCTAAATCCTTCAAAAGCTTTAGCTTTTCATTCGGATTCGTCAGTATCTGAGCTCCCTGAAAGTACGCTCGAGGAGGCGGATAAAATGTATACACTACACTCGCTACGCCCTCGGAGCGGCTATTCTTTACCATTTCACGGATGACGGTTTGATGTCCGCGATGTACCCCATCAAAAGCCCCGATGGCAACAACCGACCCGGATAGTATAAGACCTTCGTTTTGGTGAACTCTCAACTGATCTCCCTCATTTCAGCCCTAAAAATCGGAACGTTATTTGGTTAATTCTTTCATTTTGCTTTTATATTCATCAGACATCAACAAGGATTCTTCCAAGGCACGATCCACACGAGGATAAGAAGGATTATTCCTCTTATGCACATTGTAGAACATTCCCATTTTGCGAACTGGATCTCCTGAATAATAGCGCTCATATTGTAATAGCCTTTGACCAAACGCCTCTCCACTCAAATCCCAAGCCAGCTTGAACAAACGTACTCTCTTTTCAGATGAGATACCTGAACGCCCAGTATAATACTTATTCATATCATCGGCTATTTCTGGGTTATTAAAATCTGCTCCTGTTGGTGACATCAAGAGGCCGCCTGCAGCAACTGTCTGGAGAATCTCTATTGCTCTCGGATACATATTAGGCAGTAAACCACGAACAGTTTCCAGCGGTACAATATTTGGAATCGCTTCTCCTTGTTCCGTGATAGTAAATTCCCGCTCAGCAGTGCGCACCAATGCTCTTATGGTTTCCACACCTTGGATCAGTTCAGACAACTGATTTTGAACGTTCAGAAACCCGTCTACTCCAATGGAATCTGCAATGGCACATGTCACATCAGTGACAAAAGAGATTTTGGCTAGTCCCCTTACAGCCGACTGATGAGAAGGCTGCAAATTGGCCCCTGTTTTCGGATACAATAAGTTGCCAGCCTCCACATTTTGATTAATAAATACACGCTCCCAAGGAACAAGAACATCATCAAAGACTAATACTGCATCCATTTCTTCGAACCTTGAAGCAAGTGGGTGATCCCACGTTGAACGTTTTCCATCCTGAGTCTCTTCACGGCAGTAGATTTTCAAACCAGGTGTATCGATTGGCAAAGCAAACGAGATGGCAAACTTTTCATCACCTGGCTTAAAGCTAGGATAAGAATAAATAATCACTTCATCAGTAATAGGCGCAAGCGTTGCCAGCATTTTAGAACCGCGGACAATTAATCCATCTTCCGTTTCTCTTACCACTCCTAGGTGAGAGTATTCAGATTCCTGTTCATGCGAAGATTTGCTTCGATCATTTTGCGGATTCACAATTGCATGTGTGAGAAATAAATCGTTATCCCTTACATATCTGTAATAATTAATGATATTCTCACCGTAGCGGTCTTCTCCATACTCCCTGAAGAACCAATCATTCGTCGCAAAGGAAGTGAGGACTACATTCAAGAAATCCGGGGTTCTCCCCATCAGCCCAAAAGTGGCTTCAGCCCAGATTTCGAATACGCGTCTGCGCTTTTGCAGATCTTCTCCATCCCTTGGAATAAGAAACGAATTATTGACTCTTTCTCCTGTTTCCTCACAAATATGAGTAATTTCTTCCTGGTACTCAGGATCATGCTGCATGTCATATAACCTGGCAAACTCTTTAATCGGCTGCGTAAAAACCGGATGATTATAAACATCTGTTATTCTTTCACCGCGAAGCCATACCTCCGGTTGCCTTGATTGAACTCCTTTAATGTAATCTGCTCCTGTTCTAATCCCCATTTTCCGTCCCTCCATTTGTTAATCAAATGCGCCTCGGCGTATTTGCGCCAGATTTTAACGAGCTTTAATCTCAATACATCTCCTCTGAAAATCTAATGCATCTACCGGGAGCTTTAATTTTATTCAGACGGGGTTTGACCCCCGCTGAATGGAATACCGAAATCTTTCATCTCACCACTTACAGAAGTCGGCGACTCCTGCTGTATGAAGTTAAAAAGATTAATTTCCTGCTAACATAGCTTTATATTCCGTTTCGGAAAACCTACCTCTGTAAAAAATGAGCCCTTCATTGTCACTATGAGAAAAGTCTTCAATCTTACCTACAAACAACAGATGGTCACCACCTTCATATTCCGCCCAAGGAGAACATTCAAAGTGAGCCGAAGCACCTTTTAATCTGGGACCTCTTGTACCTTCTTCCCATTCCACAACTAAATCTTCTTGAGGACGCCCTGCAAATTGCATGGCATAAGCTGACTGATTTGCAGATAAAACATTGATTACGAATGATCTGTTCTTTAATTCCTCAAAAGCTTTTGTCCCTTTATCAATTGAAACAAGCAAAAGTGCCGGGTCCAAAGATACGGAAGTAAAGGAATTAACCGTAATCCCTCTTCTTTGACCTTCATTATTCACCCATGTAACCACTGTGACACCGGTTGCAAAACAGCCAAAAGCATTTCTTAACTCTCTGACATCCATATGCTTACTTCCTCCAATCTCGGTGTTTGTACTATCAATATATTGAAAACGCTATCAACGCTCAATCTTAGGATTCCTTATGATGAAATCATCCAGATTTTTTTCAAAAAAAAGTGACCCTGTCGGATCACGCAAAGAAATATGTAGGCTATTTACTTGTAAAGACCAGGAAGCCATAATACAGCACTCTCCCAATATGTGATGATCATCAATATAATTATTGTTGTAATCAAGAAGGGCATAATGGCTTTTACAAGAGATTCGATTTTGACTTTTGCGACAGAAGAAACAATAAATAATCCTGTTCCCACCGGCGGAGTTAATAAACCGATGGTTAAGTTGATTGTAACGATAACACCGAAATGGACAGGATCAATTTGATAGGTTACAAGAAGCGGCGCCAAAACAGGAACGAGTATAATTAAAGCTGCAATTCCATCCAATACCGTTCCTAACAAAAGCAATAAAATATTAACCAGTAAAAGAAACACAAGTGGATTTTCTGAAATGCTTAACATGGATTCAGCCATTAATTGCGGAATTCTCTCATACGCGATGATATACCCAAACAAATTGGCTGTCACAATTAAAAACGTAATTGTTGCCGTATTAACAACTGTGTTCAGTAAAATCTCTGGAAGATACTTTGCTTTTAACTGCTTATAGGAGAAACCGATAATAACAGCAATAATACAGGCAACAGCCGCAGATTCTGTCGGTGTGAAAATTCCACTTAATATACCATATATAATAATGAATGGGATGAGTAACGCAGGCAGGACATTCAGAAAGCTTTTGAAAATGTCTTTTGATGTTCCGCGTTCGCTTCTTGGAAAATTCTCTTTGACATTCATGAAGCCAATGACAATGATAAACCCAACACCCAGCAAAATTCCTGGAATGATTCCCGCTATAAACAGATCACCGATAGAAGCACCTGTCAAGGTACCATATATGATAAACAGCATGCTTGGTGGAATTACTGGAGCCACCACAGATGAAGCCAATGTAAGAGCTGAAGAAAATTCACGTGAGTACCCTTCTTTTTCCATTTCAGGTACCATTACTTTACTCATCATCGCCGCTTGTGCATTTGCTGATCCAAGTATTGAAGCAAGAAACATATTCGCTATGATAGAAACATAGGCTAAGCCCCCTTTAAAATGACCTATCAACACTTTGGCAAATTGTATAAGCCTGGTTGTAATCCCGCCGAAGTTCATCAGTTCACCAGCCAGCATAAAAAGCGGAATGGCGAGCAGTCCGAAATTATCCATCCCGGAAAACATTTTTTGAGGTACTGTCGCTAACAATGTGAGATTATCAGTTAAAAATAAATAAGAAAGAGATGTAATGGCCAAAACGAGAGAAATTGGGATTCCAATGATCAACAGCAGAATAAAAACGATGATAGTTGATATTAAGCCAAATGTCATAATACATCACTTCTCTTCGGTGTTTTTTTAATCAGATCTACTATGTAATCCAACAGATGAATAAAGGCAAAAGTCAATCCCACCGGCACTGACAGATATGGAATCCACATCGGAATACGCATGGAACTAGATTTCTGTGGTGACAGGGTCAGAACCCACTCATAGCTTAAATACAGTAATAAAGCAAGAGCTGCCAAAATAATGATATGGGTAATGATTAAGAGAATTCTTTTACCTTTTATAGAAAAACGGTCAATCAAGAAAGTAATAGAAGCTTGGGACTTATATTTAAGTCCCAAACTTCCTCCAAGAAAAGTCAGCCAAGTCATCATAAAAATACTCGCTTCATTCGCCCAGAACAGCGGGGCGTTTAAAAAATACCGGTAAACAACAGCAATAAACAATACTAGAGTTATTGCAGCCATCAATGAAATTGAGACAATTTTTTCAATCCTTTCAATCCAATTGCTTAAAGTTTTCATTATAAGCAGCCTCCCCTATTTGCGGAACGTATCAATAAACTCTGAGATCAAAGGATCTTTGGCCTTATATTTTTCGTCAAATTCCTTTGTATATTTTTCGAACAAGGCAGGATCAATTTCGTAGATGTCCATTCCTCTTTCCTTTAGAGTTTTGATAAATTCGTCTTCTTGGGATGCCCGTTTCATAGTAGCGAATTCAGATGCGGCTGCCATGGACTCTTCAACAATCTTCTTGTCCCCATCAGACATTTCATCATACAGGGCTTTATTGATGATCATGACAGAAGGCCATACCATATGATTGGTTAGAGCTCCATAACCGGTTACTTCGTTATAATTGGAAGTGATAGCTGCATCCAAATCCATATCCATTCCATCAATGACACCGGTTTGGGCAGATTGATAAACATCAGGTAATGAGATGGATTCCGGACTGATTCCAAGGGAGCGATACCAGTCTTCCAATGCCGGACTTGGTGTTACACGCAGACTTAAGCCATCCATGTCCTTTGGTGTTTCCACTTTTTCTCGGAACATCATTGTACGGTTACCGGAGAAAAAGTAATCCAATGCCTTTAACCCTTGATCATCCAACGTTGCCAGAATTTTTTTTGCTTGATCACTTTTACTTGCTTCCAGTGCTTCTTCATAAGAATTAAAAAGGTAAGGCGCAAACCATGCGCTGAACGCATCAGATTTAGATGTTAAGAAAGCGTTTGTAATAAACGCAAAGTCTAAAGACCCTGCTTCCAGCTGTTGAACCATATCAGAGTCGCTGCCAAGCTGTCCCCCAGGATACAGTTCCATTTTCATTCTTCCATTGGAACGTTCCTCAAGTTCCTCTGCCAACTTCTCTGCTGCTTCATTCCAAATATGATCAGACGGAGCAATATGACCTAACTTGAACTTATATGTTTTTTCTCCACCTTCCCCACTGGAGCTGGATGCTTTCTCAGAATCTCCGCTGCCACATGCAGATAAGAACATCAATACCACAATCAGCATGCTCAACAAACGGATTTTGTAGTTTTTCATAACAAAGTCCCCCTCATTTTGTGTTTTTATGTAGGTGAATCATGATGTAGCAATTAACCTATAATTTCAAGAGTATTTAAATTTCTTTGAATATTCACTCTCTGAACTTTTTACCTCTATATAACCAAGTTCGCGTGAGATTTCCTTTGCTGTGTTCACTACACTTTGAATGATATGACTTCTGTGAAGACTTTTCATATAGCTTGTCGGTCCTACTAAGTTTACTGAAGCAATTGTTTCACCAGAATATGACATAATTGGAGCAGCAATTGCATAAGTACATGTATCGTTCTCACTATTACTGACAGAATAGCCTTGTTGTCGTACAGTCTCTAAGTCTTTTTTAAGTATTCTGATATCCGTGATCGTATTGGGCCCTTGCTGTGATAGCCCTTTATCAATTGTTTCCTGAAGATAGGCATCATTATAAGCAAGCAAAGCTTTGCCTGCACTTGTACAATACGCCGGTTTTCTTGCCCCTAGATAGGTAGGAACTGAGTCAGAATCCTCCGAAGAAATTCTTAAAACAAAAACGACATCCCCTTGATCAAACATACCAATATGAGCTGTACCTTTAAATCTATTCGTCAACTCTTTTACTAAGGGCATTGCTCTATTATAAAATTCCTGCTGAAACATAACGCTATTATTCCATTCCAGCAGCTTCCATCCTAATCTATATTTCCTGTCAACATCTCTCATTAATACACCTTCATTGCAAAGGGTGGTAATCAGATGATGCGTAGTACTCCTGCTCAAACCAAGCTTTTCAGCTATCTCTGCATTTCCCATAACAGGCTCATCGCTTGTAAAACAGCTTATTATAGCACAAGCCCTTCTAACTGAAGCAATCATAGTAATCACTCCTTCTTCTTTTAGGAATTCTAACACTTGAATCCACTATCAAAAAGTATACAGATCTATGTCACCTCCCCTTCGGTAAGCGCTATCATTTTTTAAAAAAATGTTAAATATTACACATCAATATAATGACTAAACAGTTTATTAACAAGCAAGGAGTTTAACATAGTGAAACTTTATGTTTTTTTAATAAATTTTTTGAGAAAAACATGATGACTCCCGTTTTCCTTTTTCAAAACAGACATGGCACTAAGCAGAAAGACCATCACAACGAGCATAATAAAGGTCACAAAAAACCATCCAATCCTAAAAGATCCTGTAATATCCAAGATAAATCCGAACAAAGGCGGCCCTATGATTACTCCCCATGAACCGACCGTAATACTGAATCCCGTAGCGAGTCCAGACTGATTAGATGGGACAAGTTCTGTTGTTGCATTCATCCAAATCCCATTAAATCCTGAAACACTCAAACCAAACAGAAAAGCAATAGGAAGCATCGTCCAATACGAAGTTCCCGCTGGCAAAATCGCCACTAAAATAGATACACATGCGGCCATGAAGGAAATCATGAATAGTACAATGATCCTTTCACCTTTGAATAGTCGGTCACTGATCACTCCCCAGCCAATCCTGCCAAATGATCCGCCAATTTCAGACACCACCAGTAATGTACCTGACAGAAATAAACTAATGCCAAGTCTTTCATATGAAAACAACACTAGATAAGTGTTTAAAATCATCTGCGAACCACTTAAAATCAGTGCCCCCAAAGTGACAAACAGCAAGGGCTTATTCTTCAACAAGTTTTTAAAATTGTGAAGGGTATTTCCCCTCTTATCCGCTGAATTCTTGCTTTTCTTCTCTTCAGGTTCTTTGTATGAAATAAAAGTCAGTATCCCCGCCGCAAGCAAAATAACACTTGCCATTAAAATGGTCGGACGCCACCCCCAATGGCCTGCAATTGGTAATAACAACAATGCAGCCATGGCAGAGCCAAAAGTGACCCCCATTTGCTTAATTCCCATGGCAGTCCCTCTTTTTTCTGCTGGAAACCAAAACATAATTCCTCGATTTGTGGCAGGGTGTGATGCGCCATAGCCAATGCCTCCTGCGACTACAACCACAAGAAGTGGAATGAAAGAAGTGGTAAACGACATGAACAGAAAGCTCGCTCCAAGGCAAATGGTCAACACCATAAGCAGTTTTCTAGATCCAATTTTATCCGCCAGCAACCCTGCAGGTATTGAAATCAATGACTGTCCCAAAAATAAGGCTGCTGGCAGCATTCCTATTTGAGCCTTCGTTAAGGACAGATCATCACCTATAACTAAACCTAATGGAGCTAAACTTCTTCCCACAAATGCCACTAGAATTTGGATAAGTAACAGCCACCCCAGCATTTTCCAAGGTGATGTATTAGTATGCATGTAAAACAACTCCGTTAATTAATCAATTCATTCTTCTTCAAGACTAAAGAAGCATAATTTATTTAACTTTATCAGGTTGTTTCATTAAACAGCCCACTAAGTTTCATAAAGTGAAATCCCATGAGATTTTTTCTTTACACAAAGAGTAATGTCCAGAAATGGTTAACCACCTTTTATCCCAAAAAGTACAACACTTAAATCGTACTAAGGTAACTCTTGCAAAGAAACAAATAGGAGGACACTTGCTCCTAAAAGCAATGTCCTCCTATTTTAAGCAATCGGCCTCAAAACTGCCCTTACTGGGCTCCCATCTGCCCCCTCAATTGCAAGAGGCAAAGCAATTAATTCATAATCGCCGGGTTCCACACCAGTCAACACGATGTTCTCCAAAATATAAACACCGTTGTCATTCAGCGAATGATGGGCATCCATCGTTTTGCTGTCAACCGCATCAACAGATGGGGCGTCTGTTCCAAGCAGCCGAACTCCTTTTTCTTTAAGGAATGGACCGATATTTTCGCGAAAAATGGTAAATTTTTCAGGAAAATGCCCCAGGTCCCTTCCATCTGATGTTTTGAGAAGCAGCCGCTTCACACCATCCAAGTTGAACGGCTCCAATTCTTCTCTGCCAATCATCTCACAACCAGTTACATCAACAACCCGGGCCCCCCCGATATAGATATTGACATCCAGTTCATGAACTTTCTCTCCATTTTCGTCAAAGTGGTACGGAGCATCAATATGCGTACCGGTATGGGCACTTGTTGTGAATTGTCCGATGTTGACCGACCCCGTCTGTTCTTTCGTGAAACTTAGTTTGAAGGTAAACGGCGTATCACCTGGCCAAACAGCCATATCGTTAGTTAAGGGTTGTGAAATATCAATCCATGGTTTATTCTTCATCTCGGATCACCATCATTCTAAAAAAGTATGCAAGCTTTTGTTCTATTTTTGCCATGTGGAAGAACACCTTTCAAGAGTTTTGAAAAGGTGCTCTCTCCTTGATTTATTTTCTCCTTACTGAGCAGCAGCTGCCTTACTTTTCACAATACCACTGCGTGTAGAGAAGTCCGGAGCAAGCTCCCGGCTATTTGGCATTGTCAACCATAATCTTAATAAGTGGCGCCTGCGTTCAGGCTCTTCGTAGTCTTCAAACAAAGTCCGTGAATGGAGTACAATGTTATTGTTTGCGAATTGAATATCCCCTGGTTCCAGCGTCATATCCATACGAATGTTTTCATCATGAAGAATGGAATCTATCAAATCAAATGCCTCCAGCTCCACTTTCGATAGTGGAAAGCCCTGCTTTTCCTGTCCTGATTCGATATACTCGCGCATATATCTACAACTTAATTTACCGTCATAATAACTAAAGATCGGTGACAAGCCCTGCGATTTTTCAACACCCAGGTGGTCAAAGTAAAATGGACGGTATAGCAATCCAATATACTCCGGATGCTTTTCCATTAACTCATTATATAGGGTAGCGGTGCTTGCCAGGCTGCTTAAACCGCCTGATTTCGCCTTGCGAAGTGACAACAGTCCGACAACATCAGATAAATCTGAATGGTAAGGAAGATGTGAGTTTGTCTGGTAAACTCGCACACTTTTAGTATCTAGGGCTCCTACATTTTTAACATGCCCTAAGAGGTCTCCCTTTGCGTTTTGTGTTACAGGTATCCCCATGTGAAGTCCAAGTCCATAGTAAATGATGCTGGCTTCTTCATCGGTATACCTTTCAATCGGCAATCCACGAAGCAGTAAGAAACCTTTTCCATCTTCCAGCTCCTCTGCAAAGTAAGAGATTTCATCAGACAGATCTTCAATCGGAAAATCCTCTTTCGTAAAATCAGGAGCTTTTAACCCTTTTTTCTGAACCTTCTCTAGGGCATTTTCAAGTGATGCAATCGTTTTTTCGGACAGATAGTAGATCCAAGAATCATCTTTGGACAACTCCGATCCTTTCCAAGCTGATGACCCTTGAATTTTTTCCTTTAAAATCATTCCCATAATGAATCCTCCCCTTAAACAATTGAAATCGTTCATTTAATCATTGCCGGAGAAACCTTCTCCAACGGGAAATCTTTTTCCAACTGCCGGATACTGGTTCGTTGTGAAAACCCTTATTTCCCTACTTTGTGGAGATATCTGGAAACCCTCTCACTTTATTATACTAAATTATACAATTTAATAAATAGAAGCAATATTTAAAAGTATCAGGGAGTGACGGTATCAGAAAGAGCAAAACTTCTAATTTGTACCGTTAGGTCCAATAATCCCAAGCATATTCAAAAACACTATGACAATCGTAATCGGCACAACCCATGTCATCAAAATACGCCAAAAGGAATACAAACCAGCTGAGCCAGATCCGTTCAACTGGAACTCTTCTTTTACAAGCGCCTTATCCATGCGATGGATAATGAAGAGTGCGATGAGCAAGCTCCCAAACGGCAGCATGATGTTGCTGACAAGATAGTCAGTTGCATCAAAGATGCTTCTTTTAAAAATCGTAAATTCTGCCAGACTGCTTGAAGATAGTGCAGCAGGAATTGCCGCCAAGATGATAACTAATCCTGAAATCCAGGTGACTGGCTTTCGGGAACGTTTCCCGTTTGATGTAAATGCAGCTACAATGATTTCGTACAGACTGAACGATGATGTCAATGTGGCAAATAAAAATAAGATTAGGAATAAACTCAGGAATAATTCGCCAAATGGCATTTGAGCAAATACCGAAGGTAATACAATGAACAGCAGACCAGGCCCCTCAGTCGGCTCATAACCGAACGCAAAGACAACCGGAAAAATCGCGAGGCCTGCAAGCAAAGAAACGAAAATGTTCATTCCAACTACAGAACCTGCCGAAGAAGTCAAACTCACATCTCTCTTTAAATAAGAGCTGTATGTCACCATACAAGAAAAGCCGACTGCAAGCGAGAAGAACGACTGTCCCAATGCATATAGCAGAGAATCACCAGTAATATTTGAGAAATCAGGTGCCAGGAAAAATTTTACTCCTTCCATCGCTCCGTCAAGTGTCAAAGCACGTACAACCAAGATGATAAAAAAGATGAACAAAAGCGGCATCATGTATTTGTTCGCTTTTTCAATACCGTTTTGGACCCCCATGGAAATGACCAAAATGTTGATTAAAGAAAATAACAGTAAGCCAAGCAGTGTCACCCCAGGGCTCCCAACGACAGAACCGAATAATTCCGGATAATTGGCCCCTTCACCAATCACCTTGCCAACAACGGACCTTCCTGTATAAATCAACACCCAGCCTCCAACAACGCTGTAAAATGAAAGCAGCAGGAAGCAACCTAGAACGCCTAGTCTTCCGACCCACACCCAAAAGCTGTCAGGAGCCAGCTTTTTATATGCACTGATGGCTTCAGACCCTGACCCCCGGCCAATAATAAATTCTGAAACCAGCAGTGGCAGTCCAATCAGCAAAGTAAATGCGACAAAAATGAGGAAAAAGGCTCCTCCACCGCTCATTCCAGTGACATACGGAAACTTCCAAATTGCGCCAAGTCCAATTGCGGCACCCGCCGAAGCCAAAATAAAGCCAAGCTTGGATGACCATTGATCTTTTCTCTCCTCCATTTGCTCTCCCCCTCCTCTAAACCTTCTAATAATTTTTGACCAAAGCCATCATTAGCACACAAAAACTAATGATGACGGTAAAAGGCCCCTACAACTCAGTTCTCAAATCCCAAAGCTCAGGGAAAAATCGATGATCCAATACTTGCTTCAAATAGTTGACACCTGAAGATCCACCAGTACCCATTTTAAATCCAATGATTCTTTCAACGGTTTTCATATGACGGAAACGCCACTGCTGAAGCCAGTCTTCGATATCAACAAGCTTTTCCGCAAGTTCATACAGGCTCCAATATTTATCTACATTGCGATAAACCTCTCTCCAAGCTGCCGCTACTGTAGGATCACCCGAATAGACCTGTGAAAAGTCGCGTTCCAACAAATCCGGGTTAATATCGAAGCCTGCGCGCGCCAAAGCCTTGATAGCTACATCGTAAATGCTTGGAGCATTGTATGCCAGCATAAGGGCTTCATGCACCGCAGGATCTTTCTCATAGATTTTTAATATATGGGTTGATTTATAGCCAAGTGCGAATTCAATCAGCCTATATTGATATGATTGAAAGCCCGAAGCTTGGCCAAGAGAATCGCGAAACTCCAAATATTCGGCCGGAGTCAATGTAGAAAGCACATCCCAGGCCTGTATGATCTGAGTCTGAGTTTTGGATACACGGGACAGCATTTTGAAAGCCGCTTGCAGTTCCCCTTCATCAATCGCTTTAATAGCAGCCGTCATCTCATGCAGAATCAGCTTCATCCACAACTCGCTCACCTGATGGATGACGATGAACAGCATTTCATCATGATGGTCTGACAGCCGTTTTTGACTTGATAAAACTTTATCCAGGTTCAAATATTCTCCATAAGTCATGTTGTTTTTGAAATCAGTGTGAATCCCCTTTTCGCTTTCCAGTTTTTTATATAGCTCCGATATGGATTTTGACAATGTCTTCTCCTCCTTTTTGATATATGTTAGCGCATTCAATAAATGAATAAATTTAAAGAGCAAGGGATGTCCGGCTTAGCCGGAACACCTCCTGTTTATGCAACAACATCTCGTTGATTCTCAAATTTCTTGTATTCTTCGTTTTGCATGATTTTTTTCAAAATCTGAACGACCTGCCAGACTTCCTCAAATGTATTATATAGTGCGACCGGCGCCAGGCGGATTCCGTTTGGCGTACGGAAATCTGGAATAATATTATTCTCCTTCAGAGCTTTGCAAATCCTTGCTGCTTCTTGATGCTCTAGGAAAATATGTCCACCTCTTTTTTCATCGTCCCGAGGATTTGCCACGATAAAATCAAACTCACCTAATTCTGCATCAATCAATGTCATCATATATTCTGTCATTTTCAAAGATTTGTCCCGAATTCTTTCAATTCCTGCTTCTTCAAACATGGACAATGAGCCCAACAGTGGAGCAGCACTAAGCAAGTGTGGAGTCCCCATTTGCATCGACCCAGCATCTGGTGCCGCCGTCAATTCGTGCTCCATATCGAATTGCTTATTTTTATCCGAGCTGAACCAGCCCGCCAAACCTGGATTTATACCAAAGTGTTTCTTGTTTACATACATGCCGGCGACCGCACCTGGTCCACCGTTTAGATGTTTATACGTACACCAAAAAGCGAAGTCCACATTCCATTCACTTAAAGAATGGGGAACAGAACCAATGGAATGACATAAATCAAACGCTATCAAAATGCCGCGCTCATGTGCCGCTTTTGTCAACTTTTCCATATCTAAAATTTGTCCACTCCGGTATAAAACTCCCGCAAGAATAATGATTGCCACTTCATCAGACATGGCTTTAATGATATCATCCTCATCAAGTGTCTGCCCATCTCTGCTTTTCACCTGAATCAAATGCTCTTCAGGGTCCAGCCCATGAACACGAAGCTGGCTTTTAATTGCATATATATCCGTTGGAAAATTCAATTCATCCGCTAAAATTTTCGTTCTTTTTCCATTCGGCTTATAAAATGTCGATAGGATCTGGTGCAGATTAGCGGTCGTGGATCCGGTTACAATAACTTCCTTAGGATCAGCTCCAATAAGTGAAGCGCTTTTTTCACCAAGCTTTTCTGAAAAATAAAACCATGGATTTTCTCCCTTTAACCAGCCGTCAATTCCAAACTCCTTCCATGAATCAAGCATGGATAGCAGTGACCCTTCCGCTCTTTTTGATAATAGTCCTAAGGAATTCCCATCAAAGTAGATCGTTCCAGGTTGGATATAAAACTCATCTCGATACTTCTTCAAACCGTCCTCACCGTCCAACTGACGGGCATACTCTCTTGATAATTTCTCAGCCATATTACCTACTCCTTCCCCCTTGAACTTTCAGTATAAATTTACTATACCCGAATAGTTTATCACTAGTCAATGATATAATGTCAATGACATTATATCATTGACTAGATTGCCTGTGGACATTGAACAAGGTAAAATAAGATAAAACACCAAGGAAGGAGCAAATAGAATGGACGGTTCTGAGCACCTGTCCAAGCGACAGCTCCAAGCACTGCAGACGAGGGAGAATTTGTTGAATGCGGGGCGTTCAGTATTTTTGGAAAAAGGGTTTCAAAAAGCAACCATGACGCAGATCAATAAGCTTGCACACACAGGCTATGGAACAGCATACGTCTATTTCAAAAACAAAGACGATCTGTTTACAGAATTGATGGAAACAATCATGCAGAAAATGTATGATGTTGCGGCACTTCCCTTTCAGCCCAGTTCCAAAGAGGAGGCTTTCGCACAAATTCTAGAGCAAACCCGTCTTTTCATGAAATCAGCATTGGAAGAAAAAGAAGTGATGAAGATTGTAAAAGAAGCAATTGGCGTTTCAGCAATTGTTGAAGAAAAGTGGAATAACATCCGCGCCCGCTTCATCAAAGGAATTACAAAAGATATTTTATTTGTCCAGCAAGCCGGGCTGGTCAATGAAAAATTCGATGCTTCCCTAATTGCAAAGGGATGGTTTTACATGAATGAGCAGGTCATGTGGGAGCTTGTCCTTGGAAAAATCGAAGATGATCTGAATACAGTATCTGAAAACCTGACAAAGCTATATACGGGGGGACTGTATAAATAACATTTCCTCCAAGACAAGCATGCACTTGAACCCTCTCGAAGAAAACACCATGTCTTGTAGCATTAGTTGATTCAGAACGCAGCATACACTGTTTGAATGTCTGTTTTACTTTTTTCCTTTAAGAAAGCCTTTGAGCGATTTGCTCAAAGGCTTTAAAAATAATATCGTTCTACCCATTTACTGAAGCCAGTTTTATATGCCAAACCCAACTTTGGAATAGTCAGCTTCTCCCCACTCCTGAGTGCGGGTTTTTTCGTTGGCTGCTTCAAGGTTCCGAATGATGCTATCAATATCAACCGCTTGGTCGTAATGCCACTGAAGAGCCGCAGATGTGTACAGCTCGTTTAACTGGGCAATGGAGAACTTTTCGGTCTGCTCTGCGATATAAAGAATATCCTCTTTCGACATAAACCGTTCCATCTGTTTGATTTGAAGGAGATATTGAAGTCGAAGATCGAAATCCGGGCGTTTGATCTCATAGGCACGATCAAATCGGCCAGCACGATTGATTAAAGCGGGATCGATTTTTTCTGGATAATTAGTTGTTCCGATTAAGAAAATTCCTTCTTTCGAAGTGGCACCGTCCAAAGTATTTAAGAACACAGATCTCGAAGATTCCGGCATGGAGTCAATATCCTCAATCACCAAAACCATCGGTGCCATCTTCGCCACGATGGAAAAGACCTCTTTTATGGAGTAACTCGTTGTATATTCCGTGATCTGCCAATAAGCAACAGGAGCATCAATACTGCCCGCAATAGATTTCACGAGCGTTGTTTTCCCATTGCCCGGCTGCCCGTAAAGCAGAATACCCCGTTTATAAGGGATATTATACGTTTTAAAAAAATCGCCGCTTTCATTGAAAAATTCGTCAATGGAACGGTAGATTTCCGATTTCAGTCCCTCTTCCAACAGCACGTCGTCCCTGCGAACAAGGGAAGTGACTCTCTCCTTTTCCCGTTCCACACCTTCTTCCGTGTCAGTGAAGACGCTGACGGAATCCTTCATGATTTCCTTTTGGCGATCGTAAACATATTGCAAAAATGCTAGCAGACTATCATCGCTTTTCGCATAAATAAACTCATGCTGATAATCTGTAAAGCTTTGGAAAATGGGGAGCTTGACCAATGCAATTTCAAAATCCGGATAAAAATAAACGGCATTATTAATGGATGGCTTGATGACAAAGCCATTTTCATTTTGCTCATAGTCAATACACCCTGTTTCCACGTGATCATAAATATATGAAAGTAATTCTGCTTTACCACAAGCTAAATCCTCTTCGAGGACATTCCAAATTTCCTCCACATTTTCATTGTCAAGATACATTTTCAGTATGAGGCCCGTTTGCTTTAATATAAATCCATGAACTCGGTCCAGCGCCACACCGTAATCGTAATAATTCGGCAAAATTTCGCGGTTATTTTCTGGTAATCGAATAATAAATGATTCTTTCAATGTCATTTCCTTCCGTCTATATAGGCTGTATTACACACTTTAGTTTACTGGAAAATGAACAAATTGAAAAGGCAATCCGATTTGGAAACCAGCGACTAATTCGGTAAAAAAATTGTTACCTCAAATCTACTCGAAACGCGTTGCCAATCATATTTCTAGTTTGACTGTTTTGTCTTTATTTGATTACAGTTTCACGATCAATAAAAAAACGGGCACTATTACGCTCTTGATTAGTGACCCGTTTCTACAGTAACAGCGGAAAACGAGCATCTTAATGCTTGAAAACTCCCGATTTTCCAATAATTACCGATTTTAAATACTTATTTCATTCAAGGATGACCTTTTGGAAATAACATAAGCTCTTCTTTAAATGGAAATAGTTTCATCTCCCTTGCTTTTTCTCCATGATTGATCATGATTTCGTGAAAGATCTCCTGATCGGTTTTTCCATCCGTGTTTACACCTAGCTTCTGAGCCGCATTGTGAATCATTGTTTTTCTTACATCCATAGCCACCTCACGAAGATCTCTGCCCTCCGTTTGAATGCCGTATTCTTTGGCATACTTCAGGATTTGAGCCTTACGCACCTCGTAAGTGAGCTCTTTCAGTGATTTTCCTTCACTAGTAATCCCCAGCTCAGCTGCTTCTTTTTTCACCTTCACTTCTTTGATTTCTTTCTTCAGAGTTTTAATATCTTTTCCCTGAGTACTTATTCCATATTGCTGTGCAATTTTTGTCACCCAAACTGTTTCAATCTCTTTTTCCAATTGATCTGAACTTTTTCCTTCAGTTGAAATACCTAGTCCTTCTGCATGCTTTTTGATGGAGACATCACGTATTTCCTTCTTGAGCGTTTCCATATCTTTGCCTTCCGTATCAATTCCCAGCATTTCCGCATATTTCTTTATCATTTCCGGATTGTTTTTAAATTCGCGTTCTCCCCACTTCGTGTCATGCTTTTCCGCTGACACAGCTGATCCTATGCCGCCAAAGACCCCTAGGGCAATAACCGTTGCAAAAAAATATGTAGCTAGCCTTTTCATTCAAGCTTCCTCCTTTAAGTGAATAACTCGCTTTTAGCATGCCCTTTTGTAAAATTGTCATGAATTAAAAATGGGGTGAGATGATATCCAGGAAAGATATTTGTCCAAAGAAAACCCAAAAGTAACATCATCGATCCTCCAACACTCAAACGCGCCTTGACGTATTTGTACCCATATATTTTCGCTCTACGCTCGATGCATTTCCTTTGTAAATTTGTAACACTCGCCGGAAGCTTTAGGGTTTGAACCCACACTGAATGGAATACCAATAGCCTTTCATCTCACCACTTATAGAGGTCGGAGACTTGCTGAATGAAGATAAAATAAGTAAAAAGTGGCATCTCCACACAATTCATGTTGGCGGTTGCCACTTTTTTATCAACTGGTTTTTATCCAGTCCATATGCAGCTGCTTAACGCACAAACAAATGGCTACTTCAGCACCTTTGTCGTCACTGCTTCTGTTCTTCACTTTCTTTTTGCTGCCCTTTTTGTTTAAGCAAAAAAAGCTGCAATGGCTCCACAGAACCACTCATAAGTTTGTAAATATAAGAGGAAGTGAGCTGGTAACTGTTTTCGATTTTTTCAGCGAGATAATTGGCCCTTTCAAACAAAATGGAACGAATATTAGTCACCTGTCTGAGGATTTTTTCAGTGACTGCTTCTTGGCTATCCAATCGGCTCATCACTTCCTGGTGCCTTTCTTCCTGCTTCGAAATTTGTTCAGTCATCTCTTTTTGGAGTTCATATTGTTGATTTAGTTTCGCTAAAAGCTCTTCATTGTCAACTTCCACTGATTTCAATCGTTGTTCAATTTCTGCATTCGTACCACTGACCTGCAGAAGCTGTTCCATGACTTCTTTTTTAAAAATGATTTCCTGCTCAAGCATCACCTCCAGTTTATGATTTTTTTCATCAATAATCGTCAACTGGCCCTTAACGTTTTCATAGTCTTCAGCATGTTTCCGGTCATTTCTTCTCAAGTCTTTCAATTGATAGTTTATTTTCTTCCATTGATTCTTTCGTATCTGATCCTGCTGTTTCATGACTTTATTTAAATCAAAAAAGGCTTGCTGTAATCTTGTGTTCGATTTTTTCTGTGCTTCAAAAAACTCGGACCATTCATCTATTTGAGCAACCGATTGGTTGGGTTCATCAATCGTTTCTTCACTTTTATAAATATACTGTTCTTCTTCATTGAAATACAATCCCATATTCCTTCACACCCTCCCTTGCTTATCAAATGCGCCTTGGCGTATTTGCGCACAGATTTTTTCAAGTTCCGCTCGATAAAATCTGTGGCATCTGCCGAAAACTTTAACTTGATCCAGTTGGGGGTTTTAACCCCACTGAATGGAATATTAAGAGGTCTTCATCCCCCACTCGCAGAAGTCAGAGACTTCTACTGAATGAATTTAAATCCATGTATTAGCTTATGCAAAATAGTTGGAAGGAGGGACGTCAAATTCACCATACCAATTTTGACTCTTGCCAATATTTCCTGGCTCAATAGTTCGGGCACAAATTCAGATGGAAACAATCAAAGTACAAAAAAAAGAAAAAGTTTGTAGAAACTATACTTTTCTCTACAAGCTTTTCTCTCATTGGATATGATGTTTTGACAGAATTATGGTCTAGGTTGGACCAGCGTCATGCAATGTATATTGCCGCCGCTTAGGGACCACTCCTTAGTCGGAAGGCCAATCACTTTTCGGTCTGGCATCAATTCTTGAAGTTTTTGAACAGCTTCCTCATCTCGAGGGTCATTAAATTGAGGAACTAGAAATCCTCCATTCACGAAATGTCCATTAATATAAGTCACTGCCAACGGCTGATTTGGTTCACGGGGCGCCGCATCCGCAGCAATATCAAAGCCTTTATTTTCCTCTTCTGTTATATGGATGACCTCCGGTATATGAATTTTATGGATCTTAAACTTTCTCCCTTTCGCATCCGTTTCTTTACTTAAAACATCATAAGCTTCTTTGAATACAGGATACTGTGGGTGATTTACATCATCAACCCATGAAAGAGCTATTACCCCTGGTTTGATGAAAAAACAAATATCATCCACATGACCGTCCGTTTCATCATATAACATACCTCTTTTTAGAGAAATCACTTTGTCCAAGCCTAGATATTCCTTGCAGTTCCTTTCCACTTCTTCTTTTGACATATCCCCGTTCCGATTCGGATTCAGGTTGCACTGTTCAGTCAAAATAATAGTGCCTTCTCCGTCATACTGTGTGGCTCCTCCTTCAAGAATAAAGTGTTTTGCATCATATGAATCTATATTTTCAAGTTCAAATAGCTTTTGTGCAAATTGCTGATCCAAATCCCACGGAAAGTAAAGACCGTCTTTGAGCCCTCCATATGCATTAAAGCCAAATTGAACTCCTCTCATTTCACCTTCATCATTGATCACGTAAAATGCCCCTTTATCCTGAACCCATGATTCATTCGTTGACATTTCCACAACCCGGACTCTTTCAGATAATCTTGCTCTTGCATTTTCATACTGATCCGCAGAACAGATGACCGTCATTTCTTCATATTCTGCAATGGTATTTGCAACGATAACTGCCACCTCCTGAGCGGGTTTTCCTCCATTCCTGAATGCAAAGCCTTTTTCTGGCCAGATAATGAATGATCCCTTATGCGGTTCGAATTCTCCCGGAATTCTAAATCCGTCTTTTTTTGGTGTGCTGTTTTTAATTGTTCTTGCCATAGTGATTCTCCTCTTTTTCATATGATGTGATTTTTTTAATTATTTCATTGATCATTATGAAGTTCTGACGGACAGACTTTAAAAAATTTGGTCAAATATAAAATATCGCCAAAACCAATCGCCGCCCAAATTAACCCAAGTAATAAATCCCACAAAACTTTTTTAGTTTTCTAAGGGATAAAAAATACTCCCTTTCCCATAAAAGTGATTGCCACCATTCTAAAAGAATACGTTTGACAGCAGGCGCTATTCATTTTTGAATTAATTTCTGCCACTGTGATTGATGACGCTTTCAAAAAAACCGATATCATGATTTTTCCAAAGTACATAAATTGCCATGCTTGTCAGTAAGATCCACAGCTTAACGTATTTCCTTTTATCAGACCCCCTTCTTAAAGGAACCAATAAAAAATGGCTTAGTTCATCTGCAGCTTGCTAATTTTCTAACACGCAAGATTTATGCCATTTTTAACCCCTCCTAAATTGCAGAACTCCAGACTTTCATCAAAATAGAAGTTCTCTCGGAGAAATAGATTGAACCGATGTCGGATAAAAACGATGCGCTATTGAATCAATCTGCAGTCCTCATAAACCAGATATAAAAAATGAAAACAAGCAATGTTTGTCCAACACAAAACATATAGTTTATAAAGGGGAGATGGTAATGATCACTTTGGTAAGATGGGCGGTCGCCTATGTGTTCATTGTTTCCGGGGCCATGAAATGGATGAATCAGGAACTGGCAGGCACATTCATACAGCTGAGGCTGCCGTATCCCGAAAAGCTGATGCTTGCAGTCGCGGTGACCGAGGTTGTGTGCGGGATTTTGATTTTGATCAATAAGGGAGCAAGGCTGGCTGCAGTGCCCTTAATGGGAATCATGGTGGCAGCATTGATATTGACAAAAATTCCTTTGATTTCATCTGGGTTCATGCAGTTTGCTTTTGCAGCAAGACTGGATATTGTGATGATTTTGCTTCTATTTGTCTTGTATCATCATCGGGGAAAATAAGTAAGGTACTTTCACCAATGAGAATAATAGACGAAAGTTCCATTCAAGTCTAGAGCCCATAGAAAGCAGTGATTTCCATGGGCTCTAAACAAGCATCAAATTTGGCAATTGCTATAGGTGAGCTGTATTCGTACTTTCCGTCTTGAAACGTCGATCCCTCCCTTAACGAATCGAGAGCCTAAAACAGTTACAGGCATGCACGCTACGAATACAGTACTTTGCTTTTGTACAATCGGATAAACTTTCGGGCTGTATTAGATAGGCGATGATTTTTCAACCAGACTAATCCGACTGGGGCTGCCATGTCCATCATGCTGGATATTTTGTAAGCATATACAGCTGACTCTTTATACCGGTTCACCAATGTTTCCGGAACAATTGATGCACAAAAGTCAGATGAAACCAAATCCATCAAAAGTGAAATATCTGAACATTCTCCAATAATTTTCGGGTGCAGATGAAATCGGGAAAAAGCTTCCAAAATCAAATAATGTACACCTAACCCCTGTGTACTGGGCAATAAGAGCGGCACGTCCTGAATATCCTTAAGCAATACGTCATCATTAAATCGTTTCTCCTTGTTGGATGTAATAACATAAAACGGTTCCGTATAGAGATGAAGAACTGAAAAATCATCCAACTCCAGCGGCAATCGAATGATAGCAAGTTCAATTATCCGGTCTTTGACTAATTTACAAAGGTGGGCAGACTCGTTTTGCTGAATCGTATAAGTAACTTTAGGATACTGCTCGCGCAAACTATGAAGAATTTCAGGCAGTTCTGCAACCGAAAGTGTATTCACTCCTATTGTCAGTCTTCCCTTCACCCCGCTTTCAACTTCTTGTACTTCCCTTTTCGCCTCTTCCATTAGCTGATCCATCTGCAAGGCATATTTGTATAAGGCTTCTCCGGCTTGCGTCAGCTTTATGTGCTTTCGGCTTCTCTCCACTAATGTTGAGTCCAGTTCCTCTTCCATCGCTTTCAATTGTTGACTTAAAGGAGGCTGAGATAGATGAAGTCTCTTCGCAGCAGCTGAAATGCTCCCCTCCTCCACAATTGCTATAAAGTATCGCAGCTGTCTAATGTCCATCTAAAGAGCACTCCTTTCTTTATATATGAAAAACCTTAGCAAATCATATTTTATATATATTTTTCGTTAAGATGCCTTCATGTTACCATATTTTTATAGGGTCAAAAAAGGAGGGTGGACGATGAATCGATACTGCTTAATCTTTATTATCGCTCTGCTTTCCGCATGTCAAAGTGTTACAAACTCTTCACAAGATTTACAGCAACAACCACAATCCAGTGAAAAGAAGGTGGAGGTAATGGATCAACAGCTAATTGCTTCAGCAGAAAATGGAAAGACTGATGATGTTTTGGCATTGCTTCAAGACGGGGCAAATATTAATGCAACAGATGACCAAGGAAGGACAGCCGTCATGGCCGCCACTTATAACAATCAAGTAGAGACAGTAAAGGCTTTGATCCAAAAAGGCGCTGACGTTAACATTCGCGACAACAATTTAGACAATGTGCTCTTACATGCCGGAGCATCAGGAAAACTTGAAATCCTTAAGCTAGCAATTGAAGCTGATGCGGATACAAAGCTTACAAACCGATTCGGAGGTACAGCGCTGATTCCAGCTTCAGAACGTGGACATGTTGAAATTGTCCGCGAGTTACTTACCCATTCAGACATTGATGTTAATCATATCAACAATTTGCATTGGACCGCATTATTAGAAGCTGTTATTTTGGGCAATGGTGGAGAGAAACATCAAAAAATTATACAACTGCTACTCGAACATGGAGCAGATGTGACTATAAGCGATAGCGATGGGAACACTCCTTTGCAACATGCAAAAAAACTTGGATTCAAGGAATTTGAGAGTCTATTAATAAAGGCAAGTGAAAAAAAGTAAGATGCCATTATCATTGTCATAAATAAGCAACAGCGGAGAGATGCATCAGTGTATAATATTTAATTGCTGTTTCGATACATGATCAATGGTCAGGATAAAAAGTTGCAGTTTTTAGTATAACTGCATTAAAGAAAAGTAAAATCCCCTTCGAAAACCTGTATGATAAGGAGGATTCAATCATGATCAATAAGACAGATTTAAAATATCTGCAGCGTTGTGTTGAGCTTGCAAAGACAGCTTTAGAGAAGGGAGACGAGCCCTTTGGCTCCATCCTCGTCTCAGCCAGCGGAGAAATACTTGCAGAAGACCATAACCATGTTGCCGGCGGTGACCATACTCAACATCCGGAATTTGCATTGGCGCGCTGGGCCGCTCAGAACATGACATTGGAAGAAAGAAGCAAGGCGACAGTATATACTTCCGGCGAGCACTGCCCTATGTGTGCTGCTGCACATGGATGGGTTAAATTAGGACGGATCGTTTATGCAAGTTCCTCCAAACAATTGGGACAATGGTTGAATGAATTCGGGGTGACTGCATCGCGCGTCCGCAGTCTTCCGATCGAGGATGTCATAAGTGATACAGAAGTAGACGGCCCTGTTCCTGAGCTTGCAGAACAAGTTCGTCGACTACATCAGCAATATCACCAATCGGAACAGTGAACTGGGGGACATTCTTGTGTTAGCTGAGTTGCTGCAACTCAAACTATTGTTCATCTTGAAGAAAGATAAGTTCCCGTTTTTTTTGTAGATTTTATTAGGTAGAATCACGATTGCCGTTAGAAATTCCAATCTTAAGCAAGTTCCATTAAAAGCGTTCACGCTTAACCAAATACCGCCCAAAATCCAGAATCAGCCGAAGAAAAATCTTCGGCTGATTCATTTTAGGGGATATTTAGACTCCCCTCTTAGTTTTTATTCAACTGTGATATGAACCCCTGTTTCACCATATTTCTGATAGGCGGCATGGTATGTTGGACCGACGCCGCGTCTAAATGTAATCGAGTGCCGAATGGCTGCTGTAATGAATTTTTTCGCTTCTTCCACAGCTTCTTGGACTGATTTTCCTTTGGCCAACTGAGCCGTGATGGCTGCTGAATAGCTGCATCCTGCCCCATTTGTATGAATCGTATCGATTCGTGGCGCTTCAAGCATATGGAATTTTTCACCATCAAATAAGACATCGACCGCAGGACCCTCTAAACGCCCGCCTTTGACAAGTACATATTTGGGACCCAGCTTTTGTAATTCTACTGCTGCTTGTTTCAGATCATCTACTGAACGAAGCGGCTGATCGATCTCCAACAGCCTTGCTGCTTCGGGCATATTCGGCGTAATGATAGTGGCTAATGGGATCAATTTTGTTTTTACCGCCTCAATGGCATCGTCCTTTAACAACGCAGACCCCATTTTCCCAATCATGACTGGATCTACAACAATATTAGGCGTGTCCGTCTCCTCTATCCACTTCGCCACATTAGTGATAATTTCCTCAGTAAAAAGCATCCCCGTTTTTATCGCATCTGCTCCAATATCGCGCAATGCAGTGTAAACCTGTGCTTCAATGGCATCAAAAGCTAGCGGAAAAACACCTTGATCTGTGCGCGGGTGATTGGCTACAATCGCTGTAATGGCACTAAGTCCAAACACATCCATCTCTTGAAATGTCTTTAGATCCGCCTGAATTCCAGCTCCACCTCGCGCGGCAGAACCAGCTATTGATAATGCTCTAGGTATACTCATGTGATCCATCCTTCCTGACTATTGAATCAACTAAAGATCAGTTTTAGCTAATAAAATCCTATCCATATTATCCTGCAACCATAAGAGCTTTTGCAAGAAGCTGACACCTTTGTTTAAACAGACTATCCAGTTTAGTAATTAATTCAGTATGAAACGAAAAAATGTTGCAAATCCAACTTGAACCTCCAGTTACGTGAGGTTTTATAATGGTTGTAATCTTCTTTATGGGGGTATCAGTATGAAAGAAAATAATAAGTATTCTATCGGAGAATTCTCAGAAAAAACAGGGATTTCTATTCGGACTTTACATTATTATGACGAAATTGGACTTTTACAGCCAGAAAAGCATCCAACTTCAGGTCACCGCATTTACAAGCACAGAGATATTTTAATTTTGCAGAAAATCATCAGTTTAAAATTCCTCGGATATAGCTTGGATAAAATTCTGGATTTGCTAAACGAATCGAGTATTACAAATGATTTAAACGAAACGTTAACCCTCCACCTGCAAGCACTAAAGAAAGAACATGAACAGATTGAACAATCTATGGCAGCCATTCAGAGAGTAATTAAATTACTTGAAGAAGAAGGAGAAGTAGACAGCACCGTCCTGTTCAGCCTTATTCATGGTATGCAAACGGAAGATATACAAAATGAATGGATGGAGCGACATAAGCTAGCGGATATAGTCGCAGAATTATCAAAGAAAACGGAAGAAGAAAAGATCACCTTAGATCAATCCTATATTCAATTGGCTAAGGAAGTAAAACAATTGTATGGCAGGCCAGTAGAAGATCCGGAAGTACAACAAATGGTTAAAACATCTTTAGAAGCCTCTTTTAAGTTTCTTGGTGATGACTTGATGCAAAAACTGGCTGATACTGATGTTGAAGAACTTGATATTCAAGAGCTTGAAAGCATGACATTTTCTCCATTTACAGAAGATGAACAAAATTGGCTGAATCAAGCAATGGAATATTATATGCAGGTATGGAATAATAGAAGCGCCCGTTGATTATTAGAACAACTTCCCTCCCAATTTTCTCACCTATAATAAATCCGGCCCATGGAATATGGGCCGGGTTTATTTTTAGCATAGTCATTACTTCTCCACAGGCAAGTCAAATGAGACAGATTTCTCTTTGAATAAAGCCTTGGCGCTTTCATCTTTCAGAGGTCCGATTTGCAGCTCAAACTTTTTGAAAATGTCGAACTCATCTTTTCTGAATAGGAACACAGTGAGAATCTCATCTTTGTCGCCAGGTTTGAACGTACCGCTGTAACTCGGTTCAAGCATTCCTTGGTTGAACATCGTTCCACGATCATCGTCAATAACCAGCTTTCTGTCGATCAAAAACTTATCGAAAGGAGTCTCGCTTCCGTTTTCGATTGTCGTCTTCACAGTTAATGCCACCAATCCGCCATCACCAAAATTGGTGAATCTGTCAGCATGGGCATCTGTCGGAGTCACATTAGCATACTGAACACCATCTAATGTGATCTTAACTTCATCAATTTCTTTAGTCTCATTCATATCAGTCTTTTGGAAGAAGATTTCTTTATCCGCAATGTTGTCTGTTACCATCTTATCCTGGTAAAGCTCTGCTGTAGTTTCTGCCTTCTTTGCACCACCCTCATTAAAAGGCAGTTTGAAAACCGCGTCTTCCCCAAGCTTCTTGCTAACATCGTCATCAAGGAACAATGCGTCAATTTTCAGCGTAGGCGTGGTCAACTTTTCAAATTGCGCTTTTGTCATCGTATGGGCATTCATTCCTGTAAAACTTTTCCCTTTTGAATACTGAGAGGCATGTTCCGTGCTGCCGTCCTTCATCCATTCATCACGATCAACAAAATGCTGTCGTGGAATAATGTATTCTCCGCCATCATCTGATAACAAAGAAACACCACCTGCATAATAAACATCCTCTTCGGCCTTATTATCCAATGTCATTTTATAAGTGAGGACATAACCTTCGTCCTCATCGTCAAAATCGATCTTAGCCGACTCGTTCATATTAGATACGTGAACAATTTGGTACTCATCAATTTCAATCGTCACGTCCTCACTATAAGCGTGCTTTAATTCAGGTTTTTTGTTTGTATAAACAATTTTGACATCCCCGCCTGTTTTCTCTTTAATATACGAGTTCAATTCAGACTCGTCATCTTCTTTTTTTGGGGATTCCTTCTTCTCCTCTTCTTGCTCAACATCCTCTTCAACATTTTTTTTGTCATCTGCTTTCTCTTCAGTAGCAGATGGCTTCGCCTTTTCTTTTTTATCGTCGGCTTTGCTTCCACATGCTCCTAGTAAAAAAACTGCCATTATCAACATGGCAAACTTTTTAACATTCATTCCATAATCCCCTTTTTACAATTTGTTATCAATAAGTATCATAGCATTTGCAATGTGAACTGAGTGCCTTTCATTATAAAACGAAACGAAAGACCTAACCGATCAAAAGGTAACAATTGGTTCATAAAACTTATTCGCAACCATTTTTTTACAAATATATCAATCTATTGTTTTAGCTCATTTTTTAACAATAGATCAATTGACTAGTGACACATTGTCATTTACACTGAACATATAGATATGACATTGTGTCACAAAAGGAGTCTGTATAATGGCAACAATAGTTGAAAATGAACTTGACAGTTTGAAAAATTTGAAGGACTCATTGGTCCGTTTCATGATGAGTTACAAATTTGCCTTAGAAGAAGTGAATACAAAGATTAATATTTTAAAACAAGAGTTTCAATATGCTGATGATTATAATCCGATTGAGCATATTACATCGCGACTGAAGTCACCAGAAAGCATTATCAATAAAGCATTTAGAAAAGGGTATGACCTTACACTTCCATCCATAAAAGAAAACATTCGAGATATTGCTGGTGTTCGGATTACATGCTCTTTCATTTCCGACATTTATAAGATAAGTCGCATGTTGCAAAATCAAAAAGATATCAAATTAATTGAAGCAAAAGACTATGTCAAAAATCCAAAGTCTAATGGCTATCGAAGCCTGCATTTAATTATTCAAATTCCGGTTTTCATGTCCAATCAAGTGAACAATGTATATGTAGAAGTTCAAATTCGGACAATTGCCATGGACTTCTGGGCCAGTCTCGAACATAAAATCTATTATAAATATAGTGGTGAAATACCGGAGGAGCTCAAGGAGGAATTGACCGAAGCTGCATTTTCAGCATTGAAGCTTGATGAAAAAATGGAAAATATCCATGATCAGGTCAACAAAATCAAAAAGCATAGCCGCTTTGAGCAAAACCTGACACTTGATGATCCGCTTCAAATTAGCGAAGAATTTTTACGACAAATACAGCAAAATAAGGAGTGAAGCAATTATGTTTCCAATCGCAAATGTTCCTCCTTTTATCCAGAGAGAACTTGAAAAACTAAATGAGCTTATAACCCCTTTATTAAGAAAATCATCAAAATACGGATTCTGGTCTCTGCCTTTAATCCTTATTTCTGTTTTCAATCTCGTTACCATATTATTTTTCATTCCAGACAAGCAAAACATGGTGCTGACTATCATCCTGTATGCTGTTTTAGGTGCTTTCGGCATGGCACTGTCCAGAGAAGCTAAACACCAGCGGAAAAAAATCCAACAAATCAGTGCTGATTATATTATCGAGCGAATCGAAAAAAGTGAGGTTGCTTCTTCTTCCCTAAAGAGAAAATACACTGAAATGGTGAAAAAATCTCCAGTATTGGCAATCAACTACTTTGTGAAATTTTTGGAAGCAGAAAATAGGGAAAACTATTATTAAAGGGTGAAAGATACGATGCCTAAATTGACATTTTACAATTTACCAGATGAAAAAAGACAAACATTGATTCAAGCTATACAAGCTGAATTTTCGAGAGTACCACTGTTTGATGCCTCCATCTCCAATATTGTGAAAGCAGCAGGTATTCCGCGTGGAAGCTTTTATCAATATTTCGAGGACAAGGATGATGCTTTTTTCTTTTTACTGACTGAGCTGTCCGAAAAAGAGAAATACAATTTTATCTCCATATTAACGGAACGTGAGGGAGATCTGTTTGAAACCGCATTTGACTTTTATAAACGGATGCTTGAAGAAGAGGAGCATTTCTATTTTTTGAAAAATGCATTTCTGAACATGACACAGAAAATAGAAAGCTCATTCGCTCGAATGATCAGTGATAGTAATAAGCATGGAGAGAACTTCAAGGCAACCGCAGCTTTGATTGATCGAAGTAAACTGAACATTTCCAGCGAGAAGGAACTATTTCATGTCCTGCAAATCATTACAACCATTACATTTAGAAATCTGGTCGAAACCTTCGCTCATGATTTATCTCATCAAGACTCGCTGGAAAATCTGAAATTGGAGATGAATCTGATTAAAAGAGGGTTAGTTTGTGAAACAATTAATATACAATCTATTCGTATTGATTAGAATTATTTCTTGGGAAATATGTCGAATGCAATCCCTATATTTCCAGAAATACCATTTCATATGATTGAACAAATATTGGAAAGTGGGAATTATATGAGCCAATTACAGTTCCATCCTGTATGGAAAGACAAACTTACACTGAAGCAAAAAGAAGAACTGCTCACCTTTTTTGAAGAGCAGGCACCAATCACTGGGAAATTTGATGCAGTACTTGTAAGAGGGAAATACAAGAAAAATGAGGGAGCAGTCGCCACAGTATTGCTAAGAAATGGTTATGAGAAACTGTTGGACATCAAACAGGCGATAGTGGAAATTACGGACTCAGCTAATCATTTGGTTGCTGCTGAAAAGTTTGAACTGGATCTCTCTTTAAAAGGGGATTCTGCACTGCCATGGTCGTTTGTCTTTTCTAGGGAATCCGTAAAAAAAGCGGATGTTGATTCCGCAAACTGGAAGATTCATGTAGATTTACAAGAAGAGATTCAAACAAAAAAAGAGTGACCTATTCGCCGCTCTTTCTACCACTTTTCAACAAGACTTATCAAATTCACCTTTACGCTCAGATTGTATCGAGCTCAAGCTCGATACATCTCCTCTGAAAATCTGTGGTATCCGCCGGAGGCTTTAACTTTATTCAGTCGGGGTTTGAACCCCTTCTGAATGAAATACCAATAAACATTCATCTCACACTTACAAAAGTGGGAGACTTCTGCTGAATGAAGTTAATAACGAATTGAGATCCTTGATAATATAATCCGGATAAATTTTCATCTGGTCAACATCCTCTTTCCTTGCCACTCCAGAAAGGACAAGACACGTACGAATTTTACTAAACTTGCCCAATAGAATATCAGTTTCCAACCGATCACCCACAATTAAGCATCGATCTCTATCCACGTTTAATTGTTTCAGAATCCGTTCCCCATAAAAAGCCGAAGGCTTTCCGGTTACTTCAAAGATAGGCTGTCCTGATGCCACTTCAATTGCGCGGGCAATCGCATAAGTATCAGAAACAACTCCCCCCGGAACAGGGCAGGTTGGATCTGGATTTGTCACAATGAGCTTCGCTCCATTTCTGACAGCCGTCATAGCCAGGTTCAACTTATCATACGTAAAGGAGCGATCCAGTCCAACGATTACATGTGTCGCTTCCAAGGGATCCTCCGTCATTTTCAGTGAGAAATGATTGAATTCTGTTTTGATTGCCTCTTCTCCGATAACATAAATGAGAGCGTCAGGAAAGTTCTCCGAGAAATATAAAGCCGAAATAAAAGGACCTGTCAGTATTTCCTCGCTGGATACATCTACCCCTAATGCTTCCAGTCTTTTTCGGCAGCCTTCTCGGGTCTGGGTTGGCGAGTTCGTAATAAATAATATTTTTTTCTGATTCATTCTTAACAAATCGAGTGTTTCCTTTGCTCCAGGCAAAATATTATTCCCCAAATAAACCGTCCCGTCCAAATCAAAACAATACGCTTCAAAATCATCAATATTCATGATTGATTCCTCCGTTGTCAGCAAGATGTTAGCAAAGCTTCTTTTTGAATCGCGTTTTCTGTCAACCGCTTTTCCGTCTTCTTATCAAATATATGAGTGGATTCTTGGTTAAAGCGAAGATTGATTCTATCCCCCGTTTTCAAGGTTTCGTCCGTTTTACATTTAATGACAATTTCTTGATTTGCCAATCGCGTATGAACAAGCATTTCCGCCCCGTTTCTTTCGATTAATTCCACCACTCCTTTTAAAGTGGTTTCTTCAAAAGTGATAGCAATATCTTCCGGCCGAATTCCCAACACAACTGCTTCACCATGATTGGCATTTACAATGCTTTTCTCACTTTCCGAGAATGAATAGGATGCTTCGCCCAAGCCAAAAACAAATCGATCGCCCTGCACCTTGCCACGTAGAAAATTCATGCCCGGCAGCCCAATGAAACTTGCCACAAACATATTTTCAGGTGTGCTGTAAACTTTGGAAGGTGTACCAATTTGCTGAATTTCCCCATCTTTCATAATGACAATTCTTGTAGCCATCGTCATAGCTTCCGTTTGGTCATGGGTAACATAAATCGTCGTTGTTCCCAACTGGCGGTGTAATCTAATAATCTCTGCCCTCATATGCACACGCAGTTTGGCATCTAAATTCGATAACGGTTCATCCATCAGAAAAATACTTGAGTTACGGACAATCGCCCTGCCCAGGGCTACCCTTTGCCTCTGCCCCCCAGAAAGCTCCTTCGGTTTTCTTTTCAACAAGCTGGTCAATCCCAAGATTTCGGAAGTCTCTTCAACCTTTGCCTTCACTTGATCTTTTGGCGTCTTTTGACGCCTCAATCCAAAAGCCATATTTTCAAACACCGTCATATGGGGATATAACGCATAATTTTGGAAAACCATGGAAATCCCCCTATTTTTCGGTTCTATCTCATTGACCCTGCGGCCATCAATCAACAAGTCTCCTTCAGAAATGTCTTCCAGACCAGCAATCATTCTTAAAGTAGTTGACTTGCCACATCCTGATGGCCCGACAAGTACAATAAATTCCTTTTCTTCAATATCCAAATTGAAATTCTTAACAGAATGCCCTTGGCTGCCAGGATATGTTTTGCATACATTATTTAATTGAATTTTCGACATCCTGCTTCCCCCAGCTATTTATTTTTACAAAATTCATCGAGTTCTCGGCTCGTTCAACCGTATTTGTTTCAAACACGTACTTCACAGACCTGTCCTCTAAAGCAAACAATAAAGGCCCAAAAGGAATAGTCCCTTCTCCAATCTGCAAATGTTCATCACTCACACCATGATTGTCATTAATATGCAGACCATATAAATATGGAAAAGCTTTTGTACATTCTTCTAGAAACCGCGGCTTCTCATTCATATAACAGTGCCCTGTATCAAGCATGATGCCCGCACGAGGGGTATCAATCATTTCAACCACCTTATTGAGCTCGTCAATAGAAGTGCCTACAGCCATTTCAGCATAAGGGACATTTTCAACAACAAGCTTTGTTTTTTCAGGCAGCTCCCCGAGCATTTTCTTTGAGAAATTGGCGGCTGATTCCAGACCGCCACTAACAGACGGATGACTGCCAAGATGAAGTAACACATAGTCCACTTCCAGGATTTCAGCTATAAACAAGCATTTCTCCCAAATTTGCTCTGTCACTTCGTCTGGCTTTGCGGGATTAAATCCAACAATCGGCAGGTGAAAACCAAATGAGACACCATTGTCTTTTCCAAGTCTCGCCAGTTTCTCCAATTGTGTTCTGTCCATGTCAAACAGCCGTCTGCCATGAGTCTCTCCTTCCCCCATAATCTCAATCGATTTCCACCCTTTTTCAATAATAGCTTCAATCGCTTCCTCAATGGGAAGTTTAAATAACGTATAAGTTGAAATGGAATACTTCAATTCGCTTCCCCTTTCTGTCATTTGATTCCTGAGTGCATGAAACTCGATATGAACTGCTTTTGAAAAATGAAGAAGGCCATCAAAAGCGGCAAAGCAACAAACAAAGTTGCAGCACCAACAACTCCCCACTGAGCACCGGAATCGGATGCTTTGGCAAACATAGACAGTCCGACTGTCAGTGGACGGTTTTCATCGGAGTCAGTGATAATTAACGGCCATAGGAAATTGCTCCATTGATGACATACAGAGATAAGCCCAAAGGCGATGTACGTCGGCTTTGCCAACGGAACATATACATGCCAGATGATCTGGAGCCGATTGCAGCCTTCCATTTTCGCAGCTTCTTCCAGTTCATACGGAATTCCTTTAAACGTCTGCCTAAGCAGGAAAATACCGAACGCGGAAATGAAATATGGCATCATGATGGCCAGCTTCGTATCATAAATACCCAGCTGGGCAATCGTATTTGAGTTTGGAAAAATCAGCAGTTCAATAGGAATCATGATCTGCACGAGATAAAGAAGGAACATGATTCCCTGTCCGATGAAATTCATCCGGGCAAACGCATAGGCAGCAAGTGTCATCGTAACAAGCTGCACAGCCAAAATCACAACGACGATAATCATCGTATTAAGATAATACTGAGCGAAAGGAGCAGTGTTCCAGGCCACCGCAAAATTACTAAATGTAAATGAAAATCCTTCCGATTTTGTATCTTTAAAGGCCATATAGATGATCCCGAAAAGGGGAAGAGCCCAAAGCAGAGCTAAAACATATGTCAAAATATTAATCAGGCGACTCAACTGTACACCACCTTAGCTATAGTGAATTTTCCGATCCGCTCCAAAAAACTGTATGGAGGCAATCACTAGCATCAAAACCAGCACTACCACCGTTGCTGAAGATGCTTTTCCGTAATCCAGGAAACGGAAGGTACTTTCATAAATGTAATAAAGCAGGAGATTACTTGCATTATTGGGACCGCCTTGCGTCATCACAACAAGCTGATCCACAGTTTTGAACGCATTGGTTGTAGCAATGACAATAGAGAATAAAGTTGTCGGCATAATCAAGGGGAAAATGATTTTCCTAAATTGGACCCATTTCGAAGCCCCGTCCATATAGGAAGCTTCCAGCAATTCCTTCGGAATATTTTGAAGCGCGGCCAGATAAAAAATCATAAAGAATCCAGCTTCCTTCCAAATAACCATCACCATGATAGCCATCAGTGCCGTGCCTGAATTTCCAAGCAAGTTCATCTCCCCTGCACCGAGGAACTTAAATAGGCTGTTAATCATCCCATATTCAGGTGTGTAAAAGAACAGCCAGATAAACGCTGCGGTCACCATCGGAATGACTACAGGATAAAAGAAAAACGTTCGTGCCAAACTGCTTCCCACCATCGTCCGATTGACCAATATGGCCAGCCCCATTCCAATCAACACACTTGTTGGAACGGTACCAACAGCAAATAGCAGATTATTGATAAAAGCCTTCCGAAACACCTCATCTTCCCACATCATTTTAAAGTTTTCCGAACCGATATAAACCGGCTCAGTAGTTGATAAATCCGATTGAAAAAAGCTCATGATAAAGGTCTTAAAGATCGGATACAACGTAAACAAGATGAGGAAAATAAGGGACGGAAGGAGAAAAAGCCAGGCAGATGCATTTTCTTTTAATTGTTTGCTTTTTCCCAATTCCTTCACCTCATTGAACGATTACTTATACGGCTTTAACAGAGCATCAGCCTCTTTTTGTGCTTTTTCTAGTGTTTCGTCTACATCTGAACCACCGATTGCTGCTTGAATGGCATCAGATAAAATCTTGATGATTTTCCCCTGCTCGTAAACAGAGATTTCTTTATGGGCGGTTTCTAGCTGCTGCATCGCTGTCAGCGCCTGCGGAAATGAATCTGTGTACTCTTTTAACGCAGGGGTTTCATAGCTTGATTGACGCGTAGCAATATACCCTGTGTCAATGCTCCACTGTGCTGCACGTTCAGAATCCGCAATCCATTTGATAAATTCCATTGAAGCAAGCTGTCTCTCCTCAGAAATATCCTTGAAAATATAGAAGTTTCCTCCGCCTGTTGGAGTGGCAGCACGCTCATTTTCCGGTAAATAAGCGACACCAAATTCAAAATCAGCGTTGTTTTTAACATTCGTCAGGTTTCCGGTAGTTGAGAGCATCATAGCTGTCTTTCCTTCAATGAAATCGGAAGGAACCGTATTCCAGTCAAGCACTCCCTCCGGCATCACTTTATGTTTCTTGGACAAATCAACCCAATATTGAAGGGCTGTTTTAGCTGCGTCAGAGTTAAAATATACTTCTTTACCATCATCACTCATTAAATTTCCTTCACCCGCTTGCAGCGCAAGTGCCTGATAGATCCAATAACCGCTGATGGTAGCTGGCAACTCTATTCCCCACTGCCCGTCTTTCGAAAGTTTTTTACCATATTCGACAACCTCATCCCAATTTTCAGGGGCTTTTTCCGGATCCAGACCGGCTTGCTTGAATTGATCTTTGTTGTAATAGAGCAAGACCGTACTCCGTTGAAATGGAACAGACCAAGTTTTTCCTTCCGCCTGTGAGTTCAACATGAATCCTGGGAAGAAATCATCCATCATTTTTTTAGCTTCGGGGTCCTTTTCAATCATGTCATCCAAAGGAAGAATGGCATCTTTCAGCTGGAAGAGATCCACTGAAAGGAGGACTGCCAAATCCGGAGCCTTTCCATTTTTAACCGCTGTCTGCACCTTTGTCATGGACTCATCGTAGTTTCCGCTATATACCGGTGTTACTGTGACCTTTTTTCCGTCAACCTCAATGCCCTCTTTGTTGAACTCTTCGGCATATCCGTCAATTACTTTTGTAATTTCACCGCCGACATTCACCGGGTAATACCAGGTCAGATCAATCGTTTCTCCATTCTTTTCTCCAGACTTTGAAGCACCTGATTTGCTGCTATCAGAACTTGAAGAGTTACTGCCGCATGCACTTAGCACTGTAAAAACAAATAATAAGAGTGCCAGAAATATTGGTGTTTTTCTCATTTTTTTTTCAACCTCTTTCTTATTGAGATATTGTCCCGATAAATACTAGAGCTGTTATGACGCTTTTTACAACCTCCTTCTCGACAAAAAGAGACCACAAATATACTGTTTTTAAACAACAGATATTTGCGGCCTCTCTCTTCGCGCCTGTTTGCTATTTACTTTTCGATTATCAATATACCAGTCTATTATTTAGTTCTTATGAATGGATTGTAAAGATTTCTTAAAGATGATTGAAATCCAATTTCCATAACTTTGTATTGGATGTAGTCACAGCTGTCGCTCCCCGTTCCAAGGCTTCCTTTGCGTGCTCGGCTGTCGTTAGCAACCCGCCCGTAATGACTGGAACAGGGGAAACCTCCGACAATTTTTCAAGGAAATCTGGAGCTCTGCTGGGCATGATTTCAATAATATCGGACTGTAAATGTTCCATGGTGTTCAACAAATGATCATAAACCTCTGTGTCAATCAGAAATACCCTTTGAATGACGAACATCCCCTTTGACTTAGCTCGTTTAATAATGCTGGATTTCGTAGTGACAATAGCAAACGGCTTAATATAATCAACAATGATATCCATCCCATGCTTATCCACCTGCAATCCGCCGATCTTTTCGACGTGCAAAATAACCGGGAGCCCTTCACTTTGCAGCACATCCACATACTGTTTCACATTCAAAATAGTCCCTGTCATTAAGATAACTGCCGAAATATGATCTTTATACTTAATCGCCTTTTCAATAGATCTGGGCTCTTTAATGGCAGCAATTAATTTATGTTTGTTCAGCCTTTCTTCAAAAGCTTTTATCATAATTGAGCGGCTCCTCTTGTTCATTGAATTGGTATTCCTTATATCCAGTGTACTTCATGGAGTCAAGTATACTGAAGACCCTAATACAATTTCCATACACTTCATAAAAGCATTGCCTAAAGCTTTGTTATTTTATAATCTTATTTTATAAGAGAGATGAGAAATGGTGGTGTTGCAATTGATTCAAATGATTAAGGAGTTGGACGATGACATTTTGTATTGGGAAGTTTGGCAAGACGGGAAGTCCCTTATCCTTCACTACGGCACTGTTGGTGATACTGGTGAAACACAGGAAAAGAAACTGCCCTTATTGAAAAAGGCAGAAAGAGTCATGGACGAACTCTCTAAAGAGCAACTACAGGAAGGCTTTGATTATTTGGACGAAGATGAATTAATCCAACTTGTTATCCAATACAGCTACAGAGAAAGCGATATGGAATCAACGCTTGAAAAAAGACATGATGTTGAAGATTTGATGAATGAGTGTTTAGGCTGGACAGGAAATGGCCATTGTGGTGGAGGAGATATTGGCAGTGGAACGGCCAACATTTTTAACTATGTGATAGACATGGAAAAAGCAGCACAAACAATCATGGAAGAATTAAAAGATAATGCCCTATTGGAAGATGCAAAAATTGCTTATTCCCATCCGGAAGATGAGAAATATATTGTTCTGTATCCCCAGGGAGCAGAATTCAATTTGATGTAATAGAGCGTTGGGATACCAAGCGCTCTTTTGCGATATAAAAACCCCCTGCCAAAGGGAGGAGGCCCAAACGCTCCGTATTTTTTAAATAGCACTTTTTATTTCCCGACGGGTTTGTCAAATAAAGTGTGTAAGTACACTTTATTCAAGGTATCTTAAAACCCTATCTTTCAGTTCGTCGTGAAG
>NZ_JACSPV010000034.1:0-17069 GCF_014836955.1 Bacillus norwichensis
GGGAGCCTTTTTTAATACATCGCTATAAGCTCTCCTGAACCATACGCCTAGCGTATGGTTTTCATTTATCCAAAAAAGATGACTGCTGTTCTAAGAACGCCGCCATCTCTATTAAATGAGTGTCAATCAAATGACCAATCCTACAATTGAAAATTCACTATATTAAATTTTCATATTCTCTTCTACCATCTACTATTGCGTATATAATCACTGTTTTATTTTCATCATTGACTTTATAGAAGATTAGATGCTTTTCCACTATGACTACTCGGTAACCTTGCTTTTTCAAAACAGAATAGCGTGGGACCATTCCTGAGTTCGGAAATTGTTTTAAACGATTAATTGATTGCTCTATTTTATTTAAGTATGAAAGTGCCATATCAATGCTACCGGAATCATCTGCAATATAGTAAATAATATCTCGCAGTTGGTCCTCCGCCTTATCTGTCCTCAATATTTTATACATCTTCATTTTTTCGATTCATTAAAGATTCCCGAAGCACATCAACGGATTCTTCGAAAGGTTTTAGCCTGCCATTTTGTACATCTTCCTCTGCTTCTGCAAGTGTTCGAAGTAACTCCAATTCCGCTTTCATTTGCTTGTAATCTTGTAGTCCAAGAATGGCTGTATCGCCACGACCGTTTACAGTAATAATGACTGCTTCCCTAGTATTTCGGCACTGCTTTGATATTTCATTATACTTATTCCTTAAATCTGCTGAAGGTCTAATATTTAAGTCCATGTTAGCACCTCTCCTTGATTTACATACTCATATTATATCACAATTTACATATAACATGAATAAAATAAGATTTCCCAGCCTGGACATTCTCCAAAATCACTGGAAAACCTTATTATAACAATACTTCAACAGCTCTTATTCATCTTCCTGTGCATCCAAAATAAACTCTTCCCATTTCACCAGCCCCCACCCCGCATTCTCTCGTCGCCGTTAAAATAAAGATTTCCTGCCGAATCCCCAAAATGGAGGATTTTTGATTCAAAAATGACGCTTTTTCTGCCGCTTTTTCGCCTATTTTTTCATCTTTTTTGCAAGTTAAAATAGAGTTCTCTCAAAATGTTGACCATGGGAAAGTAGAGAAAACCCTGGAAAGACAAGGGCTAAGACAGAAAAAGACCCCGAATTCGGATATGTTTATTATCACGAAATTGAGGTTGGAATCGGAAATGTTTATTTTGTTTGAGTAATGTTTATTTTAATGGGACATTTCTCTTTGCAGCAACGCCACCGCCTCCACATGGACGCTCTGCGGAAACATATCCACAGGCTGCACCTGCATAGTTTCATATCCACCATCTTCCAAAACCCGGAGATCCCTCGCCAAAGTAGCTGGGTTACATGACACATAGACGACCTTCTCGGGTTTCATTTCAATTATGGTCTGCAACAAGGTTTCGTCGCAGCCCTTCCTTGGGGGATCGACAACCAAAACATCGGCCTTCACGCCTTGCTCATACCATCGAGGTATGACTTTCTCCGCCTCTCCCACTTCGAATTCGACGTTTGTAATGTCATTCAGCTCAGCGTTTCTCCTTGCGTCTTCGATGGCTTCCGATACGATTTCTACACCGTACACTTTCTTTGCACGCTGCGCTAAAAATAACGAGATGGTTCCAATTCCACAATAGGCGTCGATGACGGTTTCTTCACCGTTCAATCCGGCGTATTCCAACGCTTTGTCGTACAGTACCTTAGTCTGCTCTGGGTTGACCTGATAAAAAGAGCGGGCCGAGATGACAAATTTCACGTCTCCGATATAGTCATAGATGACTTCCTCTCCCCATAGCACGTTTGTCTGCTCACCGAAGATGACATTTGTTCGTTTTGTGTTGACGTTCTGTACCACGGACTTGATTCCCGGAACTTCCTTCACAATTCTTTCGACGAGTTTTCTCCTGTTCGGAATGTCCGGCGTACGGGTGATCAATACGACCATGATTTCCCCTGTCACTTTTCCGGAACGGACCATAATATGCCGCAATGTTCCTTTGTGCGTTTTTTCATTATAAGCCCTGATTCCAAATTCTCCGCAGATGGACTTTACTTTTTGTAAAACTGCATCGTTCTCCTCTTGCTGAATGAGGCAAGCTTCCATATCAACAATTTCGTGGGAACGTTGTTTGTAAAAGCCGCCAACGAGTCCACCTTCATGTTCTCCAATTGGCACCTGCGCTTTGTTCCTATAGTGCCAAGGGTTTTCCATCCCCAAAACCGGATGGACTTTTACATTTTCCAGCTTGCCGATCCGCTCCAGTACATCCCGCACTTGCTTTTCCTTCGCTTGGAGTTGACCTTCATAGCTGAGGTGCTGTAACTGACATCCTCCGCAGTCCGCAAAAATTGGACAGGCCGGTTCGATTCGGAACGCGCTTCTTTCATATAAGTCAACCAGACGGCCGAAGCCATACCCTTTGTTCAGCTTCGACACTTTGATTTTTGCTTTTTCTCCCGGCAGAGCATTGGCCACAAATAACGGATATCCGTCAACTTTGGCAACGCCTTTTCCGTCGTGGGTCAAATCTTCAAAAATCACATCTATTTCATCATTTTTCTTAATAGGTACATATTGTTTGCTCATTTTTTTCGTCCTTTTCCAGCTAATGTGCTTTTACGATTGTACCATATGAGTCGATACCATAAAAATAAGGAAGGCCGAAGCCTTCCGCTACTATTTTTGAGTCACCAGTCCCTCGTCAAGCTCTTTCAACAATTCTCCGATTTTGCGGCCATGAATTGTTTTATCCGCATAAATGTCCAGCTCTGTCGGCTCCATGTTGACGATGGCAAGGTAGGCTCCGTTCTGCTTGGCAATCAAAGGAAACTGGTTGGCCGGTGTGACGGTCAGTGATGAACCTAAAACGATAAAAAGATCAGCCTTCTTACTTTCTTCAGCAGCCTTCAGCAAAGCATCTTCAGGTAGCATTTCACCAAAAAGAACGACAGATGGGCGTAGTTTGCCTCCGCAATCGCATTGATATTGTTTATTTACATATTTGTCGCTATCATATTCTTTCCCGCACGAATGACAATGGACTTTTTGCAAAGTGCCATGAAGCTCGGCCACATTCTTGCTCCCTGCTTCCGTATGAAAGCCATCAACGTTTTGCGTAATGACACTTTTAATGATTCCTATTTTTTCCCATTTAGCCAAAATGTCATGTCCGACATGTGGCTTACATTCCTGCAGACCCATGACGCGATGACGATAAAACTCAAAAAATTTCTCGATATTGCGGTTCAGCGCATCCGTACTTGCGATCCGGCTTGGATCCTCTTTCTCCCAAAGACCGTCGGAAGATCGAAAATCAGGAAGTCCGCTCTCAGTTGACATACCTGCACCTGTCAGCACAACAGTATAAGTAGATTCTTTCAATTTCTCAAGCAGCACCGAATTTCAGCACTCCTTTCCATTCTCACACAAGTATAGCACGGGAGCACGAAGGGATGAATTGGGCTGATTTTAAATGGAAGCATCGATTTTTGATTCATTATTGAAGCAACCACCTCTATGATGGTTATTTGAATCAAAAGAGCGATAAATTCATTTATTCGATTCATAATTGAACAAAAAAAAAGCGTATATCCTACACAATCATCCCAATACCATGAGACAGCTAAAACTCTTGGGATATCACAGCCACCCTCCAACAGCGTTTTTTGCTGTGTGCCCGGCTGTTTCATTATCGGAAAAGAATCCCCATAGTTAACTTGAGGATTGGATAGTATTTGCTCTTGCTCGGACAGTATTTTCCTTACTTGAATAGTATTTCACTTTTTTGGACAGTATCTCGGCCAAACTGGATTGTATTGCTTTTTTCCGGATAGTATTCCTCTTATCTGAGGCAGTATCTTCTCAAAGTGGACAGCGTTTCTTTTCCGCACAACAAGGATAGTATTTCTCACCTTATATTTTTTTCTATCCAAAAAAGGCACAAGCCTCAGCCTGTGCCTTCATTCTTAAACTTCCTTTGTCGGAGTTGGTTCTGCATATCCTTCTTTGTATTTCTCATCAATCTCTTTTCGGATTTCTTTTATCGATTTGCCATTTTGGTAGTCGCTGATTGATTGGGCAGCAATTTCAAGGCAAACGATGCATTTGGTTCCGTGATCGTCCCAAACAATGCGGTCGTCGTCTTTATTATCGTGTATGAAACAGTCATAGTTATCCTTGTGCCCAACAGATTCTCCGCATCCGCAATAACATGGCATTTTTTCCAATAGTTCTTGATTGAGTGCAGCCGCCTGGTAAACGATTTGCATATCTTCAGGCTTACCATCGAGAAATTTCGGCAATTCTTGTGGGCCACTCGTTTCTTCGCGAATATCACCGTGCTGTACTTCCTGACTTTCGCTCACATGTTGTTCATCAGCGTGTTCCTTCTCGGTACTTGAACATGCTGTCAGCATCATATTTATCATGATCAAAGCTACAATAAACAGCTTCTTCATCCTGTATGACTTCCCCTCATCGTTATTTATACAAAAGTGTACTTTTTTAGAACAAGAATTTCAACATGATGCCGCTCCTTTTTCTAACAGGTCGGTGAACTTCTCTCCGATAAACTGCGTATATTTTTGAATTGTGGTAAAATAAATTTGTCGAACGGGAGGTATTTATGTATGTTGATTGGCCTGGGGGTCATGATTGTTTCATTTATCTTAGTAGGAGTATTAGCGATATGGGGGGTTAAATATACCCGAAAGCATATCCAGGCGGACAGAAAAAAGAAATTTACAGCAGCAAAAAATCTTCTTCTGTTGGGGATTATAATAGCTGCCAGCTATATTATTTTTGCGAAGAAATTTTCTCATAATATTGATTTGGTTATTTCATGGATTTTGCTTGCTTCGGGCTGTTTTTTCGCGTCAGGATTGGCATTTTTCATAGGGTATTATAACGAGAAAGAAAATTAAAAGTAAAATAAAGAAAGTAGGATTGCCTTATGGAGATCAGGCACATACGCCTGGAGGATGCAGAGCAATTCTCCACTTTAATTGCCAGCGTCGATTCCTCTAATATGATGTTATTTGAACCTGGTGAAAGAAAAACCAGTAAAGAGCAGGAAGAACAAAATATTGAGAAGATCCTTCTTCAGAGCAATTCCACAATCATTGTCGCAGAAGACAATGATCGTCTGATTGGATTTGTAACGGTACTTGGAGGAGAATCTTCTCGAAGCCAGCACGCCGCGCGCATTTCTGTTGGAGTAACCGAGGAATTCCGAGGTAAAGGTGTGGCAACGCGCTTGTTAAAAGAAGCATTCCGTTGGTCGAAAGAAATGGGACTATCTCGCCTTGGAGTAACGGTAATGAAACACAATGAAAGAGCTTTTAGTCTGTATTTAAAGATGGGATTCGAAGTGGAAGGTGAAAAATTCCAGTCATTGATGATCAATGGTAAGCCAATAGATGAATTTTATTTATATAAATTATTGTAAATTTCGGGATTTGGACTTTTCACCAGAACAAATCAATTGCGCCCAGATTTTATCGAGCTCCGCTCAATCAATTCCCTCTAAAAATCTGTGGCATCGAAAGCTTTAATCCTTGATTCAGCCAAGGTTTGAATCCCTACTGGAATGGAATATCAATACGTATTCAAATCACCAATTACAGAAGTGGGAGACTTCCGCTGAATGAAGTTTAAACTAAGACAACTCCATTTCGATTCGGCTCCGCTCTTATCCCCTTATCGACCGCCACGAAAAAAGCAGCCGGAAAATCGGACAACGGCTGCTTACACTTTATCTTCTGGGCGAATATCATGAATAGGAACAAATACTTCCAAGTGGCGGTATAGATTGTTAAACTCTGCCGGAAGTAGCCCCCCATATTCCCCGTCAATATTCAATTGGACTTTTTCTTTCGATTTTACTTTTATATGATTCGCTTTTGAATAAATGACATTCGGATCATCTATATGCTCCCCTCTTAATGCGAGTGAAGCCACACGGATGAACTCAGCCAAATTGGTCTTTTTCAAGATTAGTAATGAGAAAAGGCCGTCATTGATGGAGGCATCCGGTGCAAGTTTTTCGAAGCCGCCAACCGAGTTGGTCAGCGCAACAAGGAACAACATGATTTCTCCTTCGAAAAGTTTGCCATCATACTCTATGGTTACATCCGTCGAGCGGATGGACGGTAACATTTCAATCCCTTTTAAATAATAGGCAAGTTGTCCAAGGACAGTTTTCATTTTCGCCGGTACTTCATATGTCAGCTCGGTCAGCTTTCCACCACCGGCAATATTGATAAAATATTGGTCATTCATTCGCCCAATATCCATCGGTATGGTGTCACCCGCCGTAATGATATCGACAGCGGCATCAATATCCCGTGGTATATGCAAGGCTCGTGCAAAGTCGTTCGTTGTTCCTGTCGGAATGATGCCAATCTTTGGACGGTATTCCTGATCCGCTAAACCATTAACCACTTCATTAATTGTTCCATCGCCACCTGAGCAGATGACGACATCATATTTTCTCTCCACAGCTGTCCGAGCGGCAGCTGTCGCATCCCCAGCACCCGTCGTAGCATGGCACGATGCTTCATATCCTGCTTGCTCCAACTTTTGTAAAACATCGGCAATACGCCGCTTAAAGATTTCGCGACCGGCTGTCGGGTTATAGATAATACGTGCTCTTTTCAATTCACATCATCCTTCGAACTCTAAATACCGAAGCGTTAATCTAGATGCTTCCACTAAATAATCATACCTTTTTATCACTTTTTAGTCTACCTCTACTCTATTAGCATGATTAATTGTGATAGTATTTGTTCCTTTTCCGAAGGAGATATCCCCAGATTTTAAGTCTTCAGCATTTACATCTTTGATATTTTTCCACTCTCCTTCTAGTTCGTATACTTTATTCGCTTCAATTTTCAAATCTACCTTTTCGCCCGTCTCTATTTTTACCCAGCCTGGTGTGTTGATCTCCCAGTCATTTTTCAATCCTCTAGGTTTAAAGGTCAAATCTCTGCCGATTCCTTTGAACTCAACTTTCTTGTCCGCAGGTATGAGCAAAGTTGCATCTGCATCATTATAATGATTTATAAACCTCTGACGAGGTAATTCCTTTAGTTTAATAAAAAGCGTATCTCCTTTTTTCTCTGCCAGCACATAATCAGAAGGGCTTTTGATCATTTTTTTACCATTCAGAGTCTCAGCTTGGTAAGTTCCAAATAACGAAACGGTCTTTTCCTCGGTGCTCTCAACAGTTAAAGGAAAGCTTCCCGTATCAACGACAATCCGGTCAATACTATTTAATGAAGCTTCTTCATATCTTGGAAGATCGGCAGTTTGGACTTCAGCCTTCACCACATTTCCAGCCAACTCCAAAAGACCGCTCGAACTCAGAATGGCCATCGCCAGCCCACAGGTTCCAAGGACAGCTATGAAAATAATGCTGATAAAATCATATTGTATGGATATTTTCTCCTTTTGAGAGCGAGCCAAGTATACAATAATCTCAACCCCAAGAACGATGAAAATGATCGGCCACCAAGAAAGAAGGGCTACCGACGGGTCCCCCCATTTTAAAACCTGTGATAGTAACAGGAAGACGCCGAGCAATAAAAGGGCTGCGCCCATTGAAAAAGAACCAACTCTCCATGTCCTCATTTAGTTTCACCTTCCTTGGTCTGTTTTGTTTTTTTACCCGCTAAAAGCTTGATGCCTCCGCCGATAAGGATAAGGCAGATAATCACAGGCTGAATATATGAGTGAATCCAGAGATAAAGATCGATTCCATATCTTTCCGTCAAAATTGGATCTGCCATCGGAAAGATAACACTCGCTCCGATATAATAAAGACCCAGTACAATCAGGCCAATGCCAAGCCATTTTTGATGGTTAATTAAGTAAGACACAATTGGCTCATCCTCCACTTCCCCGCTTTCATATTGCGAAGCTTTCTGGAGTCCATCAAAAAAGCTGTAAAACCAGATGATTGGGACGATGAAGAGGAAAAGTCCCAGCCTTAGTACATCGAGAATATAGATGGAAAACAAGAACGCTGCCATTAACTGGATTCCGCGTTTTTGAAGACCAAGATACAAGTGCCCAGCACCCGGTACAATTGAAAGCAATGTAGCAATCGACTTACTCTTTCTGCCGTCAGGCCGTTTGTTTTCCAGTTCTTCAAGGACTGACCTGTCCTGCAAAACTTCCCCTTTGGACTTACGATCCAACAACTGCATGGCATCGAAAAATCCATAAATCCAAATGATTGGCAGGGAAGCTAAGAAAATAAGAAACTCCGATCGTCCTGTCATCAGAGTAACAAACAGGATCATGACACCAAGACCCAAAAACACAGCTAGTAACGTGATTCCCCGATAGACAAGACCTAACTGAAAGTGCCCAAGCCCAGGAACAAAGGACAGAGCAATGGTGAAAAAGCGCTCAGAATCTTGATTTTTATCAATTGCTGCTCCTTCATGCACTGGCTCGGTACCATTATACAGTTTCGAAGCTGTCACAACTGTATCAACAAAGTTGACGATATACATAAGTAGCCCGCCTAGAGCAAAGACAAGAAAAAACTGAGAACCTGTGACAGCTAAAGCTGCTACCGCCAAAGCGGGTATGCCAAAAACAACCGCTGTATAGAATAACCCTCGCAACACTTTTCCAAGGTACATCAATCCTCCGCCGGGAAAAAAGGCGAGAAGAAAAGCTATGATAGGATTTTTATTCATGCTTATTTCCCTCCCTAAGATTGTCATCAATTTTTTCTGTAATAGACTCTGTTTTATTTAACCAGTCATTTATAACTGACTGTTCTTGTTCAGCAGCTGTATTTTCGAAAGTGCTGATAGTCGACGTCAATTGTGAGAAGATACCTGTTGACATAAGAACAAGTGTCATTGCTGCAGCTATCGTGTAATGAACCAAAGTTTGCCTTCGCAAGTTTTTCCTCGGCTTCACTTTGTTCTGCTTTTTTTCTTGTACACAGCCAATTTCTTTCATGATGGAATCTGTAAACCCTGTCGGATTAGTCAGCACCGGCATCTGTGATTCAGCTTCTTCTACAGCTTTCAAGTAAAGCTCCAAGCAATGATCACAGCTGTAAAGATGGTTTTCATATTGAGAGCGAGTTTCTTCATCAAGAGAATCTGTCGCATATAACATCCATTTTTCATAATTGATATGGTTCATGAAAAATCATCCTCCTTCCAGTGCTTCTTCATCCATTGTCTGGCCCGATAGAGCCTCACTTCAACCGTCTTCACTTTCACATCCAGCTCTTGTGCCAATTCCTCGTAAGTTTTCTCCTTTATGTAAAACCCTTCAATGACCTCTCTATAATTTCCCGGAAGTTCATCCAGCCGCTTCCTTAAAAGGTTTTGCCTCTCCCTTTTTAAAACAAGGAGTTCGACACTTTCTCCAGGTGGTGCATGGCTCGTCTCTTCATATTCAACATTCATTTCTTCCTGCCGTCGAACCTTTTTTCTCTTTATGTCTATGGCATGATTAACCGCAATTCTCGTGATCCATGTTTTAAAACCTTGTTTCTCATATTTGGGGAGAGAAGTATAGATTTTCATGAACACTTCCTGTGCAGCGTCTTCCGCATCTTTTTCATTGCGCAGAACACCATACACTGAATGAAAAATGTAATTGCGGTATTTCTCCACAATTAATCGGAATGCATGATCATTGCCGCTCTTGATTTTTTCAATGAGCACATCATCCAAAACTTCTCTCCCCCCTTTCATGCGTCACCCTTATAGACGACAGATGGTGGTACGGCCACTACACTCTTAACTAAACTTTTTTATAAATTTTTTCACGTGAAATTCTAAACTTGAATTCATATAGTTATCATTGGAAACCGGATTCAAGTAATCTATCAAATTGTTGTCACGATTTACCAAGGAAACCCGTGCATTATTCATTGAACTCAATCCATTCATTTTACCATTTAAAGAAACCTTCCATCCGTATATATCATTTAGAGCAGTAAAGAGGTGATGAAACATATTTGTCATTATCAAATGCGTCTTGACCTATTTGCACTCGATCAATTTCCTCTGAAAATCTGTGGCATCCGCCGATTATTCAACTAGGTTTTGAACCCATACTGAATGGAATACCGATATGCTTTCATCTTACAAATGGGAGAGTTCTGCTAAATGAAGTAATATATAGGGGAGGAGTTTATCCGTAATCAAAAAAGAATGGCTCAGTACGGATTCGATAACTGGCTCATAAAAGAATGAAAGAAATGGAACGAAAGAGTTTCAAATGAGGAAAAGGCATTCTGTATATATAAACGTACAGCCCTTGGTTTGATCAGGAGATTTCCAAGCTCAAAAGACCAGCTTGTCTTAGCAGGAGCAGTCCAAAGATTTACAATCCTTTAGTGAAAAAACAAGAAGTCCCAGTTGGTCATCAGACATCGATTAACTGATATCAATTGGGACTTGATAGATTTTAGAAAAATAAAAGCTGTGGCCTTAGATGACGATCACATGGGGCTCCTCAGCCACCACGGTTACAATTTGACTTGCCCCTTAAGCTGATGGAGCTAGGCCGCCTCAGATCGCAACATTCTATGAAGCGGCGACACTTGATACTTCCTGTACGGCGGCTGGCTCAGGCGGCGACGTCCTGTCGATTCGCCCGCACTTGTACTTCCTGTACGGCGCAGTCAGACATTTGGAATTTTAATTCGAACATTATATTTCCTCTGATTGACTGTCTTACTCTTTTAAATTATTAAGCTGCTTTTCTTGATTTTCTTTTACTTCGTGACCAGATGACAACTGGGACCAACAGCAGAGACAAGAGTCCGCCTGCAAGTGATAATGCAGCATAGCTAAAATAAGCTGCAATGATGCCGGATAACGCTCCGCCGGCAGCTCCGGCAAGAGCAATGAAGACGTCGATGGCACCTTGAGTTTTTGCCCGGGTAGACAGATTGGTTGAATCGACGATGAGAGCCGTCCCGCTGATCAATCCAAAATTCCAGCCAAGTCCAAGCAAAGCGAGTGCGATAATAAGCATTAGCATCGATTCGCCAGACGTCAATCCAGATACCAGGCCTGCCGCCAACAAGGTGGCACCTGCTACGGCAGCCATGGTCATTCGCCCGATTTTATCCACCAGTATCCCTGTAATAAGTGATGGCAAGTACATGGCACCGATATGGATTCCGATCACAATCCCTACTTCACTCAATCCGTGGCCATGATGCTCCATATGTACTGGAGTCATCGTCATGATAGCAACCATAACGATTTGAGTAAGAATCATCACTGTAGCTCCGATGACAATTCCGCGCCTGTCAGATGTAACTTCCTCTTTATTGAAAGAATGCGTTTCTTTCTTTGCCGACGCATCCGCTATTGCTTTTGCAACTACTAGAGGGTCAGGCCGAAGCATAATAATAAGAACAAGCCCAGCAAGCAGATACGCTGCCGCAGCCAGTATGAAGGGCCCTGCCAAAGGTGGAATGCCGATTCCCTCCGCGAACCTGCCCATCACACTTACAAGATTTGGGCCCGCTACTGCACCAAATGTGGTCGAAACCATCGCGATACTGACAGCAGTAGCTCTTTGGGTCGCATTAGCCATATCCGTCCCTGCGTAGCGTGCCTGAAGATTGGTGGCCGTACCTGCTCCATAGATAAACAATGAAACAAAGAGAAGGAAGACATTATTCATAACTGCGGCTGCCACTACTCCGATTGCACCAATACCTCCCGTTATGAATCCTGCTCCCAGTCCAAAACGCCGGCCAAACCTCTGGGAAAGCCGGCCAACAATCAGAGCTGCCGCAGCAGAACCAAGTGTGAACAATGCAACAGGAACTCCTGCAAAACTGGCTGTTCCCAGCATATCGCGTGCAATCAGCGCCCCCACTGTTATACCTGCAGCAAGTCCTGCACCACCAAAAATCTGGGAAAGCATGACAATTATGAGAGTCCGCTTATAAAGCTCCTGCTGCTTTGATGGAGATTTCATATACTTTTGCAGCCAAGCTGGCTGATCATTTTTTTCACGCATTCAACTACCGCCTTTCAATTCAGTCTGATAATAAAATTGTATTATATAAGATCGAAAATTATTTTATTAAGATTTATAGAAAGGAGCCATATATATGGGTTATTATAACATTGCCATAGTTCTTCAAATTTTACTATTTTTTTATTTTGAGGTGACAACCTTACTTAACCTTTTTCCCTGGAATGATCTATCAAAGTATACCCGTAAAGAGAAATTCACGGAAGCCATTACCAATGGCTTATTCATCCTTCTTTGTATCGGATTGTTTGCAACAAAAGTCAAATGGCTCATGGCTATTTCGGTTATGTTTTACCTTATCTTCCTTATAATGCAGATTCTTACCTGGTGGATGCCCTATTGTACCGGAATTCATTTAAAGCAGTTTCCTAAATCTCTTTACGAATCCCACTTCAAAGACACAATCAAATGGCTACCGCCTATGAAAGACCATATCATTCCCGACGCCCAGCACAATGTACTTCAGCTCCTATCTATGATTACGCTGATTGCAAGCTCTATTTCCCTATTTATGTAAAAAAAGGAGTTGCTAAAAATGAAAATAAAAAACCATATAATCGGCTTTTCTTTAGGCTATTTCGTCTGCATGCTAATTATCTACTTGGTCACCGATTATTTTTCCTGGGGTTTCGCGCTCGGTTCTATCGCAGGCATCGTCTTATTTGCAGTATTAATGAAATTATTTAAAAAATGAGAGTGTACGGCTGATCCACATAGAGGATCAGCCGTTTATTCTACCTCACTTTAATTTTCGCCAGGATGGATTCCTCCATTTATGTCTCCATTTCCTCCTCAAACATTATGCATCATTTTTTCAAAGTTTCTCTATCCCATTAACTCTTCTCTATTTTGTTCAAAAAACCTCTATATCTATTTGTAGTGTTTTCTGTGTTCAGCTCGTCTAATAGATTAGAGCTATTAGTTAAAGGTGGGAGAAATCGTGATTGTTGTTAAAAATGTAAGTCATGCTTTCGAGGTTGGAAAGAGAGGACAAAAACACAAAATACCTGTTCTCAAGAACGTTTCCCTTACAGTCAAAGAAGGTGAAATAGTCACTATCGTTGGAAGAAGTGGTTCAGGTAAATCAACTCTATTAAATATAATCAGCGGATTCCTCAAACCGACTCAGGGAGATATATGGATTGCGGGAGAAAAAGCCAGTGATCTGAATGAAGCGAAATTTGCAGATTTCCGCTTAGAGCATCTTGGATTTATTTTTCAAAACTTTCAATTGATCCCTAGTATGACAGCTTTCCAAAACGTTGAGCTTCCACTCGTTTTAAAAGGATTGAACGAGCAGGAACGAAAACTAAAAACAGATGCGACATTACAAAGAGTCGGTTTGCTAGAATACAAAAATCATTATCCAAATGAGCTGTCAGGCGGACAACAGCAGCGTGTCAGCATTGCGAGGGCTCTTGCTGTCAATCCTCCTCTTATTCTTGCAGATGAACCAACCGGCAGCCTTGACAGCGACACAGAGGAGCAACTACTTCAGTTCATCAAAGAATTGAATAAAGAGGGCATCACTTTTTTAATTATTACGCATGATGACAAGGTGGCAGAAATCGGGCACCGGACAATTGAAATTGCGGATGGAAAAATACTGAAGGCGGTGTTGACATGACACTAAAAGATCAAATCAAATTTGTCAGACAGAATATGAAAAAGAACAAGTCGCGGATTTTTATGACAATGTTAGCAACAGCTATTGGCTGTGCATTTTTAATTGTGCTTGCCTCAATTGGTTTTGGTCTTCACAAATCAATCATCAAAGAGTTGATGGAAGATCGGATTGTAACTGAAATAGAAGTTCATGCGCAAATTGATGATCAAGAGAATCATAAAGCAATCAATAACCGGCATATCGAATATTTTGAGGCATTGGATAACGTCAAGGCCGTCACTAGGAGACAAATGCTTCAGCAGACGCCCGTATATGAATTGGGAGAATACAGTATTCAAGCTAATACTTTTTCCGCCTTTTTCCCTGCAGAAATCAAAGCGGGATTCGAGTTATCTGAAGGCCGCCTCCCTGAGAAATCAAATGAAATTATTGTTGGTTATTCCTTCATAGATGAGTTGGCACAAAAAGTTGAAGATGACGTCAACCCCTATAATGATGATGGGACGGTTAAGGAAAAATATGCTTTTAAAGGAAGCTTAATCGGAAAAACTGTAAATATGGAAGTGAAGAATAGAAAGGATTCCACAACTGCGATCCCGCTTACCATTGTAGGGATTGCTAAAAAACCTGCAAAAGATTGGCTGACTCATTCTGATGTATTTATTTCGGATTCTGTTTTAAAGAACGTTGAGGCTTTTACTGGGACTCGTGGTGGTTCATTAGATCCGGAAGAGAAAGAAATGAAAGTTGAGGAAGAAAAAACTTACGAGCAGGTGAATATCTATGTAAACAATGTTCAAGATGTGGAAGGCATTATCGAAAAACTGAATATGGATAAATATGCAACATTTTCAATCGTTAACGAAATGAAACAAGTGAATATGGTCTTTACCATCATGAAAATTGGCTTAATATTAGTAGGTACAATCGCTCTGATTATAGCTTCTATCGGTATCTATAACACTATGACAATGGCGGTTACGGAACGAGCACCTGATATAGGGATCATGAAGGCAATCGGCGCGAATCCTAGTATCATCAAAAAGATATTTCTGTTGGAAAGCATCTACATTGGATTAATTGGTGCATTTGTTGGAACAGTGGTTGCCTATGGAGTGAGCTTTGCTGTCAATTTTTCCTTGCCGCTAGTCGTTGAAAGTATGTTTAATGAATCGCCGCCTGAGAATTTATTGTTTTCATATATCCCATGGACCCTTTCACTTATCAGCATCGCTATCTGTTTGATTATCACGATATTCTCTGGATGGAGACCTGCCCAGCAAGCTACGCGAGTTGATGTCTTGCAAGCAATGCGGAGGGAAATATGAAGAGCATCTAAGAATTTCAGTAAAATGAACGAAGCACTCGCCATCAAAATGGGGAGTGCTTCAATATATCGAACATTCATTTACATTTTTTTATAGACAGGGATATCATAAACAAGTGTATATGAATTGACTAACATATACAAATTATGGATTTGTGTAATTTGTTTTACCGCCCATCCGATATCCGTTGCATATTGGTGGGTGGCTTTTCCTGTACTACTTGCAGCTGCAGGATTCCATCTCATCTTATAGAGAGTGTTTTGTCCAGCACTGATATAGTTTTGACCTATAAATTGAGCTCCTCCAATAATGGCAGCCTCAGGAGTGAACCAGCCTGCGTTGTAAGCAAACTCTGCTCCCTTTTGTACAGCTGCTCCATCGTAAGCACCGATGCCATACATATTGTAAACTGTTTTACCGTTAATCTTTACTCCTGTAGCCAATTGTGAAGCACCATTGCCCGTCTCAAGTAAAGCATGGGAAATCAGATACATTTCGTTGACACCATGAATTTTGCCTGCTTCTATGAATGAAGTAGCTTTTCCGGCTAAAATACCTTTTCCGGAAAGGATTTTCTCATTTATTTCGGCTGCTTCAGCGTTTGCTGCTTTTGATAGATTTATAAACTGAAGCGATTTTACTGGGTCATTAATGAAATTGTTTGGATCAAGGTAATATTTTACATCTTCCGGCTTAGCTGTTACCCATCCGGTTTTATATTGAACCTGATACCATGTATATCCATCTGATCCTTTTTGAGAAGATATGATGTTTAAAGTACTCCCTGTATTGACTTTTCCTAGAGAACTGAAATCAGTTCCGGCCCCGCTTCGGACATTCCAAGTACCGCTTAAAACAGTTCCTGACTTAGCGCCAGAGTTTAGCTTTAAGGCATCTTCTCTTATATAAGTCGGATACTGCTTATCCGTCTGTGGATTAGCAGCCATTTGAATTTTCACCATTTCATCCAAAGTAAGATTGTAATTGGAGTATTCGGTGGCTTGTGAACCATTGTTCGAATCTCCCGGTGGATTAGTGCCCGGTGATAAATATTCAATGCTTACATAACCCGTTTTACCGTTCGCTGTAACCTTCGCCCAGCCGTTACTAGCGTCTGAATGATAAGTTACCTTGGTGCCATTCGCCAATTTAGCAACAATTGCTGCTGTTGTTGAAGGGGCAGATCGCATGTTTAAGTTAGATCCGGCATTAACTGATACATATCTGATTTGATCAGTTGATCCCGGCAATTCTTCATCCGGTTTAGGTTTATTAACTGGTTTTTTATCCGAGAGAAACTTGGATTGAACATACCCAGTAGAACCGTAGGCCTTTACTTTTGCCCAGCCATTTTCTTCCGAAAGTACCTGAACAGCTACTCCTGAAGCAATTTGAATGACAACAGACGAATTGGTTGAGGCACTCTTATACATACTTGTTCCAGATACAGAAGAAGTGTTGATGTATTTAGTTTTAGGCTCAGTAGTTTCGGGGTTTCCATTTGTTTTGGATAAATATTGACTGCTTACATAGCCTGTTTTTCCATTTACAGTTACCTTCGCCCAGCCATTTGCTTCAGATTGAACCTCAACTGCTGTCCCACGTGTAAGCCTATCAACCACACTTGCACTGGCAGAAGCCTGACTTCGCATATATAGGATCGAGCCAGCATTTACATTTACATATTTGGTCGTTTTGTTAACTGGTCTTTGGACTGGAGAAACCTCAGTTGGCGCTTTTGCTGTCAAATACTCACTGCTTACATAGCCTGTTTTTCCATTTAGTGTAATCTTCGCCCAACCGCCGGATTCTGATTGAACCGATACTTTGGCTCCAGAAGACAATTTCCCGATAATGCTTCCGCTTGTTGACGCTTTGCTCCGTACATTCAATGATGAGCCCGATTGTACGTTCACATACTTTGTGACGCTCTTGGATGGTGTTGATGGCTCTTTATTGGCTGGTGGCTTACTTGCGGCAGGGGCACTCGCTGATAAATATTGGCTGCTTACATAGCCTGTCTTTCCACTCACTGTAATCTTCGCCCAACCGCCGGATTC